>NZ_JBVPGT010000027.1:0-265469 GCF_055817355.1 Enterobacter sp. PL_is379
AGCAAAAAGCCTGCTTTAAAAGCAGGCTTTTCAAATTTGGCTCCTCTGACTGGACTCGAACCAGTGACATACGGATTAACAGTCCGCCGTTCTACCGACTGAACTACAGAGGAATCGTGTGAACGGGGCGCATATTATCGACCTGCGTTCACCTTGTCAAAGGGTGGATCGCCGCCTTTCGATCGTTTGCTGACAAAATCGGCAAAGTGATGTTTTTGGCAGCGGAATGCACCGTCATGGTGCGGGTATACCCCTAATGGGGCAGATCATAAACTGCTGTTTCGGTAATTAAATCCCCCTCTGTAATTAGGATTCCTTATTTTCAGACGCTTAGCGAACAATTCAGACCGCCTGGTAAAAGTGGCATTCATATTGCAAAACCTGTTCAACAACGACAGCCGGTTCCGGCACAGCATTTCGAACAGGGGGCAAAATGAACTTAAGACGACTGAAATACTTCGTAAAAATCGTCGATATCGGCAGCCTGACTCAAGCGGCAGAAGTGCTGCATATCGCGCAGCCTGCGCTGAGCCAGCAGGTGGCTACTCTGGAAGGCGAGATGGATCAGCAATTGTTGATCCGCACCAAACGCGGCGTCACGCCAACGGAAGCCGGTAAGATCCTGTATACCCATGCGCGCACCATTCTTCGCCAGTGTGAACAGGCACAGCTGGCGGTGAATAACGTGGGCCAGACCCTGAGCGGGCACGTTTCTATCGGTCTGGCGCCGGGAACGGCCGCGTCCTCTATTACCATGCCGCTACTGCAGGCCGTTCGCGCTGAGCTGCCTGAAGTGCTGGTATACCTGCATGAAAACAGCGGTTCCGTACTGAATGACAAACTGCTCAGCGGCCAGCTGGATATGGCGGTCCTTTACGATCGCTCCCCGGTCGCCGGCATCACCAGCCAGCCGCTGCTGAAAGAAGATCTCTACCTCGTGGGCACCCGCGACTGCCCGGGCCAGAGCGTCGACCTTGCCGCCGTGGCAGAGATGAACCTCTATCTGCCGCGCGACTACAGCGCCGTGCGCGTACGCGTGGATGAAGCGTTCTCCCTGCGCCGTCTGACGGCCAAAATCATCGGCGAAATCGACTCGATCTCCACGCTGACCGCAGCCATTGCCAGCGGCATGGGGGTGACCGTTCTGCCGGAATCCGCAGCCCGCTCGCTGTGCAGTGCGGCAAACGGCTGGATGGCGCGGATCACCACGCCTTCGATGAGCCTGCCGCTGTCGCTGAACATGTCTGCACGCGGTTCGCTGTCGCCACAGGCGCAGGCGGTAAAAGAGATTTTGATGTCGCTGGTCAGCAAGCCATCGCTTGAGAACCGTGAACTCCAGCTCGTGAGCTGATATTCCATAAAAGAATAAGATGCTGGTTTTTATTATTTGTTCTGCAGCTCGGCTGACTCTAACAATAGAGCTATGTCAGATGCGCCGGAGTGAATCGTGAATTTCCAGCAACTTAAAATTATCCGTGAGGCGGCCAGGCGGGACTACAACCTGACCGAGGTCGCCAATATGCTTTATACCTCTCAGTCCGGCGTCAGCCGCCATATCCGCGAGCTGGAAGAGGAACTGGGCATAGAGATCTTTATCCGTCGCGGCAAGCGGCTGCTCGGCATGACGGAGCCGGGTAAGGCTTTGCTCACCATTGCAGAGCGGATCCTCAACGAGGCCAGCAACGTGCGTCGTCTGGCGGATCTCTTCACCAATGACGCCTCGGGCGTGCTCACCATTGCCACCACCCACACCCAGGCGCGCTACAGCCTGCCGCCGGTGATTAAAGCGTTCCGCGAACTTTTCCCTGACGTCCGTCTGGAGCTCATCCAGGGCACGCCGCAGGAAATTGAAGTGCTGCTGCAAAACGGTGGGGCGGATATCGGCATTGCCAGCGAACGCCTGAGCAACGACCCGCTGCTGGTGGCTTTCCCCTGGTTCCGCTGGTACCACAGCTTATTACTTCCGGTCGATCATCCGCTGAATCAGGTCTCTCCCCTGACGCTGGAAGACGTTGCCAAATGGCCGTTGATCACATACCGCCAGGGCATAACCGGACGTTCGCGCATAGACGAGGCCTTCAACCGCAAAGGGCTAACGCCGGACGTGGTGCTGAGCGCGCAGGATTCTGATGTGATTAAAACCTACGTCGAGCTGGGTCTGGGCATTGGCCTGGTGGCGGAACAGTCCAGCGGAGAACGCGAGGACGGGAACCTGGTGCGTCTTGATACGCGTCATTTGTTTGATGCCAATACCGTATGGCTTGGCCTGAAGCGCGGGCAGCTGCAGCGCAACTATGTGTGGCGCTTTATCGAGCTGTGCAATGCCGGGCTGTCGGTGGATGAGATTAAACGCCAGGTGATGGAGCCGGAAGAAGTAGCGATTGATTATCAGATTTAAGTGTTGGTTTGCCCGGTGGCGAGTGCTTACCGGGCTCATCACTTAGCTGAAAGGGTATTTTCTGAAGACCGCCTGTGATTCGAATGATTCGGCAAACGCCTGAATCTCTCTAAAATCCGCTGCGTTAACGACGTGCGGGATCATCGACTGAATAAACGTCCAGACCACAGTGCTCGTGACGGCAACCTGATCGGGAGTTGCAGTCGCCGGACGCGTCTCCAGTAAGGCATTCCATTCCCTGCAGGCCGCCAGCAGCTGAATTGTAATGCGCTCGACCCATAAGGCGTGCTGTTTTTCCGCCGGACGCTGGTTGTGCTCATACACATTTTGCACCGCTTTTTCAGCGGCGGCGAGGATAAAGCCCAGCGCCTGAAGATCCTTTGCCAGCGCATCCGGCGCGACGGGCAGGAGTTTCCGCTCGGGGGCAGCCTGAGCCTCAAAATAGTTCAGTATCAGCGAGGAGTCCATCAGCCGTATTCCGTTATCCAGAACCAGCGTCGGGGCTTTTACCGCGGGGTTGATCCGGGAGAACGCGTCGAAGGTGCTAAAGACTGACAGCGGCTGGCTTTCAAACTCAACGCCATAAAGCTCAAGGGAGATCGCCACGCGCCGTACATAAGGTGAATCCATCATGCCAACAAGCTTAATCATCGTTCCCGTTTTCCTGTCTCTGTGAAATAACGCGTCATTGAAGAGGATGACCAGACATTACAATACAATTTGCATGGCGAATATCTTCAGTATCTTACCGTAAAGGTTAGTATTACTGACATATGGTCAGGTTGCCGCTGTATATCCAGCGCAGATAAGGAAGTGCTTTCATGTCGGATTTTCCACCCATTGCCAGTTTGCGAAGCTTTGAAGCCGTCGCCCGTCTCGGCAGCGTGACGCTGGCGGCGAAAGAACTCCACGTTACCCATTCCGCTATCAGTCAGCAGATCAAAACGCTGGAGGAGATGGTGGGCGTAAAGCTGTTTATCCGTCAGGGGCGAGGAGTGCAGATCAACGAAGAAGGGCGGCTCTATGCCTTACAGGTACGCGAGGCGTTGAACCATATTGCGGATGCCACCCGGCTCGTACAGGTGAAGCCGAGAAAGCAGGAGCTGACGCTGGCGATGGTGCCGTCATTTGGATGCCACTGGTTATTACCGCGTCTGGCTCGTTTTCGGGCGAAATATCCGCTTATTACCCTGCGGATCAAGGCCAGCCTGACGGTCACCAGCCTGCTGCAGGAAGGGATAGACATCGCGATACGGATGGGGCAGGGGAACTGGGAAGGGAGTGAAAGCCATTACCTTTTTTCCGATGAGCTTATTGTGGTGGCCGCACCGGGCTTTAACGGGGGCGTGCTGCCCGCTACGCCAGCGGAGATTGCAAAGAGTCATATTATTTTCTCTATGGAGTCGTGGAAAACGTGGTGCATGAATGCGGGTCTTGAGAAAGAGATCGTGCCTGACGGTTTATGCATTAACGACTCCAATATCATTATCGAAGCCGTTCGACTCGGGAAAGGTATCGCGCTGGAGCGCCGCTCTCTGGTTCAGGATGCCATCACCCGAGGTGAACTGGTCCAGCTAACCTCCATCACCGCACCTTATCCCTGGCCTTACTGGTTGGTAACGGCGCAGTCAACGGAGGCGAAGCCGGAGGTGACACTCTTTAAGGCATGGCTGGAGGAGGAAGTGGCGGCCTGGCGGCGAGCGGTGAGTGCTGTGGAAAGTAACCAACCCTAATGAGCGAATCAGGGGCTGGGAGGGAGTGACTTATTATTGGAATTAGGGACATGCTTCTGCATCAATTCAACGATCCAATCAATAAAAACGCGCAGTCTGGCGTTGACATGGCGGTTAGGCGGAAATGCCAGGTACAGGGGCATTGGCTTAATCCGCCATGGTTCAAATAGCGGAATCAAGGAGCCACAGGCCTGATGTGCTTCCGCCATATAGACGGGTAGCGCAATCACGCCTAACCCGGCTAATCCAGCTTCGAGGTAAGCATTGCCATCATCCACGGCAAGTACATAGTTGCCCGTGATTTCAATATGTTCATTCTCACCGTGCAGTACCAGAGGATCAATCTTACCGGTGCGTGAGGACAAGAATCCCACTATGCGATGGTCGGTGTTTTCCAGCTCTCGCGGATGCGCAGGGGTGCCGAGGCGTTCCACATAGCTCGGTGCGACGTAAACACCGATTTGCAAATCGCCGACATGGCGTGCGATCAGGGACTGGTCGTTGATTTCGCCACCGCGCAGGACGCAATCCACATTGTCGCCGATCAGATCCACCACCCGGTCGCTCACGCCCATGTCGAACTGGATATCAGGGTAGCGTGCATGAAAAGCCGGTAGCGCGGGCACCAGAACAAAGCGGGCAAGAGGAGTGGGCACATCTATCCGCAGGCGTCCCCTGGGGGTCATCGTCGCACTGGAGAGGCTGTTTTCAGCATCCTCCATGTCCGCCAGCAGACGGATTACGCGCTCGTAGTAGACCGCGCCATCAGGAGTCACACCGAGCCTGCGGGTAGTGCGATGGAGCAGCCTGACGCGCAGGCGTGCTTCCAGCTGCTGAATAAGCTGCGTCACCGTGGTTTTGCTCATATGAAGCGTCTGGGCAGCCTTTGTGAAACTGCCTGCCTCCACCACGCGAGCAAAGGCGCGCATCGCATCGAAACGATCCATCCCTTGTCCTCTCTTTTCACCAATTGTTTGGATATTACAAACAATGATGGACAAAGTCGCTTGTTTATCCGTCCGATGTGGCACCTGTAAAGTGCCTTTATATTCACCGGGCAGATTTCGCCCTATTGCAAAGGTACAAACATGACAACACGCGAAGCCGTTTTTCCCTTCGGACGCCAGGCGCTCTATGAGCGCAATCGGTATTCACCCGCCATTAAATCTAACGGCTTCCTGTTTGTTTCGGGGCAGGTGGGTAGCCGGGAGGATGGTTCGCCTGAAGAGGATCTCAACGCGCAGGTCCGGCTGGCATTCGATAACCTTAATGCTGTTCTGACGGCTGCGGGCTGCACGTTCAGTGACGTGGTTGACGTGACCCTCTTTGTCGTCGATCCCGAGTCAAACCTCGACGCTATCTGGAGTATCCTGCCAGAATATTGGGGGGAAGCGCCTTACCCTACGTTGACGGGGATCGGCGTGACGTGGCTGTACGGATTCCAGTTTGAGATTAAGGTGATTGCCCGGCTGCCCACGAGTCATGATAAGACAGAGGTAAATCGATGAAAGCAGCGGTTTATGATGTGGAAGGCGCTCCCGGCGTCCTGCGATATATCGATGTCCCGGATCCGGTCGCAGGGCCTGACGACGTCCTGATTTCTGTCGAGGCTATCTCGATTGAAGGGGGAGATTTGATCAACCGCCGCTCAACTCCGCCGCCTGGCCCTTCATGGGTCGTCGGCTACGCGGCCGCGGGCACAGTGGTTGCTGTCGGATCGAAAGTCCGTAGCCGTAAGGTTGGAGACAGAGTGGCTGCTTTTAGCATGCAGGGATCGCATGCGGAACGTTGGGCTGTGCCGGCGGAACGTACCTAGCTTATACCGGATGGGGTGGATGCAGCAGACGCGGCGGTGGTACCGATCTCTTTTGGAACCGCGCATCATTGCCTTTTCACACGAGGGATGCTCCGGCATGGAGAAACCGTCCTGATTCAGGCAGCGGCGGGGGGCGTGGGGCTCGCGGCCGTTCAGCTTGCCTCACAAGCAGGCGCGACGGTCATCGCCGTGGCAAGCGGAACGCAGCGAATAAACCGGCTGCTGGAACTTGGCGCCGATCACGTTGTGGATCGTGCAAAGAATAACGTTGTGGACAGTGTCCGACAGTTCACCCATGGCACCGGTGTTAACCTCGCCATCGATCCGGTAGGGACGACGTTGCCAGCTTCGCTTTCTGCACTCGCTCCGGAAGGACGTCTCGTCTTCGTCGGTAATGCGGGCGGCGGTAGCCTGACCGTCGACCTGTGGCCGCCAATGCAGTCTAACCAGACGCTCATGGGGGTATTTATGGGGCCTCTTTTTGAAAGGCCTGGCGTTCGGACAAGCGTGGACGACATGTTGCAGGCTGTGGCTGCAGGGCACATCAGGGTTGTCATTGACCGTGTCTTCCCCCTGGCTAACGCCGCCGCGGCCCATGAATACGCTGAGACAGCGAAACCGCTTGGTCGTATCGTTATGAGGCCATGAACGGGGGACCTCATCATGACTTCGTAATTCTTTTGATGTGGAGGAGAAAAATAAAAAAGCCTGCTTCAAAAGCAGGCTTTTCAAATTTGTCTCATCAGACTGGGAGCATTCAATGAGTCTGTTATTCCAGCCGCAACCTCTCCCTAAGCTCCCTCACCAGCGATGCATCATCCAGCTCTGCACTGATCTCATGACGAATCGCATTAGTGAACTGTTTACTGCGCTCGCAGCTATGGTGATAACCATGAGATAGCCAGTTCCAACTCCCGAGAACAATGTAGCGGCCATCGATCATCATTACCTTTTCATGTGTCCCTTCCGTCAACCGGATAATATTCTCTTTTCCTAGTTGTTCGCGGTACTCGGCAACCAGAGTCTCATCATTATCTTCCGCACGATCCATGCACTGGTGATAGTAGCCGTAATAAACTTTAACCCTGACACCACGCCGCTGCGTGGCTACCAACTGCGCCAGCTCCGGCCTCTGATAATTCTTACCTCCTCGACGGATCCACGGAGCGATGATAACCAGCTCCTGTTCACACTGGCTGGCCAGAGCGCTAAATGCGGCAATATGTTCGCAGTCGCGATAATAACGCTGTAGACGGGGAGTCTGGCTTAGACTGGCAAAATTCGGATGCTGGCTACCCTGTTCAAGCAGGAAGCTTTCGGCAACGCTATCTGCAAGGACTTTCAGGTATCCACCTGCTTGCCGCAATCGATGATGGTTACCTACGACGATAAATTGCTGCTTTGCGCGTGAAACCACGACATTCAGCATGTTTGGTGCGTCGTTTTGAAAATTCGGATTATCAAGAGGATGAAAAATAACCGGACTATAAATGATGACCTCAAAGCCTACGCCCTGAAACTGATGCACTGTACCAATGCAGTTTTTCTGCCAGTGATTCATTCGTTGCGCAAGACGTTTAATCAACAATGACTTCTGATTGCTATAGGGAGTGACGATACCAACATCGGCAGTCAGATCGTAACCAGCTTCTTCCAGCTTATCCAGCAATAGCTCGATAGCATCAACTTCATCCAGATTAGTGTTAACCATATCGCCTTTCTGGCCTTCTACGCTGTAGAACATCAAATGATGCCCGCCTGATTTCTCAAACGCGCTGGCAATACGGCTGGAAGGGGGGGCAGTTTCCACGCTGACGCCATGGTAGTTCGCCAGTCGGATGAAAAGGTCGGCAATAGGTTGCTGGCACCGGCGATGCTCATCGAGAATGATGCCATTACCCGTATCGTCTACCTTGCCGGAAAGCGTACCAGCAGCACGGTGCCAGCCCGTGACGCTTGCAGGTGAAACACGCTCATACAACGTATTGTTGCTGGCGAAATGACGCTCACGCAACTGTGTTTGCATGTTTTCTGACAGGTTTCTAATGGGTTCAATTTGCAGAGGATCGCCAACAATCATCGCTTTCTCACTGCGACTCAAAAGGGGCACAAGGGATTCAAGCGAAATCATGCCCGCTTCGTCGCACAGTGCCAGGTGCCATGGTTTATGCCCCTTGAGTTCATCGAGCTTACGATAACCAGCAACCTTCCACGCGGAAACCAGCGTGGTCGCCATTACCGGATATACAAGAGACAGTGCGCGATAGAAATCATCTAGCTTATCCAGCCAGCGATAGTAGCCCGCACTGCGACGCTTACTCATCAGGGCCCGCCAGTGAGTAAGCACCTCTTCAAGCTCAATTTTCCGTTTCAGTTGTTCCTGCCAGAGATAACCGATAGCGGCTTCGAACATTTCCCGGTGTTGCCTGATAAAGCGTTTACGCAAAATGTCGCACCAGTTACCTTCCGGATAACGCTGTTGATACTGTACCGTTAGCTGTTGCGCCCGGATGACCTGACGCCATTGTGCCTGCAATTCTTCTACTTCAGTATTAAGAGTCAGCAGGTCAACTTCCTGTTGAGCTTCGGGTTCCGCATGCAGGAGCAGCGCCAGTAGCGCCAGGCTATCTACCTGCTGTGAAAGCATTTCCCCAGCATCAGCCAGAGCAGCCAGCTGACGATGGGGAAGGGAAGAAAGCCTGAATTTGAGAAAGTCCTCCGGTGCAGCCAGGCTCATCTGTTGCAACCTTGCTGGATATTTCCTCTCGAAAAAACGAGCCAGATAACGCTTTATCCCTTTACGCGGATAGTCGCGGTAATGCAGCTCCAGGGCTGGGCGTAGCGGTGAATCCATCCAGCTAAGTATCTGCTCCAGACTATGCTGCTGCGGCCATGTCGCCTGCAACGTCTGGTAAATTCTGCTGGCCTGTAGACGCTGCGTTTTTATCTCCCTAATTTCCTGCAGGCGCTGTTCTAACTGACAGGCTAAGGTATCCAGGTCGTCGGGGTGATGAAGCGAAACATCAATTCCGAGTACCTGTGCATGAGCGGCGAGCGAGGGAATTTTTTCCATGAAACGAGCTGGTAGCTCTTTTGCTAGTTGGGTGTCCAGACCACAATCCACAACAGATTGTATCGCTACTGCCTTTTCATTCAGATACGCCCGGTAACAAGCGTTCATCTCGTCACGATGCTTGAGTAAAACCGCTAAAAAATCGTGCTGCTGCTGTTGGTCATAGCTTTCCTGTCGCCAACGACCAATCAGTTTCTCAAGCCGGGTAAGCTCATGCTGAACCTGTTCGTTCGAGCCGCTATGAAACCATAACCAGTCTAGATCCTCAGTTGCAGGGTCACTGCGCAGATCGTCAATGATATTCTCCACCGCTTTTATTGCCGTGGACGTGACCAGCATGCCGAAATTCTGGTCCTTTCCATCAGCAATCGCCAGTGCTCTGGCAACCAGTCGTTGTGCGATGAGTGACTTGAATAGCGTGGTTTTACCCGTACCAGGCGCACCTTGTACAGCAACCAGGCGCTCATCCTGATTAATCGCCTGTATTGCCGCCATCTGCCCATGGCCCAGAGGATATTGTGTTTCAAACAAACCGCCAGTCACCACTTCGTGAATATGTGGGGCCTTCTCGTCACTATGGATATAGCTGAGATACTGCTCCAGTAACGGGAAATCACCAACTGCGTTATTACACAGCCAGGTGAAATCTTCCGCATCACGCTTGAGGTTGTAATCCTCATTATGCAGCGGAGCCACCAGGGCATTAAACGCAGTTTCCAGCCCCTGATATTTACTGTTTGATTGTTGAGTGCCCCATTTCTGAAGAGCCTTAAACGCCTCAAGGAACGTGTCATATTTACATCCCGTGAGCGCGCTAACGATACTCATCATATGACGGTTTTCACCGAGCTCATCCAGTTGAATACCAAACATTTCGCGAAAAGCGAAGGGGAATGCGCTAACAAGTTGTCCATCTTTGACGGGAACTAGCAGAGTGTTTTCGTTCTGTTCAAAAAATGATTTGGGGAGGGGGAAAGAGAACAGCGGAAGGTATTTTACATTGGCCTTACCTCGCTCGTTTTCGATACAGCGCAGTACCGGAAAAAGCAGGTTAACAGGCTCAATATGGGTAATTCTACCCTTTTCGTCATATTCGACGAAACGCTGGCGCCAGTAGTTGCGCATTTCAGGCGTAACACGGAGTATTACCCCGCTCTGGTTTTCTTCACAGTTATTTATACCGAGCATGAGTTGTTGGTGCTCATGCACCTTGCTGGCCGGTATTTTACTCTTTTCTGCGCCACTGAATTTCACATAATCATGCCACGCAGAAAGGATATCCTTAGACGAGTGTTGCATCATGCTAAAAGAACCTTAACCTGAGTATCTCCCTGAAATTAATGGTTAGAGAATAACACAGAGGCAGATATTTTAACCCTACCAAAGGGGGCATCTTCGTATGGAAATACAATATGAGTAACAGCGGCTAATATGTTTTCCAGTTTTACTGAGAGGAATTAGCGTTCAAACAACTGGAACGCATTCTTATGGTGCTGCAAATGAAGGGTCTGCCTAACGAGAGGCTATCTTGAGCTAGCGTGGGAATAATGAAAAGCAAAAAGCCTGCTTTAAAAGCAGGCTTTTCAAATTTGGCTCCTCTGACTGGACTCGAACCAGTGACATACGGATTAACAGTCCGCCGTTCTACCGACTGAACTACAGAGGAATCGTGTGAACGAGGCGCATAGTAGCGACCTCGGTACGCCTTGTCAAAGGGTGAAAACGCACTTTTCGTTCGTTTGCCGACAATTTCAGCAAATTGCTGATTTTATGGCAAATTCGCGTTGAAATTACACAACAAAATGCGCCGCCCGCAGGCGGCGCGCAGGATCAGAACAGAACGGAGTAGTTCAGACCAAAGGTACGTCCGCGGCCTTTGTAGGTATACAGACCCGGTGCACCGTAGGTTGGGCTATACAGCCCCGGTGCGCGCTGGCCCCAGGCGGTGGTGTAGTCTTTGTCCAGCAGGTTTTCCACGCTGAAGCTGACTTTACCCACCGGCAGGGCGTAGCTGCCCAGGAAGTCGACCGTGTTATAGCCATCGATCTTCTTGCCGTCGGAGTCTGACACGTCAAAGGTCTGCGTGCTCTGCACGCGCAGGGTCCAGTCGCCCGGCGCCCAGTTGACCCACGCGCTGGCTTTCGACGGGCTGGCGCTGTCGACCGTCAGCTTCTCCCATTTCCCGTTTTCGCGGGTTTCAGACTTAATGGCGTTAAAGTTTGCGCCCGTGCTCCAGTCGCTGTCGGTGAAGAAATAGTCCACCTGACCTTCCACCCCGTAGATACGACGCTTGTCGTCTTCCAGGTTGATGGTCATGTCCGTCTTGTTGATGGTGATGGTTTTATCCGAGAGCGAGTAATACGCCGCAACCTGCGTGCGCAGGTTATCCCCGGTGTAGCGCCAGCCCAGCTCATAAGCGTTGACCTTGATACCGTCCAGCTTCGAGTCGTTCACGTTGACGCTGTTCAGCAGGCGATAGTGACCGTTGCTGAGCTGATAGGTGCCAGAGCCGTAGTACTTCGCCAGGTCCGGAATTTCGAAGCCCTGGGAGAAGTTAAACCATACCTGCTGCTGTTCGGTCAGGCGACCAAGGATCCCGGCGTTAAACAGGAAGTTGTTGTAATCGGTTTTCCCACCCGGCACCGCGTCGGCGGAGGTGGCTTTCCCGGTGGCGATGGCCTGCTGCTGGGTGTAACCGACAAAGTCGTCCACCTTGTTCTCGGTGTACTGGTAGCGCACGCCGCCGCTCAGGGTGATGGCGTCAATATCGTAGCTGGCCTGCAGGAACGGGGCGAGGTTGGTGATGCTGTAGCCCGGGTAGCGGCCCACGTTGTAGGCGTTATCCAGCTCCATGCCGCCGCTCGCTGCAGCTTTGCTCAGGTTAAAGAACTGCTGGTTGGCGTCGAAGGTTTCGTGGTCGGCATCCATACCCCAGGTCAGCGTTAAATCGTCCACCGGCTTGCTGTTTAGCGTCAGCTTGCCGCCGTAGAAATCTGTTTTCTGCTGCGACGCGCCGATGCTGCTCACCACGCCTTTGGTCAGGGTCGGGAACGGATAGTAGGTCAGGCTCTCGTCGCGATAGTAAATCTGCGCGACCAGATCTTGGCCCCAGAAGTTGGTGTTGGAGTACTGCAGGTTAATAAGATGGCGCTCGGTACCCGGCACGCGGTCAGAATCGAGGTTACCTTTGTTGTAGGCGGTCGCATCCCCCGTTACCGCCGAGAAGTTCTTCCCGAGATACAGCCCATGCTTGCCGTCGGACTCGCTCTTGTAGTACTGGGTCGTCAGCTGCAGCTGCTGGTGATCGTCAATATTGATGGTGCCTGTTCCCATCACATCGATACGGTCGGAATACTGGAGGCCGGTCTGGGTGTTATCAATGATTACCTCGTCGCCGTTGCCGTCATACCAGCCGCCGTAGCGCTGATACGACACCGACAGACGACCGGAAGCGTTGTCGTTGCCGCCGCTGACCGCTGCCGACACGTTCTCATCGTGGTCGTTGTGGCTGTTAAATCCGCTCTTTGTCCCGGTCTGGAACTCAACTTCGGTTTCCGGCTGGCCTTTTTTGGTTACGATGTTCACCAGGCCGCCGGTGCTGCCGCCGCCGTAAAGTGAGGTGGCACCGGAGATGACTTCGATACGGTCAATGTTGAACGGATCGATAGAGTCGAGCTGGCGGCTGTCGCTGCGGGACGAGTTCAGGCGCACGCCGTCCACCATCACCATCATGGAGCGGCCGCGCAGGTTCATACCGTAGTTGGTACGTCCCTGGCTGCTGACGTCCATGCCCGGGATCAGCTGCGCCAGCACTTCTTTAATCTCTTTCCCGCCCTGAACCTGTTGCTCAATTTCAGCCCGCTCAATGACCCAGGTGGTCTGCGCCATCTCCGCCACGCTGCGGTGCGCGCGGCTGGCGGAGACAACGATATTTTCTTCCTTTTGTTCTTCCGCCCACGCAGAGGTAGAAAGCATTGCAAGCAAACAAGGATTTAAAACCCAAAGATGAGAACGTTTCATTGTTATATTGACCCTGATTGTGTGTGTCAGTACTCGGTGGTTTTTGCTAATGATTTAAAAACCTGACTGTTCTCCGGGCTGGTGGTGCTTCGCCAGTGGATAACGCCAGGAGTGGTGGCCAGCTCAAACGGCTCGTCGGCGTGCGCGCGATTCAGAATTCGCGCCGCGCGCCAGGCCATCAGGCTGAGCTGGGGTTCGGCAATGCCGAGACGGTGCATCCCGGCATTCACGGCGAACAGGCGGTTGCTCTGCGGACCGTCCCATTCGAGAGTGAAATCGTTGTTGATGCAGAAGGCTTCGTCCGTATCCAGATGCAGGCGGTGTGACAGCGGCGCCAGGAACGCAGGCTGCACGGCGCGGTAGCCGGTGGCGAAGATCGTCACGTCGCTCTCCAGCTGCTCGCGACCGCCGTCGAGGCGATGCTGAATGCTCAGAAGATGCCCGTTTTCCTGGCGCGTCAGGGACGTCACCGAGCGGGACGGCAGGAGATGCGCCCAGGGTTTTTCACGCAGCACTTCGAAGCGGTGATACATGGCGCGGTAAATCGCCAGCAGGGACTCGGTGGTGATACCGTCGGAGGTCATCTTCTGCTCGTGCAGCATCTGACGACGGGCCTCTTCATCCAGCGTGGAGAAGCTGTCCACGTACTCCGGCGTGAAATACTCGTTAGCAAAGGCGGCTTCATCCAGCGCGTTGTAGTTGTTGCGGCGCGAGACCCAGTTCAGGCTCAGCGGCTGGCCCCATTCACCGCGGAAGATATTCAGGAACAGGTCGGCGCCGCTCTGGCCGCCGCCGACGACGGTGACGCGCTTGCCCGTAAGATCCGGCGTGCGCAGCATCATCTCGCTGGCGTGGAAGCAGGTATCGTCCTGCGTCGTGACGCAGTCGGGCAGGTTGACCTGCTTACCGATCCCTACGCAGACGTGCCGCGCCAGGAAGCGGTCGCGCTGGGTCACCACCTCAAACAGGCCGTTTTTCTCATCAAAGCTCACCTGCTGCACCTGCTGGCTAAAGGACAGGTTAGTGAGGTTGTCCGCCGCCCAGCACAGGTAATCGGCAAACTCTTCCCGCGAAACGGTGCGCTGCTCGGTGGTCAGGAAGCGATAGAATTTTTTGCGCTGCACCAGGTAGTTCAGGAAGCTGTGGCGGTTGGTCGGCTCCACGGCGCTGACCAGATCCTTCAGGAAGCTGGTCTGCATGTGGCAGTCCGGCACCATCATGCCGGGGTGCCAGGAGAAGTGCGGTTTACGCTCAAGAAACAGCGAGCTAAAGCCGTCCAGCCCTTCCGCCAGCGCGGCTATGCTGAGGTTAAACGGGCCGATACCAATGCCGATGAAATCATAGGTTTTCATTGCGCTGACTCCCGGGAGGCCAGAAAAAGAGGGTTATCAAGGTCGGTGACGTAGTTCGGCAGCATGCGGCTGCCGCCGTCGTGTTCGGAGAAGGTCAGTTTGACCGGGTTGAGGATCACGCGAATAATATGCGGCTTAAACAGGTCGAACTTCGCGAAGCGATCGGCAAGCTCGGGGTGCGCGGCCATATAGCGGTGCAGCACTCCGGCGAGGATCTGATAGAAACGCGTTTCGCTGACGCCGCTTTGCAGCGTGAGGCGTGAGATAAAACGCAGCACCGTCACAAAGTTACCGGTTTGCAGGTCGTGAATAATGTAATCCGCGCTCAGGCGCGCCGTGACGGCCTTCACCTGCTCCGGCAGGCTCTGGGCCTGCGGGAAATCTTCATCCACCAGGCGCATATCGCCCTGGAAATCTTTCAGCAGAATGCGCTGCGGAATAGAGTCCTTCATCACCAGCGTCACGTTCTGGCCGTGGGCGATCAGCGCCACGCCGTAGCGGCAGAGCAGGTGATAGAACGGGATCACCGATGCCTCAAACAGCTTTTCCAGCCACGCTTCGGCGCTTAAGCCCGAGCGTTTAATCCACGCGTCGATCAGCGGGCGCCCGGCGTTGTCGGTTTCCATCAGCGCCGCCATCAGCACCGCCTGTTCACCGTCTTCTAAATAACAGGACGGGTTCTCGCGCCAGATCACCCCCAGCATCTCCTGATAGCGGTAGGGCGCTTTCGGCAGCGCCGCATAGCCGGGATGCGACAGATATCCGGCGGCGGGTTCGCCAAGCACCTGTGCGCCAGAGCGGGCAAGCGTGGCGTCGGTGGCGAACTGCTGCTGCAGCCAGCGCGAGGCCAGCGGTCCGGCGGCAATGTACTTGCCCGGAATACCGCGATAGCAGGATGTGTTGTAGATGGTCAGCGGGAGCTTGATGTCAAACGGCGCGCGACGGCTGGCGTTGGTGAGCGTGCGCAGAGACTGCTGCGCCAGGTACTCATCGCCAAACTCGCCCAGCTCAACCATCTCACCGCGCGCCAGCTGCGCCAGGAAATGAATGGCGATCTTCTGCTGCCACTGCCACGGGTGCAGCGGCACGGGCAGCCAGCCGTCGTCAAGACCCAGCGCCTGCCAGAGGGCGTCAAAGCGGGCGCACTCGGCCTCGTCCATGGCGCTAGCCAGCAGGGTGCTGATATCGCAATCGCCGTCGCTGCTCCAGACCAGATGCTCCCGCTGAACGGCAACCCAGTGCAGACGAAAACGTCCGCGATACTCAGGCGCGTACTGACGCAGCGCGTCCAGACCCCAGCCGCGGCGGCCTTTGTTGAAAATAAACTTCGGGTGACCGCGCATCAGGCACTGTAATTCGTCCGGGTCGAGATGGATCAGCGCGTCCGCGTCCAGCGCGTCACGCGCCTGCAGCAGCTGTATGTCGCCGCGCAGCGTGGCGTAGAGATCTTCCATGTGCTCTGCCGTTTGCGCGTCGCTCATCTCCAGCACCGCAGCCAGCTGCAGCAGCGCGCTTTCCGCTTCGATGGCATCGCCGCTGGCGGTGGTCAGGCTGTCCGGGTCGATATGCAGCCAGCCCCAGATCCCGCGCGCGGCGCGAAACTGCCAGGACTCGTTGCCCATGGTGATGCGCCAGCCGTCCGACGAAACCGGCTCGGCGCGCAGGGTGCGTTCATACTCCAGCTCGGCGAGGATCTTCGCCACCATCTCACGGTTCACTTTTTCCCAGAGCGCGTTCACAGGCCCACCTCGCTGAAGAAGCGGTGACGCTGGCTCATAATGAGGCGCGAGCGTTTATGCGGGAAGTCGAACTCTTTCACCGTGTCGAAACCGGCAGAGTCCAGATGGCGGAACAGGCGCTGGTTGTCGAAGCGTGGCTCGGCAACAATCCGTGTGGTGCGCGGTTCATCCAGATACAGATAGTGGCTCAGACCGCGCAGCCAGCTGCGGATATACTGCGCACCGCGCCAGTTCTCTTCGCCCACCAGCATGTGTAGGCCGCGGTCAAACGGCTGCCAGCGGTAGTGGCGGCCAATGCGGTCTTCCGCCGCCCAGTAGAGTTCAAAATAGCCGAACGGCTGGTCGTCGAAGCAGCCGATAACCGGGTAACAGTAGGTCGAGTCAAGCTGACGACGCAGGTAGCTTTCCTGCTCGGCCTGCGGACCCGCCATCTCCCAGAAGGCGTTTACGCGCGGGTTGTTCATCCAGCGGGTAAAACGTTCGCCGTCCAGCGCCACGTCGGCGACGCGGAAGCTGAGGGTGCGCTTAATTTGCGGATCGTAACGGCGGTACACTTCGCCCTGCGGACGGCGAGGGCGCAGCGGGAAGTACAGCTGACGGCTCTCGTTATACTGCATCCCGCCGCTGGCCTGCGGACGTTCGCCTTTCAGCCACAGCGGCAGCTGCCAGAAGGTTTCACGCGCCAGATAATCCCCGCTTGCCAGACGAAACAGCGCCTGCGCCTGGGGTTCATCCTGCCAGGTCGCCCAGGGTAACGTAATGCCGGTCAGCGCGGGGGCGGCCACAAACAGCTGATCCAGGGCTTCCACCAGCCAGCCGTCCGGGAACCCCTTCAGACGCTCCAGCACCGCGCTGCCGTCGAGACCCAACGCCAGCGGCAGGGTGCTATCCGTTGCGGTGCAGTGAAAGCCGTAGCCGGAATGGACGATATTCGCGATAGCCATCACGCCTTCTCCTTGTAGAACGGGTTGCTAAAGTCGAAATAGATCACCGCCGGATCGGCGATGGTGTTTTCATTGCGATCGTGCAGGTAGCAGAAGAAGTTGCCTTTGCAGTTCCAGATCGGGCTGTCGAGCACGTAGTCGAGGCAGCGGGTCTGCGCTACCGTCTTGCGCAGTTCGGCCAGCGCGTCGCGCACCCGGGACATCAGGCTCTCCTCGCTGTCAAAGCCGGCGGCAGCAAGGGCGGCGGTAACGGCAAGGGTAGAATTCAGCAGCAGGTAATAAGGGAAGTAGCGCAGCAGCTGGCTCTCACCGAAGCGGTTTTCCACCTCAGTTTCACCCGCCTCTTTCAGCCACGCGTCGGCGCCTTCGGTCCACGCGCTGCCCTGGCAGTCGCGATAGATCAGCCCGACCGGGAAATCCTGCTGCATCTCAACGAGGATATTTTGCTGGTGCGCCAGCAGGACCAGACCGTAGTCCGCCTCGGCGCTGAACAGCGGAAGCAATACGCGGTTGCAGTAGGCGTCCAGCCAGCAGCGGGCGGCCTGGGCGAGCGGTAAATCAAGACGCTGACTCAGACGGCGCACTGCCGCGGCGAGCAGGCTGTCACCGCCGTCCGGCGCGGCCTGCGTCAGGCTCACCAGCACGTTGGTCTGGGTGTCTGGCGTATCGAACAGCAGATTAACGCGCAGGGCCATCAGGCTCTCTTCCTGAACGACGCCGCTGTCATCGCGCAGTCCCGCCCAGCCGTCTTCCTGCATCACGCGCATGGTCGGGTAGCGCGCCTGCAAATCTTGCCAGCGTTCCGTTTTCGCAAGGCGCGCCAGGCGCATGCCTCGCTTCACCTCTTTCACCGACAGCGTGCGCACGGAGTTCGTCAGGCGCACGCTGAGGGAGAACTTAATCATGTCGCTGTTGGTCTCGCTGTACAGCGAGCGGGAGGAGCTGGTGGGCAGCCACTGTGCGCCCGCCTCACCCAGGTCCTGCAGTGAACCGTCTTCCGCCAGACGCTGGCACCACTCCTGCTCCAGCAGATAGTCGGCCTGCCACGGATGCATCGGCAGCAGCCAGCGGGTGTCCGTGAAGTGGCCGAGCAGCTCAGGCGCGCTCTGGGCCGCGAAGCGCAGCAGACGCTCACGCAGGGAGACGTTCAGGCTGTCGCCGGCAACGAGCGTGCTCTCAACGGCAAACCAGCGCAGCGGGAAGCGGGAGGCGAAATCGGGCAGATAGCGACGCGCCTCGGTTTCGTTGAACGGCTCGTGCGACTTCGGTGCCGGGTGAAACGCATGGCCGACCAGCAGCGCCTGTTCCGCTTCGGCAAACGTCAGCGGCTTATCGCGCAGGGTTGCCCAGCCGTGGCGCAGATCGATCGCCTGCCAGGTGTGCACATGGCTTTCGAGAACGCGCTGCTTAAAACGCGCCAGCGTATTGGCATCCAGCGAGCCTTTTACGGACGGTTTTTCAAGAATTAAATCAACCAGTTGACCGAATGTGACGGCGTCACCGTTATCACTGTTGTTCTGAATAAGCGTTGCCGGGAAACGGTACTGATGATGCTGGGTGGGAGAGAAATAGCGTACCGGCACCCGAAGCGCCTGGGTTTGGGAAAGCGGGATATGGATCTCAGATAGCGCATCCGCATCGGTAGCGGGGAGATAGCGCCAGTCCTTCGTTTCGCGCAACAGGGCGTTTAAAAAACACTGGGCTGCAACGTCTGTACCGGCGGCGCGGAGCAGAGCACGCATAGATGTACCTCATTCCATGATTGATAATGATTCTCGTTATGATATTCATTCTGTTTACAGTCGCAACCATTTTTGCAATATTTGTTTTCATAAACTTCATAATTTCCACACATTTATTAACACTATGTTCACATTCTCATGCGCACTGACTCTGAAATATTGACCGAAAACGTCACCTCAAAAGCTAACTGGCCCCTGGCGCTATCTGCGGGTTTACTGGGCATCGGTCAAAACGGCCTGCTGGTGATGCTCCCGCAGCTGGTCACCCAGACCGGGCTGTCGCTCTCGGTCTGGGCCGGACTGTTGATGTTTGGATCCATGCTCTTTTTACCGGCATCGCCCTGGTGGGGACGCCAGAGCGAGCGGCGGGGGTGTAAGGCCGTCATGGTGGCCTCACTGAGCGGCTATCTGGCCAGTTTTGCCGTGATGGCGCTGGTGGTCTGGGCGATGGCGGCCGGAAGGCTGGATACGGTCTGGGGGCTGGCGGGGCTTATATTCTCGCGCCTGCTCTACGGACTAACGGTCTCGGGGCTGGTGCCTGCGGCCCAGACGTGGGCGATTCAGCGTGCAGGGCTGGAGAAAAGAATGGCGGCGCTGGCGACGATAAGCTCCGGCCTCAGCTGCGGGCGTTTGCTCGGCCCACCGCTGGCGGCGCTGATGCTCAGCGTTAATCCGGTGGCGCCGCTCTGGCTGATGGCGGTTGCGCCGCTTATCGCTCTGCTGCTGGTGCTTCGCGAAGTCGCGGACCCGCCGCTGCCGCCGGTAGCCCACCAGGCAACCCGCCTGCAGGCCTCCATGCTGCCGTTCCTGCTGCTGGCGCTGCTGCTGGCGGCGCTGGTGAGCCTGATGCAGATTGGCCTGTCACCGCATCTTAGCCCGTTGCTGGACGGTAACGCCCGGGAGATCAGCCATCATGTCGCGCTCCTGCTGAGCCTGGCCGCGCTGGCCACGCTCGCGGCACAGTTTCTGGTGGTCCGCCCGCAGCATTTCAGCCCGGTGACGTTGCTCTGTATCGCGGCGGTGCTGATGGTGGCCGGGCTTGGGCTGATGTCTGTCTCCGGTTTAGCGTTGTTCTACGTAGGGATTGTTATCACGTCACTCGGGGCGGCGATGGCCACGCCGGGCTACCAGCTTCTGCTGAACGATCGGCTGACGACGGGGAAAGGCGCGGGCGTCATCGCCACCAGCCACACGTTAGGCTACGGCGTCAGCGCGCTGCTGGTGCCTGTGGTGACGCGTTTTTACGGGGAGCAGTCTTTAACGGTGGCCGCATGGGGAATGGCGGTGCTGTTTTTAGCCCTGAGCATAGGGGTACGGTCAACCGAGCGGACCCCTGTTGAAAAAGCTTAATGAACCTGGCGGGAGGAATGCCCGCCAGACGCCTCATTCTGCCGCAGGCGCTGGAGCGGATCCTGCTGATAAAACTGGCAGAAACGTTGCCACAGGGCCGGGAAACGGGGTGCGAAAAGCTCTGGTGCGCTGAAGAAATACTCGGAGAGCACCGCAAAGCACTCAGCGGGGTCGGTTGCCGCATAGGCGTCAATGCTGGCCGCGCTCTCGCCCACAAGGTCTATTTCATCCTGAATGTTATCCATCGCCGCGTGGAGGTCGTGCTCCCATCCCGCGACCTCGCGAAGCGGGATCAGCGGAACGCCGCTGGCGCGATCGCCGTTGCGGGTATCCAGCTTGTGCGCCACCTCATGGATAATCAGATTAAAACCGGAGGCGTCGAACGAGTCCTGAATATCGAGCCAGTTGAGGATTATCGGCCCTTGCTGCCAGCTTTGTCCGGACTGCACCACGCGCTGGTTATGCACCAGCCCGATGTCGTCCTGCCATTCGTCATCCACCACGAACGGCGCGGGATAGATAAGCACTTCGTGGAAACCGTCCAGCCACTCAATGCCGAGTGCAAGCACCGGCAGACAGAACAGCAGGGCGATGCGGGCGTTTTTCAGAGGATCGAGTTCAAACCCCTGCAGTGGCACCAGGCGTTTTTGCTGCAAAAAACGATCCGCCAGTTGAACCAGTTTCGATTGTTCATCCGGGTTTAGATTAGCCAGAACAGGGATCGTCAGCGCGTCATCCCATGGCAGCGCCACATCCCGGCCAGCCTCATTCGTTTTCCAGGGCCACTTTATCATCGCTTTGCTCGCAAACTCGTCACTTGAACAAAAATGGGAAAGTCAGGTTCGGTTAAGATGCCAGAAAATCGCTCACTGCGACAAATCCAGCCTGAATAAACTATCATTTCGTACGTAGCGGTGGGTAGCGGTTTGCGGGCATCACCTTCATTTTGTGAAGTCTGTCGTGGCCTTTATCCGCAGGTGGGGTGAATTAATCAGTGCGGTATTGAAAAGATGAGCGATTTCAAAGGTAACAAGCAGGACCTGCCCAGTCGACTGTGTGTGCACTGCCAGCGGCCCATGACGTGGCGCAAGAAATGGGCGAAATGCTGGAATGAGGTTAAATACTGTTCTGAGCGTTGCCGCAGGAGCCACCGTTGACCGAGCTGCGTCTGATCCTGGGCGATCAGCTTAATCCGCATCACAGCTGGTTTGATACCTCCAGTCCGAACATCATTTACGTGATGCTGGAACTCCGGGCCGAAACCGCCTATGTGCTTCATCACGCCCAGAAAGTTATCGCTATCTTCGCCGCCATGCGCGCGTTTGCCTCTGCATTAAAGGAGAAGGGGCATCGGGTGAGGTATGTCCGACTTTCTGACAGCTCAAACCGCGGCGCGCTGGAAGACAATCTCAACGCGCTTGTCGCGCATTACGGCGCTGGCAGAGTGACATGGCAGGAGCCCGACGAATGGCGTCTTGATACGCAGCTGCAGGCGTGGGCGAAAACGGTCTCCGTTGAAACGGCCTGCGTCAGCAGCGAGCATTTTTTCACCACTCGGGAACAGGTTAGCGCGTTCTTTGCGTCACGCAAAAGCTGGCGAATGGAGTACTTTTACCGGGAAATGCGTCGTCAGCACGGCGTACTGCTGACCTCAGCAGGCGAGCCGGAAGGGGGGAAATGGAATTTCGATGCTGAAAACCGCAAGCGCTGGTCCGGCGAGCCTCCCGCGCCGGTGGACGCGCGTCCCTGCCACGATCGTTCCGCCTTATGGGCTGAGATCCAACGCTGCGGCGTAAAGACCTTCGGCGAACCGCAGGCCGACAATTTTCGCTGGCCGCTCAACCGTGCGGAAGCCAAAGCCAGGCTGGATGATTTTATCACGCACGTGCTCCCGCAGTTTGGAAACTGGCAGGACGCGATGCACGCGGAGAAACCTTTTCTTTTCCACTCGTTAATTTCATTTGCGCTGAACGCTAAAATGCTGAATCCGCGGGAAGTGGTCGCGGCCGCCCAGCAGGCGTGGCGTTCGGGCCACGCGCCGCTGCCTGCCGTAGAAGGGTTTATCCGACAAATTCTCGGCTGGCGGGAGTATGTGCGCGGGATCTACTGGTCGCAGATGCCGGGCTATCGGGAGCTTAATGCCTTAGATCAGCATGCCCCGCTGCCGGACTGGTTCTGGACGGGCAAGACGCAGATGCGCTGCCTGGCGCATGCCGTTGGGCAGTCGCTCACCGAGGCTTACGCCCACCATATCCAGCGCCTGATGGTCATTGGCAACTTTAGCCTGCTCAGCGGCCTGTCGCCGCAGGCGGTCCATGAATGGTATCTGGGAGTCTATATTGATGCCTTTGAATGGGTGGAGCTGCCCAACACCCTCGGCATGAGCCAGTTTGGCGATGGCGGGTTACTCGCGAGTAAACCCTACGTCTCGAGCGCGTCATATATTCATAAGATGAGTAATTACTGTCAGGGGTGCCGGTATCAACACAACCAGCGTACCGGAGAGCAGGCCTGCCCCTTCAATGCCCTTTACTGGGACTTCTTTGCGCGCAATAAGGCGCGTCTCGGTAACAATCCCCGCCTGGGCATTGTCTTTAAACAGCTAGCGGACATGACGGAAGAGGATCGGCAGTCCATTGCAGACCGCGCCGGGTACGTCCGCCTGCATCTCAACGACCTCTGAGCGGTATTTCAACGCCTGGGCGGTTGCGGCAGGTCAATAAGACGCTATTATTTTTGACTTTGTTGCGTATTCCCTGACAGGACATCCAGACGCTATGCCCGTGAATTTTGACCTTAACGATCTTTATGCTTTCAGAGCGTTAGTGGAATACGGTAACTTCCGTGTCGCCGCTGAATCTATCTGTTTATCCCAGTCGGCGCTGAGCCGCAGGATTGAAAAGCTGGAAGCCGCGCTGGGAAACAGGCTGTTCGATCGCACCACCCGCCGCGTGGCGCTGACGCTCTACGGACAAAACTTTGCCGAGCGCTCCGCGCAGCTGCTCGACAGCGTTGAGTCAATGCTCGCGGATGTCGATAAGGCCAGCGAAGAGCGGACGGGGCTGATCTCGGTTGCCACGGTCCCTTCCGCGGCCTGTTACTTTATGCCTGACGTGATCCGGCGTTTTCAGTCTCGCTATCCGCGTGTTCGCATTAAGCTCATCGACAGCAGCGCGGGCAATGTGATTGACGCCGTGGCCCGCAGCCAGGCGGATTTTGGTATCTGCTTTGCAGGAAACCTGCCGTCTGAAATCGAATTTTTCCCGCTGGTGGAGGATGTCTACGTCGCGGCGTGCCGAAAGGATCACCCCGTGGCGCAGAAGAGTCACCTGACGTGGAAGACGTTTTACCAGCAGGATTATATCTCCCTCGATAAAACGTCAGGCAACCGCAATCTGCTCGATCGGATGCTGGGGGATATAGTTCCCGAGCGGCCCAGCGTCTGCGAAACACGTCACGTTACCACGATGCTCGGTATGGTTGAGGCGGGGATCGGCATCGCTGCCGTCCCTGCCATGTCAATGCCGACCTCAGAGCACACGCTGTTGACGCATCTGCCGCTGATGGCGCCGGAAGTGAAACGCACCGTGGGGCTTATCCGGCGCCGGGGGCGCATCCAGTCTTACATTGCGGCTGAACTGGAAAAGCAGATCACCGAGCAGTATCGCCGGACGTAACGGGGATCATCCCCGTCTCCGTGATGACGGCCCTTGAGGGCGGTGAGGCAAGATAGGTCAACAGCGCTTTCCCCTCCTCGGGATGTTCTGCATGGCGGGTAACCGCGCCCGCGAAGCGCGTGATGTATTGCAGACTATCAGGGATTTTGCCGACAAAGGTGACGCCCTGAACCGGCAGCAGTTCGCTGACCTGCTGGAAGCCCACGGCGTATTTTCCTTTCGCCACTTCTGAGGCGACCGGAATACGCTCGACCTTTGTCGCTTTACCCGCCACCTCTTTTTCTATTCCCAACTTTTTGAATAATGCCTGGCTGACGTACCTGCCGCTGGCGCTGTCAGAGTAGGCGATGGAGCTGGCCTGCAGCAGCGTTTCACGCAGTTTCGCGTCGCTGCTGATATCCGGTACTTTCGCTCCTTTTTTTACCACCATGCCAACGGGAGAATCCGCGAGTTCCGTTCGCGAACCCGGCTGGGTCTGGCTGGCTTTTTCGAGCTTCTCCAGCGCATCGCCCACCATAATCACCACGTCGGCCTTCTCGCCGCGCGCCAGTCGCTTTGGGATCGCCTGCGGCGTATTGCCCATTGAGGGGCCGGGGATGATCACAATTTTATCCCCGGTCCGGTGTTCATATTCCGGGGCCAGCTTTTCAAGGGCGGCTTTAAAACCGCCTGAGATCATCACCTTCACGTCCTGGGCAAAGGCATTGACGCTCAGGAACGTCAGCGCCAGCGCGCTGGCGGTATAGCGATAAGTGCGTTTCATACTGCCCCCTCTGACTTGACGGTGTTTTGCAGCGATACCGCGCGGCGGCGGTAGAGGTAGAGCGTTGCCAGCAGGGCACATACCGCAGCGAAGCTCATCCAGTAGCCCGGCGAGGCTTTGTCACCGGTGTATTCAATCAGCGCGGTGGACATGACCGGGGTAAAGCCGCCAAAGACCGCCGTTGCCAGGCTGTAAGCCAGCGAGAAGCCCGCCACGCGCACTTCAGCCGGCATAATTTCCGTCAGAGCCGGGATCATTGCGCCGTTATAGAGGCCGTAGAGGAAGGAGAGCCACAGCAGCACGCTCAGCATCATCGAGAAGCTGGGCGCGCTCGCCAGCAGCGTCAGGGCCGGGTAGCTGGTCGCCAGCGCCAGCAGGGTCATGGCAATCAGCACCGGCTTGCGCCCGAAACGGTCCGACAGGGCACCGCCCACCGGCAGCCAGATGAAGTTAGAGATCGCCACCAGCAGCGTGACCAGCAGGCTGTCCGAGGCGCTCAGCATCAGCACCTTTTTGCCAAAGGTGGGTGCGTAGACGGTGATCAGATAGAACGCGGTGGTGGTCATCGCCACCATCAGCATGCCCGCGACCACCACTTGCCAGTTCGCGAGCAGCGTTTTAAAGACCTGGCGCATCTCCAGGTGATGGCGGCGCGCGCTGAACTCTTCCGTCTCCTCCAGCTTGCGGCGCAGGAAAAAGATAAACGGCACGATTAAACAGCCGAACAGGAACGGGATGCGCCAGCCCCATTCGCGGATGGCGCTCTCTTCTAGCACCGCGTTCAGCGCAAAGCCCATTGCGGCGGCGACCATAATGGCGACCTGCTGGCTACCGGACTGCCAGCTGGTGTAAAACCCCTTGCGGCCCGGCGTGGCGATTTCGGCCAGATAGACCGACACGCCCCCAAGCTCCGCGCCGGCGGAAAAGCCCTGCAGCAGACGCCCCGTCAGCACCAGCAGCGGCGCCCACAGGCCGATGCTTTGATAAGACGGAATAAGCACAATCAGGAATGTCCCCGCCGCCATGATGGACAGCGTGACGATCAGCCCCTTTCTGCGCCCCACTTTGTCGATATACGCGCCAAGCACGATTGCACCGATTGGACGCATTAAAAAGCCCGCGCCGAAGACGGCGAAGGTCATCATCAGCGACGCAAATTCACTGCTCGCCGGGAAGAACGTGTGGGCGATGTAGGTGGCATAGAAGCCGAACAGAAAGAAATCGAACTGCTCAAGAAAGTTGCCGGACGTCACGCGAAGTATCGCGCCCGCCTTCGAACGTACGGTTGCAGGTGAGGTTGAGGAAAACATGGTTATCTCCAGTTTATTGTTGACGTTTTACGCGTCTGTTTCTGAAAACTGGATCAGGAAGGGAAAATTAATAAGCGCAAATTGTACATAAGCTGATGCGTGACATGCATCAATGTTAAGTGGTGCAACTGGATAGTTTTTATTTACAATAACTTAACATCTGTTTAATTAACCGGTTACTGCAGGAGGGCTGCATTTTACTCTTACGGTTATGTGACATTGCGCATAGGGCCCCGGGCGGCTTGAACAGACGAGACCTGCACCGCATGGATTTTTTTCTCCGGCCAGTAAAACCCCTGAGCAAGATCGGCACCCGCCAGCGATGCCGTTCTGACGTCATTCTGACTCTCAACTCCTTCTGCAAGGACCACCGTTCCGAAACGCCGTGCTTCAGCAATCAGTTGTGCTAAACCCGCGCAATCGTTGCGATATTGCTGGAAAGCAGCGCAGTCGAGTTTCACCCCATCAAACACCAGCCCGCTATCGGCAAGCGTACTGTCATAGTCGCTGAGATAATCATCGAGCCAGACCTCCATACCGGCATGCTGAAGCCGCCGGAGATTCTCATCCAGTAATGCGAGCCTGGAGGCGTCAAGACGGGCGATTGCCATTGGGTCCTGAAGTTCAATGACCCCCGGTAAAGGGTCTTGCAGAAGCGCCGCGGCTCCCTCTTCGCTGGCGAGAATGGTCGTGGTGAGGTTAACAAAGAGCTTTACAGGGATTCTTTGTCTTGCAAGGGTGTTGAGCTGCCACTTTCTCAACTGCAGAAGCTGGGCGGAAGAGCACTGTTCAAACCACTCTGCAATATTGACCTCAGCGGGAGGCTCAGACAGTACCTCATATCCATGAAGTTGGCCGGTAGTGAGTGTCATTATGGGTTGCAGTCGAATTGTAAAACGTTTCATGACGAGGCTGGTGTGTGATTTTATTGGTGGTTAATTCTATATCTCGCTCTCCATTTAATGGGATTAAACTTTGCAATCGGCGTAAAAATAGTTTTTTGTGCTGGTTTTGGGGCTTTTATCGGCTCGCTTAATGTTTTTCTGCGAGTGTTTATACCCTGTTCATCATATGTAGTTTTTTGGTTAAGATGGTCAGTCTGCTAATTAATGTAATTAAAAAAGTCAGAATGAATTGTAAATATTTAACCGGCCATGTAAGCACAGGTGCGCTGTTTTTAATCGCCTTAACCACACGAGCTTAAAACGCTAAAAGATAGAGTAATGTTGGTGGGTATACAGGCGAGGGAGGAAGGCAAAACGGAATGATATGGGTGTACCAGACTGATTTTTCAACAGCTTTTTTGAGGCGGGGGAGCACTGAGTTATCTGAAATGTATTTTTGTTGTGAATTTTAAGCTTAAATCTCATTAAAACTTGATTTAGATCAATTCTGTTCTGTGTTTTCAGTTTTTTCTCATCTTGAATGTTACTTATGTTACATTTCAAAGCAACCATTATTTCATTTAACTTGTTGTTTATTAATGTTTTTATATGTGCCGACAGGCGGTATTGAGTATGTATTGAGCATTTCAGATGAGTCCCTTTCTTAATTTAATAATCCTGATTATTCCTGATTAGTCAAAGAGAGTTGGGTAAGTTGGTTCAAATTTATTATTAATTTTCAAGATTAAAATATTAAATTTTTGTCTTTTTAAGTAAATGATGCGATTTTTTGCCTGTGATACAGTGCAAAATTCTGACTATGTGGCCTGCATTGTGTAATGTATCCTGGACTTCGCAAAAAAAATAAACTTCACAAGATGAAAATATTAAAAATGATCTGCGTCACGTACCAAAACAAGGTAACGCAACCAGGTGCCATTTCGCGTATGCCCACGCCCGGAGGAAAACTTACTTAACAAGAGTATATGTATATGAAATTTATAATGAATAAGCAGATAATTTTTGACTCAGATATGTGTACGTTGGGCCTCGAAGATTCTCAGGATGAGTCGATTCAAATTTCGAATCCTACAAAGCGACTTTTATTGTTGCTGATCGCCCATAAGGGAGAGGCAATAAAAAGGGAGGTTATATTTAAGAAAGTCTGGGACGACTATGGCATGGTTTCCAGCAACAATAATCTTAATCAGTGCGTAAGCAAGTTACGCAAGATTATGAAGAACCTTGGCATGGATGAGGAGGTGATTGTTACCGTTCCAAAAATAGGCTTTATGCTGCATCAGCAGGTTGATGTCGAAAAATGCTCAGAGTCGGTTGACGTCATCGAGGATGTCCCTTCTGAAACCGAAACCGCTTATATTGCCGACGGGCGTTTACTAAAAGGCAAAATTGCCGAACGCAGCACGGGCGAAGTATCATGCTGGTGCACTATGAAAACAGGAATATTAAATCAGCTGGTGCTTTTTTTCTCTGTTATGGCGCTGGGCGGGGCTGCAGGATTCTGGTTTGCCAGTAAGCCCGTGGAACGTAATGAGATTTACATAGGAAATGCTGGCTCCTGTAAGGTCATGATGTCTGAACAGGCGCTGAACAGTATAACCAATCCTGACGTAAAGAAAGGCGTGATGGATTTTGCGATAAAGCTAAATCCCGTCTGTAAGAGTAATGAGTATGTCCTGATCATCAAAAGCAGTTCGTTTAAAACGTATTCTTCCAATCTCTCGCGTCTCTACTTCATGCGCTGCGGCATAATGAGTGACGGCAAAGCAGAGATATGCTGGGGGTTATTGCCACCACGCTGAGTGCATTATCCTTTTATTTTCCCGGTATTCACCGGGAATTTCTCCTTCCTTCTGGATTACCGGTTTATTTCACCCAGACAGTCAACAGCCTTGTCTCACTCATCATCTTGCGAAAAGCATAATTCCTTTTCGTCTCCCTCACAGGCGCATAAGTAATCACTGCAATTATGATGTGGTCGATATAAAAAGCTTAATCCAATATTAAATATCCTTAAATTCCAGGATTATAATCTTAAGATTTGCGATTTAATAGTTAATTGTTTTTGCAGTAAGAATTTTCGTATAGATTTGTTTCTGCAACTTACCGGGCAGGGTTTACGCGTTCGCCTTTATTTGGCGTTCAATTTTATATGACCGGTTTGTCTGTAAAAAAAGGAAGTTTTCATTATCGGTTTAATTGATAAAACAGGAATAAGCGTTATGAACAAGAAAAATATTATTGCGTTAGTACTGGGATCATCTTTGGTCTCTGGTGGGGCTTTTGCTGCGTCTGACAACACCATCACGTTCCAGGGGGAAGTCACGGATGAAACCTGTTCAGTTGCCGTAAACGGTAACAGTGCCTCTCCGGTGGTGTTATTGCCAACGGTCAGCGCCTCTGATCTTGCCGCCAGCGGTGATACTGCGGGACCGGTCACGTTTGATATCGGGATCAGCGGTTGTACGGGTAACGCCAGTGGGGAAACGAAAATCTCAACGGTGTTTGTCGGCAACCAGGTAACGTCTAACGGTAATCTCGGCAATACCGGTACTGCGAAGAACGTTGAAGTCCAGATCCTGGATACCGCAAACGCCGTCGTGAACCTGAGCAATGGTTTCACCGGTAATGGCGACCTCAAGCTGGCAGCGAACCAGACGGAGGCCTCCGCGACCTATACCGCGCAGTATTATGCCAACGCAGCGGCGACGGCGGGTACGGTAGAGGCCACGTTGCAATACGCCGTTTCCTATCAGTAACAGGCCGCACTGGAACTAACGTGTGCACGTTTTGCAGGATGCAAACGTGCATATTCCACTCAGCTCATTGCAGTCAGGGTCTCGCCACACCAGGTTCATTCGGCCCGGGAGTTGTTAATAATGATAAGCGCATATCTTAAGCGTATCGCTCAGTACCTGCTTTATTTGCCATGTGTCCTGATGCTGACAAACACCGTATCCGCAAGCGTCACAATACTGGGTAGCCGGATTATTTATCCTGCCGGGGCCTTATCCGTCGACGTGCAGCTCAAGAACAATGACGACATTCCTTACGTGATTCAAACCTGGTTTGACGAAGGTGATATTAACGCGACGCCAGCTCAGGGCTCGAAAATCCCCTTTCTGACGACCCCACCCGTGTTTCGAATTCAGGCGAAAGCGGGACAAGTTATCCGCGTGACCCACACAGGCGCGCGCGATTTACCGCAGGATCGGGAATCCCTGTACTGGTTTAATGCGCTCCAGGTTCCACCCTCAAATCTCGAGAGTGAAAAAGGGCAGAACAAAATGCTGGTCATGCTGCGTACCCGGGTAAAAGTTATTTACCGGCCTGCTGGCATTGGCTCCCCAAAAAATCAGCTGAATGGGCTGCGGGTCAACGCCACTTTCGATGCGCAAAAGGGGTATGGAATTTCGATAGAGAACCCTCAGCCGTGGTATGCGTCATTGACCCTCATTGAGGCTGAGGTGGGGGGGAAAAAGCATACCCTCACAGCTGATACGGTAGCGCCTTTCGATCGTCAGACGTTTTGGTTTAACAACTGGAAAACCAAAACCGCGGGAAACGGTACGGTGAGGGTTTGGCTTGTCAACGATCAGGGAGCACGGATCAATGGGCAATATCCTGTCTCGTACCCCTGAGTTTCGACGCAATCTGCTGGCGCTGTGTATCTCATTGAACTGCACGGGTCTGGTGGAGGCGAAAGAATATGTTTTTGACTCTTCACTGCTGCAGGGCTCGTCCTGGGGCATGGATCTGGAGCAGTTCAACCGACATCAGGTCGCACCCGGACGCTATCTGGTTGATGTATATGTCAACAATACGCTGGTGAAAAGCGAAGAAAAGGTCATTTTTCGCGCTAAAACAGACGGCCAGGATCCTGAACCCTGTCTGGGCAAATCGCTCATGCAGGCCGCAAAACTGAAAGCAGCAAACCACAGTAATGAGACAGCGTGTCGCCTTTTGAGTGAGTGGGCGGAACATGCTACCTGGCAGTTTGACCAGGCTTCATTGCGCCTTCAACTGGCTATCCCGATGACGGCGCTCCAGCATATGCCTCGCGGTTATATTCCGGTCAGTGAATGGGACGCGGGTATGGCGGCGATTTTTTTGCGGCATAACACCCGCTACACGTGGACGGAAAATACGGATACGCACTATCGCTATCACTATTTGTGGAGCGGTATCAATGCCGGAACCAACCTTGGACTGTGGCAGGTTCGACACCAGGGAAACCTGCGCTATGCGGACAGCAGCATAAGCGGAAGCGATTCGAGTTATAACGTCGTTCGAACCTGGGTACAACGTCCCATCGAACCGATCGATAGTGTGCTGGCGCTGGGGGATAACTATACCGATGGCAGCCTCTTTGGCAGCCTCTCGTTCAATGGGATGAAACTGGCAACCGATGAACGCATGTGGCCACAGGGGAAGAGGGGCTACGCTCCGGAAGTGAGGGGCGTGGCATCCAGCAGCGCGCACGTAGTGATTAAGCAGCTAAATAATGTCATTTATGAAACCAACGTTCCACCGGGACCATTCGTCATCAATGACTTATATAACACCCGCAGCCAGGGGGATCTTGAGGTTGAGGTCATTGAGGCTAGCGGGAAAACATCCCGTTTTACCGTGCCTTATTCCGCTGTGCCTGATTCCGTGCGCCCGGGCAACTGGCAATATGGTCTCTCATTCGGACGCGTTCGTCAGTACTACAGTATCGAAAACACCTTCATGGAAGGTGTGTTACAGCGAGGGCTGAGTAATGAAGTCACCAGCAACCTTGGCCTGCGTGTGTCTAAGGATTACACGGCTTTTCTGGTAGGAGGCGTACTGGCGACAGATATCGGCGCCATTGGTCTGAATGCCACCTGGTCTGATGCCCTGGTTGAAAATGATGAGCGGCAACAGGGCTGGCGTGCAGAAATCAGTTACAGCAAGACGTTCACGGCAGGCACTAACCTTGTGCTTGCCGCATACCGCTATTCGACGAGCGGTTATCGCGATCTGGAGGATGTGCTGGGCGTTCGTCGCCAGCAGAAAAACGGTACGGAGTACTATTCGGACACCCTGCATCAGCGCAATAGACTGACGGCGACGGTCAGCCAGCCGATGGGAAGCTGGGGGGTACTTAATCTGAGTGCCAGCACGGCGGATTACTATAGCAATCAGTCGCGTATGACCCAGCTGCAGCTGGGCTACAGCAATCAGTGGCGACGAATTAGCTACGGGGTGAACGTTGCCAGACAACGGACGAGCTGGGACTACGGACGCTTTTATACCAGCACCCGCGAGCCGGTTGATGACAGTTCAAAAGAGAAATACACCGAAAATACTGTCTCTTTCAACGTGTCGATCCCTCTCGACTGGGGCAACAACCTGGCATCGGCGGCATACAACTACAACCAGTCGCGGGCCAGCCGATCCTCGACCGTATCGTTAACCGGCACGGCAGGGGACGGTCGAGACAGATCGTACTCCGTATACGGCGGATATGAACGTTATCGGAATGGGAGCGGTGATAACGCCACGACGTTTGGCGGAAACGTTCAGGAAAATACCCGCGTGGGGTCCGTGCAAGCCAGCTATGACCAGGGGGATAACTACCGGCAGGCAGGGCTCGGCGCATCCGGAACACTGGTGCTACATCCTGGAGGATTAACGCTCGGGCCGTATACCAGTGACACGTTCGCACTGGTACACGCCGATGGCGCCCAGGGGGCGCGTGTACAGAACGGGCAGGGGGCAATTATTGACGCGTTCGGCTACGCCATTCTACCGTCGCTTTCCCCTTACCGTAGCAACACCGTCAGCCTGGACTCGCGCAATATGATGGCGGATGCCGAACTGAAAGGTGGAAATCAGCGCGTCGTGCCCTATGCGGGGGCCGTGGTCCGGGTGGACTTTGCCACGCTGAAAGGCAAAGCCGTTCTCATCACCCTCAACAACGGGGATGGGGAACTACCGCCAATGGGGGCGGAGGTGCGGGATGCCGAGGGAACATTGATTGGCATGGTGGGTCAGGGCGGCCAAATTTATGCCCGAGTCCCGGAGGCCTCCGGCGTATTGCGCGTGAAATGGGGCAAAGAGCGCGACCAGAACTGCCGTGTGCCGTATCAAATTACCGGGCGAAACGCAGAGCCGTTGGTTTACCTGAGCCAGATATGTGAAAAGGAGAATTAAAATGCAGGACTGGTTAAAACATTTTCTGGTACTGGGGCTGTTTTTGCTAATAAGCCAGCCCGCGTGGGCAAACTGCATCAGGGTCACCAGCACGTCATCACTTTCCAGCATGGCCATCGCGGCAGGGTATACCGCCGCTGACTGGACGGGTGCCTGTGATACCTGCCATGGCAATATTGGGCTGCCGGCGGTAATCAACATTAACAGCGGCACTAACTTTCAGCCGTCGGGGACGTTGCTTGCCAGCGCGGTGGGCAATTTTTTAACGGCAGCGACCAATAAAACCTATACCAGTAAGCAAATTCTATTTCGCTGTTCCATGTCTGACGCCGGCAGTTTATATGAAATGTATGCCACCAACGGTGACAACGCCTATACCGGCATGTATGCCTCCGCTGAAATTGAGGGTGCGTATTATGATGTCGCAAAAAACGTCGCGGTAAGAATGACCAATCTCAGCACCGGGGAATATTACAGCCGCTACTGGAAGCAAAGACAAATCACCTCGGCAGACTGGTATCAGGATGGAACCTATATTTACATTCCAGCCAGCGCATTCAGCAATGTGCTGTATGAAATGTATAAGATTTCATCCACTACCTATTATCTTAACGCCAGCAATTACTATAAAGATGCCTATACCCAACCGCGAGGTTATATTGCCTTTAAAGGTCCTGGGCTGGCATCAAATTCCATCGTGGTGGGCCAGGATAGCGCGGCTTATTATTATGGCTGGTATGCAAACTGGCCCGGTGCATGGAGTACCTACAATGCCGTGAGCTATGTCCGTGGCGCACTGTGTCAGGTTAAAGACTATCCCGCCGTTGTGCTTTTACCCACCAGCAGCTCCGCGGTGTTGCAGGCCGGTGGTAACAGTCAGGCACCATTCTCGGTCAGCCTTGAGTGTGAGTCAGGTGCGGTTTCCGGTACCGCCGCGTCCACGGCCAGCAAGGCAAACGTAGCCATGGGATTTTTGGTCAACCAGCCCGTAGCTGTCAGAGCTGCGCAGGCGCTGGGGCTGGTAACCAGCGGTGGAGGGCTAACCTGGTTACTGGATTCGCATTACGGCAACAGCGGCGTGGCTTCTGGCGTAGGTATAAAAATCCTTAACCGGAGCGGGAAGGCAATCAATTTGTTACCCGACAGAAGCACAACCGGCACGGGAAACTCGCGCGGCTGGTACGCGTATCAGGATCTTACCAACCTGACGTCGACGGGGGAGGTAAACACCTATACCGGTGACTTTACCGCATCATTAGAGGCCCTCAGTGGGCAGACTGTGACGCCGGGTACGGTTAATGCGCAATTACAAGTCGTTGTTAATTTCCAGTAGGCTTGCTCTGGCAGGCTTGCTGATGATGAGCCTCATTGGTGAGGCATTCGGCGTGGTTAATGTCGATCGGACTCGCGTGATTTTCAGCGCAGGCGAAATGGCCCAGTCGCTGAATCTCTCTAACGATGGTGAAACGCCAGCCATGATTCAGGTCTGGACAGACATGGGCGACCCGCTGGTGCCGCCGGATAAGGTCAGCACGCCGATTGTGGCTACACCTCCGGTTTTCAAAATGTTGCCGAAGGAAATTCGTTCGTTGCGTTTGCTACTTACGGCACGTCAGGGGCTGCCGAACGATCGGGAAAGCGTCTTCTGGCTGAATATTTTTCAGTTCCAGCCTGAGAGCGACCTGACCCGGCAGAAAAAGCAAAAGTTAATTCTGCCGTTACGCTTAAGGATGAAAGTCTTTATTCGTCCTGCCGGCATTGGCGACCCTGATGCGCTTCAGTATCAGACACTCCAGTTCAGGGCCCAGGATACCCGGTTAATCATTACTAACCCGACGCCCTGGAATATCAGCCTCAACGTTGAGATACCCGGGCAAAGGTCGCTGACCAATATTATGGTTTCGCCACGGACGGAACAGGCAGTGTCGCCTGATAAGCCCCTATTGCCGGGAATAAATTTAACCTATCGTGTGATTACTGATGACGGTAATTATCGTGACTATCAGACCGTAGTTCGAAAATAGTTTGCGGCGTTAGCATATATGGAAAAACTAAATATCGTTGTGGTAACAAACAACCGCTATTTTTCTCAAGGGATAATGTCCCTTTTAACCCAGGACGAGCAAGAGAGCTGCACTGTCTGGACGCCCGCGCAGGTGGGCGTAAATATCAATAAACATAAAGACGCTGATGCGGGAAGATGCTGGATTGTTGATGTCGATAACTATTTCAACAATACGCTCTTGTTTTTAGATCTTTTAACCGCGCTGGTGGATCTAAAGACCACCTTAAACCGGCGTCTGCGGGTCTTGCTTTGCTATAACAAATACATTTGCATGCCTTCGCGGGACTGTTATGCGTCTTTTTCAGTGGTTAATGCGGCTCGCGGTATAAAGAGCGTCGAGCATAAGTTCAGGTCCCTCTCCGGGCACGATCGGAAAGATGGAGAGGTAACGAAATCAGGGAATAAAACGGCGCTAACTCGCCAGGAATATCTCGTGTTAAATGCCTTGTCTCAGGGGCTAAACGTCAGTCAGGTGGCCGAAAGATATCACATCACACCAAAACGGGTCAGCCACCATAAATGTAACGGGCTGGCTAAAATGAAGAAAAAGCGTTTGTATGGCGTGTATGGAGAATAAGAAAACTATTCTCCATACAGGGCAGCGACAAGCGCGAGTTGATTAACGATACGCTGTCGCTGCTGGCAGCATTATGGGAAATCTCAGCGCTGTGAACAGCCTTTACACTGCTGGTTCTGGATCTGCTGGAAGAAATCGTTGCCTTTGTCATCCACCAGGATAAACGCCGGGAAGTTCTCGACTTCAATTTTCCAGATGGCCTCCATTCCCAGCTCAGGATACGCGACGCACTCCAGGCTCTTAATGCTGTTTTGCGCCAGCACCGCCGCCGGGCCGCCGATGCTGCCCAGGTAGAAGCCGCCGTGCTTATGGCAGGCGTCTGTCACCTGCTGGCTGCGGTTGCCTTTCGCCAGCATGATCATGCTGGCGCCGTGGGACTGCAGTAAGTCCACATACGAGTCCATACGTCCCGCCGTGGTCGGGCCGAGTGAGCCAGACGCGTAGCCTTCCGGCGTTTTGGCCGGGCCTGCGTAGTAGATCGGATGATCTTTGACGTACTGCGGCAGTTCCTCACCGTTATCCAGCAACTCTTTCAGCTTCGCGTGGGCGATGTCGCGCGCCACGATGATGGTACCGTTCAGCGACAGGCGGGTAGAGACCGGGTGAGCGGAGAGCTGCGCCAGGATCTCATTCATCGGTTTGTCCAGATTGATGCTCACCACGTCGCCTTCACCCTGCTGGCGCAGTGATTCAGGAATGTACTGGCCCGGGTTGTGCTCCAGTTTTTCAATCCAGATCCCGTCGCGGTTGATTTTCGCTTTGATGTTGCGATCTGCGGAACAGGAGACGCCCATGCCGATCGGACAGGAGGCGCCGTGGCGCGGCAGGCGGATCACGCGGATATCGTGGGCGAAGTATTTACCGCCAAACTGCGCGCCGAGGCCGAGGTTCTGGGCTTCCTGGAGCAGCTCTTGTTCGAGCTGAACATCGCGGAATGCCTGGCCGTGTTCGTTACCTTCGGTTGGCAGCGCGTCGTAGTAGCGCGTGGAGGCCAGCTTCACGGTTTTCAGCGTGCTTTCCGCTGACGTACCGCCAATCACAAACGCTATATGGTAAGGCGGGCAGGCCGCAGTTCCCAGAGTGCGCATCTTCTCAACCAGATAGTTTTTCAGCTTTGCCGGGGTGATCAGCGCTTTGGTTTCCTGGTACAGATAGGTTTTGTTGGCAGAACCGCCGCCTTTTGCCATGCACAGGAATTTGTATTCGTCCCCGTCCACGCTGTAGAGATCGATCTGCGCCGGCAGGTTGGTTCCGGTATTCACCTCTTTATACATGTCCAGCGCCGCATTCTGCGAGTAGCGCAGGTTATCTTCAATGTAGGTGTTATACACGCCCTGGCTCAGGGCCGCTTCGTCACCGCCGCCGGTCCAGACGCGCTCGCCTTTTTTACCCATGATGATAGCGGTGCCGGTATCCTGACAGGTTGGCAGCACGCCTTTTGCGGCAATTTCAGAGTTGCGCAGGAACTGCAGGGCAACGTACTTGTCGTTCTGGCTGGCTTCCGGGTCGTTGAGGATGGCGGCAACCTGCTTCTGGTGGGAAGGACGCAGCATAAATGCGGCGTCGTGGAAGGCCTGCTGCGCCAGCAGGGTCAGCGCTTCCGGCTCCACTTTCAGGATCTCCTGGCCTTCGAATTCGGCAACGGAGACGTGCTCTTTGGTCAGCAGGTAGTATTCGGTGTCGTCATGCGAAAGAGGGAAGGGGTTCTGGTAGATAAACGGTTTTTTTGACATAGCGTATTGCTCCACAAAAATAAAACCGCCGGAGGAGAAGTCCGGCGGTCAGGAATCAGAACATCATGGACATCCACGGATAACCAATCAGCAGCAGGGCCGCCAGGAAGATGGCACCGAAGATGGTGCCGAGGCGCCAGTAGTCTTTGGTTGGCAGGTAGCCGCTACCGTAGTAAATCGGGCTTGGGCCAGTACCGTACGGGGTGATGATCCCCATCACGCCCAGCGAGGTCACCATCAGCAGAACAAACACTTCCATATTCATGCCCGGAATGGTGGAGGCGATGGTCAGCATCGCTGGCAGCAGCGCCGTGGTGTGCGCGGTGGTGCTGGCAAACAGGTAGTGCAGCAGGTAGAACGCCAGCAGCAGGACGATGGTCGCCACGCCCGGAGAGATACCGCTCATCAACAGACCGCCTTCTTTGCCTAACCAGCTGATAAAGCCGGTAGAGGAGAGGCCATCCGCCAGCGCAACCAGGGTCGCGAACCAGACGAAGGTGTTCCATGCGGCTTTGTTACCGGTGATATCGTTCCACTCCAGCACGCCGGTCCACAGCATCAGGCCCACAATGAGCAGGGCAGCCATAGCGGGTTCAATCCACGCGGCGGCGAAGATCCACATCAGCAGCGCGCAGCACACGAACACCAGCAGCAGGATTTCATTGCGGGACAGTTTGCCGAGTTTTTCCAGCTCACGGGTCGCCCACAGCGGCACTTCGTTGTTCACCTTCACTTCTGGTGGGTAGAACCAGTAGGCCAGCAGCGGCATGGCCAGAATCAGCAGGATACCCAGCGGCAGGAAGGCGAGGAACCAGGTGCCCCAGGAGATGTCGATACCAACCGTACTTTTCACCAGCGCCAGGGCCAGCAGGTTCGGCGCGAGGGCGGAGAGGAACATTGAACTGGTGATACAGGCCGCGGTGATCGCCACCCACATCAGGTAAGAACCAATCTTACGCGCGCTTGGGTCGTTCGGTTTAGAACCGTACAGCGGCGGCAGGTTAGCGATAATCGGGTAGATGGTCCCGCCGCTGCGCGCGGTGTTGGATGGGGTGAACGGTGCCAGCAGCAGGTCAGCAAACGTAATCGCGTAACCGAGCGTCAGGCTGCGACGGCCAAGGTATTTCACCAGAATCAGCGCCAGACGGCGGCCGAAGCGGGTTTTGTCATAGCCTGCGGCGAACATAAAGGCACCGAAAATCAGCCAGACGGTAGAGTTACCAAACCCGCTCACCGCCCACTTAAAGGAGGCGCCTGCCAGCTTGAATTTCGGGTCAGCCAGCTGCTCAGGGCTGAACAGCACCCACTGGCTGCACAGGGCAATGGCGACCACGCCGGTCAGACCGATCACCGCACCCGGCAGGGGTTCGAAGATCAAACCGACGATCACGCCGACGAAGATGGCGAAGTAGTGCCATGCGTAAGGAGGCAGTCCTTCCGGTACCGGAACAAACAGCAGCAGTACGGCGACGATGATGGGTAACGCCATCATCAGCAATCGTTTTGCGTTTCCATTTGATGCCTGGTTCGCCACAGGGGGCGTTACAGCAGTTTTTGTATTCATAGTTTCACGTCTTAAGTTGTCAAAAATTCGGCTGCACTGAAAAACAAAATCACTTTCTTAAGTTTCTTTGCTTTTTTTAGTTATTAAAGATGCTGTTTTGTATTTTCAGTAATAGCAATTTAACGCTTTTATTGAGGCGCTAAATTAAAAAATGATGATGTTTTTATATTGCGCTTTTGGATGCCATAACTATTGATCGGGATCAAAAAAACAGAATTGCAGCGTTATTTTTATGCTTTTATTAATAACCACTCAGGCGTATATGGGTATTACGTATTTTATGAGTAAATTTTATCATTCTTGTAACATGTTTACCTTTTGTTATTTTTCATTCTATTGATTTTAAACGGTTTTTATGTGTTATGGTGAAATGGTTTTACCATTAATCATTTAACGAATTTTAAATTATTGTGAATGACTGAATTACATTCTCTAACACCAATGTGTTATTTGTGTTATTGCAGGGATTAAATAGTTTTTTAACTAACGTAATAACTTTAGAAGCTAAAAAAATCATTATATTAATATCATGACATCGGCAAATAACGACGAACTAAAAAACCAATCCGATAACGAATTCTTAATTTTTAAAGTTTGGAGTTTCTATTATGAGCACTAACGAACGCATTCTTAGCCCCTTCACATTACCGAATGGTACTGAACTGAAAAACCGTTTGTTAATGGCCCCTATGACCACCTGTACCGGCTATTACGACGGCACCGTTACCAGTGAACTGGTGGAGTACTATCGTGCCCGTTCCGGCAGTATCGGCACCATCATTGTGGAGTGCTGCTTCGTCGACGATCTCGGCCTCGCCTTCCCGGGCGCAATCGGTATTGATAATGACGAGAAAATTGCCGGGCTGGCGAAAATCGCAGAGGCCATTAAGTCCAAAGGCTCTAAGGCGCTGCTGCAGATCTACCACGGCGGCCGCATGGTTGACCCGAAACTGATTGGCGGTCGTACCCCGGTTGGCCCGAGCGCCGTAGCTGCGCCGCGTGAAGGTGCCGCAACGCCAGTAGCTCTGACCGCTGAAGAAGTGGAAGGCATGATCGGCAAGTTTGGTGAGGCCGTGCGCCGCGCCATCCAGGCCGGTTTCGACGGCGTGGAAATCCACGGGGCGAATACCTATCTGATTCAGCAGTTTTACTCACCGAATTCAAACCAGCGCGATGACGAGTGGGGCGGCAGCCGCGATAACCGCGCGAAGTTCCCGCTGGCGGTGCTGGATATCACCCATAAGATGGTGCGCCAGTACGCGGACGACGCGTTTATTATTGGCTACCGCTTCTCCCCTGAAGAGATGGAAATCCCGGGCATCCGCTTTGACGACACCATGTACCTGCTGGAAAAGCTGGCGGCACGCGGCGTGGACTACCTGCACTTCTCCGTCGGCGCGACCCTGCGTCCTTCCATTGTCGACACCCAGGATCCCACCCCGCTTATCGAAAAATACTGCGCGATGCGTTCTGAAACGCTGGCGCAGGTTCCGGTCATGGGCGTGGGCGGCGTGGTGAATGCTTCAGACGTGAATGAAGCGCTTGACCACGGTTACGACCTGATTGCCGTGGGCCGCGCCACCATCGCTTATCCGGACTGGACAGACCGTATCGCGGCTGGCGAAAGCCTTGAGCTGTTTATGGACAGCACCAAACGCGAGGCGCTGAGCATTCCTGAACCGCTGTGGCGCTTCTCGCTGGTAGAAGCGATGATCCGCGACATGAGCATGGGCGAATCCAAATTCAAACCGGGTACCTTTGCTGAGAAAGTGCAGGATGACGCTAACGAACTGGTGATTAACGTCAGCCTGGAAACCGACCGCATTGCGGACATCGAGCTGGCCTCCGGCCCGAGTGAAGACGTTGAGTTTGTGACCAGCTTTGAAGAGATCCGTTCCCGCATTCTGGACGCTAATACCCCGCACGTGGATGCCATCACCGGCGCAACCAGCCAGAGTGAAGCAGTGAAGAAAGCGGTCTCTAAAGCGATGCTAAAATCCAGCAAAGCGCTGGCAGCGGAAGAGGGCGTTGACCCGAATGAAACCCGCAGCGTGGATGTGGTGGTTGTCGGCAGCGGCGGCGCCGGTCTGGCGGCGGCGATTCAGGCGCACGACGAAGGTGCGAGCGTGCTGATTGTCGAGAAAATGCCAACCATCGGCGGGAACACCATTAAAGCCTCCGCCGGTATGAACGCCGCTGAAACCCGCTTCCAGCGCGTGAAGGGCATTCAGGACAGCAAAGAGCTGTTCTACCAGGAAAGCCTGAAAGGCGGCGGCAACAAGAACAACCCTGAACTGCTGCGTCGCTTTGTCGAGAATGCGCCGCAGGCAATTGAGTGGCTGGCAACCCGCGGCATTATGCTAAACGACATCACCACCACCGGCGGGATGAGCATCGACCGTACTCACCGTCCAAAAGACGGTTCTGCGGTGGGCGGTTACCTGATTAGCGGCCTGGTGCGTAACGTTAACAAACGCAACATCGAGGTGATGCTGGATACCTCCGTCAGCGACATCCTCTTCGAAAACGGTGAAGTCACCGGCGTGCGCCTGACCACCGAAGAGAATGAAACCATCACCGTGGCAGCGAAAAGCGTGATTGTGGCAACCGGCGGCTTCAGCGCCAACAGCCAGATGGTTGTGAAATACCGTCCGGATCTGGAAGGGTTCGTCACCACCAACCACAAAGGGGCTACCGGCGGCGGCATCGCGCTGCTGGAGCGTATCGGGGCGGGCACTGTGGATATGGGCGAAATCCAAATTCACCCAACCGTCGAGCAGAAAACCTCGTACCTGATTTCCGAATCCATCCGCGGCGGCGGGGCGATTCTGGTCAATCAGAAAGGGGAGCGCTTCTACAACGAAATGTCGACCCGCGATAAAGTCTCGGCGTCAATCATCGCGCTGCCGGAGAAATACGCTTACATCGTCTTTGACGAGCATGTACGCGCCAAAAATAAAGCCGCGGATGAGTACATTGCCAAAGGTTTCGTGACCAGCGCTAGCTCGCCGAAAGCCCTGGCGGAAGCGCTCGGCATGGATTACCACGCTTTCCTCGCGACTCTGGAACGTTACAACGGTTTCGTTGAGAAACAGCACGATGACGATTTTGGTCGTACCACCGCGCTGCGTGCACCGATCAACGAAGGGCCGTTCTACGCCATTCAGATTGCGCCGGGCGTGCACCACACCATGGGCGGCGTGACCATCAACACCGAAACCTGCGTGCTGGACAGCAACCACAACGTGCTGCCAGGGGCGTTTGCGGCCGGTGAAGTGGTCGGCGGGATCCACGGCGGTAACCGTATCGGCGGTAACGCGGTGGCAGATATCATTATTTTTGGTACCCTTGCAGGACATCAGGCGGCTATGCGTTCGAAAAAGAGGTAAGGCACCTGCTATGTAGGCCGGATGCGCGCAGCGCTATCCGGCATTTTCCCCGGCGGCGCGGTGCTTGCCGGGGCTACATCTGAGGACTCATACCATGCCTGATAGCCATCGCGTTTACAGCTACTCCGCCGTCCTGATGGGCTCACCCATCCTCCTGAAGCTCTTCTCCCATGACGAAGCCCTCGCGTCCCGCGTGTTTCGCCTGATCAAACAGTACGAAGACCTGCTCACCGTCAACCGAGCGCACTCGCAGGTGATGGACATCAATCACGCGGCCGGTCAGCATCCGGTTACCGTCAGCCGACCGGTGTTTGAGCTGATCCGCTGTGCAAAAGCGGCAAGCCTGCTCAAGGACAGCGCCTTTAATCTGGCGATCGGTCCGCTGGTGAAGCGCTGGAAGATTGGTTTTCAGGGGGACAGCGTTCCGCCTGCCGATGAAATCGCGTCGCTGCTGGCGATGACCCGCCCAGAGGATGTTCTCCTTGATGAGGCCAGCAGCAGCGTGTTTCTGACCCGGGCGGGGATGGAGATCGATCTGGGGGCCATCGCCAAAGGCTATATCGCCGACAGGGTGCGTGATTACCTTCGTAAAGAGGGGGCTGAGCTGGGGCTGATCAACCTTGGCGGAAACATCCAGACGTTAGGCTCGCCGGAAGGCGGCTGGGGCGTGGGGCTGAAAAAACCGTTCGCCGGTGACGCGCTGATCGGCACGATGACCGTAGAGAACCTGTCCGTCGTGACGTCGGGAACGTACGAGCGCTACTTCGAACAAAACGGCAGGCGCTATCACCACATTCTCGATCCGCGCACCGGGTATCCGCTGGACAACGAACTGGACAGCGTGACGATTATTTCGAAAGACTCCATCGACGGCGATATCTGGACCACGTTGATGTACGGCATGGGCGTGGAGAAGGGCTGTGCCGCCCTGCGCGCGCGCCCCGATATTGAAGCCATCTTTGTGACCAAAACAAAAGAAGTGGTGATCTCCTCGATGCACCACTTCCGCTTTACTCTGCTGGATAACGACTACCGCGTTACTGACAGTATTGCTTGAGCAGGCCGGTTTGCTCCGGCTGGAGACGGTAGCGATACACCGGCCGGCCGGTGGCGCCGTAATGAATGCTGGTGAACAGAATATTGATTTGCGCGAGCCAAATCAGGTACTTACGGCAGGACACGCGGGAAATATTGACGGCGTTTGCCAGGTCATCGGTAGAAAACTCCGTCTCCGGGTGAGCGTCAATCCACTGGCAAATCGTGCGCAGCGTTTGCGGCGTTAACCCCTTCGGCAGCTTTTTACTGTCGGCCAGTTCCGGCGCCCCGCCGTGGATCAGCCGGTCGACGTCGGCCTGCTCATAATACTGGTGCGAACCCATCAGATTGTGCTTTGCCTTCCAGCCGTTCAGCGCCTCTTCAAAGCGGGGGAACTGGAACGGCTTGATCAGATAATCCACCACGCCGTAATGAATGGAGGTCTGGATCGTGGCGGCGTCGGCAGCGGACGAGATCATAATCACATCGATTGGGCGACCGGATGCGCGAATAACGGGCAGCAGATCCAGACCGTTATCCTGCTGCATATAGACATCCAGCAGCACCAGATCGACAGGCTGCCCGGGGTTATTAATGATGGCCTCGGCCTGGTTTAGCGTGGAGGCGACGCCGCAGCAGCTAAAACCTTCAACACGGTTGACATACAGACGGTTGAGGTCGGCTACCATGGCGTCATCATCGACAATTAATACATTTATCACGCGATATTCCTCTCGCTATCCCAGGGGATGTGAACAAAAAATTGGGTAAATACGCCTGGCTCAGACTCGACGGTGATATCGCCGCCGAGGTTCTGGATTTGCTGGCGAGCAAGGAACAGCCCAACGCCGCGGTTTTCACCTTTTGTTGAGAAGCCCTTGGTAAAAATAGACTCCAGCTGAGCGGGATCAATGCCGGGGCCATCGTCGCTGACTTCACAGCTTAGCCAGCCATTCTGATAATGCAGCAGCAGGCCGATCTCACCTTCCTGCTGTCCTTCCATCGCGTCAAGCGCGTTTTCAATGAGGTTACCCAGCGCGGTGATCAGCACCGCGACCTGCTCTTCACTCGCTGTATCCGGTATCTGGCATTCATCTGCCAGCGTCAGGGTGACGCCCGCTTCTTTCGCCCGGTTGATTTTACCCAGCAGGAACCCGGCGATAACCGGGGATTTTACCTTGCTCTGTATCGTACCGATATCCGTCTGGTAATTTTGTGCCGTCTGCAGGATGTACTCTTCCAGCTTGTCGTAGCGCTTCATGTGCAGCAGGCCCAGGATCACATGCAGTTTATTCATAAACTCGTGCGTATGGCTGCGCAGGGCGTCGACATAGTTGACCATGCCATCAATACGCTGCATCAGCTGGCTGATTTCCGTTTTATCACGGAAGGTGGTGATGGCGCCGATCACCCGATCCTGACTTTTAACGGGCACCATATTGCACAGCAACAGACGCCCGTTACAGCTGATCTCCTGATCCTGGCGCGCGACGCCCGTCTTTGAGACTTCACGCAGGCTGGCCAGCAGGGGCGCGCTGGCGTTTTCGGTCTGCTTGCCGGAGGGGAGAAGCAATATTTCTCTGGCGGTCTGGTTGATCATCGTCACCCGTCCGTGAATATCGACGGCCAGCACCCCCTCCCGAAGCGACTGTAGCATCGCCTGACGTTGTTCGAACAGGGCGGAAATTTCGTAAGGTTCGAGTCCGAACAGGATGCGTTTCAGTACCCGCACCAGGCCCCAAATTGCCATGGAGCTCATAAAAATACTGAATAAAATGGTCCAGACGGCGTTTAGCCGCCCGCGGGCAATCTGCTCTTCAACCTTATTCAGGGAGATACCGACCACCACCACGCCGATCTGCTCGTGCTGGCCGTCGTAGACGGGCGTAAAAACGCGCAGCGCTTCGGCGAGCGCGCCCCGGTTAACCGATACGTTCTCTTTGCCTTCCAGCGCGGGGGTTAAATCATCGCCGATAAAATGCAGCCCCAGCAGCGCCTCGTTCGGGTGTGAATAGCGGATCCCGCGCATATCGGTGACCACGGTGAACAGCAGATCGTTTCGTTTTGTCACCGCCTGGGCGATGGGCTGAATAATATTCTCCTGCGGTGCCTGCATCAGGCCGCGCTGTATCTCGGGGCTGTCGGCGAGGGTGCGGGCAATGCCGAGCGCAGTGTCTTTAACATCATCGCGGGTCGCCCGGGTGATTTGTACGGAGTAAAGCGCAAAGACCACCAGCAGCACAGAGGCAATAATCGCGCACACCATCAACGTGACCAGCGTGTTCAGTTTCATGGGGCGCTTGCGCGTCGAAAGGAAAGGCTGCAAATCGCTCATCAACACTCCGCGATGATTAAGAAAGGGGTAATTATCGCCGATGACGCGCTTTTCTTAAAGCCATGTAAAGGCGTGGATTTGGTCCTCTTTTCGTGACCCTCCTCGCAGGTCATCTATATAAAACACTTTATAGTGTGTGGGTACTCATAATAAGGAGGCTGTTTATGAGCATTATGCTTACCGGTTCGGTCAAGGAAAGACGGCACGCCAGCACGATGAATATTGATAGATTGTCCACGCTGGACATGCTGAAAGTCATTCACCAGGATGATGCACTCATTTCTGCTGCGATTACCCCCTGTTTACCTACTCTCGCCCGCGTGGTGGACAACGCCGCTGCGACGCTCAGCCACGGCGGTCGACTGGTCATCGTTGGCGCTGGGCCGTCAGGGCGCATTGCGCAACAGGTTGCCGATGATTATGCGCCGGGCAAAACCCCGGTGGTGGCCGTTACGGCACAAGAGGGGGAAGGGAGCTACGAGAATGGCGTTGCCGATTTGCAGGCCATCAAGTTTGGTGAACACGATATGATGCTGGCCGTGACCGTCAGCGGAAAAACGCCGTGGGTCTGGGGGGCAATGCGCCATGCGTGGTCGCTGGGTTCACCGGTCGCCATTATTACCGGTGATGCGCAAAGTGAAGCTGCACAGCTGGCGAGCATGGTTATCGCTCCGGAGCTGGGGGCCGACGTCGTCGCAGGCTATCTCAACACCAAAGCGGGGATTGCGCAGAAAATGATCCTCTCGATGATCGCCACCGGGCTGGCCGTCCGAACCGGACGGGTTTACAGCAACTTGCGGGTGGATCTTGAGGCAGGCACAACCAAATGGGCTGAACGACAAATCGCGATTGTGATGGAAGCGGGGGGATGCAGCAGGACGGAGGCAAAAGCCGCGCTGGAGAGCTGTAACCATCACTGTAAGACGGCGGTATTAATGGTGCTGACAGGGCTGGATGCGTGGAAAGCCCATGAACTGCTGGCGCAGAATAACGGGTTTATCCGCGTGGCGCTGCAGGAAGCGCCGTAATATAAAGTGAAGATATAAAAAAGGCCGCAATTGCGGCCTTTGATATTTTTGGAGATTAGAACTGGTAGGTCATGCCTACGCCAACGATGTCATCGGTGGAAATACCATTGGCTTCGTAGAAGCTATCATCGTTGTCCAGCATGTTGATTTTGTAGTCAACATAGGTAGAGAAATTCTTGTTAAAGCTGTAGGTCATACCCAGGTCGATATAGTTAACCAGGTCCATGTCGCCATGTTGACCCTGAGGGTTGCTGGCGTTGCCTGGATAAGTCATGTCCTTGCCCCTGGAGTAAACCCATGCCAGGGATGGACGCAGGCCGAAGTCGAACTGGTACTGTGCTACCGCTTCGAAGTTCTGAGTCTGATCTGCAATACCATAATCACCGTATGGCGTCATGTTGCGGGTTTCAGCATACATCATCGCCAGGTAGACGTTATTGGCATCATATTTCGCACCAATGGTCCATGCTTCTGCTGTTTTACCGCTGGCAAAGCGCGCATTATTCACCCCCGCAGCTTCTTGTGCGTTAGTACGGTCAGAAGACGAGTACGCAGCACCCAGGCTCAGGCCGGAGAGATCGCCAGAGAAGTCATAAGAGGTAGACATGCCGAAGCCGTCGCCGTTCTGGAAGCGTACGTCTTTATGACCGTTTTTCGTGCCTTCCTGATCTTCTGTTGCATCCTGGCCTTCGTTCGCGCCCTGATACTGCAGCGCGAAATTCAGCCCCTCAACCAGACCGAAGAAATCCTGGTTACGGTAGGTTGCCAGACCGTTAGCACGACCGTTCATAAAGTTATCGGTCCAGGTGTAAGAGTCACCGCCAAATACCGGCAGCATATCGGTCCAGGCTTCTACGTCATACACGACACCGTAATTACGGCCATAATCAAATAAACCGTATTCGCCATATTTCAGGCCAGCGTATGCCAGACGGTTAAAGGATTTGTCACCCGCGCCTTCGGTATCGTTAGCGTAGGTTTTGTATTCCCACTGGCCGTAACCGATCAGGTCGTTAGCGATCTGGGTTTCGCCTTTGAAACCAATCTGCACATAGGTTTCGTCACCGTCGTCGCCAGGGTTGTCAGAGAAGGTGTGACGCGCATCGACTTTGCCGTACAGGTCAACTTTGTTGCCGTTTTTGTTGTACATCTCAGCCGCATTTGCTGCGCCTGCCATTAATAACGCGGGTACCAGAATTGCCAGAACTTTTCTTTTCATTATATATTCCCTTAAAAGATAATTTATATGAATATATGTAATCACTCTCCGTAATTACAGGGTCGATACTATTCCAGAAGATGTTATTTAGTTTCAAAAATAAATGTAATTAAATTCGATGAAATATTGCTAAATATTTCTATTAATCTCTTTATTATTCAAGTGAATTAATTCATTGAATTTATATGGTGTAATTATTGTTAAGTATTTCGGAATTCTATTTTTAAATTGTTTTAATTCAGCTATTTTATATTTCACTCTCATTAAACAAACAGGACATGACGATGGAACTTGCCCGGTGGCAGCACAGATTTGAGCGCTGGCTCGAGGAAAACCACAGCACCGACGATACCGCACATGACATTTCGCATTTTCGACGGGTCTGGATGACGGCGCAAAAAATCATGGTTCACCACACGGTGGAGCCGCTGGTGATCCTGACCGCATGCTATTTTCACGATATTGTCAGCCTGCCGAAGAACCATCCCGAACGCAGCCGGTCATCAGAGCTGGCAGCACGCAAGACGGGTGACATTCTGCGCCGCGACTTCCCGGACTTTCCGCCAGAGCACGCTGCCGCCGTTGCGCACGCGATTGAGGCACACAGCTTCAGCGCCGGCATTGCGCCGCAAAGTATAGAAGCCAAAATTGTGCAGGACGCTGACCGGCTGGAAGCGTTAGGCGCTATTGGCCTGGCGCGCGTCTTTGCCATCTCGGGCGCGCTGGGCGTGCCGCTTTTTGACGCCGACGATCCCTTTGCCGATGCGCGTCCCCTCGACGACCGTGCGTTTGCCCTCGACCATTTTCAGACCAAGCTGTTGAGATTGCCTGATACAATGCAAACGGAAATGGGCCGCGAGCTGGCACGTCACAATGCCGATTTCCTGATCCAGTTTATGGCGAAACTCAGCGCCGAATTACACGGCGACTGCATCGGGCTGGATAGCCAGGTGTTGAACCGCTTCCGTCGCAGTTTGCGCAACTGAACTGTGGTAATCTGTTCCCAGTCTTTATTCTCCGGTTAAAAGAATGCAGGAAAATCGATCAGTGACAGAGCCCGCGCCCGCGCAGGCTGAGAAATCAACGGCAACGGTGCAGGCCTTACTGCGCCAGCTGTTGGATATCTATGATGCTAAAACGCTGGCCAGTCTGCTGGTGGCGCACGGCGAGAGCCACTGGAGCCCGGCGATCCTTAAACGTCTGCTGACCAGCGACCGCGCAGGGCGTCGCCTGAGCGAAGGCGAATTTCGTTATCTGCAAAACCTGCTTCCGCGTCCTTCTGCCGCGCACCCGAACTATGCCTTCCGCTTTATCGATCTGTTTGCCGGTATCGGCGGCATTCGGCACGGTTTTGAAGCCATCGGCGGCCAGTGCGTGTTTACCAGCGAGTGGAACAAACACGCCGTGCGTACCTACAAGGCGAACTGGTACTGCGATCCGCACGAGCATCATTTCAACGCGGATATCCGCGATGTCACCCTGAGCCATAAAAGCGGCGTGAGCGATGAACAGGCCGCCGAACACATTCGTCAGACGATCCCGGCGCATGATGTGCTGCTGGCCGGCTTCCCGTGTCAGCCTTTCTCGCTGGCCGGCGTCTCCAAAAAGAATGCGCTTGGACGCGCCCACGGTTTCGCCTGTGATACCCAGGGAACGCTGTTTTTTGACGTGGCGCGCATTATTGACGCCCGTCGTCCGGCCATTTTTGTACTGGAAAACGTCAAAAACTTAAAAAGCCACGACGGCGGGAAAACCTTCCGCATTATCATGCAAACGCTGGATGAGCTGGGTTATGACGTGGCCGATTCACAGGACATGGGCGCGGACGATCCCAAAATCATTGATGGGAAACATTTCCTGCCCCAGCACCGCGAACGTATCGTGCTGGTGGGTTTCCGCCGCGATCTCAATCTCAAGGGGGATTTCACCCTGCGGGATATCCCGTCTTTGTATCCCGAGCGGCGTCCTACGGTGGCCGACCTGCTGGAACCCGTCGTTGACGCGAAATTTATCCTCACCCCGGTGCTGTGGAAATACCTCTACCGCTATGCCAAGAAACATCAGGCAAAGGGTAACGGCTTCGGTTTTGGGATGGTAAACCCGAACGATCCGCACAGCGTGACCCGCACGCTGTCTGCTCGCTACTACAAAGACGGCGCGGAAATCCTGATCGACAGAGGGTGGGACAAGGCGCTGGGGGAAAAAGATTTCGACGATCCGCATAATCAGCGTCACCGTCCGCGACGCTTAACGCCGCGGGAATGCGCCCGGCTGATGGGATTTGAGACCCCGCAGGGTTATCGCTTCCGCATTCCGGTCTCGGATACCCAGGCGTACCGCCAGTTTGGTAATTCGGTGGTGGTTCCCGCGTTCGCCGCTGTGGCCAAACTGCTGGCCTCGCGCATCAGACAGGCGGTGGCGCTCCGTCAGGGTGAGGCCGTCAATGACGGATGTTCACGATAAGGCGACGCGCAGCAAAAACATGCGTGCCATCGGCACGCGTGATACCGCCATCGAAAAGCGACTGGCCGGGCTGCTGACGCAGGCGGGGTTTGATTTCCGCGTGCAGGATCCCGCGCTTGCGGGTCGCCCCGATTTCGTCATCGACGCCTGGCAGTGCATCATCTTTACCCACGGCTGTTTCTGGCACCACCACGACTGCTACCTGTTTAAAGTCCCGGCGACGCGCACTGATTTCTGGCTGGATAAGATTGGCAAGAACGTCGAGCGCGACAGGCGGGATCTGACCACGCTGCTGGCGCAGGGCTGGCGGGTGCTGATCGTCTGGGAGTGTGCGCTGAGAGGCAGATTAAAGCTGAACGATGCCGATCTGAGCGAACGGCTGGAAGAGTGGATCTGCGGCGGCGGCCAGACCGCGCAGATCGACACGCAGGGCATTCACCTGCTTACGGTTTCTCCACCTCGCAAGGGGTGACGACCGGTTTTGCCGGCAGCAGATATTTGCCCAGCGTGACCAGCACGACGGCAAACACGATGATCCCAAGAGCAATCCATTCCACAGGTGAGAGCGTTTCTCCCCCCAGTCCCGTCCCGAGCAGCACGGCCACGACCGGGTTGACGTAGGCGTAGCTGGTGGCGACAGCCGGGGAGACGTTGCGGATCAGGAACATATAGGCATTAATGGCGATGATAGAGCCAAACAGCGCCAGATACCCTACCGCGAGAAAGCCCGACAGGTCCGGCAGTGCGGTCAGCTTTTCTCCCGTCAGCGCGGAGGCCAGCAGCAGGACAATCCCCGCGGCGAGCATCTCTATCGCGCCTGCCATCATGCCGGTCGGCAGTTCGATACGCGAACCGTAGACGGAACCAAACGCCCAGCTCATCGAGCCAATCAGGATAATCACCGCGCCCCACGGATTCCCGCTCAGGTTACCGCCGCTGTTGAGCAGAACAATGCCGGCCAGGCCAATACCGATCCCCAGCCATTCCAGCTTGCGGGTGCGGATACCGAAAAGGCGGCTAAAGCAGAGGGTAAACAGCGGTACGGTGGCAACGACCACGGCGGCGATCCCGGACGGGACCTTCTGGTGCTCGGCAATCGTCACAAACCCGTTACCCACCGCCAGCAGCAGCAGGCCGATCAGGGCGGCGTTCAGCATCGGGCGCAGCGGGGGAAGCTTATGCCCGCGCAGCAGCAGGAAAGCCAGCAGCAGGATGCCCGCCGAGAGGAAGCGAATGCCCGCCATCATCAGCGGCGGCCAGCTTTCCACGCCGATGCGAATGACAAAGTAGGTTGAACCCCAGATGATGTACAGCGAAAAGAGTGCCCCGATGAGCGGTAGCAGTTGCCGGAAACGCATAATCCCTCACGACGAAATAAAAAGTTCGCTGATAGTAAACGCGAAAACTATCGCGCTGGCGAGCCCTTTAATTGTGTAGCGGATGTGAATTTTTTGTTGACGTCAGGTGCCTGTTTCCGGGTCGGCGCTTTTGCTCCATACTATTCACTTAATTACCAAAAAATGAAGGATTAAGATTTTGGCAGGAAGTAGCTTATTAACATTGCTGGATGATATTGCCACCTTACTGGACGACATTTCAGTGATGGGGAAACTGGCGGCGAAGAAAACCGCAGGCGTGCTGGGAGATGATTTATCGCTTAACGCCCAGCAGGTGAGTGGGGTAAGGGCAAACCGTGAACTGCCGGTGGTGTGGGGCGTAGCAAAAGGCTCCTTCCTGAATAAGGTGATTCTGGTGCCGCTGGCGCTGCTGATCAGCGCATTCATTCCCTGGGCCATCACGCCGTTACTGATGATTGGCGGGGCATTTCTCTGCTTCGAGGGCGTTGAGAAGGTTCTGCACTCCTTTAGCGCGCGTAAGCAGAGCGATACGCCGGAGGTGCGCCAGCAGCGTCTTGAAGCGCTGGCCGCGCAGGATCCGAAAACCTTCGAGCGCGATAAGGTCAAAGGTGCCATTCGGACCGATTTTATCCTGTCCGCGGAGATTGTCGCCATTACGCTGGGCATCGTGTCCGACGCACCGCTCCTGAATCAGGTGCTGATCCTCTCCGGCATCGCGATTCTGGTCACCGTGGGCGTGTACGGTCTGGTGGGGCTGATCGTCAAGCTGGATGATATTGGCTACTGGCTGGAGGAAAAATCGAGCGCGGTAGCAAGAGGCATCGGCAAAAGCCTGCTGGTGCTGGCCCCGTGGCTGATGAAGAGTTTGTCGGTGGTGGGCACGCTGGCGATGTTCCTCGTGGGTGGCGGAATTGTGGTTCACGGCATTGCGCCGCTGCACCATGCCGTCGAACATTTCTCCTCCACGCAGGGGGCCGTTATCGCGGCGATTCTGCCTTCGCTGCTGAATCTTGTGCTGGGCTTTATCATTGGCGCTATCGTCGTCGCGGCGGTGAAGCTGGTTGAGAAAATTCGCGGCACGTCGCACTAATTGTTACCCGCGGCAGGATGCAAAAAGACCATTCCTCGTCTAAATTGAAACAGTTTCACCCTGATACAGGAGGCAGGTATGGTCTTTTTGGTCAGTGATGAAGTTAAGCCTAAGAAGGGCGGCCCACGTATGATTGTCACCGGGTATTCCAGCGGAATGGTGGAATGTCGGTGGCACGATGGCTATAGCATCAAGCGGGAAGCATTTCGTGAAGATGAGCTTCAGCCGGGGGACGGGCAGCACAAGCGGGACAAGGCTTAATCACATAACGCCCGGCTTTGCCGGGCGTTTTTATCTCACGTACCGGGTGTAAGGCCGTCATCATGGAGTGTGTGTGCAGCGCGATACCTTTGTTGTAAGACAATCATTTTTGCAATGGCTGCATAAGCGTAGCAATCCGGGGTTGATTGTTAATCTCTGTTTTCTGGTCGTTTTGGTGTTTTCCACGCTTCTGACCTGGCGTGAGGTGGTGGTCCTCGAAGAGGCGTATATCTCCAGCCAGCGCAACCATCTGGATACGGTGGCCAGTTCGCTGGACAGGCAGTTACAGAACAGCGTGGACAGGATGCTGTTGTTCCGTCAGGGCATGCGTGATGCAATCCAGACACCGCTGGCATTTGATGCATTACAGAACGCGGTGTCACGCTTTAACACCGTCCGCACGCTCCCCACCTGGCAGCTTGCCGTTGATAAAAAACGCACCCTTCCCATTAATGGCGTTTCGGACGCGTTCGTCGAAAAAACCACGCTTCTGAATCGTGACGCCGAGCGCATCAGCCACGAAATTTCTGCCGCGCTCGAAGTGGGGTATCTGCTCAGGCTGGCGTCATCGAGAGCGCAAACGGAAGCGCGCGTGATTTACGTGTCCCGCGCCGGATTTTTCGTTTCCACGGATACACCTGACCAGGCGGGTGATATCACCTCCCGCTATTATCATCTGGTCACGCAGTCCTGGTTTACCCAGCAGTCGGAACGGAACAATCGCGCTCGCGCGGTGCGCTGGTTTATCTCTACCCCTTCATCCTGGACCAATGATGAACGTACGATCACCGCCAGCGTTCCCATCTATTTCGATCATTACTGGTACGGCGTCGTGGCGATGGATTTTACGTTGAGCACGATGCAGCGTCTGCTGGCCGATGCGACGGAAGATCGAACGGAGGGGGAGTATCAGCTGTACGATACCCGGCTCAATATGATTGCCACCTCAGCCCACGCGGAAAACGCGGTTAACCATTTTGACGAACGCGAAACGGCGCAGATTGCGCAGGCGATTGAGCACGCTACCGGCGGCGGGATCCGCCTCGGTAGCCGTTTTGTTAGCTGGGAGCGGCTCGATCACTTCGATGGCGTTGTCCTGCGGATCCACACCCTGCACGAAGGAGTGCAGGACGACTTCGGCAGCATCAGTATTGTTCTGGCGCTGCTGTGGGCGCTCTTTACCGCCATGCTGTTGATCTCATGGTTGGTGATACGTCGGATGGTGAGTAACATGTACACGCTTCAGCACTCGCTCCAGTGGCAGGCCTGGCATGACCCGCTTACCCGGCTGAATAACCGCGGCGCGCTGTTCGATCGCGCCAAATTGCTGGCGGAAACCTGTCGCCAGCTGTCGCTGCCGTTCTCGGTGATTCAGATCGATCTCGACCATTTTAAGAACATCAACGACCGCTTCGGCCATCAGGCCGGTGATAAGGTGCTATCGCATACAGCAGGACTGATTGCCAGCGCGCTACGCAAAAATGATGTGGCAGGGCGTGTAGGCGGGGAAGAGTTTTGCATCGTCCTGCCAGGGATTGGTCTGGAAGAGGCGAGAGGCGTCGCCGAGCGCATTCGCTGCCGGATCGACAGCAAGGAGATCCTGGTGAAGAAGAGCACGACTCTGCGCATCAGCGCATCGCTGGGGGTCAGCAGCGCGGATGAAGCGGGTAACTACGAGTTCGAACAGCTGCAGTCCGTGGCGGACGCCCGGCTGTACCAGGCCAAACAGTGCGGCCGTAACCGGGTCGTCTGGCGGGATTAGGACAGGAAGTGATCCAGTCCCTCCTGCCAGCCCACGGGGCCGGGCTGCCGGGTGTGATAAACCCGCCCGGGGTTATCGTCCCGTAGCGTGATGCCCTGGCGGTTAATACCCTTGATGACCACCGCGAAGTCAACGCTGTCGAGCAACGGTGCATCATTAGGGCCGTCGCCGAGCCCCAGCGTGGTGGGCTCGATCTCTTCCTGCTCGCGGTACTGCGCAATCAGCCAGTTAACCGCCACGTCCTTACCGCAGCGGGCGTCCAGAATATGCCAGAAGCGCGCTCCCTGCAGGCATTTCAGACCGCTGTGCGCCAGCTGCTCTTCAAACTGAACCAGTTTCTCGTCGGTATCGCGCCAGATGAGCGTGACGGATGCTTCATGCTTGCGGGCAAGCGCCGAACGGTAGCGCGTCAGTCCGGTCCACTCGCTAATAACGCGATCGTCCACGTCGTCAAAGGTGGTGAACTTAAAGCCCGTCTGCAGGCGAATGTGTTCGACCCGCGGGCGAATATCCCGGTGCGTCATCCCCCTGATCTGGCGCTGAACCTTCTCCCAACGCACGTCAGGCTGAATTACCGCGCCGTTCTCGGCAATAAACGGCAAGCCTTCCAGGCCCAGATCCTGCTGGATATCCAGCATCTCTGCCGCGGTCTTGCTGCAGCAGAGAATAACCGGTATCTGATTATCCAGTAGCCTGTCCAGCCAGGGCATTGCTGGCTGCCACTCATAGGTATGAATATCCAGCAACGAGCCATCCAGGTCAGAAAAAATCAGCAAGGTATCCCGCAGTGAAGGCATAGTGACTCCCGTGATAGCTGCGTTGCGCTCTAAGAAAATTCCTAAAAAATGACCGAAGTGTTAACAGGAGAAATGGGAACAGTCCCTGGCAAACCCGCATTCGGCGTATGTTATTGCTCATAACAAAAAGCATTATGTTAAAAATATTATATTCATCATAAGAATATATGCTTGTCAGACAAATTCGTTGGGGATAGTGTGGCGTGTACATCAGATTTCCTGGTGTAACGAATTTTCAAGTGCTTCTTGCATAAGCAAGTTTTGATCCCGGTCATCCCCATGACCGGGATTTTTTTCGCCTTACCGATTGGCTTCAGACACGCTAAAGTCGTGAATATCAAGCTCGAAGGCCTCGGCCAGCTCACGATAGGTGTGATAATCCCTTCCGTTAACAATGACGTGGTCCGAATTGTCGTCCGTCCTGCGGACTTCTGACTCACTGATCTCATTGATGGCGGCCAGCAGGGCATCGACATCCACCTCGACTTCGCGCTTGATGGTGTCGCTGTACTCTTTATCGGTCTTCATTGCGGGGTTCCTCATTCAGCCGGGTCCATCGCTAAGTATAGACTGTAGATAAAAACGCCATTCACGCCGGGCGGCGATGTGCGTTTTTGCGTTTTGTTCTACACTGGCTCAAAACCAGAGGAGGAATGTATGAAGGTCAACGATCGGGTAACGGTTAAAACGGACGGTGGGCCACGCCGCCCGGGCGTGGTGCTGGCAATTGAAGAGTTTAGCGAAGGTACAATGTACCTGGTATCACTGGAAGACTACCCGCTCGGCATTTGGTTTTTTAACGAACTGGGGCATCCGGACGGTATTTTTGTTGAGAAGGCAGACTAGCACGGCGTCGGGTAGCACAGCGCGTGCCCGACAACCTCATAGAAGCAAAAATCTCTGGCCAGGCCAGAGATCAAAGGTAGGGTGCACAGGGTCTTAAGCGACTAACGCATGTTGACGAAAATCCCGTTCGTCACATTATCGGTCAGGCGTACCACGTGGTAGATCACTTGCTTATTATGCGTTTTAATTTTCCGTTTAATATTTCCTTTGTGTGACGAAACGGTTTTCGCTTTAATATTCATCTGGTCCGAGATCTGAATAGTTCCTTGTCCCGCCATCCACATTCGCAGCATACTTGATTCAGTCCTGCTTAATGATAGGGTGGGTAAGTTAACCGCTCCTACATTCTTAACTTCTTTATTCAAATAATCACCCAAAATGTCATCCAGCGACTCGGGTTTAATCGATTTAGAACTGATCAATAAATTTTTACGGACCAACAAATACTCATCGAAATGGATATTCGCGATCGCCATAAAAACAATAAACAGAGTTTTAGGATGCTGATTAATGATTTGCTTAATGTGCTGACTGTTGGCTGGATCGTGAATGAAACAGTCCTCATTAATAAACACCACGCCTGGTTTTAGTTCGTCACAAGCGGCTGCGAGTTCGTCAACGGTGTGTGCATCGTTGATGTCTCTCTTTCTTACCCCTCTGCTTGCCAGGTACCCGGTTAACCCTAGCCGGGTGTAGCTGCATAAATCCATAATGATCGTTGACATGGCATACCCTCACTCAATGCGTAACGATAATTCACCATCTGCCTGAGAGCTCAAAACAGCCATACGGGATGGAAAAAAATAATAAACCTGTGAGCATGACAAAGACTTTCAGGCGGACTCACTATCCCGTAAAGTTACGTATAATTTGCCAGGAATCTTCTTAAAGTAAAGTAAATATTAAGTATTGTGAGATGGTTAGAAACAATTAAACCGCGTCAGATATATCCTGGAAGATGTTTTTCGTGTTTTATTTTAGGAATATCCTCAGAAAGACAGTAGCAACAGTGCGGGCTATTATTTACGAGGCAGTTCGCTGACAATATCCGCTAACAGGTTGAATATCTCGCCGAATAAATGTTCACAGAAGGGAGCGATAAGTGGCATCAGTAATGACATTAATAAAATTCCAACCGTCAGCGTCAGCGGAAAACCAATGACAAACACCGAAAGCTGCGGCGCCATTCGGTTCAGTAAACCTAATGCCAGGTTGACGGTCAGCAGCAGGGTGATGATCGGCAGCGCCAGCATCAGCCCGTTCAGGAAGATCAGCCCCGCCGCGCGGGTGAGCGCCAGGAAAGCGTTGCTGTTCACCGGATTTTCGCCAATCGGCAGCGTATGGAACGTATCCACCAGCATGGAGATAAGCCACAGATGGCCGTTGAACGACAGGAACAGCAGCATGGCGAGCAGATCGATAATGCGCGCCAGCACGGGCATGTTGAGATGACTACCGGGATCAACAAACGTGGCGAACGATAACCCCATCTGCAGGCCGATCAGTTCCCCTGCGGTACGCACTGCGGCGAAGGCGAGCTGCATGGTAAAGCCGACGGCGACGCCAATCATCACCTGCTGCAGGGCGACCCACACCGCGTTCGCCGAGAAGATCGGAATATCCACAGGGGGGAGAGAGGGCGCGACGATAATGGAGATGATAATGCCCAGCCCCACCTTGACGCGCTTGGGTATCGATTTCTCGCTAAGAATGGGGGCGGTAGAGATCAGCGCCATGATGCGCAGCATCGGCCAGAAATAGACGCCGAGCCACTGAACCCACTGGTCGCTGGTGAAATGCAGCATCGTCAGGTCAGCCGATGATGTACGGCAGATTGGTAAACAGGTTGCGCATATAGTCCAGCAACAGGTTCAGCATCCACGGCCCGGCCACGATAATCGCCACGAAAACGGCGATGATTTTCGGGATGAATGACAGCGTCATTTCGTTAATCTGCGTGGCGGCCTGCAGAATGCTGATAATCAGACCGGTAACCAGCGCGACAAGCAGCAGTGGAGCGGCAACGGCAATCGCGATTTTCATCGCCTCCGTGCCCATCATCATGACCGATTCGGGTGTCATTGCCGTTCCTTAACTGTAGAAACTCTGCGCCAGCGAGCTGACCAGCAGCTGCCAGCCGTCGACCAGCACAAAAAGCATGATCTTAAAGGGCAGGGCAATGGTCGCGGGCGGCACCATCATCATCCCGAGCGCCATCAGGACGCTGGCGATCACCAGGTCGATAATCAGGAACGGAATAAAGATGGTAAAGCCAATCTGGAACGCGGTTTTCAGCTCGCTGGTGACATAGGCAGGCAGAAGAATACGCATTGGCACTGATTCCGGTCCCTGCAGCTCGCCGGTGTTGGACAGACGGGCAAAGAGGGCAAGGTCGGCTTCACGCGTCTGGCGCAGCATAAATTCTCGCAGCGGCTGCGCGCCTTTATCCAGCGCCTCCTGCATGGAGATTTTATCTTCGCTGAACGGCTGGTAGGCGTCGGTATAAATCTTATCGATCACCGGCGACATTATGAAGAAGGTCAAAAACAGTGCCAGCCCAAGCAGAACCTGGTTTGGCGGTGCGGAAGGGGTGCCCAGCGCGTTTCGCAGCAGACCAAAGACGATGATGATGCGGGTGAAGCTGGTCATCATCAGCAGGATGGCCGGAATAAACGTCAGCGAGGTGATGAACACCAGCGTCTGGACCGGAAGGGACCAGCTTTGTCCGCCGCCCGCGAGAGGGGTGGAGACCAGACCGGGCAGCTGTGCATAAACCGCAGGAGCAAACAGGCCAACGCCCGCAAGCGTCAGGGATAACAAACGGCGCATCAGGATCTCCCGGAACGCTTAAGCAAACTCTTCATGACGGACTGAAAATCCGCAGGGGCGTCTGCACGCTCGTCCACCACAGCAGGGGCGGGCGGCAGTTTATGCAATACGCTGATGTTTGAGGCCGTTACGCCCAGAACCAGACGCGCGTCGTCCACCTCGACGATGACCACGCGTTCGCGTGGCCCCAGCGTGGTGCTGGCGCTGACCTTCAGGCCGCGGGCACCGGCGGTTTTACCCGCCAGGCCAAAGCGCTTCGCCAGCCAGGCGGCGATAAGAATAAAGGCAATAATACCGAACAACGCCCCGCTCACCTGGAGCAGAGGCGAGCCGGGAACGGCAGAAGGTTGCGATAGTGTTGCCTGGGTTTTCATGCTTAACGGCTCAGACGACGCATACGTTCAGACGGGGTAATGATGTCGGTGATACGTACGCCGTATTTATCGGCCACCACCACCACTTCACCCTGAGCAATCAGATAGCCGTTGATCAGAATATCCAGCGGCTCACCGGCCAGACCGTCAAGGGCTACCACGGAGCCCTGCGTCAGGCGCAGTAGCTCTTTAATAGTCATGCGGGTGCGTCCCAGTTCAACGGTCAGCTTAACCGGGATATCCATAATCAGGTCGATGTCCTGCAGCGTGCCGCTGACATCACCGCCGCCGAGCTGCTGGAATACGGCATCCGCTGCGCTTTTGGCCGGGGTCGCTTTTTGCTCGTTTAACGCGTCAGCCCACAGATCGTCCAGTGCTCCGCTGTTTTCATCGGACGGATTGTTCATGTCACTCATTTGGGCTGTTCCTCATTCAGCGAATTCAAAATCGGGTTGATCAAGTGCTCAACGCGTAACGCATACTGACCGTTAATCGTGCCGTACTGGCTTGTCAGCACGGGGACACCATCCACATGGGCAATAATGCGGTCGGGTTTTTCTATCGGCAAAACATCACCGGGTTGTAATTTCAGGATCTGAGATAACCGCAGCGGGATATCGGCGAAGCTCGCCACCAGCTCAAGCTGCGAATGCTGGACCTGGCGGACCAGGTTCTCACGCCAGTTCTGGTCCTCGTTGCGGGAGTTCTCCAGCGGCGGGTTAACCAGCAGCTCGCGCAGTGGTTCGATCATGCTGAACGGTAGGCAGATGTTGAACTCGCCGGTCAGGTTACCGATCTCTACGTGGAACGGGGTGTTAACGACGATATCGTTCGGGGAGGTGGTGATATTGGTAAATTTCACCTGCATCTCAGAACGGACGTACTCCACTTCCAGCGGGTTAATCGCTTTCCACGCGTCGCTGTAGGACTCCAGCGCCAGCTTCAGCATGCGGTTAATGACGCGCTGTTCGGTGTGGGTGAATTCACGACCTTCTACTTTGGTCGGGAAACGCCCGTCGCCGCCGAACAGGTTATCCACCGCGATGAACACCAGGCTTGGGGAAAACACCACCAGACCGGTGCCGCGCAGCGGCTTCAGATGAATCAGGTTAAGGTTGGTTGGCACCGGCAGGTTGCGGGCAAACTCATGATACGGCTGAATGCGGATCGCACCGACCGTGATATCCGGGCTACGACGCAGCAGGTTAAACAGCCCCATACGGAACTGACGTGCAAAACGTTCGTTAATGATCTCCAGCGCCTGCAGACGTTCACGTACCACGCGACGCTGGGTATTCGGGTCATAGGGACGAATATCGCTATCGCCGCCAATACCCGGTTTAGGATCATCATTGTTATCGCTGTCGCCGTTGAGCAGCGCATCGATTTCTGCCTGAGAAAGAATACTGTCGCCCATGTCGTTACCGCAGAATGAATGCTGTATACAGAACGTCAGTGACTTCCTGCTTAGGTTGGCCGTTTACCAGCGGGATCGCCAGCGTTTGTTTAATGGCGTCGACCAGCTTTTGCTTACCCACATCGGTGGCCAGCGTCGAAGCGTCCTGACGAGAGAACAGCAGCAGAAGGCGGCTGCGCACTTCCGGAAGGTAATCGTTCAGACGTGAACGAGTGGCTTCATCTTTCAGGCGCAGCGTAATGCCAACATAAAGCACACGATCCGCATCACCCAGATTGACGGTGAAGGTATCCAGCGGGAAGAAAACTGGAGCCGGCGGAGGCGGCGCTTCAGCTTTGGCTGCAGCGGTGGTAGGTTTCTGCTGCATACGCCAGTAACTATAGCCCGCGGTGGCGCAGGCGGCGAGCGTGATCAACACCAGCAGCGGGATCCAGATGGAGCGCTTACTTTTTTTGGTGATAGCGGAGTCAGTCATCTGATACGAGCTTCCTGTTTCGGTACAGCTTAATAAGGTGATTATCCCGTGTCCTGCTGTCGTCAAAGCGTGGAAAAGACGGGGATAATCACGCTACCTCTGGCGTTTAGGCGAAGATGTCTACGGCACTGTTACCGCGTGCGGCGGATTGCAGGGCAGCAGGAACAGGCAGTAGTTCATCGCTCTCTTCATTAAAACCGCCGGCGTTGCCGGAACGCGAAGCCTGGTGCTGCTGCTGGGATGAGGACTGCTGCTGCCCGGCAAAGCTCTCGCTGCTGACGCTGCTCTGCGCAAGCTGAATGCCGTTCTCCGCCAGTGAGGTCCGCAGTACCGGCAGCGCGGCTTCCAGCGCCGCACGAACATGGCTGTGCGCAGAGACCATCTGCAGCTGCGCCTGGTTATCATCCAGCTTAAGCGAAATTTGCACCTGACCCAGATCTTCCGGGTGCAGACGCAGCTCGGCTGTCTGCTGGCCCTGTTTAGTGAACAGGGTGATGTGCTGGCTCAGGGATTGCTGCCATTCGTGGGTGCCCAGAGGCTGGCTTAACACCGGCGCGGTGGCGACGGTAGCGGCCGTCTGACTGGTCGCATGGCTGGACATAATCGGTGCCAGGGTAGCCGTTGGGGAGGCTGAGGAGGAGGAACTGGCGAGCTCCTGCTTCTCTGCCGCCGCGGCCAGGGCCGGGGTTGTCGGCGCGTTGCCCGACAGGGCAGGTTCGTTATTTTTCACCTGGCTCTGATAAGGCGTAGAATTCTGCGCTTTATCATGGCTTCCCGCAGGCGCGTTCAGGGACGGTTGGTCCGCACCATTGTGCGAAAGCGTCGCGGAATTCAGCGTTGCGGTGGCCGAAACGCCGTCACTGCCCGCCACGCGAGAGGCGGTAGTTTGCTGGTGCGGCAGCATCGCCATCAGGGCGCTCAATCCGGCCAGTTCTTCTTCGCTCAGCTCGCTTTTACCGTCATCCTTGCTGTTTGCCGCATTGAGCGTCTTCAGTGCGTCACCTTTGGACAGCGGAACCAGCCCGGAAACCAGCGTATCAAGCGAGGTGATGGGCGACGTTTCATTGCCATTCAGCGCGGTTTGGCGCGAGAGCAGGTCGGCAATTTTGGCCTGCAGGGTGGTATCCCCTTTGGCGTCCTGAGCCTCTTTTGACAGCTTACTGCCGGCGGCTTTCAGGTCAGCCAGGGTCAGCGGCGCATCTTTGCCCTTGCCCGTTGCGTCCGACAGGGCGCCCGCCAGCAGAGAGAGAAAGTCCTGTGCACCGTCGGTGCCTTTCCCTGTTTGCGTGCCGCCTGACAGGTCGCTGTCGCTCATCAGCAGTTGTTGCAGTGTGATCATTCCGGTTTCCTCATTGATGCGCGCTGGGCAAACTCATCCATTTTCTTCTGATCCAGACGGTTTTCCGCCAGGGTCGTTGCCGCGATCTGTCGGTCCTGTAAAGTCTGCCAGGCCTGCAGCCGCTGCTTCTTCTCACGCCAGAAATTCAGCGCGGTATCGACTTTCTGGGTCCACTGGTTAAGCTGCTGGCGATGCTGATCTATCGCCTTCTCCAGCGTCTGGATAAACTGCTGATAGTTAATCCAGCGCTGGCTTCCAATGCCCTGTGTCATATCGGTATTGAGGTTGGTGCGATATTCATGCTGATAGTCGATCAACATCTTCAACTGTTCTTCAGCCTGCTGGCACCCGCGTCGCATTGCGCCAAGCTGCAATGCGGCATCATCAACTTCTTTTTCAGCCAGATCTTTCAGCGTTGATAACGCGCTGTTTTGCGCCATGACCTTCGCCCTCCACCTGTGTTACACCTGCGGGAAAATCAGCTCCAGTGCCTGAATTGAATCTTCCCAGTCGGCGCGTTCAAAAATGCCTTGTTGCAAAAATGCCTCCAGCTGCGGCCACAGGGTAATCGCTTTGTCGAGCATCGGGTCGCTGCCTTTGGCATACGCCCCCACGCTGACCAGATCGCGGTTGCGCTGGAAGCTGGAGAGGAGTTGTTTAAAGTTACGCACGCGGGCGTAATGCTTCTCGGTTATCAGCGCCGTCATTGCGCGGCTGATAGAGGCTTCAATATCAATGGCCGGATAGTGCCCGGCTTCGGCCAGACGACGCGACAGCACAATATGACCGTCAAGGATCGCGCGCGCGGAGTCGGCAATCGGGTCCTGCTGGTCATCGCCTTCGGTCAGTACCGTATAGAACGCGGTGATGGAGCCGCCGCCGCTGATGCCGTTCCCCGCGCGCTCAACGAGGGCAGGGAGTTTGGCGAAGACCGAAGGCGGGTAGCCTTTGGTCGCCGGTGGCTCACCGATGGCCAGCGCGATTTCACGCTGCGCCATCGCGTAGCGGGTCAGGGAATCCATGATCAGCAGCACGTGCTTGCCGCGGTCGCGGAAATCTTCGGCAATACGGGTGGCATACGCGGCACCCTGCATACGCAGCAGCGGCGACACGTCCGCCGGCGCGGCGATGACCACCGAGCGGGCGCGGCCTTCCGCTCCCAGAATGTTTTCAATGAAATCTTTAACTTCGCGACCACGTTCGCCGATCAGGCCTACAACGATCACATCAGCCTGCGTGTAGCGCGCCATCATGCCGAGCAGGACGGATTTACCCACGCCTGACCCGGCGAACAGGCCCATACGTTGCCCGCGTCCCACGGTCAGCAGGGCGTTAATCGGGCGCACGCCGGTGTCGAGCACATGCTCGATAGGGGTTCGCTGCAGGGGGTTAAACGGTTGGGTGATCAGCGCGCCGGTTTCGGTGGTGTCCGGGGAGGGCAGTCCGTCGAGCGGCTTCCCGCTGCCGTCCAGCACGCGGCCCAGCAGGGCAGGGCCAAGCGGCAGCTGCTTCCCGCTTTGCAGCCCGTCGCCAGACGTGTTTTTGGCATACACGCGCGCGCCGGGCAGAATGCCTTCCACCTCTTCAAGCGGCATCAGGAACAGGCGCTGGCCGTTGAACCCGACTACTTCGCTTTCCACTTCACGCGTTTCCAGACCGTCCTGACGCTCGATCACGCAGGTCGCGCCCAGCGGCAGCTGCAGGCCGGTGGCCTCCAGTACCAGACCGGTGGCGCGCGTCAGTCGCCCATAACGACGAACAGATGGCAGTTGCGCCATCTTCGTCTCAAAGTTGTCGAGCGTGGTGAGCCAGCGGGTGAGGCGCGCAGTCATCAGACGACTCCCGGTGCCGCCAGGCGGCACAGTTCCTGCCAGCGGGTGGCGACGCTGGCATCCAGGTCACCTTCATCGGCAGAGACTTTGCAGCCGCCGTGATGTAACGACGGGTCACCGCGCAGGCGCCAGCCGTGCAGGTTTAGCGTCGCGCCCAGGCTCTCTTCCACGCGCTGCAGATCGTCCGGATGGACGCGCAGCTGCGGCTTCCCGCTGAACAGCGGCTCCTGCTGAAGCAGACCCTGAATTTGTTTGATAAGCGCCGTGTTATCCACCACGGGCGTCTGGCCGATCACCTGACGCGCGGCTTCCAGCGCCATCTGCATCAGTCGCGAGGCAATCACGCTGTCCAGCGCGTCCAGCGTGTGCTGAAACTCGCTGACCAGCTGCTGCATGCGGGCATGGATCGGCGCCTGCTGCTGGCGCGCCTGATCGATACCGTGCTCTAACCCTTTCGACAGACCTTCCTGGTACCCCAGCTCGTGGCCTTTCTGTCGGCCTTCGTTCAGACCGGCATTGTAGCCCTGCTCGTGCGCCTGCATTTGCAGCTGAGCCAGCATCTGTGCTTGCTGCTCTTCTTCGCTCAGCTCGGGCTGCTCGACGTCCGGGTCAAGCTCCTCGGTCGGGATCGCGGCTGGCGTGAACTCGGAGAGGGGAGGAGCCAGATCGTCCGGCGTCCAGCGCTTCCACGGCAGCTCATTAGACATAGGTGTCGTCTCCGCTGCCAATCACCATCTCGCCGGTTTCCGCCAGACGACGAACAATAAGCAGAATGGCTTTCTGTTCGTTTTCCACCTGAGACAGACGAACCGGGCCGCGGTTGGCAAGATCGTCGCGCAGGATATCGGCCGCACGCTGAGACATGTTGCGCAGGAATTTCTCGCGCAGCGGCTGCTCGGCGCCTTTGAGGGCGATAAGCAGCGACTCGGAATCCACTTCCTGGAGCAGGCGCTGGATGCTGCGGTCGTCCACTTCGACGAGGTTCTCGAACAGGAACATCTCGTCGATGATTTTCTGTGCCAGCTCGCCGTCGAATTCGCGAACCGCTGTAATGACCGCCTCTTCCTGCTGCGTTTTCATCAGGTTGATGATTTCCGCCGCCGTTCTCACGCCGCCCATTTTGCTGCGCTTGAGGTTCTGGCCGTCGAGCAGGTTGTTGAGCACCTCGGTCAGCTCCGCCAGCGCGGCAGGCTGGACGCCGCCGAAGGTGGCGATACGCAGCATCACGTCGTGACGCAGGCGCTCTTCGAACAGCGCCAGAATATCGGCCGCCTGACCACGTTTAAGGTGGACAAGGATGGTGGCGATAATCTGCGGGTGCTCGTCGCGAATAAGGTCGGCAGCACTCTGTGGTTCCATAAAGTTGAGCGTTTCGATACCGCTGGCGGTATCGCGGGTTTCCAGAATGTCTTCCAGCAGGCTGGAGGCACGCTCTTCGCCCAGCGCCTTGACCAGCACGGAACGGAGGTAGTCGTTGGCGTTGATGTTCAGCGCGGCAAACTGTTCGGCTTCCTGTTCAAACTCTGCCAGCACTTCAGTCAGCTGCTTGTTGGAGATCTGACGCACGTTGGCCATGGCCGCACTGAGAATTTGCACTTCTCGCTGGGAGAGGTGTTTAAACACCTCTGCCGCGCGATCTTCGCCAATGGTCATCAGCAGGATGACGCTTTTATCGGTGCCCGTAAGCGTATTACTCATGTTCGTTACCCATCCACTGGCGAATGACCAGCGCCACGACGCGCGGATCGTTATCTGACATTTCGCGAATGCGCTGGCTCATGACCTCAGCGCCCATGCGCTGGTTAGCACGACGCTGCTGCATCTGTTCATCTTTGCTGAGACGCACTTCAACCGCTTCTTCCGTTTCCTGACGCGCATTCATCTGCTCGCGAGCCGCTTTTTCGGCTTCAGCGCGGCGCTGGAGCTGCGGACGAACGCCCTTACGCCACAGCAGCCACGCGACAATCAGCACCAGCAGCCAGCGGCCTGCGGACATCAGTTGGTCGATAAACGCCTGCTGTTGCCAGAACGGCAGTTCACCGCCGGTCTCTTCAACCGAGTTGAACGGTGAGTTCACCACGTTGAGGGTATCGCCGCGCTTCTCGGAGTAACCCATCGCTTCACGGGTCAGGTTTTCAATCTGCTTCATCTGCTCGGCGGTCAGCGGCAACGGTTTGCCATCCGCCAGCGTTTTGTAGTTCACCACTACCGCAACGGAAAGACGCTGAATATCGCCCACGTTCAGTTTAGTGTGGCGAATCGTCCGGTCCACTTCATAGTTCGTGGTTTCGTTACGACTGCTGGTACGCGGACCGGCGTTACTGGCCGTTGAGGTGGTCTGCTGATTATTTTGCTGACCGTTCTGCTGATTGGCCGGAGGCGTAGAGATCGGCGCCGCGTTAGCCGGGGCCGGCTGGTTAGACAACGCACCCGGCACGCCGCCTGGGTATGCACCGCCGACCTGCTCGTTCGAATTGATCTGGCGTGAACGCATGACCGCCTGAGCCGCATCGCCGTTCGGGCTGTATTGTTCTTCAGTTTGTTCTTTATTCGCGAAGTCGATCTGCGCGGTAACCTGCGCGTGCACGTTGCTGTTACCCACAACCGGGCCGAGGATCGCTTCAATACGACGCTGGAGACGGCTTTCGACATCGGCGGCATATTTCAGCTGCGCGTCATTGAGATCGCGACCGGCGGTATTGGATTGCGTCAGCAGGTGACCGCTCTGGTCAACCAGCGTTACGTTACCCGGCGGCAGACCGGCGACGGCGCTGGAGACGAGATGCGTCACCGCGCTGATTTGCCCTTCGTCCAGCGCGCGGCCAGGTTCGAGGTTCACGGTAACGGAAGCCGAAGGTGATTTCTGTTCACGGACAAATAAAGAAGGTTTAGGCATCGCCAGGTGCACGCGGGCACTCTTCACCGGGCCTAATGTTTCAATGGTGCGGGCCAGTTCACCTTCCAGCGCACGCTGGTAGTTCACCTGCTCGCTGAACTGGCTGATACCGAATTTTTCCTGATCCAGCAGCTCAAAACCCACCGCGCCGCCCTTCGGCAGCCCCTGCTGAGCCAGACGCAGACGCAGTTCGTGCACCTTATCTGCCGGTACCTCAAGCGCACCGCCATTATCGGCAAAGCGATAAGGGATGTTCATCTGGGTAAGCTGGGTGACGATGGCGCCGCCATCCTGATCGGAAAGGTTACTGTAGAGTGTCCGGTAATCAGGGCTTTTCGCCCACAGGACCATCGCTACAAGGATCGCAATTGCGGCAGCGCCTGCCACGATCAACGGGATTTTAGGATTCGCGCGAAGGCGGTTCATCCACTCGAGTGATTTATTCTGCGGCGCTGTCGATGCTGTTGCACTCATTGCGCACCTCTTAAATCCTGGTGGTTTACGTTATTCGTGTAGAGAAACAAAACTGACTCCCGGGTCGGCAAACACGACAAAAGTTCCATATTGATGGCCCTGCCATTATTTGATGATTCGTGATTTTCTATGGGTCAAATAACCTGGTTTTTTCATGCTATTTACCGCCATTATCTTATTGACAAGCTGTTAGTCTTGACCGCGTAAAAAACCATCCAGGGGAAAGTCATGGCTATACAGGGCATTGAAGGGGTAATCAGTCAGTTGCAGGCAACGGCGATGACGGCCCGTAATCAGAATGTGGCAGATCAGCAGCCGAGCATCAGCTTCGCAGGGCAACTGCATGCCGCTCTTGACCGTATCAGTGATACCCAGACCGCAGCGCGCACTCAGGCAGAAAAGTTCACCCTCGGTGAGCCGGGCGTGGCGCTGAATGATGTGATGACCGATTTGCAAAAAGCCTCGGTTTCCCTGCAGATGGGGATCCAGGTGCGTAACAAGCTGGTGTCGGCCTATCAAGAGGTCATGGGGATGCAGGTTTAAGACCTGGCGATCTTCGCTGGCAGCCGCAGCGCTTTAATGCCACAATATTTTTTTCTTCGAATGCAGGAAAGATGATGAAAAAAATAGCAATTGCTGGCGCGCTGCTGGCACTGACCGGGTGCGTTCAGGTCGATAACTATAACGACGTGATTAAGCATCCTGTCCCGGCGCATCTGGCGGGGTACTGGCAGTCGAAAGGGCCGCAGAGCAACATGGTCAGCCCGAATGCGATTGCCACGCTGGTGGTGACGGAGGAGGGCGATACGCTGGACTGCCGTCAGTGGCAGCGCGTGATTGCCGTGCCGGGTAAAATCATGCTGCGTTCAGACAGTTATTACAACGTGACGCGTAAGCTCGATATCTATCCGCTGGAGCGCGATGGCTTGACGCTTGAGTACGACGGGCTGGAGCTGCAGAAGGTCGATCGCCCAACGGTTGAGTGTGCCGATTACCTGAGCAAGAATCCGCTGGCGAGTAAACTGCCCTAAAGGTAAACGCAAAACGGCAACCTCGTTGCCGTTTTTGGTGTTTGCGCCCTCTCCCTGTGGGAGAGGGACGGGGTGAGGGCATCAGGCCGCACGTTTCCCGTTCTACAGCGCATCCTCTATTACCCACACGCTCACGCTTCCGCCTTTGCAGGTAAAAGTGCCTTCGCCATCCGCCGCCGTAGTGATGGTTTCTTCGCGATTGCCGAGAAAATCCCGCCACGTTTTGTTGCCGTAGTTTTCCCCAAGACAAATCACTTTTTCACCATCGTCCCCGTTTGACATCACCACCACGCAGCCGGGATCGTCATCCGTGCCGCTGCGGCTGAAGGCAATGCAGTTAGGATGGTCGAAAAACAGCGTCTGCACGCCGTGGGCAAAACGCTGACGCGCGAGGATCAGCTCGTGAAGCTGCTCAATGACCGGCATATCAATATGGTACGTTTCACCGTCTCCTCCCGTGTCGTCATAGCTGGCGCCGAAGAGGTCCGGATAAAAGACGCTTGGCACGCCATTTTCCCGCAGCAGGATCAGCGCATACGCCAGCGGTTTAAACCAGGCTTCGACCGGCGCTTCGAGCGCCTGCAGAGGCTGGGTGTCATGGTTCGCGACGAGGGTGACCGCATGAAACGGATCGGCTTCCACCAGGGTACCGGTGAAGATTTGGCTCATGTCGTAATCCCGACCCTGACGTGACGCCTCGTGGAATTTCATCTGCAGGGGAGCATCAAACAGCATGGTTTTGCCTTCGACCTGGTCAATATAGGCCTGAAGTTTATCCACCTCGTGGGACCAGTATTCCGCCACGATAAACAGCGGCTGGTCGGCGACCTCCTGGACGTGCTCAATCCACTCTTTGTAAAACCAGGCGGGAATATGCTTAACGGCGTCCAGACGAAAACCGTCGCAGCGCGTCTGTTCCATGACCCAACGGGCCCAGTATTTGATCTCCTCGGTGACGGCGTGATTGCGAAAGTCGATATTTTCGCCCATCAGGTAATCGAAGTTACCCATCTCATCATCAACCTGATCGTTCCAGCCTTCGCCGGTGTAGTCGTTGACGATTTGAAAGATACCGTCTTCATCAGGGTTTTCAATGTGGTCGACGCCGCTGAAGCATTTGTAATCCCAGATGAACTGTGAATACTGCCCGGCGCGGGCGGGGAAGGTGTAGCGAGTCCAGGCTTCGCACTCAATGATCTCGTCATCGATTTGCGTGCGGTCCTGTTCGTTTACGCGCTGAACGCGGACAGATTCCTTCTCATCTGCACCCATTTTGTGGTTGACTACCACGTCCAGCAGCACGGCAATGTCGTTGCTTTTGAGGGCGTTAATGGCCTCCAGCAGCTGCGCTTTGTCGCCGTATTTCGTGGCAATACTGCCTTTCTGGTCAAACTCGCCGAGATCGAACAGGTCGTAAGAGTCATAGCCGACAGAATACCCGCCGGACGCACCTTTGTAGGCGGGCGGCAGCCAGATCATGTTGATGCCGATTTCGTTAAGATTGGGAGCTAACGCCGTGACCTCTCGCCACAATTCACCGCCAGCAGGGTAATACCAGTGAAAACATTGTAACAGGGTGGGGTTTTTCATCATCCTTGCTCCAGAAGCCGGTTGGCAGACTTCTGGAGTATGGATGAAGAAATCATAGTTGTGTGTCGCGGGTAAAACTTTCTGGATAAAGAATATTCCCTGACAGCTTTCCATAGGTAGAAGTGATGGATTGCTGTTTACCGGTTTGATCAATCAGACTGCGCAGTTCGTCCATGCGGACTTTCAACAGTGCCTTTAGCGCATTCTCATTTTCAAGGATCATTTCCAGCAGCGCACGCGCTTGCTCAACCTGAGCCGGAGGGCATGACATGATGGGCGTTTGCGAAATCTTTTCCACCAGTTGTACGTAATGCATTTCCTGCTCGATAAGCGCATCCCATTGACCAGAATGTGCGAGATTTAGCATAGCAATGCTCTGAGCATGTAGCGCCTGCCAGTGGCTAAGCGCTGCGCTGGGATTATTCATCAAAAATTATCCTGATATAGAGGACGCATTGGGGCCGATTTGCTTCCACGCATCCGCAATGTTGTTTAATAAACCCTCGACTTCAACAATTGCGTCTACGTCATTACTGACATTCGCCAGTAACAAACGTCGAACCATATATTCGTACAAGGAGGCAAGGTTACCGGACAACTCGCTCTCAACCTCCATGTTCAGTCCTGCTTTTAAACCGTTGTCGATGATGTTGATGGCTTTGGATAAGGCTTCGCCTTTTTCGCGAATTTGTCCGGCTTCCATGAACAAACGCGCGCGAACAAGGGCGCTATGCGCCCCGTCGAACAACATGACAATCAGCTGGTGTGGACTGGCATTCATGACTGCGCTTTCGACTCCTATCTGCTGATAGGATTGAACACCAGAGGTCTTATACATATCCACTCCTGAAGGCTACGACTACTTTTGTGAGAACTGTTGGGTCAGGTAGTTGGCTGTACTGGTCATTTTGGTGACTAATACGTCCAGACTGGTGAACTGGGTTTTGTAACGTGCCATGGTGGCTTCAATTTGAGCATCCATGGCATCGTAACGTTCGCCCAGCGTTTTCAGCGTTTTGTTGATCCCGTCTTTCGCGTTCTGGATCACCCCGGCGCTGCCGGTACTGGTGCTGAGCATGGTGGTCAGCGTGTTGTTCATCTGGGTCGCCATGCCGGTTTTCTTTCCGTCACCGACAAAATACTGCTGTACGGCGTTCGGGTTGTCGGTCAGCGCTTTTTTCAGCTTATCGGTGTCGACTTTCAGGTTACCGACGGTACCGTCCGCGCCTTTCACCGGGTCCTGGGTAATCCCCAACTGGGCCATGATCTGAATGGAGCCGGTCTGCACTTCGGTCAGCAGGCCGCGCAGCTGAGACTGAACCCCACGCACGTTCGCATCACCGACCAGCGCGCCGTTGCTGGTAGACTGGCTGCCGGAGCCTGCATCGACCGGAACATACTTCGTCAGGCTGTTAATGGTAGACTGCAGCGAGTTATACGCTGTGACCCAGTCAGTGATCGCCTTCTGGTTCGCATCCGTTGCGCGTGAAACCTCAAGGGTTTCGTCTGCCGTGCTTTGCGCTTTAACGCTGAAGGTGACCCCAGGCAGCGCATCGGTAATGGTATTTGACTGGCGCTCGATCGAGATGTTGTTCACCACCACAATCGCGTTCTGTGCGGCGGTATTCACCGTCAGCGCGCCCGTTTTGGTGGTTGAATCGTAGCCAATGGCGCTTTGCAGCTTGGCGTCGCCGGTAACGCTTACCGTCATCGCACCATCGGTACCGGTGGTTTTTGACGACAGCATCAGGCGGTAATCACCGTCTTTCGCTTTAATGACGCTGGCGGTGACGTTGCCGTTCGCTTTATTAATGGCGCTCGCGATCCCGGCCAGAGACGTATCGCCATCTGCCAGGGTGACCTCTAAAGGCGTTGTGGTACCCGGCTGGGTGATGGTGATTTTACGCGTTGTACCTGTCGTATCGCCCAGCAGATCCGTGTTGTTAGCATAGGAGCCGGTAGTGAGTGCCTGTGCTTTCGCAACCTGGTTGACGTTGACAACAAAGGAACCCACGGACGCGTCAGCCGTTGTGGTGGCAGTAAAGGCCGTGTTGGTGCTGCTAACGGACGTTGAGTTCCAGGTGGTTGCTTTACCCAGTGCAGCGGTCGCAGTCTGCAGCGATGTCATGGCGCTCTGCAGCTTGCCGTAAGCACTTAGCTGTGCGTTATACGTTGATTGCTGGGAAGTAATCGTCGTCAGCTTGGTTTTCTCTGCCGCTTCCAACTGATTATATAAATCCCCGAGTCCTGCAGAACCTATCCCGAGGTTACTGATAGTAGCCATGCATATTTTCCTTAAAATACGAAAGTAGTTCAGGACTCTTATCGGCCTCTCAAGGTAAAAGTTTACGATGGCGAGAAAAAAATAATCCAAAGAATAGACGCGTCCTGGCGGGGTAAATGAAAGGATTGCACTTTAGGGTCATTATCACTGCATTGAAAACACGAATAAGTGTGTGCCTTTTTTGTCATCTCTTTGTGCATTTAAAAAGCGTAAATAATAAGCCTCTGGCGGACCTTAATTGATTTTTTAAAAATAAAATCATTAATAATCATACGCTTGTAATTTTTTCAAAATTGATTCTAAAGTCTTTTGGGGACCCGTCGATAACCTTGTTGACGGTGAGAGACGCTGTGAGTGTTAGGCACCGGACCTAAAACCCAATTTTTGAAGGAAACAAAATTATGGCAGTTATCAATACTAACCTGTTGTCCCTGACCACTCAGAACAACCTGAACAAATCTCAGTCTTCTCTGGGCACTGCTATCGAGCGTCTGTCTTCCGGTCTGCGTATTAACAGCGCGAAAGACGATGCTGCTGGCCAGGCGATTGCAAACCGCATGACCGCTCAGATCAAAGGGATGACCCAGGCTGCACGTAACGCCAACGACGGTATCTCCATGGCGCAGACTGCTGAAGGTTCTCTGAACGAAATCAACAACAACTTGCAGCGCGTTCGTGAACTGGCTGTTCAGGCAAGCAACGGCACCAACAGCGCATCTGACCTGGCTTCTCTGCAGGATGAAGTTACCGCTCGTCTGGCTGAAATCGACCGTGTTGCGGGCAAAACTGACTTCAACGGCATCAAACTGCTGGACGGCACTGCAGGTACTGCTGGTGTGGTTAAAATTCAGGTTGGCGTTAACGACGGCGACACCATCAACCTGGATCTGAGCGGCGCTAAAGCTGACTCTACTACTCTGGGCGTGAACGCTATCGACCTGAAAGCAATGACCGCTACTGACCTGAACACCATCGACAAAGCTATCGCTACCGTTGATAAAGCACGTTCTGGTCTGGGTGCTGTGCAGAACCGCTTCACTTCTGCAATCAACAACCTGAACAACACCTCTAACAACCTGTCTGCTGCTCAGTCCCGTATCCAGGACGCTGACTACGCAACTGAAGTTTCCAACATGTCCCGCGCGCAGATCCTGCAGCAGGCTGGTACTTCTGTTCTGTCTCAGGCAAACCAGGTTCCACAGACCGTTCTGTCTCTGCTGCGTTAATATTACGCGTGAAACCCCGCTTCGGCGGGGTTTTTTTATCTCTGCTATTTGAGAATCCGCCTGTGAAACAAATCAGTGTCACTCAACCAAAGCTGGTCGCAGATTTTTCATGTGTCGGTGGGGAATGCCGTGAACATTGTTGTCAGGGCTGGACCATCGCGTTTGATAAATCCTCCGTTAACCGTTACCTGAACAGCAAAAATGCCGCCATTCGTCATACGGCGAAAACGGCGATAAAAGTTACCAAAAAACAGTATGGCAACTGGGGCGAAGTGATTTTCCATACGGAAAGTAAAAACTGCCCGTTTATGGATACTGAAAAACTCTGTTCTATTCATAGCGCCATGGGCGCGCAGGCGTTAAGCCCAACCTGTTCGTCGTTTCCACGAACAAACCGGGTCTATAAAAATGAAATCGAAAAATCGCTGAACCTCTCGTGTCCGGAAGTGACCCGACTTCTGTTGAACGATCGGGAGTCTATGTCGATGATGGAATCTGTCATTGTCCAGCAGGACGTCAATACTGCGCCAATGATTGATTTAAAAGCAAAGGTCATCAATCTCTTCTGCCAGAACCTTTTCAGCGTTGAAGCGGTCTGCGTTGAAGAGCAGGTTTACGCCGTGGTGAAATTCCTCATGGTGGCTGAAAAGCTCGAGAATCTCGAAGAGAATATCGGCACGCTTGAAACGGTTTATTTCTCGCTGGTTAACGAACTGGTGAGCGGTAAAATCAAAACGGAACTGGGCGGGTTTAATCAGAACTACAGCCTGAAATTCGCGTTAATTTCGCTTATTCAGAGCTACTTTACGAAGAAAGCGACCGCTCGCGGCGGCGCGGTATTAAACCGCTATTTTACTCAGCTTTATCAACAGTTCGAATCTGTCGGTGATGCCGTACCGGCAGAGAAGGTCATGGAGAACATCGAGTCCGTCTGGCGCGATGTGGCGGGCAGTTACCTGGCGACCAATGACCATTTATTTAAGAACTTTTTTAAATACAAACTCTGGGAGCAGGGCTTCCCACAGAACAATGGCCGCAGCATGTTGAATAATCTTTATTTAATCGTTGCGGAGTTCTATTTCCTGAAAACGTTACTTGCCGGTCAGGCTCTCGTGGCGGGAAAAATTGAACAAGATAATATTATTGATGTTATTTACAGCTTCCACTCCCTTAGCCAGCATAATCAGGAAGCGGGAAAGCTCTTTCATCAACATATAGATAGCGTCAAACTGGGCGACGATCTTTCATTGTTACAACTGTTAATTTAGGCAGAAAAGTTGCCCCTGTTGTGGGCAACCTCAGAATAACCTCATTTTATCCCCCTTTTTCATCCAATTGAACGCCCTGCAGAATCGGATAATCATGCCGATAACTCAACTAACGCAGGGCTGTTTATCGTGAATTCACTCTATACCGCTGAAGGTGTAATGGATAAACACTCGCTGTGGCAGCGTTATGTCCCGCTGGTGCGTCACGAAGCATTGCGCCTCCAGGTGCGCTTGCCGGCGAGCGTGGAACTCGACGATCTGCTACAGGCGGGCGGTATCGGGTTATTGAATGCAGTTGACCGATACGACGCTCTGCAAGGAACGGCATTTACGACTTACGCAGTTCAGCGTATTCGTGGTGCGATGCTGGACGAGCTGCGCAGCCGCGACTGGGTGCCGCGCAGTGTTCGCCGCAACGCGCGCGAAGTGGCGCATGCGATGGGGCAGCTGGAACAGGAACTGGGACGTAACGCAACGGAAACCGAAGTGGCGGAACGTCTTGGCATTGCTGTTGAAGAGTATCGTCAGATGTTGCTCGATACCAATAATAGCCAACTCTTCTCTTATGACGAGTGGCGCGAAGAGCATGGCGATAGCATCGAGCTGGTGACGGATGAGCACCAGCAAGAAAACCCGTTACACCATTTAATGGAAGGGAATTTACGCCAGCGCGTCATGGAGGCTATTGAAGCTCTGCCTGAACGCGAACAGCTGGTATTGACCCTTTATTACCAGGAAGAGCTTAACCTCAAAGAGATTGGCGCTGTTCTGGAGGTGGGAGAGTCGCGGGTGAGCCAGCTGCACAGCCAGGCCATTAAACGCTTACGAACCAAGCTGGGTAAGTTATAGGTGATTGATTCACCTGAAAAATGCCGCACAACGTATTGACAACCAGGAGTTATCATGACGGTGCAGCAATCTAAAAGACGGCCTTTAAGCCGCTACCTGAAAGACTTTAAACACAGCCAGACGCATTGCGCCCACTGTAACAAGTTACTCGATCGTATCACGCTGGTTCGCCGGGGCGAAATCGTCAATAAGATTGCGATTTCGCGTCTCGACACGTTGATGGACGAAGCAGCATGGCTCGAAGAGCAAAAAGAGTGGGTGGCGCTTTGCCGTTTCTGTGGGGATCTCCACTGCAAAGAGCAAAGCGACTTCTTCGACATCATCGGCTTCAAGCAATTCCTGTTTGAACAAACGGAGATGAGCCACGGCACCGTTCGCGAATATGTGGTTCGTCTGCGTCGCCTTGGGCAACATCTGACCGTAAACAATATTTCTCGCGATCTGCTGAAAACCGGTTATCTGGATGAAAATCTGGAGCCGTGGCTGCCTGCGACCAGCACCAATAACTACCGAATTGCGCTGCGCAAGTATGCGCAATACAAGGTACAAATGCCGGGTGCCATAAAGCAGAAAGCCCACGCCGGAACAACTTCTGATATATATTAAAAAAGAATAAGATGTAGCGCAGTCGCCTTTGACGTTGCAGGCGATTTCTCTACACTACGTAAAAATTCCACTATATCGGGGTATTTATGAAATTTGCACTTCTGGGTCGTCAGGCGCTGATGGGTGTTATGGCCGTTGCGCTGGTTGTGGGCATGAGCGTGAAAACGTTCGCCGCAGAAAACCTGCTGAATAAAGTAAAAGAGCGCGGTACGCTGCTGGTTGGGCTGGAAGGAACGTATCCTCCGTTCAGCTTCCAGGGCGATGACGGTAAGCTGACCGGTTTCGAAGTGGAGTTTGCTGAAGAGCTGGCGAAGCACCTCGGCGTTAAAGCGTCACTGAAACCGACCAAATGGGACGGTATGCTGGCGTCGCTGGATTCCAAACGTATTGATGTGGTGATTAATCAGGTGACCATTTCTGACGAGCGTAAGAAGAAGTATGACTTCTCTACGCCGTACACCGTGTCCGGTATTCAGGCGCTGGTGAAGAAAGGCAACGAAGGCGGGATTAAAACTGCCGCAGACCTGAAAGGGAAGAAAGTCGGTGTTGGTCTGGGGACTAACTACGAAGAGTGGCTGCGCCAGAACGTGCAGGGCGTGGATATCCGCACCTATGATGATGACCCGACGAAATACCAGGATCTGCGCGTGGGCCGTATCGACGCCATTCTGGTTGACCGCCTGGCAGCGCTGGATCTGGTGAAGAAAACCAACAACACCCTGGCGGTAGCGGGTGATGCGTTCTCTCGTCAGGAATCAGGCGTGGCCGTGCGTAAAGGTAACGAAGACCTGGTCAAAGCGATTGATTCCGCGATTGCTGACATGCAAAAAGACGGAAGCCTGAAAGCGCTCTCCGAGAAGTGGTTCGGTGCAGACGTCACGAAATAAGTTTCTGACGTAAAAAAAGGCGCTTTTAAAAGCGCCTTTTTTATTTCTTTCGCGTCTGCGTGCATAATGAAAAATATCACATTTTGTCAGAGTTACCGGAGAACCCATGTCACTACAGAATTTAACGCGCTTTCCTCGCCTGGAGTTTATCGGCGCGCCGACGCCGCTGGAGTACCTGCCGCGATTTTCTGATTATTTAGGGCGCGATATTTTTATTAAGCGTGATGACGTGACGCCCATGGCGATGGGGGGCAATAAGCTGCGTAAGCTGGAGTTTCTGGCGGCGGACGCCCTGCGCGAGGGCGCGGATACGCTCATCACTGCCGGGGCTATCCAGTCCAACCACGTTCGTCAGACGGCGGCAGTGGCGGCAAAGCTCGGACTCCATTGCGTGGCATTGCTGGAAAACCCGATTGGCACGCGGGCAGAAAACTATCTCACCAACGGTAACCGTCTGCTGCTGGACCTGTTTAATGTACAGGTCGAAATGGTGGATGCATTGACCGACCCGACCGCCCAGCTCGATGAGCTGGCGACGCGTCTGGAAGCGCAGGGTTTCCGCCCCTACGTTATCCCTGTTGGCGGTTCGAATGCGCTGGGCGCGCTGGGGTATGTGGAAAGTGCGCTGGAAATTGCCCAACAGTGCGAGGGCGCGGTGGGCCTCTCCTCCGTGGTGGTCGCGTCCGGCAGTGCAGGCACGCATGCCGGGCTGGCGGTAGGGCTGGAGCAACTGCTGCCGGACGTCGAGCTGATTGGCGTGACGGTGTCCCGTAGCGTCGCGGATCAGAAGCCGAAAGTGGTGACTTTACAGCAGGCGGTCGCCGCGCAACTGGAGCTGAAGGCAAAGGCCGATATTCTGCTCTGGGATGACTATTTTGCGCCGGGTTACGGCACGCCGAACGAAGAGGGCATGGAAGCGGTGAAACTGCTGGCCCGCCTCGAGGGGATACTGCTCGATCCGGTGTATACCGGCAAAGCGATGGCCGGACTGATTGATGGCATTGCGCAGAAACGCTTTAAGGATGAAGGGCCGATTTTATTTGTCCATACAGGCGGGGCGCCTGCGCTGTTTGCCTACCATCCTCATGTCTAAAAGTCAGGTCGAAAAATAATAATGCAAGAAAGTATTCAACTGGTTATTGATTCTCTGCCGTATCTGCTGAAAGGTGCGGTATTTACGTTACAGCTCAGTATCGGCGGGATGTTCTTCGGGCTGGTACTGGGATTTGTGCTGGCCTTAATGCGCATGTCACCCATCCTGCCGGTGCGCTGGCTGGCGCGTTTTTATATCTCCGTCTTTCGCGGTACGCCGCTTATCGCCCAGCTCTTTATGATCTACTACGGCTTACCGCAGTTTGGTATCGAGCTGGATCCGATTCCCGCAGCGATGATCGGTCTGTCGCTCAATACTGCGGCGTATACCTCTGAAACCCTGCGTGCGGCCATCTCCTCCATTGACAAAGGCCAGTGGGAAGCGGCGGCCAGTATTGGGATGACGCCATGGCAGACGCTTCGCCGGGCCATTCTGCCGCAGGCGGCGCGCGTGGCGCTTCCACCGCTGAGCAACAGCTTCATCAGTCTGGTGAAAGATACTTCCCTGGCGGCAACGATTCAGGTACCGGAGCTGTTCCGTCAGGCACAGCTCATCACCTCCCGTACGCTTGAAGTTTTTACCATGTATCTGGCTGCCTCGCTGATTTACTGGGTGATGGCGACGGTGCTGTCTGCCCTGCAAAACTATTTCGAAAACCAGCTTAATCGCCAGGAGCGTGATCCAAAATGAGTGCTATCGACGTCAAAAACCTGGTGAAAAAATTCCACGGTCAAACGGTGCTCCACGGGATCGATCTTGAAGTCGAGCAGGGCGAAGTGGTGGCAATCATTGGGCCGAGCGGCTCAGGGAAAACCACGCTGCTGCGCAGCATTAACCTGCTTGAACAGCCGGAAGGCGGTACCATTCGGGTCGGGGAGATAACGATTGATACCGGGAAATCTATCAGCCAGCAGAAAGGGTTGATTCGCCGTCTGCGCCAGCATGTCGGCTTCGTTTTCCAGAACTTCAACCTCTTCCCGCACCGTACGGTGCTGGAGAACATTATTGAAGGGCCGGTTATCGTTAAAGGTGAGCCTAAAGAGGAAGCGACGGCGCGCGCTCGCGAGCTGCTGGCCAAAGTCGGGCTGGCGGGGAAAGAGACCAGCTATCCGCGGCGTCTGTCGGGAGGGCAACAGCAGCGCGTGGCGATAGCGCGCGCGCTGGCGATGCGCCCGGACGTGATCCTGTTTGATGAACCGACTTCAGCGCTCGATCCAGAACTGGTGGGTGAGGTGCTGAACACCATTCGCCAGCTGGCGCAGGAAAAACGGACGATGGTGATCGTGACGCATGAGATGAGCTTTGCCCGCGATGTTGCTGACAGAGCCATCTTCATGGATCAGGGGCGGATTGTGGAGCAGGGGCCGGCGAAAAGCTTATTCGCCAACCCTCAACAGCCGCGAACCCGTCAGTTCCTTGAAAAATTCCTTATGCAGTAGCATTTTTGCACGCATTTGCTCCAGAAAATTACCCTGGAGCAAATTATTCTCCCTCTTTCTGAAGGCCTCTGTTTTTTTATTCCATCCAGCTCGGGTAAACCTTATCGATAGTAAAGTTAATTGTGCTATTGCCGATATTTTGTGGTTAGAAAAAAGTTTTCTGTGTTAGCTTATATTCACCATAATAATGATTATCTGTTCAGAGGCTTCATTTAGTAAGTATGAAGGATTTAGACTTTTTCACCTGGCGACGGGATTGCTCCCTCCGGTTTCAGGAGTTGACCTGTGCCGCCGAGGTATATCAGGAGCTGGAGCGACAAACTCAGGCGCTGGAATTTGATTATTACGCGCTCTGCGTGCGCCATCCCGTGCCATTTACCCGCCCTAAGATCTCCCTGCAAACCACTTACCCCAAGCTGTGGATGGCGCAATATCAATCCGCGAACTATTTCGCGATCGATCCGGTTTTAAAAGCGGAGAATTTCATTCAGGGGCATCTCCCCTGGACAGACGCATTATTCGCTGAGGCGCAGGAATTATGGCATTGCGCCCAGGACCACGGTTTACGCGCGGGAATAACGCAGTGCCTGATGCTGCCGAATCATGCGCTCGGCTTCCTCTCTGTTTCTCGTACACGTGTACAGGAAGGGCCATTATCCCATGAGGAAATAGAACTGCGGTTGCAAATGCTGGTGCAAATGGCCTTAACCTCTCTGATGCGTTTTGACCATGAGATGGTCATGCCACCCGAAATGAAATTCAGCAAGCGCGAACGTGAAATTCTGAAATGGACTGCGGAAGGGAAGACGTCAGCGGAAATAGCGATCATTCTCTCGATCTCAGAGAATACCGTTAACTTCCATCAGAAGAATATGCAGAAGAAATTTAACGCGCCCAATAAGACCCAGATCGCATGCTACGCGGCGGCAACGGGACTGATCTGACCCCGTAAAACGTTCTGCGTGACAGACGAGCGAACGGCTGAATGCACTGCATCCAGCCGTTTTTTGTTACTGGCGGTACGCTTGCTTGATTTGTTTAACGGTGTTAGCAAATACCGCTGATTCAGCCTGGTCTTCCATCTCCGCGATTTGTTTTTCCATTTTAATGATCACACGACCGGCATCAGCCTGGCCCATCGCCTGCAGCATCAGCGTCAGCAGTGCTTTCAGGCAGTTTACTTCCTGTGCCAGTTCCTGGTTATTCTCCGCAGTGGCAAATTCAGGTGTGCTCATTTATTTTCCTCATTATTAAACGGCGCTAAAGCGCGACGACGAAAGTCAAGGCGGCGGAGTATACCACAAGCTGAAGCAAAAAATGCAGCGGTTGTTTTTCGTACTTTTACGTGGATGTTTAATTGCGTAAACAGAACGTACCGGTAAACTGAAGCGCTGTTACAGGCTATTAATTGCTTATGCCCGGCTCGCTTGCCGTTAATTATTGTTACAAAAATTTGAGATCTGTTTTTTTTGCAGGGAAAGCCTGCAAGTTTTTTGTAACTTTTTGAATACAGATGATTAAAAAAAGCCGCAAGAGCCCTAAAAACACGGCCTCTCTTTCCACCGCCTGTACAGGCTAATTTCCAAAAACGAGAGCAAAATCGAATAGCCGGTTTTTTAACGTTTTAATCTTGTCAGGAAAACCGTTAATATAAACCAAATTATCACTCAGTAGCGTTATCCCTATTCTGGAGACATTTCCTTTGATCAACGTCCTTCTTGTTGATGACCACGAACTGGTGCGCGCAGGGATACGACGCATTCTTGAAGATATTAAAGGTATTAAAGTTGCCGGTGAGGCATGCTGTGGTGAAGATGCGGTAAAATGGTGCCGTACTAACTCCGCCGATGTGGTGCTGATGGATATGAACATGCCCGGTATCGGTGGTCTTGAGGCAACACGCAAAATCGCGCGTACCTTTGTAGACACCAAAGTCATCATGCTGACCGTGCATACCGAAAATCCACTGCCCGCGAAAGTGATGCAGGCGGGGGCCGCGGGTTACCTGAGTAAAGGTGCTGCACCGCAGGAAGTCGTCAATGCTATCCGTTCCGTGTTTGCCGGACAGCGTTATATTGCGTCCGACATCGCTCAGCAGATGGCGCTGAGTCAGATTGAGCCCGAGAAAACCGAATCACCGTTTGCCAGTTTGTCCGAGCGTGAATTGCAGATTATGCTGATGATCACCAAAGGTCAGAAGGTGAATGAGATCTCGGAACAGCTGAATCTCAGCCCGAAAACGGTAAACAGCTATCGTTATCGGATGTTCAGTAAACTGAACATTCATGGTGACGTCGAACTGACGCATCTGGCCATCCGACATGGTTTGTGTAATGCGGAGACGTTGTTAAGTCAGTGAGTGATGTGTTCGATTCAAAAGCATTTCTGAAAACCGTAACCAGCCAGCCTGGCGTCTATCGCATGTATGACGCTGGCGGTACGGTTATCTATGTGGGGAAGGCTAAAGATCTTAAAAAACGTCTCTCCAGCTATTTTCGCAGCAATCTGGCCTCCCGTAAGACCGAAGCGCTGGTCTCACTCATTCAGAATATTGATGTTACCGTCACGCATACAGAGACAGAAGCGCTGCTGCTTGAGCACAACTATATTAAGCTCTACCAGCCGCGCTATAACGTCCTGTTGCGGGACGATAAATCCTACCCGTTTATCTTTCTAAGCGGCGACACCCATCCTCGCCTCGCCATGCATCGCGGGGCAAAACATGCGAAGGGTGAATATTTCGGGCCGTTCCCTAACGGTTATGCCGTGCGTGAAACGCTGGCGCTGCTGCAAAAAATCTTCCCGATCCGCCAGTGTGAAAACAGCGTTTACCGTAACCGCTCGCGCCCGTGCCTGCAGTACCAGATTGGCCGCTGCCTGGGACCGTGCGTGGCCGGACTGGTGAGTGAAGAAGAGTATGCCCAGCAGGTGGAGTACGTGCGCCTGTTCCTGGCCGGTAAAGACGATCAGGTCTTAACGCAGCTGATCGCGCGGATGGAAAAAGCCAGCGCTGCTCTGGAGTTCGAAGAGGCCGCGCGTATCCGCGACCAGATTCAGGCGGTGCGCAGAGTCACGGAGAAACAGTTTGTCTCAAATACCGGTGACGATCTTGATGTCATCGGCGTCGCCTTTGACGCCGGGATGGCCTGCGTGCATGTGCTGTTCATACGTCAGGGCAAAGTGCTCGGCAGCCGCAGCTATTTTCCGAAGGTCCCTGGCGGTACCGAGCTGGGTGAAGTGGTGGAAACCTTTGTCGGCCAGTTCTATCTGCAGGGGAGCCAGATGCGCACGTTGCCTTCTGAGATCCTGCTCGATTTTAATCTTGATGATAAAACCCTGCTGGCCGATTCGCTCTCTGAACTGGCGGGCCGCCGGGTGAATGTTCAAACCAAACCGCGCGGCGATCGTGCGCGTTATCTCAAGCTGGCGCGAACCAACGCGGCGACGGCACTCACCACTAAGCTGTCGCAGCAGTCGACGGTGCACCAGCGTTTAACGGCCCTGGCGGCGCTGCTGAAGCTTCCGGAAGTGAAGCGGATGGAGTGTTTCGACATCAGTCATACGATGGGGGAACAGACGGTAGCGTCCTGCGTGGTGTTTGATGCGAATGGCCCACTGCGCGCCGAGTATCGCCGCTATAACATCACCGGGATCACGCCGGGTGATGACTATGCGGCGATGAATCAGGTGCTGCGTCGTCGCTATGGTAAAGCCATAGAGGAGAGCAAAATCCCGGATGTGATCCTGATTGACGGCGGGAAAGGGCAGCTCGGCCAGGCGAAAGCAGTATTTGAGTCGCTTGATGTCAGCTGGGATAAAAACCATCCGCTGCTGCTGGGTGTCGCAAAAGGGGCCGATCGTAAGGCCGGGCTGGAGACATTGTTCTTCGAGCCGGAAGGTGAGGGCTTCAGTCTGCCACCGGACTCCCCGGCGCTGCACGTCATCCAGCATATTCGCGATGAATCGCACGATCACGCCATCAGCGGTCACCGCAAAAAACGGGCGAAGGTGAAAAACACCAGTTCACTGGAGACGATCGAAGGCGTGGGGCCAAAACGTCGTCAGATGCTGCTGAAGTATATGGGCGGATTGCAAGGATTACTCAACGCCAGCATGGAGGAAATTGCAAAAGTGCCGGGTATTTCGCAAGGGCTGGCAGAAAAGATCTACTACTCGTTGAAACATTGAGGGCTCTGTAGCAACATAGAGCTAAATTTTACTGACAACAAATAGTTACCGTCACTATGCAATATAATATCCCTACGTTGCTCACTCTTTTTCGTGTTGTACTCATCCCGTTCTTTGTGCTGGCGTTTTACCTGCCGGTTGTCTGGGCACCTTTTGCCTGCGCATTGCTCTTCCTGATCGCAGCGGTAACAGACTGGTTTGATGGCTATCTGGCGCGCCGCTGGAATCAAAGCACCCGTTTCGGTGCCTTCCTCGATCCGGTGGCGGACAAAGTGATGGTCGCTATCGCCATGGTGCTGGTGGCCGAGCACTATCATACCTGGTGGGTAACGCTGCCTGCGGCAACCATGATCGGCCGTGAGATCATCATCTCTGCACTGCGCGAGTGGATGGCGGAGCTGGGGAAACGCAGCAGCGTAGCGGTCTCGTGGATAGGTAAAGTCAAAACGACGGCGCAGATGGCCGCGCTGGTCTGGATGCTCTGGCGTCCGAACGCCTGGGTTGAGTGGGCGGGGATTGGCCTCCTGTGGGTGGCGGCAGTGCTGACGCTGTGGTCCATGCTGCAATATTTGAACGCTGCGCGCGGGGATTTGCTTGATCAGTGATCGTTTCGCCGTAAATTTCAGCAAACGATTCGGGGATGTAAAAAATAACGTTGACTCATAACGTCATATCAGTAGAATGCAACGCATCGAACGGCGGCACAGCCAGTCGGACGATAATGAAATCAAGTGGTTAGACAGTTACTTGATGACATGCGGGAATAGCTCAGTTGGTAGAGCACGACCTTGCCAAGGTCGGGGTCGCGAGTTCGAGTCTCGTTTCCCGCTCCAAATTAAAGACATGCGCAGTAGCGGGTGTCAGCTTTAAAGATTTAACGGCGCGTTAGCAAAGCGGTTATGTAGCGGATTGCAAATCCGTCTAGTCCGGTTCGACTCCGGAACGCGCCTCCACTTTCTTCCCTGGCCGGATGGTGGAATCGGTAGACACAAGGGATTTAAAATCCCTCGGCGTTCGCGCTGTGTGGGTTCAAGTCCCACTCCGGCTACCATGGGAAAAGTAGAATAAAATCAATGATAAGCAGTGTCGTATAAACCACCGAAAGGTGGTTTTTTATTGTCTATTTTTCACCATTCATCTTCGACACAAGAAGAGGGCATTACTGCCCCGCGATCATCAACCAAACGCGCACCACGCGATAAGTTACCAGCTGATTTCATCCCATCCGATGCTTTTCCGTCATCTCATTATGGTAGGAAGCAGTTAAGCCTGACCCTCTAACGCCAGGCCCACCAATCGGTGGGCTTTTTGATGGAGTATGAGCAATTGAGGTCTTCAACGTTCGTCAAAAACCTTGAGTATCGCAATTCGGTATATAAAGTAACCAAGGACAATGAGAGCACCAGACGCTGCACCCCAGATAAAACGGGATTCGTCTTTTGAAAATGAAAAGAAATAAATACAGGACAATAGGCCCGCAGAAGCAATTCCCATTCCCAACCCGCGCAAAATTCGGGATGCTATTAACTTGATAATGTCCTGAGTGTTCATAACCCACCAAAAAAGTATTTACATACTTCGTTAAATTCATGCTTGTCTACATCTGCTACGCTGCATGCGTCAAGAAAAGGTTTCAATTTTTCTTCAACAAGAAAATACAGAAGATCCAAATCCCCCATACTCTTAAGTCGGTAGTAGAGTACAGGGTTCTGGTTTTCAAGCTTTCTAGCCGTATAGATAGCTCTCGATGTTTCTGCGCCAATCGTGAGAGCGCTTCCGATGACCACGCCAGGGGCGAACGAGGTCATAATGCGTGACGATACGGCAGCATCTAGTTTTACTCCGGTTAGCTCCGCGAATATGAATTTACCAACCATTACGCCGGTAAAATTTTGTGCAATCCCCTGAATATTATCCATGTTAACTTTTGACATGAACTCTCTGATAACAGCGTTAACTATTTTTTGAGTTTCCTGAGTAACCGATATTCCTCGTTTGAACATGTTCGCCATCCTCACACGATCATCAAAATTAGCATGGCGATGAGCCGTGTCTATGAAGTCATAACCGAGGTAATACATGCTAACCGGAAAAGAGAGCATTCCCTGCGCTACAGAAACCTGGAAGCCGGAATCGCCAGCATCCAGACTCTTCAGCCAGGATTTCGCGCTGTCCATTTCTAACCTTCCTTATAGTTTTAAAATCCCTCGGCGTTCGCGCTGTGTGGGTTCAAGTCCCACTCCGGCTACCATGGGAAAACAAAGAATAATCAAAGCAATAAGCAGTGTCGTGAAACCACCGAAAGGTGGTTTTTTTGTGCCTCCAGTTTAGCGCGAAGTGAGCGTATCTCATCGTCATCACGATCGTGCTGTGCCCGAGAATTTGCTGCCATACCAGAACGTTAAGCCTAATTCTCTAATATCAAGCCCGGAAAGCAGGGCGATTTTCAGGTAACCTGCAACCAATCTTAAACAAACATTTCACTCCCCAGACACAGATTTCCGCCGCTGATAAACTGGTGGGTATCCACCCTGGAGAGCGGAAGGTTATTGTCATGCAATATGAAGAACAGCAGCTTATCAACGGCCTTTTCGAGCGTCTGAAACAGGCCGGACAACAAAACAGCCAACGGGACGCAGATGCAGAGCGTCAGATCGCCGAATTCGTCAGACAGCAGCCTGCGGCCCCCTACTATATGGCGCAATCGATTTTGATTCAGGAAGCGGCGCTGAAACGCCTGCAGGCCCGCGTTCTGGAGCTTGAAAGCGAATTAGCCGCGCAAAAAAGCAAACCCTCGACGGGCGGCAGTTTCCTCGGCGGCCTGTTTGGTGGTGGGAAAAGTAACCCGCAGCCTGACAACAGCTGGAATGCCCAGCCGCAACAGCCACCGGCGCAGGATTACTCACGGGCGCCAGCGCCGGCTACTCGCGGCGGCGGTTTTATGGCTGGCGCACTCCAGACAGCCGCTGGCGTGGCCGGTGGCATCGCGCTGGCCGAGATGCTTACCAGCATGTTCCATCAGTCGCGGCCGGAAGAGATCGTGAACATTATCGAAGAACCGACAATGCCTGTCGGTGGTGAACCGTTGGTCGGTAATCAATACGGCGACGTTAATAACGTCTCTGACACCCGTTTCCTCAACCAGAACGATCCGTTCGGCAATAATAACGACACCTGGCAGAACGACGATGTAGATGACGACTATAGCAATGACGACGACAGTTTTATTTAACGACGTTATCGTGAAACCACAGAAATGAAGTGAACCCCGAAAGTTGGGTATCCAACTTTCGGGGTTTTGCGTTTCCGAGTCAAAAAAGCCTTCGAGGCTAAGCCTGAAGGCTCATAAGTCACATTCTTTTTACTGCTTTTCTTACTAACAAACCTGTAAGTACTGCCGGAAGCAATCCAAACAAAGAGGCGATATCGACTAACGTATCCTCCAGTGCTTCTATCCCGTATGTGCCGAAATGATTCATCACGGCATAAGCCCATTCGGCAGGTATCAAAATAAAAAGCCAGCGCGTGTATAAAAGAAAACTGATAAGACCGATTGCAAGGCTTAAGGTGATTTCTATAAAAGTCCTCATGTTACTGTTATTGTCCCGTAAGCTTTAAAGCTCGTGCAAGGTACTGACATCATAGTTGTTTTCATAAGAGCTTCGAACAAGTAATCAAAGTCACTCAGATGAAGAAGGGTTATACAGCCTTCGCTTAACCCTCTTGGTCCTATAGGATGGAGGCGGAAATGGCCACGCCGGACACCTTCAACAAATACTTGATCATCTATCTGCCAGTCATCTTTGTATAAGGCAAACCATTTTGAGCGATCGGTACCATAAATATTTTTCAGGGCAAAATCACTTAGTCCTCCGAGCCTGCCTCCGCTCTGTCGGTTCACGATGAAGTAACGTCCAGGCGGGATCGGCCCGATTTCTGGTTTGCTTGCCATAGTCGGATTGTTTCTGCCATAGAGTTGGCCTGAGAATGCCGGAAAGTTTCCTACCCCCGGAACGGTAAGAATAGATGACAGTAAGCCATTCAATGCATAGCGAGCAATAATCATGCTGTAACCCGAATATTCCAGCCGTCAGTAAACTGGATATTCCCGTCGCAGTGCTTCCATGTGATTTTCTCATAACGCAGTTCTATCGCCTCAAGGTGATTGTGTTTTTCCATTGAGGGATTTTTGACGTTATGCATTACAGGCGTGATCCCTACGATTTTCACATTTTCTAAAAGCATGTTGAAATACTCAACTTCCTGCCCTGCATCGTTGATACGGTACCATTTGATTTCAGCTGACTTTAGGGTCTGGCCAGTTGCTACAGCCCGGTAAAGGTAAGGCGAGGATGAATCAAACTCTTTTTCGATTGTTAGTGGGGAGTGGACGCGGGTACCGGTTAGTTTCCCCGTATTGCCATCGGTTGGAATGTGTAAACCATGGCCAAACGATAAAACCTCAATGCTACCTTCACGGTGCTGAACATCTACAGAACCTGTGATATTCGCACCTCCGTCATCTTTGAGCCATAAATATGCGGGTATAGCCATTCTGAACGCTCCTTTTCAGTGAGTTTGACGTTATTGTCAGAGACTAATAAATCAACAAACTCAGGCCTTCTCAAGGTATTGCGTGCTATACTTTTCGTGAATATCTCATTGTTATTTATATGAAATTATTTCTAATGGTTCCTTAGGTTTCAAATCACACCCCGCCCAAATACGCCTTCCTCACCTCCTGATTCCCCAGCAGCTCCTCACCGCTGCCGCTCAGCCGGATCTGCCCGTTAACCATTACATACCCGCGGTCAGACAGCTTCAATGCGTGGTGCGCATTCTGCTCCACCAGAAAGATGGTCATACCGCTGCGGGCCAGCTCGCGCAGCGTCTGGAAGATCTGCTTCACCACAATCGGGGCTAAGCCCAGGCTCGGTTCATCCAGCAGCAGCAGCTTCGGACGGCTCATCAGCGCCCGGGCGATCGCCAGCATCTGCTGTTCCCCGCCGGACATGGTCATCGCGCGCTGTTTACGCCGCTCTTTAAGACGAGGGAAAAGGTCAAACATGGTTTGCATATCTTCAGCGGCAAACTGGCTGCCGATGGGAATGGTCCCCATCAGCAGGTTCTCTTCAACGGTCATATCCGGGAAGATTCGTCTGCCTTCCGGCGCCTGAGCAATGCCGCCGGACGCAACGTAGTGGGTGGATTTATGGCTGATATCTTCACCACCGAAAAGGATCTGTCCGTTGCGGATACGAGGCTGACCAAAGATGGACATCAGCAATGTCGATTTACCCGCGCCGTTTGCGCCAATCAGCGCCACGGTTTCCCCCTTATTCACCTCAAGAGAGACCTGCTTCAGCGCCTGAATGACGCCGTAAAACACATCCACCTCGCGAAAAGCCAGCAGCGGTTCGCTCATAGGGATACCTCGCTTTCGTCCGTGCCCAGATAGGCGGCAATGACCTTTTCGTCATGCTGGATCTGCTCGGGTTTTCCTCTGGCAATCACATCGCCGTGGTCGAGCACGATAATGTCGTCCGAAATCTCCATCACCATCCCCATATCATGCTCAATCAGTAATACCGTGATGTCATGGTGATCCCGCAGAAAGCGAATAATGCTGCTCAGCTTATGCGTTTCAACCGGGTTCAGCCCTGCGGCGGGTTCATCCAGACAGATCATTTCTGGCCCGGTGCACATTGCCCGCGCAATTTCCAGACGCCGCTGCTGGCCGTACGACATCTCTCCCGCCAGTCGATTGGCGCACTCCACCAGATCCACCACTTCCAGCCAGTAAAAGGCTCTGTCCAGGGCGTCGCTTTCCGCCCGCCGGTAGGACGGCGTATTCAGGATCCCGGCGAGCAGATTGCGGTTCACCCGCATATGCTGCGCCACCAGCAGATTTTCCACGACCGACATCTCGCGAAAAAGACGGATATTTTGAAACGTGCGCGCCAGCCCGGCCCGGTTGACCAGGTGGGTTCCGCCGAACATTTTGTAGAACAGACGCTGCCCGAGCTGAGCGGGGTTAATCCAGTCGCCGGGCTGGAATTTTTGCCCGAGTACCTGAATGACGTTGGTCGTTTTATGGCGGGTATTAAATAAAATGTTGCCGCCAGAGGCTCTGTAGAACCCCGTCAGGCAGTTAAAGACGGTGGTTTTTCCCGCCCCGTTTGGCCCAATCAGGGCGGTAATGGAGCCGCGCTGCACCTCCAGGTTGACGTCGTTTAGCGCCTTAATCCCGCCAAAATGCATCATCAGATGTTCAACGCGTAATATCGTTTCGTTCATGGCGCGACGCCCTTACGCACGGCAAACCCGCTGCGGTTAATGCGGATCAAACCGCGTGGACGCCAGATCATCATCACCACCATCAGCATGCCAAACAGCAGGACGCGGTACTCGGCAAAACTGCGCAGCAGTTCCGGCGTGACCGTGAGCACAAAGGCGGCCAGCACCACGCCCAGCGTCGAGCCCATACCGCCCAGCACCACAATGGCGAGGATCAGTGCCGATTCAAAGAAGGTAAAGGAGGTTGGATTCACGAACCCCTGATAGGTGGCGAAGAACACCCCGGCAATGCCCGCGGTCGACGCACCCAGCGTAAAGGCGGAAAGCTTCACCAGAACATGGTTCAACCCCATTGAGCGGCATGCAATTTCGTCTTCACGCAGGGCTTCCCACGCCCGGCCAATCGGCATGCGCGTCAGGCGGTGCTTGATGTAGAGCACCAGCATCACCACCAGAAAGAGCACCGCGTAGATAAAGATAAACTTCATGTTCGGGTTGTAGGTCAGGTGGAAAAACTCGTGGAAGGGCACGCCGCCTTCTTTCGCCCGTCGTCCAAATTCCAGACCGAAAAAGGTGGGGGGAGGGGCCGACACGCCGTTGGGTCCGCCGGTGAAGGTCAGCCAGTTGTTCAGTATCAGGCGAATAATCTCTCCGAACCCGAGGGTGACGATGGCCAGATAGTCACCGTGCATGCGCAGTACCGGGAAACCGAGCAGGGCGCCTGCGGCGGCGGCCATGATTGCCGCCAGCGGCAGCATACTCCAGAAGCCTAAGCCGAGATACTGGTACCCCAGCGCCAGACCGTACGCCCCAATCGCGTAGAACGCGACATATCCCAGATCCAGCAGACCGGCCAGGCCCACGACGATGTTCAGTCCCAGACCGAGAAGCACGTAGATCAGCCCGAGAATGGCGACGGTCAGCACATATTTAGTGGCGACAAACGGAAAGCAAATCGCAAGGGTAATCACCAGAGGAATAATCCAGCGCATGCGGCTTTTGTATTCCGGTGGCCGGACATATACGCCCGCGCTATCGGCCTCGAAGCGCGCCTGGAAACGGGCCCCCGGGGCGGTACCTAAAAAGGCGCTCAACAGAAAGCGTCCGAGCATGACGATGCCAACCATCCAGGCCAGTCGCTGCCCGGCGAAGTTAAAGCTGTACCCGTCCAGCACCACGCCCGCGATGGGGCCGAAGATAATCAGCGCAATCAGCCCGGAAAAAATCGCGTCCAGAATGCAGCGTTTAAGTGAAAAACCGTGTGATGTCATCATTCTCTGCCTCACACTTTGGCCACAATCGGGCGTCCAAGCAGGCCCTGAGGACGGAAAATAAGGATCATGACCAGCAGGCCGAACGAGAAGACATCTTTATAGTCCGAGTTCACCATGCCCGAGAACTGCGCTTCCGCCACGCCCAGGATAAGGCCACCGAGCATCGCGCCGGGAAGGGAGCCGATGCCGCCGAGTACTGCTGCAGTAAAAGCTTTAATGCCGATCACGAACCCGACGTAGAAATCAAAGGTGCCGTAGTTCATGGTGATCAGCACCCCCGCCAGGCCCGCCATCGCCGCGCCGATGACAAAGACCAGCGAAATAATCCGGTCGGTATTAATGCCCAGAATGGAGGCCATTTTGCGATCCTGCTGGACCGCACGGCACATCCGCCCCAGCCGGGTACGGTTGATTATCCAGGTGAGCACCAGCATGCCGGCAAACGAGGCAACCAGGATAAACACTTTGGTGTAGGTTATCTGCACGAACCCTTCGCCCAGATGCAGGCGAATAACGCCGTCCAGCATGGTTGGCACCCCTTGCTGGCGCGGGCCCTGGCTCAGCTGGGCGTAGTTTTGCAGGATAAGCGACATTCCGATGGCGGAGATCAGCGGCGCCAGGCGGGTGGAGTTGCGCAGCGGTTTGTAGGCGATACGCTCGATAGTCCAGCCGTACACCCCGGTGACCACAATGGTGAACACCAGCGTGCCGAGGATCAGCAGCGGGAAGGACTGCAGGCCGAAGAACGAGAGCAGCGCCAGGCCAATGGCGCAGAGATAGGCGGAAATCATATACACTTCGCCGTGGGCGAAATTGATCATCCCGATAATGCCGTACACCATGGTGTAGCCGATGGCGATCAGGCCGTAGACGGAACCCAGCGTTAAGCCATTAATTAACTGTTGCAGGAAGAATGTACTCATCTTAGCGCGCTCGTTTTATAGGCTGCGCGAGCCGCGCAGCCTGATGTTTATTACGCGCCGACGGGCGAGCCCGTCGACGTTGAGCGTGACTCCGTCCCGTTACTGAACTTCCTTATATTTCCCTTTGTCGTCCCACTGGTAAACCACGTAGTCAGAGACCTTCAGATCGCCTTTGCTGTCCCAGGCTTTTTTGCCCATCACCGTGTCGACGGAATTGGCCTTTAGCCACTCGCTGGCTTTGGCGGAGTCCTTGCCGCCGGTGGCCTTGAAGGCCGCGGCAATGGCCTGTACGGAGGCATAGGAGTAGAGGGTGTAACCTTCCGGCTCGAATTTACCGGCGCGGAATTTCTCTATAACCGCTTTGCCGTCCGGGATCAGGCGCGGGTCTTTACCGAAGGTCATGTAAATGCCATTGGTATACTGCGGGCCGCCCGCGGCGGTCACCATCTCCTCGTTGACGATGCAGTCCCCGGAGAAGAATTTTGCCTGTACGCCCTGCTCACGCATCTGGCGAACCAGCGGACCGGCTTCCGGGTGACAGCCACCGAAGAACACGACGTCCGGTTTTTGCGCGCCGATCTTGGTGACCAGCGCGTTAAAGTCTTTTTCACCGCGGGATAACCCCTCGTACATCACATCCTGAACCCCGCGTTTCGCCAGTGCCGCTTTGGTGGCGTCAGCCAGACCCTGACCATAGGTGTCTTTGTCGTGAATGATCACCACACGTTTGGCTTTCAGCTTGTCGATGATAAAGTCGCTGGCAACCTGACCCTGCTGGTCGTCGCGGCCGCACATGCGGAACATATCGCTCATGCCGCGTTCGGTGATCAGCGGGTTAGTTGAGCCGGGGGTAATCGCAATAATGCCTGCGTCGCTATACACCTCGGATGCGGGCATGGTGGAAGAGGAGCAGAAATGGCCGACCACGGCGTTGACTTTATCCTGGTCAACTAAACGGTTGGCGACGGCCACGGCCTGCTTGGGCTCGCAGGCATCATCCCCCTGAACCAGTTTGATTTTCTCACCGTTAATGCCGCCTGCGGCATTAATGTCTTCAGCGGCCTGCGTAGCGCCGTGCCAGTACTGATCGCCATAGGTGGCGTTCGGACCCGTGAACGGTCCGGCCACGCCAATCACAATATCTGCCCGGGCGGAAAACGCCGTCACCAGGCAACCGGCCAACACAAGAGAAAGAGGAGTTCTGATAAATTTCAGCGACATTATTATGTTCCTTAGCAAAGAGGTTTTTGCACCACGGCGTAAACCCGAACGCCCGACGGCGCAGCCAATCCGAAACACGAGCAAGAACAAAATGCACTAAACGAACAAGATACAGACGGCATCCTGCATATTACGGCGAGATTTCCCTGCGCAGGGACGCGCGAAGAACGTTAAGCAAAAACGTTGCCAGAATGGTTAACCCATTGACGAGCATGCGACATGTTTGAGTATAGAGCGCCGCGTTATGCCGCCTTGCGGGAGGAGAAGAAATTACAGCGGAGATCACATATCGTTAACAATAAAGCCCATAAGTTGTGCAAAGCTCACGGTTTGCACGTTTTTGCAGCAATAAAGACCTAAACTTCAGCCCGGAGAGGGGTGAGATATGTGTTAGGATCGTTTCCTTTTTTGCAGGAGTATCAGCGATGACTGAAGGCCCATTGAATGAAAGCGAAATGGCGTGGCTTGAAGAGACGTTAATGTCTTACGGTCATGATGACGCGTCCGTAATTGACGTGTCCGAACTGGACGGCATGCTTACCGCAGTGCTTTCCGGTCCTGTTGTCGTTGAGCCAGATGCCTGGCTGGTGGCGGTTTGGGGTGGCGAGAAGTACATTCCGCGCTGGAAAAACGATCGGGAAATGAACCGTTTTATCGATCTCTGCTTTAAGCACATGAACGATATTGCCGAACGCCTGAGTGAATACCCGGATCAGTTCGAACCGATGTTTGGCTATAACGACGTTGACGGTGAGAGCTATACCGTAGTGGAAGAGTGGTGCTACGGCTATATGCGCGGCGTGGCGCTGACGGACTGGTCAGCCTTGCCGGAAGCCCTGAAGGCCGATCTTGAAGTGATTGCGCTGCACGGAACGGAAGAGAACAGCGAAAAGCTGGATGAACTGTCCGAAGAGGAGTACATCGCCAGCATCGAGAGCATCCAGCCTGCGGCACTGCGTTTATATCAATACTGGGTAAACAACCCGCAGCAGCCGGAAGCGAAGAAGCCGATTGTGAACGGCACAAAGGTCGGGCGTAACGATCCGTGTCCTTGCGGCAGCGGGAAGAAGTTTAAGAGCTGCTGTTTGCACTGATAAAAAAGGGGCTGATGACAGCCCCTTTTTTTATTTAACCCACTTCCGGCAGCATCCCGGCTGCAATCAACACCTGCACCAGAATAATCACCACCCCGCAGCCAAACACAACGCACAGCAGCGGTTTTCCGCCCGCCACGCGATACCCTTGCTGAGGATGCTGCTGACGGCTTTTCCATGCCAGCAGGGAAGGGAGGAGGAGGGCAAGGATCGACAGCGCTACCCCTGCGTACCCCAGCGCCATCACAAATCCGCGCGGATAAAACAGCGCGAACGCCAGCGGCGGCAGGAAGGTGATTGCGCCCGTCTGTAACCGTCCGGCCGCGGTATTGCGGCGCTGGAACAGGTCGGCCAGATAATCAAACAGGCCGAGCGCCACGCCCAGGAACGAAGTTGCCAGCGCCAGGTCGGCAAACAGGTGTACCGCCAGCTCCACGTGTGGGGAGGTGACGACCTCGCGCAGTGCCAGCAGAAAACCGTTCAGGCCAGCGTGTTGCGCCATCAGCCCAATAAAGGTTGAAGAGTCAATGCTGCCCAGCGTCACCAGCTGCCAGAAAATATAGGCAATCAGCGGGATCGCGCTGCCGATAACAAAGACGCGGCGCAGTTTTCGGATATCGCCGTTCATATAGCTGACGATGCTCGGCACGCTGCCGTGGAAGCCAAACGAGGTGAAAATGACCGGGATCGCGGAGAGCGCCAGCCCTTTTTCCAGCGGCAGCGTCAGCAGGTTAACCTTGTGCACGTGCGGCGCCAGCAGCACCAGCATGACAATCAGGAAGAGAATTTTAGCGCTGAACAGAAAACGGTTAAACAGATCGACCAGGGATGTGCCCACGCAGACCACGCCGCCGCCGATGAGCGCAAAGAAGATGGCGCCCGTCGCAGGGGTAATGTCAGAGCCAAACCAGTCGTTGACGCTGGAGGCGATGAGCTCTCCGGCGCCGCTGATATAGGCGGCGGTCAGGGCATACATCAGGAACATCATGCTAAAGCCGGTTATCCACTGGCCGTAGCGTCCGAGATAGCGCGCCGCAAGCGAACCCAGACCGGTGTCGGCGGGTACGTGCTGGTAAACCTCAAGCAGCAACAGTGCTGTGTAACACATCAGCGCCCAGAGCGTTCCCAGCAGCAGCAGGGTCATGCCAAATCCCACGCCCGCGGCTGCCAGAGGCATTGCCAGCATTCCTGCGCCAATTGTCGTTCCGGCGACGATAAAAATACTTCCCAGAGTTCTGTTTTTCACGCTTTCCTCTACAACGCTTCTTAACCGCGACAAAATCTGCGGCGCAGAGTAAGGGAAAAGCCGTTACTCGTCAAATCACCGTTACAATTAGTGTAAAAAATTATTTACGTATTAATGACCCAGGCCTGTGCCTACCTCATAAGGGCAATACTGCTGCGCGACATTCCGGCGTAACGTAAACAATAAATACAAATTATCAAATTAAGTGAGGGTTTTATGGCAGGGGAAAATCCCTTTACCGCGGCATGGAGCCGGGGAGGTAACCTGTTGTGCCATGGTCACTGGATAATCAGCTGGCAGAATCAGCCCCTGAACCTTCCCGAGTCCCGTCGCGAAAAGGATATGGGCACCTGGGCAATCTATTCGGTTATTGATCCTGAAGATGAAACCTTTGCACAAGGCTTACAGGAAGATGAGTGGATCATCGAGAATGTCGACTGGTTAACGGATCTGTTTTTCGAGGTGGGTATTCCGCTGGAGACGTCCAGCTACCGCTATTTTTACCAGGCCGTGAATCCCCATGACTGGCGTTGCACCAGCTGTGCGGGGTGTATGTAAATTAACGCGGTGCCGGAAACCGGCACCGCGCTGAAATTAATTCTGCATATCAAGAGTGGAGAGTTCTTTATCAATAAAGTAAAGACCTTCGCCGGATTTCCCGACCAGAGATAATTTATCCAGCACGGATTTAAACAGTTTCTCTTCTTCGTGTTGCTCAGCGACGTACCACTGCAGGAAATTAAAGGTTGGATAATCCTGGCTGGTCATCGCGGCATGAACCAGTTCGTTAATTTTCTGCGTGATAAGCTGCTCGTGCTCGTAGGTGGCGCGGAACAGTTCATCAAGAGAATTATACTCAGCGAACGGTGATGCCACGGTTTCAATGCGCGGCAGGCTGCCCGTATCTGTCAGATAATCAAACAGACGCTGCATGTGGGTCATCTCTTCCTGAGCGTGACGACGCAGAAACGCGGCAGCGCCCTCGAAACTGTGGTAGCTGCACCAGGCGCTCATCTGCTGGTAGAGCAGGGATGAAAAAAGCTCAAGGTTCATTTGTGCGTTGAGCTTGTCGATCATTTCAGTTTTCAGCATGGTGACGCTCCGGATTATTATTTCTGGTTCACAATGAGCGACACTATAATTTGTTATTTAATTATTTGCAAAACGTAAAATTTTTATTTTATTTATTAAAAATACGAATGGGAATAAAACGCATTGGCGATTTTTATAACTTATTAATGAGAATTGTTTTTGTTCGTAATGAAATAAACTGCCAGCATGCGCTGGCAGCTTCGATTAATACCACGGATTAGTTGACTTAGGATTAACGGCGTAACCCATACATTTATACTGGATAGTCACGCTCTCGTTCAGGCACAAAGAGCCGCTGGTCAGAGTGCAGGTTTTAATGGGCTGACCATAGGCTGAGGCAGTGGCATACCCCATGCTCTGACACGCTTTTGCCGCCGTGCCGTTATTCACATACTCATCGGAATACGCATTTTGCAGCGCAGCCTGGCCGTAGTCGAGGCGGACGATGCCGTTCGGCGCGTCGAGGCTGCTGACTTCAGCCTGGCGGTTAATAGTACATCCCGCGAGCAGCAGGATTGTGCCGGCTACAATGACTCTTTTCATGATTCGCTCTGAGTGGATGGAAATACGTTATCGTACCCGCAGATGCCCGCTGCAATGGCTGGAATAGCCGGACAATCTGCCCTCACTCTTCGCAACGGGTCCGCGGTGAGCGCTTTCAGGCCATGCTCTGATATAAATGTGATGCGCATCACAAAAGTGTTGATTTTTGTGATGGTGGTCATATTATAGGCGCGTTGATAATAAAGTTGTATAACAAGTTAATGGAGCATCATCGTGAAACTGCGCAAAATCCTGAAAAGTATGTGGGCCAATTACTGCCGCACCTTCAAAGACGTGCCGCCGGGCGCCATGTTCTGATAAAAAAACCTGCTTCGGCGGGTTTTTTTATACCTGCAGGCGATGAAGGGGAGATGCCAGGGGTGTGTTTTGCTACTATGGCGGCCTTTAAATAAGGAGAAAACCCCATGTCACAAAACCTGAGCGCCGATCAGGAACTGGTCTCTGACGTTGTCGCCTGTCAGCTGGTTATCAAACAAATCCTTGATGTTCTGGACGTGATTGCGCCGGTTGAAGTGCGCGAGAAGATGTCTACGCAGCTGAAAAACATCGATTTCGCCAGCCACCCCGCTGCCGCTGACCCGGTTACGCTTCGTGCGATCCAGAAAGCCATCGCGCTGATTGAACTGCGATTCACGCCGCAGGGTGAATCCCACTAAAACCGGGAAATGGGCGACGGCATGTGTCGCCCCTTGATACGGTCAGAAGAACGTCTGGACCAGCAGGTAGCTCGCCGCGCACGCGCAGCTTACCCCAATCAGCCCTGGCAGAATAAAGCTGTGGTTGATGATAAATTTGCCGATGCGGGTGGTGCCTGAACGGTCAAAGCCGATGCAGGCCAAATCACTTGGATAGGTCGGCAGGACGAAATAGCCGTATGACGCAGGGAAAAAGGCGATCAGCATTTTCGGGTCGATGCCGAGCATGAGGCCCATAGGCGCAACGGCCGTCAGCGCAGCCGCCTGGCTGTTCACCAGTTTTGACACCAGAAACAGCACAATAGCATACGTCCACGGGTGGCTTTTCACGACGCCTTCCAGCGCCAGCTTTAACTCGTCGAGATGCGCCTGGAAAAAGGTATCGCTCATCCACGCCACGCCGAACACCGAGAAGATCGCGACCATACCGGCCTTAAACACCGCGCCGTTGGAAATCGCCGACGCGTTGACCTTACAGGCCATTAGCATCACGGCCCCTGCAATTAACATCATCATCTGAATAACAAGGTTCATCGACAGCGCCGTCATTTTGCCTTTCAGCTCAAAGGCGGGGCGCAGCTCAGGGAGCGCACCCAGCAAAACAACTACGGCAATACCGGCAAAGAAAATCCACGTGGACCAGTAGGCCTGTTTAGGGAAACGCTGATTCATTAACGTCTCCGTTCCACCGTAGATAAACTCGCGCTGCTTAGGATCTTTCAGCTTTTCCTGAAACTCCACGTCATCCGCCAAATCTTTTCCGCGGCGTAAACTCCACAGGGCAGCAATAGCTACGCCGAAAAGTGAAGCGGGAACCGACACGGCGAGAATTTCCAGGATCCCCCACGCGTGGCCGATGCCATGCTGGGCCGCCAGGATGGACACCAGCGACACCACGGCAACGGACACGGGGGAGGCGGTAATCGCCATCTGCGACGCGACCGATGCCACGGCCATAGGGCGCTCGGGGCGGATTCCTTTTTTCAGGGCGATATCCGCAATGATGGGGAACATGGTATAGACCACATGCCCGGTGCCGCACAGAAAGGTCAGCATCCAGGTGGTGAATGGAGCGAGCAGGGTGATGTGCTGTGGGTGTTTGCGCAGCAGACGTTCAGCAAACTGCATCATGACGTTGAGGCCACCCGCAGTCTGCAGCGTAGCGGCACAACCAATCACCGCGAGGATGGTCAGCATAACGTCTACCGGCGGCTTACCCGGTTGCAGACCAAAGACAAAACATAAAATAAAAAGACCAATACCGCTGATTAACCCGAGCCCCATACCGCCGAAACGCGTACCCGTCAGCAGGCAGAGGAGAATGACAACAAACTCAATGGTGATCATGATGCTCCCTCGTCAATGATTATGTAACTAAATAAATCATCACACGTTGTGTGGTTAATCATTGGGAGCCAGATCTGATTTGTTAAATTTCAGCAAAAGCAGAAGGTTGGAGACGTGAAGGGAGCCTGCTCCTCCGGATGGGAGCAGGCCAAAAAACTCAGTGGTGCTGCACCGCCACGATGTCGAGCAGATGACGGTCGGTTTGCTCAGGACATAAACCCGCCTGCTGCGCATTATGGATCTCATCCGCCAGCGTCTTCAGCAGCAGGCCATCCTGCTGCTGCTCTTTATCCATATCGCGTAAGAATCTGAGCGTCGTAATATCCTGCTGCGCTTTGGCTTCATCGGCCAGTTTGTTGAGGGTGCTGCAGCGTTGTTCATACTCTTCAAGCGTCTTCTGAAACAGTTCTTCCAGGCAAGAGTAATTTTCATTGATCCCATCAAGGGCTTTAACGACAGGATTTGCCCCTGCGGCTTTCAGGAAGTTAAAGACACGCATCATATGGGTGACGTTACTTTGCGCCTGAGAGCGAAAGAATGTGGCAGATCCCGTGAGGCTATTCTCGGCACACCACGCACTTAAGTGAAGGTGCAGATTCGAGGCGTAGAACTCAAGGTTCATCTGCGCGTTAAGTTTTTGCATCATCGTTTGGGTAGCCATACTCATATCCTTATTGACTGTGGGACGTGATGTCCGTTGCTTAACCTGAGCGTCAGGCAAATATGAAGAAAAGAGCAGAAATACACATTCTGCCGTGACCGAAGTCGACCGAAATTCACTTCCTGTGTTCGATATAAATAAGCATACCCTTGTCTTTGGTCTAAGAAAACTCTTAATTGGGCTGTATTTACCATACATTACAAAGTTTAATATAGTACAGAAATGCAATCAGCTCGCCATGAATTGAATATAGTTTAATGCTCTAATAATTAACAGTTTTTATTGCAGAGATACACTGTTACTCTTTCGAAAATATTAAGTTGGAATAATACTCCGTGAAAAAGAGAAATACGGATTAATCGTTTCGAATATATGATGTGCTAATAAAATTGCGCTAAATCAAATTCTGCGGAATAACCGTGTTCAGGTGCCTGGTGCATTTTTGATGAAAAACATCTTGAACCCCTTTAACACCGGATGACGTTTAGTCCACTGAGGGGTATCAGGGATTTCTTAGCTAATCTTATGGATAATTCTGCTTAACCCACTTTCATTTGTCTGACAAATCCTGCCTTTTTTATGTCATTTTTCGCTGAATTTATGTACGCAATTACTGTAATTCTGCGGTGTGATGGGGCTCTCTTATGGATGATTAATTTCCCGCTAAAACTATCACCAGCAATAACGCTTATGACGAGGTAAGCGCTAATGCCTTGTTTTAAGTCCGATTAAATAAGAAGCACGCACATATTCCCTACAGAAAAGAATGCTAAAGCTGGAGTTTACCATGCACAAATTTACTAAAGCGCTGGCGGCCATCGGTCTGGCTGCCGTTATGTCACAATCCGCTATCGCTGAGAATTTAAAACTCGGTTTTTTGGTAAAACAGCCCGAAGAGCCCTGGTTCCAGACTGAGTGGAAATTCGCCGATAAAGCCGGGAAAGATTTAGGTTTTGAAGTGATTAAAATCGCCGTGCCTGACGGTGAGAAAACCCTGAACGCCATCGACAGCCTGGCGGCCAGCGGTGCGAAAGGTTTCGTTATCTGTACTCCGGATCCAAAGCTCGGTTCGGCCATCGCGGCGAAAGCGCGCGGTTACGATATGAAGGTCATCGCGGTTGACGATCAGTTCGTTAACGCCAAAGGCAAGCCGATGGACAGCGTCCCGCTGGTGATGATGGCGGCGACCAAAATCGGCGAACGCCAGGGGCAGGAACTCTATAAAGAGATGCAAAAGCGCGGCTGGGATGTCAAAGAGACTGCGGTGATGGCCATTACCGCAGACGAGCTGGACACCGCACGTCGCCGTACTTCCGGTTCAATGGACGCGCTGAAAGCGGCCGGTTTCCCGGAAAAACAGATCTACAAAGTCCCAACCAAATCTAACGATATCCCGGGCGCTTTCGACGCCGCGAACTCTATGCTGGTTCAGCATCCGGAGGTCAAACACTGGCTGGTGGTCGGCATGAACGACAACACCGTGCTGGGTGGGGTACGCGCGACGGAAGGCCAGGGCTTTAAAGCGCCTGACGTGATCGGGATTGGCATCAACGGCGTTGACGCCGTCAGCGAGCTGTCCAAAGCGCAGGCTACCGGCTTCTACGGTTCTCTGCTGCCAAGCCCGGACGTTCACGGCTATAAATCCAGTGAGATGCTCTACAACTGGGTCACCAAAGGGGCTGAGCCGCCGAAATTTACCGAAGTGACCGACGTGGTGCTGATTACCCGCGACAACTTCAAAGAGGAGCTGGCGAAAAAAGGACTGGGCGGGAAGTAATACGCGGTGATTGTGCCCCTCATCCTTCGTGAGGGGCCAGACGTACACACTACAGGAATCACGGAGACGTTATGCGACAGTCTGATCCGTATCTCTCTTTTCGCGGTATCGGGAAAACTTTCCCCGGTGTTAACGCGCTGACCGATATCAGCTTCGACTGCTATGCCGGCCAGGTTCACGCCCTGATGGGGGAAAACGGTGCGGGAAAATCCACGCTGTTGAAGATCCTCAGCGGTAACTACGCGCCCACTACCGGCTCGCTGGCCATACGCGGTGAAGAGGTGGCGTTTGCCGATACCACGGCGGCGCTCAATGCCGGGGTGGCGATCATCTACCAGGAGCTGCACCTCATTCCTGAGATGACCGTGGCGGAAAACATCTATTTGGGACAGCTCCCGCACAAAGGCGGCGTGGTAAATCGTTCGCTACTTAATTATGAAGCGGGGCTGCAGCTTAAGCATCTGGGCCTGGACGTCGATCCCCAGACGCCGCTGAAATACCTCTCCATCGGCCAGTGGCAGATGGTTGAAATTGCCAAGGCGCTGGCGCGTAACGCCAGAATTATTGCCTTCGACGAACCTACCAGTTCGCTCTCTAAGCGTGAAATCGAAAATCTGTTCCGCGTGATCCGCGAATTGCGTCAGGAAGGCCGCACGATTTTGTATGTCTCGCACCGTATGGAAGAGATATTTGCCCTGAGCGACGCCATCACCGTCTTTAAAGATGGACGCTATGTGCGCACCTTTACCGACATGGCGCAGGTGAACCATGACCAGCTGGTTCAGGCGATGGTCGGACGCGATCTGGGCGATATTTATCACTGGCAACCGCGCCCGTACGGCCCGGAACGCCTGCGCCTGGATAACGTCAAAGCGCCGGGCGTCAGAACACCGATCTCGTTATCCGTACGCAGCGGTGAAATCGTCGGCCTGTTTGGTCTGGTGGGGGCGGGGCGCAGCGAATTGATGAAAGGTCTGTTCGGCGGTACCCGTATTACCGATGGTCAGGTCTCTATTGACGGCGAACGGGTAGATATCCAGAAACCGGCCCACGCGATCGGGGCGGGGATGATGCTCTGCCCGGAAGACCGGAAAGCGGAGGGGATTATTCCGGTGCACTCGGTGCGCGACAACATCAATATTTCTGCCCGTCGTAAGTTTATTCGCGCCGGTTGCCTGATAAACGATAGCTGGGAGTCGAGTAACGCCGACCACCATATTCGCTCGCTGAATATCAAAACGCCGGGTCCGGAACAGCTGATCATGAATCTGTCAGGCGGAAACCAGCAGAAGGCAATTTTAGGCCGCTGGCTGTCAGAAGATATGAAGGTCATTTTGCTGGACGAGCCGACGCGCGGTATCGATGTGGGGGCAAAACACGAGATTTATAACGTGATCTATGAGCTGGCAAAACGCGGCGTGGCGGTGCTCTTCGCCTCCAGCGATCTGCCGGAGGTGCTTGGCGTGGCCGACCGCATTGTGGTGATGCGTGAAGGCGAAATTGCCGGCGAATTACTTCATGAACAGGCGAATGAACAACAGGCGTTGAACCTCGCCATGCCTAAAGTTAGCCAGGCTGTCGCCTGAGTAAGGAGTTAATGATGTCCTCTGTTACTACATCCGGAGTGCCGAAGTCGAAGTCGGCGCTGAGTATTGGACGTATCTGGGATCAGTACGGCATGCTGGTTGTTTTTGCCGCACTGTTCCTTGCCTGCGCGATCTTTGTCCCCAATTTTGCCACCTTCATTAATATGAAGGGGCTGGGGCTGGCCATTTCCATGTCCGGGATGGTGGCCTGCGGGATGCTGTTCTGCCTGGCCTCCGGCGATTTTGACCTGTCGGTGGCGTCGGTGATTGCCTGTGCGGGCGTCACGACGGCCGTGGTGATCAACATGACGGAGAGCCTGTGGATTGGCGTCTTAGCCGGTCTGTTACTCGGCGTCATCAGCGGTCTGGTGAACGGTTTTGTTATCGCGCGCCTGAAGATTAACGCCCTGATCACCACGCTTGCGACGATGCAAATTGTCCGCGGGCTGGCCTATATCATCTCCGACGGTAAAGCGGTGGGGATTGAAGACGAGCGCTTCTTCACGCTGGGTTATGCCAACTGGCTGGGGCTGCCCGCGCCTATCTGGCTGACCGTGGCCTGTCTGATCCTGTTCGGCTTCCTGCTCAACCGGACCACCTTTGGCCGTAATACGCTGGCGATTGGCGGTAATGAAGAGGCCGCCCGTCTGGCCGGGGTGCCGGTCGTACGCACCAAGATTATTATCTTTGTGCTCTCTGGGCTGGTTTCTGCCGCTGCGGGGATTATTCTGGCGTCGCGTATGACCAGCGGCCAGCCGATGACCTCTATCGGTTACGAGCTGATCGTCATTTCGGCCTGCGTGTTAGGGGGCGTTTCCCTCAAGGGTGGCATCGGAAAAATCTCATATGTGGTGGCCGGTATCCTGATTTTAGGGACGGTGGAGAACGCCATGAACCTGCTGAATATTTCGCCGTTCTCGCAGTACGTGGTTCGTGGTCTGATCCTGCTGGCAGCGGTGATTTTCGACCGTTACAAGCAAAAAGCGAAGCGTACCGTGTAACCCTTTCACCCGTCTTTTATTGCTCAACTTATAACCTTAGTTGACCCCTTAACCGCCCCGCCAGTAATACTGGCGGGGCGGTTGTCAAATGGCGAGCCACGTCACACTGTCTATACTTACATGGCTATGAAAGAGGTAAAGGCGTTTACCTCTCGTAAACCGTAAGGAGGAAAAGGGTGGCTGACACGTTAACCGCACCGCCTGTACTGCCCGGACACTATGCTTTCTTTTTTGATCTCGACGGCACGCTCGCCGGGATAAAACCGCACCCCGATCAGGTGTCTATTCCGGAGGCGGTGTTACAGGATTTGCATCAGCTCTCACTCATGAATGAGGGAGCACTGGCATTGATATCAGGGCGCTCAATGGCCGAGCTGGATCTGCTCGCCAGTCCATACCACTTTCCGCTAGCCGGTGTACACGGAGCGGAGCGCCGCGACATCCATGATCAAACGCATATCGTTTCACTCCCCGACGCACTCACGCAAACGCTCCATAAGCAGCTTTCTGACGCGCTGGAAGCGCTGCCTGGCACCGAGCTGGAAGCCAAAGGCATGGCCTTTGCCCTGCATTATCGTCAGGCACCGCAGCATGAGGAGGCCGTACTTGCGCTTGCTCAGAGGGTGGCAGATGCGCATCCACAGCTGGCGTTGCAGCCCGGCAAATGCGTGGTTGAGTTAAAACCGAAAGGGATTAATAAAGGCGCGGCCATCGCCGCGTTTATGGCGTCGCCGCCTTTCAAAGGGCGAACGCCCGTTTTTATTGGGGATGACCTGACCGACGAGGCCGGGTTTCGCGTGGTGAATCAGGCCGGAGGGATCGCCGTCAAGGTGGGGCCTGGTGACACTGTTGCCGAATGGCGACTGGCGGATGTCGCCAGCGTCTGGCAGTGGATATCTGACATCGCTAACCAGCAACAACAACAAATAGCGCAAAGCAAAGGGGGAAACCATTATGGGTCGCTTAGTCGTCGTCTCTAACCGAATCGCACCGCCTGACGATAAAAAAGCCAGTGCGGGTGGCCTGGCGGTAGGGGTATTAGGTGCCTTAAAAGCCGCTGGCGGGCTGTGGTTTGGCTGGAGTGGGGAAATCAGTGAAGAAGAGAAACCGCTCAAAAAGGTGACGCGCGGAAACATTACGTGGGCTTCATTTGCATTGAAAGAGAAAGACTACGACGAGTATTACTCGCAGTTCTCGAATGCCGTCCTGTGGCCCGCGTTTCACTATCGTCTTGACCTGGTCAAATTCCAGCGTGAATCCTTCGAAGGCTACTCGCGCGTGAATGCGCTGCTGGCGGATAAACTGCTGCCATTAATCGAAGAAGACGATATTTTATGGATCCACGATTATCACCTGTTGCCCTTCGCCAGAGAGCTGCGAAAAAGAGGGGTAAATAACCGGATTGGCTTCTTCCTGCACATCCCGTTCCCGACGCCGGAAATTTTTACCGCGCTCCCGCCGCATGAAGAGCTGCTGGAGGCGCTGTGTGATTACGATTTGCTGGGCTTCCAGACCGAAAATGACCGCCTCGCATTCCTTGACTCCGTGTCAGGTAAAGCGCGTCTGGTGACCAAAGGCGGGAAAACCCATACGGCGTGGGGGAAAACGTTCCACACCGAAGTGTATCCAATTGGGATTGAACCTGACGAAATCGCGGAGCAGGCTTCCGGCCCGCTGCCACCGAAGCTGGCGCAGCTTAAGAATGAACTCAAACACGTGAAAAATATCTTCTCGGTTGAGCGTCTTGATTATTCCAAAGGGCTGCCGGAACGCTTCCTGGCGTATGAAACGCTGCTGGATAAATATCCGCAGCATCACGGTAAAATCCGTTATACCCAGATCGCGCCGACGTCGCGCGGTGAGGTTCAGGCCTATCAGGACATTCGCCATCAGCTGGAGACAGAAGCAGGGCGCATTAATGGCCGCTACGGGCAGCTGGGCTGGACGCCGCTGTTTTACCTGAATCAGCACTTTGACCGTAAGATCCTGATGAAGGTCTTCCGCTATGCGGATGTTGGCCTGGTTACGCCGCTGCGCGACGGGATGAACCTCGTCGCGAAAGAGTATGTGGCGGCCCAGGATCCTGACGACCCGGGTGTTCTGGTGCTCTCCCAGTTTGCCGGCGCCGCAAATGAGCTCACGTCGGCGCTTATCGTTAACCCTTATGACAGGGACGACGTGGCAAACGCGCTGAATCGTGCCCTGACTATGCCGCTCACGGAACGTATTTCCCGTCATGCTGATATGATGGAGACGATCCGTAAGAACGACATTAACCACTGGCAGGCACGTTTTATTCAGGATCTCCGGGATATCACCCCGCAAAGTCATGAAGGCGATCTGCAAAAAAAGATCGCGACCTTCCCTAAACTCGCCTGATTTTCCACTTGGGGGTTAACTCCCCCCAAGTGGCACTAACAGCACATCAACCTGGCTCGATGCGACAATGGATTTCGCCGCACAGGCTGCGCGCGATAAAAAGCTGTGGTTATGATTCCCGCAAATCACTAAATCAATATGTTGTTTACGACACATGTCGAGAATATGGGCGTTAAGTTCACCGGTCGCAATAATTGTCTCATAAACCGGATATTGCGCCTTTTCCACCAGTTCGCGCAGAAATTGCTGCGTTTCTTCCTGAAGGACCTCACGAATATCCTCCAGCATGGGGGCGGCCAGCTGATTGTACATCTCTGGCTCTGCGGCGAGCGTGATGAGGCTGATGCGGGCATTGTGGGGTCTGGCAATGGAAACGGCCCGGGCGACGAGTTGATGGCTTTCTGGAGAAACTGCAACGGAAACAAGAAGATGGGAGTAACTCATGGCGCACTCCTTAGGTGTCTGTCAGACAGCGTTTGATCACCTTTACCGCGAATTCCCTGGTTCTGCAAGAGCTGATTACGACATTAGTGTGAAGCTTATCATAATTATTCATTAATTATTCTTATAAGAAGAATAACTGAAAAATGCGCCTAAATGAAAAAAATTAACAACTTAACGTAAATCACACAAATTCACGCTTTAACTGTTAAATCGTTTTGGCGCGTTACAAACTCATTTCGAATGATCACGTCCTGAAACATCTTTTTTGTGCTACCTGCATAACTATATGTTTTTTCACGGTAAGAAAAATGTTTCCCGGAGAGGGGTTTGTTGTAAATGTTTCAGCGTAGCGCTTACGGGGGTAGAAGCACGTTGCATGCCAGTTCGGATCGCCCGTCTGCATGAGTATTCGTCAATTAAGAATACAAAACAGTACTGATTGGTTAAAAAACAAACAAATTACAAGTCATACTGATGGATTTATGGGTCATATTCACTTAAATTGTGTGACGTGGATCACATTTTTTTTAAATTTGAGGGTGGCTGGATTGTATGTGACAAAACTGACGAGTAGAGTTTGCGTCGAATTAGGAAAAATCTTAGTTATTTGTAAGAAATGATAAAACATGTAAGAGACGCATTCGCGGTTTCTCTCTTACGCGTTTCAGTGAATACAAACCTAAATTCAACTATGCATTTAGCCTTTTCTTTTTTATACCGGGTGATTTCCCGGCGACATCACGGGGTGCGGTCTTTCCGCATAAAAATAATAGTTGGTTATTCGGGATGGGAACAATGCATACATCCGAGTTGCTAAAACATATCTATGACATTAATTTGTCGTATTTACTGCTCGCGCAGCGTTTGATTAGTCAGGACAAGGCGTCCGCGATGTTTCGTCTGGGTATTAACGAAGAGATGGCAACCATGCTGGGCGGTTTAACCCTCCCGCAGATGGTTAAACTGGCTGAAACGAATCAACTGGTTTGCCAGTTCCGTTTCGATGATTCGCAGACAATAACGCGTCTGACGCAGGATTCCCGTGTGGACGATCTTCAACAGATCCATACCGGTATTCTTCTCTCCACTCGCTTGCTTAACGAAATCAGCCAGCCTGATGACGCAGCCCGTAAGAAAAGGGCCTAGCAATGAGCGAGAAAAGCATTGTTCAGGAAGCGCGTGACATACAGTTGGCCATGGAGCTGATTACACTGGGTGCTCGTTTACAAATGCTGGAAAGCGAGACTCAGTTGAGCCGTGGCCGTCTCATCAAGCTGTACAAAGAGTTACGTGGTAGTCCCCCGCCGAAAGGCATGCTGCCGTTTTCTACCGACTGGTTTATGACGTGGGAGCAGAATATTCACGCTTCCATGTTCTGTAATGCCTGGCAGTATCTTCTCAAAACTGGTTTGTGTAGCGGCGTTGACGCCGTGATCAAAGCGTACAAACTTTACCTTGAACAATGCCCACAGCAGGAAGAAGGCCCTCTGCTGGCGCTGACCCGCGCATGGACGCTGGTGCGTTTTGTTGAGAGCGGAATGCTTGAGCTGTCGCGCTGCAACTGCTGCAACGGCAATTTTATTACCCACGCTCATCAGCCTGCAGGCAGCTTCGCCTGTAGTTTATGTCAGCCTCCATCCCGCGCAGTAAAAAGACGTAAACTTTCCCGGGATGCTGCCGATATTATTCCACAACTGCTGGATGAACAGATCGAACAAGCTGTTTAACCCGAACGTGTGGGAAAGATTCCAGCAGCGGTAAGCAATTACCGCTGCTTTTTTTTACCCCGCAAACGGTAAACGCTGCGAGCTGGACGTCCTTGCCATAGTCACTAGCGGAAGGATGATGTCGTGCTTATCTTATTAGGTTACCTGGTAGTTCTCGGTACAGTTTTCGGCGGTTACATGATGACCGGCGGGCACCTTGGAGCACTCTATCAACCGGCTGAACTTATTATCATCGGCGGTGCAGGGGTAGGGGCTTTTATCGTTGGCAACAACGGTAAATCGATCAAGGGCACGCTGAAAGCAATTCCGTTGCTGTTCCGTCGCTCGAAATACACCAAAAGCATGTATATGGATCTGCTGGCACTGCTCTATCGCCTGATGGCGAAGTCGCGTCAGCAGGGGATGTTCTCGCTTGAACGGGATATTGAAAACCCGAAAGAGAGCGAAATTTTTGCCAGCTATCCGCGCATTCTTGCTGACGCCATGATGCTGGACTTCATCGTCGACTATCTGCGACTCATCATCAGCGGCAACATGAATACCTTCGAAATCGAAGCGCTGATGGACGAAGAGATCGAAACTCACGAAAGCGAATCTGAAGTGCCGGCCAACAGCCTGGCGCTGGTCGGCGACTCGCTTCCGGCATTCGGTATCGTTGCTGCGGTAATGGGGGTAGTTCACGCTCTGGCCTCGGCAGACCGTCCGGCAGCCGAGCTCGGTGCGCTGATTGCCCATGCGATGGTGGGGACTTTCCTCGGTATTTTGCTGGCGTACGGCTTCATCTCTCCGCTGGCAAGCGTTCTGCGCCAGAAGAGCGCGGAAACCACCAAAATGATGCAGTGCGTGAAGATCACGCTGCTCTCTAACCTCAACGGTTACGCGCCACCGATCGCGGTTGAGTTTGGCCGTAAAACGCTTTACTCCAGTGAGCGTCCGTCGTTTATCGAGCTTGAAGAACACGTGCGTGCGGTGAAAAACCCAAACCAACAGACGACAACTGAGGACGCATGAAAAACCAGTCCCATCCGATCGTCATCGTAAAAAAACGCAAGCACAAGGGCGGCGGGCATGGCGCACACGGCTCGTGGAAAATTGCGTACGCCGACTTTATGACAGCAATGATGGCGTTCTTTCTGGTGATGTGGCTGATCTCCATCTCCAGCCCAAAAGAACTGATCCAGATTGCCGAATATTTCCGCACACCGCTGGCAACGGCGGTGGCCGGTGGGCCGCGTATTTCTAACAGCGAAAGCCCGATCCCGGGCGGCGGCGATGATTACACCCAGCAGAAGGGTGAGGTGAAAAAAGAGCCGAACATCGACGAGCTAAAAAGAAAGATGGAGCAGGCGCGTCTGAAGAAACTGCGTGGCGATCTCGATCAGCTGATTGAGGCGGATCCGAAGCTGCGCGCGCTGCGCCCACATCTGAAGATCGACCTGGTGCAGGAAGGGCTGCGTATTCAGATTATCGACAGCCAGAACCGCCCAATGTTTAAAACCGGCAGTGCGGAAGTCGAACCGTACATGCGCGACATTCTGCGCGGTATTGCACCGGTGCTGAACGGCATTCCTAACCGAATCAGCCTGTCAGGACACACGGATGATTTCCCGTACGCCAATGGGGAGAAGGGATACAGCAACTGGGAGCTTTCTGCCGATCGTGCCAACGCCTCGCGTCGCGAGCTGGTGGCAGGTGGGCTTGATGATGGCAAGGTACTGCGCGTAGTCGGCATGGCCGCAACCATGCGCGTTTCCGACCGCGGGCCGGATGATGCCATCAACCGTCGTATCAGTCTTTTAGTGCTGAACCAGCAGGCGGAGCAGGCCATCCTGCATGAAAACGCCGAAAGTCAGAATGAGTCACTGGACGATTTAAAACAGCCTGGGGCCGTTCCTTCGGCTGCCGTTCCAACATCGCCACCAGCCAATCCGAGGTGATAGCGTGAGCATGGATATTAGCGATTTTTACCAGACATTCTTTGATGAAGCCGACGAATTGTTGGCCGATATGGAACAACACTTGCTCGACCTGGTGCCCGAAGCACCGGACTCCGAGCAGCTCAATGCCATCTTCCGTGCGGCGCACTCTATTAAAGGCGGAGCCGGAACGTTTGGATTTACCATCCTGCAGGAAACGACCCATTTAATGGAAAACCTGCTTGATGAAGCACGACGCGGTGAGATGCAGCTCAATACCGACATTATCAACCTGTTTTTGGAAACCAAAGATATTATGCAGGAACAGCTCGACGCCTATAAAAGTTCGGCAGAGCCTGATGCCGCCAGCTTTGAATACATCTGCAATGCGTTGCGCCAGCTCGCGCTGGAAGCAAAAGGTGAGGTTGCCGCAGCCGCTGTTCCGGCCGCGAAACTGAGCGTTGTCGATGCGGTTGCTGCCGACGAGGCCGCGCCAGCCGCTGCGCAGGCGGGCAAACTGCGCGTTGTGCTGTCGCGCCTGAAAGAGAATGAAGTTAACCTGCTGGAAGAAGAGCTGGGTAACCTGGCGAAATTAAGCAACGTGGTAAAAGGCAAAGACAGCCTGGCCGCGACGCTTGATGACGGGATTGGCCAGGACGATATCGTGGCGGTTCTGTGCTTTGTGATTGAAGCTGACCAGATCGCTTTCGAAACCGAAACGGCTGCGGTTGACGCCCCTGCGGCTGCGGAAGAGGTGGCTGTTGTCGCTCAGGCCGCGGCACCGGCTGTGACGCCTGCGGCCCCGGCGCTGAAGGCAGTACCAAAAGAGGCCGCTGCGCCTGGCCGTGGTGAAAAACCTGCCGCGCGCTCCAGCGAGTCAACCAGTATCCGCGTTGCCGTTGAGAAGGTTGACCAGTTGATTAACCTGGTGGGCGAACTGGTGATCACCCAGTCGATGCTGGCGCAACGTTCAAACGAACTCGACCCGGTCACCCATGGCGATCTGATCACCAGCATGGGCCAGCTGCAGCGTAACGCCCGTGACCTGCAGGAATCGGTCATGTCCATCCGTATGATGCCGATGGAATATGTCTTCAGCCGCTTCCCGCGTCTGGTGCGCGACCTTGCCAGCAAGCTGAATAAACAGATTGAACTGACCCTGATGGGCAGCTCAACCGAACTGGATAAGAGCCTGATCGAGCGCATCATCGATCCGTTAACGCACCTGGTGCGTAACAGTCTCGACCACGGTATCGAACTGCCGGAAAACCGCATTGCCGCCGGAAAATCCCCGGTCGGCAACCTGATCCTCTCTGCGGAACATCAGGGCGGGAACATCTGCATCGAAGTGACCGATGACGGCGCCGGTCTGAATCGCGAGCGCATCCTGGCAAAAGCAATTTCGCAGGGGATGGCGGTCAATGAAAACATGACCGACGAAGAAGTGGGCATGCTGATCTTCGCACCGGGCTTCTCTACCGCAGAGCAGGTGACCGACGTCTCCGGGCGCGGCGTAGGCATGGACGTGGTGAAACGTAACATCCAGGAAATGGGCGGCCACGTTGAGATCCAGTCTAAACAGGGTTCCGGCACTACCATTCGCATTCTTCTGCCGCTGACGCTGGCGATCCTCGACGGCATGTCAGTCAAAGTGGCGGACGAAGTCTTTATCCTGCCGCTGAACGCCGTGATGGAATCCCTGCAGCCGCGCGAAGAAGATCTGCATCCGCTGGCGGGTGGCGAGCGCGTTCTTGAAGTGCGTGGTGAGTACCTGCCGCTGGTGGAACTGTGGAAAGTGTTCGAGGTAGACGGGGCGAAGACAGAGGCCACGCAGGGTATCGTTGTGATCCTGCAGAGCGCGGGCCGCCGCTACGCGCTGCTGGTTGATCAGCTGATTGGCCAGCACCAGGTGGTGGTGAAGAACCTCGAAAGTAACTACCGCAAAGTGCCGGGTATTTCTGCCGCCACCATTCTGGGTGATGGTAGCGTGGCGCTGATCGTCGATGTGTCGGCGCTTCAGGGATTAAATCGTGAACAACGTGTGGCGTACACAGCCGCCTGATTAAGTAGAAGGTAATAACATGACCGGTATGAGTAATGTAACGAAACTGGCGGGCGAGCCATCAGGGCAGGAATTCCTGGTCTTCACTTTAGGCGATGAGGAGTACGGCATCGATATCCTGAAAGTGCAGGAAATCCGTGGTTACGACCAGGTTACCCGCATCGCTAACACGCCTGCTTTTATTAAAGGTGTCACCAACCTGCGTGGCGTTATTGTGCCAATCGTGGACCTGCGCGTGAAGTTCAGCCAGGGCGACGTTGACTACGACGACAACACCGTGGTGATCGTTCTGAACCTGGGGCAGCGCGTGGTCGGTATCGTGGTCGATGGCGTATCTGATGTGCTCTCCCTGACCTCAGACCAAATTCGCCCAGCGCCGGAGTTTGCGGTCACGCTGTCGACCGAATACCTGACTGGTCTGGGCGCGCTCGGCGAGCGTATGCTGATTCTGGTGAACATCGAGAAGCTGCTGAACAGCGATGAGATGGCGCTGCTGGATATCGCGGCGAGTCACGTAGCGTAGGTAAATGCAAAACGGCAACCCAGGTTGCCGTTTTTTGTGTTTGCTCCCTCTCCCTGTGGGAGAGGGTTGGGGTGAGGGCATCAGGCCTCACCCTTTTTTCATGCCATTACGCTTCCTGCTTTACCAGCTCAGCTTCCGCTTCAGCTTCACGCGCACCTTCATTCTGCGACAGCATCGCGGTCGCAATACCATTCCCCAGAACGTTAATTGCGGAACGGCCCATATCCAGGAAGTGGTCGATCCCCATCAGCAGCAGAATACCCGCCACCGGAATGTTAAAGCTTGGGATCGTCGCGGCCAGCACCACCAGGGATGAACGCGGTACGCCCGCAATCCCTTTGGAGGCCAGCATCAGCGTCAGCATCAGAACCGTCACTTCCGAGAAGCTCAGGTGAATGTTGTACGCCTGAGCGATAAACATCGAAGCGAAAGAGCAGTACACCATCGAACCCACCAGGTTGAAGGAGTAGCCAATCGGCAGAACGAAAGAGGCGATGTTGCGCGAGCAGCCAAAACGCTCCAGCTGCTCCAGCGTTTTAGGGTAGGCGGCTTCAGAGCTGCTGGTGGTAAACGCCACCAGGACCGGATCTTTCAGCATGCTGACCAGGCGGAACACCTCTTTTTTCAGCACCATGTAACCCACGGCCAGCAGCACCATGCAGGTGAGAAGAATGGCAACATAGTAGCCACCAATAAAGGAGGCGTAGTTCAGCAGAATGCCCAGACCCTGCGTGGCAATCACGGAGGAGATCGCCGCAAAAATGGCCAGCGGAGCAACGTACATCACGTAACCCGTGACCTTCAGCATGATATGGGAAACCACATCCAGCGCGGCCACCAGCGGCGCGTTGAATTTCTGCCCCAGCGACGCGCCGCCGATGCCGAAGAACATCGAGAACACCACAATCTGCAGGATCTCATTGTTCGACATCGCCCCTGCGATACTGGTTGGAATGGTGTGCGACAGGAACGCTTTCAGCGTCATGCCGCCAACGGCCAGACCGGTATCCACCGCTTCGGTTGGGATCGTCAGGTTCAGACCGCTTCCCGGATGCTCCAGCGTGACGATAAACAGGCCAACCAGAATAGAGAGTACGGATGAGCTGATAAACCACACCATCGCTTTACCGCCAACGCGGCCAATAGTGGAGGTTTCGCCCAGTTTCATAATGCCGACGGTAAGCGTGCTGAAGACCAATGGTGCAATGACCATTTTGATCAGACGGAGGAAAATATCGGTCAGAAGGGTAATGTTATCCGACCAGGCTGTGATGGCATCCGCAGATGCATATTCATGAATTGCTGCCCCTGAAAGAATACCCGCCAGCATGAATATCACGATGAAGAGTGTGAGTTTGTTTGCACTTGCCACGAAAAAAGACCCTCTATGCGCTTCAGATGTAGCCCGCATCGATACATATAAATTTTTTATTACGATGCAGGAAATTATTCGGCACATAAATTGACGCAAAGTGTAGGGGGATACAACACCTTTTTAAGTTTTATTAATTTTGTTGTTATTGCCCTGACGATATATTGTGATCTGCGTCACACTTTAATGGATATATTCTCTCCGGAAAAAATAAAATCGCGGATTAAATAAATTTAACTCTCTGTTATTAATAAGGAAATTAAGTCAATAAGACATATGGCTTATGCGTTGAGGGGCGGGTGGTCGAAGCGATATCCGTAAACTAAATTCTCAATAACCCCCTCAAAGGAACCTTAAGCGGGGCTAACATCTTGAACGACAAAAATAAAATGTGGCAAGGGAACGGAGACGTCTTCTGGAGGGTGGTAAATGAAAAGAAAACTCCTTTTGATCTGCGCAGGAACCTTACTGACTGCGACTACGGCCCATCAGGCGCTGGCCGTCACCAGCAGTGGCACCATCGGCGCGACGCTGACGCTGACAAACGGCTGTCTGATAAACGGATCGCCCGCGCAAAGCGGCATTAATTTCGGTACGCTCGATTTCGGTACCCATCCGGCAACCTTTTCCACTCTTACGACGCAGCTGAGCGGCGCCAGCGGCGGAAACACCTTCACCATTCAATGTACGACCGCCAGCTATACGGTGGCGATCACCGGTAATACCCATTCTACGGCACCCGGAACCGTTGTCGGTTCGCCGGGGACGCCTGAACGCTATCTGGTTAATACGGCCAACGCGGCCCAGGGCGTGGCTTACAGCCTGTACAGCGACAGCGGGTTTAACACAGTGATTGCCAACAACGCCGCGTTGCCGATCGCCTCAACGGCCGGAGGGGTAGACAGTTACACCCTCTACGGACGTATTACCGGCGGTGGTAACAGCGTGACGGTCGTCCCGGGAACCTACACCGACACGATTAACGTCAGCGTAACCTATTAGTCCCGAATAGCCATGAAGGCAACTCTCACAGGTCTGCGCAAATGCGCAGAGGGACGCGTGCAGCCTTTTTTCGCGCTGCTCGTCGGATTGCTCATGATGCCCGCGGCGAATGCGGTGACATCACAGTCGTTTAAGGTCAGCGCGACGATTGTACCGGGATGCGCGGTAGCCACCGGTAGCGGAGGGCTTCTCGGGACGCTGGATTTTGGCACCCATAACGGCGTCGAGAGCGCGCCGGTCAGCACCAGCTTTGTGCCAAACGGGGCGTTGTCTATCGCCTGTACGCCGGGCGTGGCGCTGAGCATGAGCATTAACGGCGGGCAGAATTACGCCTCCGTCCGCCGGATGAAGCGGTCAGGCGGAACAGAACTGGTGCCGTACCGGCTTTACAGCAGCAGCTCGCTGGCCGCGAACAGCGAAATTGGCGTCAACCAGGCGATAGCGGTGACCTATACCAACAGCAATAACATCGCGCTGCCGCTTTTTGGCGTGGCGCTACTGACCGGTTTTAGCCCGGCGGGAACCTATTCCGATCAGCTCACCGTGACCTTGTCATGGTAATAAAGGGAGAGTGTTGATGAAGCCATTTTTCAGACCCGTTTGTCTGGCGGGCGCGTTGGGCATGGCTGCGGCAATCGGCCAGGTACAGGCGGCGGCCACTATCCTGCTCTGGCCGATCGATCCGTGGCTTGCTGCGGACGCCAATGCCACGGAACTGTGGATCCAGAACCAGGGAAACAGCGCCACGACGATGCAGGTCCGCATCGTGCGCTGGAAGCAGGAGGACGGACACGAGCGTTATACCGCGCAGCAGGACGTGGTCGCCAGCCCGCCGATCGTCACGATTGGCACGGGCAGCAAGCAGCTTATTCGCCTTATCAAACAGACTTCAGTCCCCGCAGGCGTCGAACAGGCCTACCGCATTATTGTCGATGAAATCCCCCAGCCTGATGCCAAAGCCGAACCCTCCATTGGCCTCAAATTGCAGATGCGATACTCCATTCCTCTGTTTGTGTATGGACAGGGGATACCGACGATAAAAGAGGGCGCGCACCACGCGCTGGTGGAGACCCGAAACCTGAGCTGGCGGGTGACGCAGGCGGGTGGACAGCCTGCGCTGGAGGTCCGAAATCGCGGGGATGTCCATGTCAGGCTAAGCCAGGTGGCGCTGGAGCAGGGAGGGCAGAAACGCACGGTTGCGGAGGGATTACTGGGGTACGTCCTTCCGGGCAGCACCCGCAGCTGGCCGGTACCCGCTGGCGTTCGTCAGCCAGAGCGGATGAGCGCGCAGATTAATGCCAGGGACGCACAATGGCAGTCGACGCCCGTCAACTGAAGCCGGCGATGATGATACTGCTCTGCGTCAGTTCCGCAACCTGGGCCGAGCCCGGTGACGACAGTTTACCGCCGCCGCCCCAGGCACAGGCGATACATGATGAAGCGGTTTTCCAGCTTGCCCTCGTGGTCAACCACTACGACACCGGTCTGGTCGTGCCCGTGACGCAGCGTAAAGGCGCTTTCTTTATCTCCAGCGCCGATTTGCTGCGCGCGGGGCTGCCCCCGGCGCATGTTCCCACCGGAGAGGTGAATCTCTCCTCGCTTGCCCTGGTTCGGGTGGAGTACGACAGCGCCGCGCAGCGCCTGCTGCTGACCGTTCCCCGCGACTGGGTGACGGCCCGGGTGACGCCGTTCAGCGCGCAAGCGACGCAGGCCAAACCGCACTACGGGCGCGGGGCGCTGCTGAATTACGATCTCTACACCAACCACACGGAACATATCGGCGGTCAGGCGTCGCTCTGGCATGAGTTCCGCTATTTCAACGAGAACGGCTCCTTTTCCTCCACCGGCTACGCGCGCGAAAATTTCAGCGGTAACGACGGCCAGCAGGAAGGGTATGTCCGCTATGACACGACCCTGCTGTTCACTAACGAAGATGACGCGATGAGCTGGAGCGTCGGGGACGTGATCAGCGATGCCCTGAGCTGGAGCTCCAGCGTGCGGATGGGGGGGATAAGCGTCGGACGGGATTTCTCCCTGCGCCCTGACCTGGTGACATGGCCGCTGCCCGAGTTCGCGGGGGAGGCCGCGGTACCCACCTCGGTCGATCTCTTTATCAATGGCTATCGTTCCGGCTCAACCCAGCTTCAGCCGGGTCCCTTCACCCTGACCAATCTGCCCTATATCAACGGCGCCGGGGATGCGGTGCTGGTCACGACGGATGCGCTGGGGCGCCAGGTGAGCACCACGCTACCGTTTTACGTCACCAGCGACCTGCTTAAACAAGGGCTCAGCGACGGTGCCGTGACCCTGGGCAGCCTGCGGCGTAACTACGGCATCAAGAATTTTGACTACGGTTCCGCGGCGGGCAGCGGCTCGTATCGCTACGGTCTAACAGACTGGCTAACGCTGGAAGGCCACGCGGAAGGGGCGCAGGAGCTGGCGCTGGGCGGGGCGGGGACCGTGATAAAACTCGGCCAGTTTGGCGTGGTGAATACCTCTTACTCGCAAAGCCGTATGCGCGATGATGCGGGCGGGCAAATCAACTGGGGTTACCAGTACAGCACCAGCGCGTTTAGCGTCGCCACCCAGCACACGCGTCGCGGTCGCGGCTTTGGCAATCTGGCCCTTTACGACCAGCCGACGGTGTATGATGAAAACGATAAACCCATCGCCAGCTTCAGCCGTAATACGGACCAGTATTCTCTGACCTTCAATCTGGGACAGTACGGCAACATCGGTGCGGCCTGGATCGGCGTGGAGAGTTTCGACAGCCAAAAAACCGAGCTGCTCAATCTCTCCTGGAGCCGCAATCTGTGGGGGGCGAGCAGTATTTACCTCGCCGGCAGCCGGGATCAGCAGCGGGGAGACTGGACGGTCGCGCTGTCGCTGCAGGTGCCGCTGGGGGCACGCGACAGCGCCGCGTTCACCGTTGAAAATACCCCGGATGCAGGCAGTACCCAGCGCATCAACTATAACCATTCCATGCCTTCTGACGGTGGGTTTAGCTGGAACATGGCCTGGGCCAACCAATCAAGATCCAGTGATTATCAACAGGGGACGCTGGGCTGGCGCAATAACAACATAGAGCTGCAGGGCGGCGGTTATGGCGAAAGGGATACCATGACCTGGTGGGGCGAGGCGATGGGCGCAATTGTCCTGATGGACGGCGAACTGTTTGCAGCGAATAAAATCAACGATGCGTTTGTGGTCATCAGTACCGACGGTCATCCGGATGTGCCCGTCAGCTACGAGAACCAGCCCGTCGGTAAAACCAATAACAACGGCTACCTGCTGGTCAGCGGGGTGTCGGCGTATTACCCCGCAAGCTACCGGATTGATACCCTGAATCTGCCGGCGGATACCCGTCTGAAAGAGACCGAGCGACGGATCGCGATCCGCCGTCACAGCGGCTATCTGGTTGATTTCCCGATGGAGCAGGAGCGGGTGGCAAGCGTTATTCTGCATGATGCGCACGGGCAGGCGCTGCCGGTGGGAAGCCAGGTCCGACGGGTCTCGCGCAGCAATGCGGTGGTGGGGTATGACGGCATCGCCTGGCTGGAAAATCTTAGTGATGTGAACCCGCTGGAGGTGATAGCGCCTGACGGAAAACGCTGCAGGGCGACCCTGACCGTGGAAGCCAATCCGGAACACAAGCTGAAAACCTACGGGCCGCTGATTTGTCGGGAGGCGCCATGACGCGCCTGCTGCTGTTGATTCTGCTGCTGTTCTCCGGCGGCGGCTGGGCGGCGTGTACCGTCAGTACGGTCAATGCCTCATTTGGCAGCGTTACCTCCTTCGCGCTCAGCGGAACAGGCGAGGTGGAAACCACCGGCACGCTGGTGGTGTCCTGTGATGCCATACTGAATCTGCTGACCAACGACTCGGTAACGCTGACCTACACCGCGGCATCGGTTTCGGGCAGCAGCCGGGCCACCATGAAACGGACAGATGATGCGACTATCACGGACGTGATCCCCACCCGGCTGTGCGGACTCTCGGGCTGCGCGAGCAGCAGCGAGGTACAGATAAGTAAATCGTATACCTGGAGTGGAAATACCTTGCTGGGGCTGCTGGGGTCAAAGCAGTACAACATTCCGCTCTATTTTCGCACCGTCGCCGGACAAAACGTCACTGCCGGGCCATATCAGGTGCAGTTAACCTTCAGCGTTAACTACAGCGTGTGCTCCGTGGGCGCGCTCGGCATTTGCACAATCAATCAGGCGGGCACCGCGACGACCACCATTCTACTGAACATGACTGTTACCAACGATTGCAGCGCCATGACCACGCCGGACGTGAACTTCAACAGCGCACCGCTGGTACAAAGTTTCCCTACCGTTTCGCAGGCGATTGCCGTCACCTGTACCAAAGGCAGTACGTATACCATCGGCATTAACAACGGGGCTAACGCGCTGAACAACGTGCGGCGCATGGTGAGCGGCAGCAACGCCATGAGCTATGACATCTATAAAGAAGCCACCAGTAACCGCTGGGGCGGCAGCGGCAGCGAGCGCTGGTCCAGCGCGGTATCGTCACAGGTCAGCACCGACGGCTTGCTGCGCACCTACAATTACACCGCGAAAGTCCTGACCAATCAGACCACGCCACCCGCCGGAACCTACACCGATACGCTGATTGTTGACGTGGCGTTTTAGCCCCGCGCTTTTCCCTTTCTCAAATGTAAAGTTCCTGTGGGTAGTGCCGATAACACCGTTAATAAATCTATGAGAAGGTGTTGTATGTTGAACCGTATCCGCGTTGTCACAATGCTTATGATGGTGCTGGTCATTTTCGCACTTCTTCAGCTTATCTCCGGCGGGCTTTTTTTCTCGTCATTAAAACAGAACCAGGACAGCTTCGCGGCCTCGAACGATCTCCGTCTGCAGCAAAGTGAACTCACGTCAACGTGGGATCTGATGCTGCAAACGCGTATCAACCTGAGCCGCTCGTCCGCGCGCATGATGATGGATCCCAACAATCAGCAGAGCAGCGCGAAAACCGATCTGTTGAAAAATGCCCGTGCCACCCTTGCTGACGCCGCTAAACACTACGACGCCTTCAAAAAGATCACCCCGCAGCCTGCGATGGAGCAGGTGAGCCAGAATATCGATGAAAAATACAGCGCCTACCATGCCGGTCTGACGGAACTGATTCAGTTCCTGGAGAGCGGCAATATGGACGCCTATTTCGCACAGCCTACGCAGGGGATGCAAAACGCCCTCGGCGCGGCGCTGGGGGAGTACGCGAAGGTCAGTGGCGATCTCTATCACACAGCCTTTACCGCAAGCCAGAATGACTATCGTTTTGCGAAATGGCAGATGGCCGTGATGGCGCTGGCGCTGGTCATTGTGCTGGTCGCAGTATGGTACGGCATTCGCCATATCCTGCTGAACCCTCTTGGCCGCGTCATTGCCCACATTCGTGAAATTGCCGGCGGCGATCTGACCAAAACGCTCACCGTTTCCGGGCGTAATGAGATCACCGAGCTGGCAAACAGCGTTGACCACATGCAGCGTTCGTTAATCGACACCGTCGCCAACGTGCGCAACGGGTCAGAAGCTATTTATACCGGCACCAGCGAAATTGCGATGGGGAACAACGATCTCTCATCTCGTACCGAGCAGCAGGCTTCCGCCCTGGAAGAGACGGCCGCCAGCATGGAGCAGCTTACCGCGACCGTGAAGCAGAACGCCGATAACGCCCGTCAGGCGTCTCAGCTGGCAGAAAGCGCCTCCGAGACGGCGCAGCGCGGCGGTCGCGTGGTGGATGGCGTGGTGAAAACTATGCACGAAATCGCCGACAGCTCGAAGAAAATCGCCGACATCATCAGCGTCATTGACGGTATTGCCTTCCAGACCAACATTCTGGCGCTTAACGCCGCCGTGGAAGCGGCGCGTGCGGGCGAACAGGGACGCGGGTTTGCCGTGGTGGCCGGGGAAGTGCGCAATCTGGCCAGCCGCAGCGCCAATGCGGCAAAAGAGATCAAGTCGCTGATCGAAGATTCCGTCTCCCGCGTGGATACCGGCTCCGTGCTGGTGGAAAGCGCCGGGGAGACCATGAATGACATCGTGAATGCCGTCACCCGCGTGACGGACATCATGGGTGAAATCGCCTCTGCGTCTGATGAGCAGAGTCGTGGTATCGACCAGGTTGCCCTGGCGGTATCGGAAATGGATCGCGTGACACAACAAAACGCCGCGCTGGTGCAGGAGTCCGCTGCGGCGGCCGCTGCGCTGGAAGACCAGGCGAGCCGTCTGAAGATGGCCGTCTCGGCGTTTCGTCTCGCTTCACTCGCTGGAAACACGGTCACCCCGCAGGCGACGTATCGCGCGCCAGTCGCTGAATCGGCTGCAAGCCGTACGCGCACCGCGACGACCGGACAAGATGAAAACTGGGAAACATTTTGACTGACAATTAAACCGCGGCTGCTTGCCGCTTGATGGGAGCGTGGATGTTAAATCGTATTCGTATCTCGACCACACTGTTTTTGATTCTGATCCTTTGCGGTGTGTTGCAGGTTGGCAGTAACGGGTTGTCTTTCTGGGCGTTTCGCGATGGCTATCAGAATTTGCAGGAAGTTGAGACGAGTAATCAGCAGCGCTCCGCACTGGCACAAACGCGTGCCGTGCTGTTGCAGGCAAGCACTGCGCTGAACAAGGCGGGAACCTTAACCGCGCTGAGTTATCCGCCGGATGACATTAAAGCGCTGATGGCGACCGCGCGCGACAGCCTGAAACAGGCTGACGCACAGTTTAAAGCTTTTACGGCGCAGGCCGCCGACAGCGAGAAAGAGAAAGCGCTGAAGGCCGCCATGAAGACGAACTTTGAACAGTGGTACAGCGATCTGGACCATCAGGCGACGTGGCTTGAGAACAACCAGCTGTCGGACTTTATGACCGCGCCGGTTCAGGCCTCGCAGGCGGCGTTTGATGGCAGCTTTAACGCGTGGCAGCAGGATATTAACCAGTCTGTTCAGCGTGCCGGTGAACAGAGCCGTCAAAGCTATCATATGTCGGGCGTCATCTTTGCCGTGGTGGTGATTCTGGCAGGGCTGCTGACAGGCGCCGCACTGCTCTGGTCGCGCAGAATGATTGTCCAGCCGCTGGCGATTATCAGCAGCCACTTCGACAGTATTGCGAAAGGCGATCTGGCGCGTCCGGTAGCGGTGTTCGGCAGGAACGAAATTTCGGCGATCTTTGCCAGCCTGAAGGCGATGCAGGGATCGCTGCGGGAAACGGTGAGCGACGTGCGGCAGGGCAGTTATGCCATGCACACCGGGATCTCAGAGATTGCGGCGGGCAATAACGATCTCTCGTCCCGCACCGAGCAGCAGGCGGCTTCGCTGGCGCAGACGGCGGCCAGCATGGAGCAGCTGACCGCGACGGTAAGCCAGAACGCCGATAACGCGCGTCAGGCGTCTGACCTGTCAAAACAGGCGGCGATGACGGCGAAGAAAGGTGGAGACCAGGCGTCCCATGTCGCCAGCACCATGCAGGAGATTGCCACCAGTTCGCAGAAAATTGGTGACATCATCAGCGTGATTGACGGTATCGCGTTCCAGACCAACATTCTGGCGCTGAATGCCGCCGTTGAAGCCGCGCGCGCCGGGGAGCAGGGGCGAGGATTTGCGGTGGTGGCAGGGGAAGTGCGTAACCTGGCGAGCCGCAGCGCCAACGCGGCGAAAGAGATTAAGGTGCTGATCGAAGAGTCGGTCTCGCGCGTTCAGCAGGGCTCAACGCTTGTGGATACGGCGGCGAAAACCATGCACGAGATCGTCACCTCCGTCACGCGGGTGAACGACATTATGGGCGAAATTGCCTCGGCGTCGGACGAACAGCGTCGCGGCATTGAACAGGTTGCACAGGCCGTCAGCCAGATGGATCAGGTGACGCAACAGAACGCCTCGTTAGTTGAGGAAGCGGCAGCGGCAACCGATCAGCTGGCCAGCCAGGCAGATCGTCTGACCGGACTGGTCGCAGTGTTTAATGTGAAAGAGCACGTTGAAGCAGTAACAGAAGTCGGGCGGTCGCAGGCCGTGCCAGTTGTATCCTGAATGTAATTAAGAAGGCGCTATGACATCACCAATGCCCCCTGGGCAAACGTCATTATTGTTGCAGATGACACAGCGCCTCGCGCTGTCCGACGCGCATTTTCGTCGGATATGTCAGTTAATCTACCAGCGTGCGGGGATCGTGCTTGCGGATCATAAGCGCGACATGGTCTACAACCGTCTGGTGCGGCGCTTGCGCACGCTGGGGCTGGATGATTTTGGCCGCTATCTGAGCATGCTTGAGGCGAACCAGAACAGCGCGGAGTGGCAGGCTTTTATTAACTCGTTAACCACCAACCTGACGGCGTTTTTCCGTGAAGCCCACCACTTCCCGGTCCTGGCCGAGCACGCACGCCGTCGCACCGGGGAGTATCGCGTATGGAGTGCGGCCGCCTCGACGGGTGAAGAGCCGTATTCGCTGGCGATCACCCTGGCTGATACCCTGGGCATGACGCCCGGACGCTGGAAAGTCTACGCCAGCGATATCGATACCGAGGTGCTGGAGAAGGCGCGTAACGGCGTTTATCGCCAGGATGAACTGAAAACGCTGTCACCGCAGCAGCTGCAGCGTTATTTCATGCGCGGGACGGGCCCGCATGAAGGCCTGGTACGCGTACGCCAGGAGCTGGCGAACTGCGTTGAATTCGCGCCCGTAAACCTGCTGGATAAGCAGTACAACGTGCCGGGGCCGTTCGACGCTATCTTTTGCCGTAACGTCATGATCTATTTTGATAAAACGACGCAACAGGACATTCTGCGTCGGTTTGTTCCGTTGCTCAAGCCTGACGGTTTACTGTTTGCAGGGCACTCGGAAAACTTCAGCAACCTCGCGCGTGAGTTTAGCCTGCGTGGGCAAACGGTATATGCGCTGAGTAAGGAAAAAGCATGAGTAAAATCAGGGTGTTGTCTGTCGATGATTCAGCGCTGATGCGTCAGATCATGACTGAAATTATCAATAGCCACAGCGACATGGAGATGGTGGCAACCGCGCCCGATCCGCTGGTTGCGCGGGATTTAATTAAAAAATATAACCCCGACGTGCTAACGCTGGATGTCGAGATGCCGCGCATGGATGGCATAGATTTCCTCGAAAAATTAATGCGGCTTCGGCCCATGCCGGTGGTGATGGTCTCTTCCCTGACCGGAAAAGGCTCGGAAATCACCCTGCGTGCCCTAGAACTGGGGGCGGTGGATTTTGTCACCAAACCGCAGCTCGGCATTCGCGAAGGGATGCTGGCCTACAGCGAAATGATCGCCGAGAAGATCCGCACCGCGTCTAGGGCCAAGCTTGCCGCCCACACGCCGATGGCCGCGCCTGCGACCCTGAAGGCCGGTCCCTTACTCAGCTCGGAAAAGCTGCTGGTGATTGGCGCGTCAACCGGAGGAACAGAGGCAATTCGTCATGTACTCCAGCCATTGCCGCTTTCAAGTCCGGGTATTCTGATCACTCAGCATATGCCGCCAGGCTTTACCCGTTCGTTCGCCGAGCGCCTGAACAAGCTGTGTCAGATCAGTGTGAAAGAGGCGGAAGACGGCGAGCGCGTGCTCCCGGGACATGCCTATATCGCCCCGGGCGACAAGCATATGGAGCTGGCGCGCAGCGGCGCTAACTATCAAATCAAAATTCATGACGGACCGCCGGTCAACCGGCACCGTCCGTCGGTGGATGTGCTGTTTCATTCGGTGGCGAAACATGCGGGGCGCAACGCCGTAGGGGTGATCCTGACGGGGATGGGCAACGATGGTGCCGCCGGAATGCTTGCAATGCACCAGGCTGGCGCCTGGACGATTGCGCAGAATGAAGCAAGTTGTGTGGTGTTCGGCATGCCGCGCGAGGCCATCAATATGGGTGGCGTGAGCGAAGTGGTCGATCTTAGCCAGGTAAGCCAGCAGATGCTGGCGAAAATCAGTGCCGGACAGGCAATACGTATTTGACTCAGGAGTATTATTTTATGGCGGATAAAGAGCTTAAGTTTTTGGTTGTGGATGACTTTTCCACCATGCGTCGCATCGTGCGCAACCTGCTGAAAGAGCTGGGCTTCAACAACGTTGAAGAAGCAGAAGACGGCGTTGATGCGCTGAACAAGCTACAGGCTGGCGGGTTTGGTTTTGTTATCTCCGACTGGAACATGCCTAACATGGACGGTCTGGAACTGCTGAAAACCATTCGTGCCGATGCGGGAATGGCGTCTATGCCGGTTCTGATGGTCACTGCAGAAGCGAAAAAAGAGAACATCATTGCCGCTGCACAGGCGGGCGCAAGCGGCTATGTGGTGAAGCCATTCACCGCGGCAACCCTGGAAGAGAAGCTCGGTAAGATCTTCGAGAAACTCGGCATGTGAGGTGATGGAAATGTTGCAACCTGCTATGAAACCCGTTGAAGAACACTCGCCGAGCGATATCATCGTCCGCATCGGGAGCCTGACGCGCATGCTGCGTGACAGCCTGCGCGAGCTGGGTCTGGATCAGGCGATTGCCGAAGCGGCGGAAGCCATTCCTGATGCCCGCGATCGTCTGGACTACGTTGTGCAGATGACCGCTCAGGCCGCGGAACGTGCGCTGAACAGCGTTGAAGCGTCACAGCCGCACCAGGATGCGATGGAAAAGGGGGCGAAAGCGCTGAGCAAACGCTGGGACGAGTGGTTTGAGAACCCTATCGAGCTGGCGGATGCCCGCGAGCTGGTGACGGATACCCGTCAGTACCTGGGTGATGTGCCGGGTCACACCAGCTTCACCAACGCCCAGCTGCTGGACATCATGATGGCGCAGGATTTCCAGGACCTGACCGGTCAGGTGATCAAGCGCATGATGGATGTTATCCAGGAGATTGAACGTCAGCTGCTGATGGTTCTGCTGGAGAACATTCCGGAGCCGGCAGCCCGTCCAAAACGCGAGAATGAAAGCCTGCTCAATGGTCCTCAGCTCGACGCCAGCAAAGCGGGCGTGGTGGCAAGCCAGGATCAGGTCGACGACCTGCTGGACAGCCTCGGCTTCTGATGGTCCGTTCCGCCTCAGGAGGTGAACGCCACCTGAGGCGGTTTGCGACAAAATCACCGAAAAGAGCCCGAATAAACGGGCTTTTCCCGCCATTGGATTTCCGCTGCGCTGGCATGATACCCGTGACGTAATGGGCTGAGCATGCACTGTGGCAGAAGAGAACGACGACAAAACGGAAGCCCCCACACCCCACCGACTAGAAAAGGCGCGTGAGGAAGGGCAGATCCCCCGATCCCGAGAATTGACCTCCCTGCTGATCCTTATCGTAGGGGTGTGCATTATCTGGTGGGGCGGGGAGTCGCTCGCCCGCAAACTGGCGGGAATGTTGTCCACCGGCTTACGCTTTGACCACAGCATGGTCAACGATCCGAATCTGATCCTCAGCCAGATTATTCAGCTTATTAAAGGGGCCATGGTTGCGCTGCTGCCCCTGATTACCGGGGTTGTGCTGGTCGCACTGGTCTCGCCGGTGATGCTCGGCGGTCTGGTTTTTAGCGCCAAATCGCTGCAGCCGAAATTTTCCAAACTGAACCCGCTGCCGGGCATTGCGAAAATGTTCTCTGCCCAGACCGGGGCTGAGCTGCTCAAAGCCGTTCTCAAATCGGTGCTGATGGGCAGTTCCGCAGGGTTTTACCTCTGGTACCACTGGCCGGAAATGATGCGTCTTATCAGCGAATCACCGCTCACCGCGATGAGCAACGCGCTGAATCTGGTCGGGCTCTGCGCGCTGCTAGTGGTGCTCAGCATTATCCCGATGGTGGGTTTTGACGTGATCTTCCAGCTTTATACCCACTTCAAAAAACTGCGCATGTCACGGCAGGATATTCGTGACGAATATAAGCAGATGGAAGGTGACCCGCACGTGAAAGGGCGCATCCGCCAGATGCAGCGTGCCGCCGCCCGTCGCCGCATGATGGAAGATGTGCCGAAGGCCGACGTCATTGTTACTAACCCGACGCACTATTCCGTTGCGCTGCGCTATGACGAAAACAAAATGAGCGCGCCGAAAGTGGTGGCGAAAGGGGCGGGGCTGATTGCTCTGCGTATCCGGGAAATTGGCACCGAACACCGCGTGCCGATCCTGGAAGCTCCTCCGCTGGCGCGTGCCCTGTACCGCCATGCGGATATTGGACAACAGATCCCGGGACAGCTCTACGCCGCCGTGGCGGAAGTGCTGGCCTGGGTATGGCAGTTGAAGCGCTGGCGTCTGGCCGGCGGTCAACGGCCTGTGAAACCTGAGAACCTTCCGGTGCCTGCCGCGCTGGATTTTATGAACGAGAAGGACACTGATGGCTAATCTGGTGGCAATGTTGCGCCTGCCCGGCAACCTGAAATCGACCCAATGGCAGATCCTGGCCGGGCCGATTCTGATCCTGCTAATTCTGTCGATGATGGTACTGCCGCTCCCGGCGTTCATCCTCGACCTGCTTTTCACTTTCAATATTGCGCTGTCCATTATGGTGCTGCTGGTGGCGATGTTCACCCAGCGTACCCTGGAATTCGCCGCGTTCCCGACCATTCTGCTGTTTACCACCCTGCTGCGACTGGCGCTGAACGTAGCGTCCACGCGTATCATCCTGATGGAAGGTCACACCGGGGCGGCAGCGGCGGGTAAAGTGGTGGAAGCGTTCGGCCACTTCCTGGTGGGCGGCAATTTCGCTATCGGTATCGTGGTGTTCGTTATCCTCGTTATCATCAACTTTATGGTCATCACCAAAGGTGCAGGGCGTATTGCGGAAGTGGGCGCGCGCTTTGTGCTCGACGGGATGCCGGGCAAGCAGATGGCGATCGACGCCGACCTGAACGCCGGTCTTATCGCCGAAGATGAAGCCAAAAAACGCCGTTCGGAAGTAACGCAGGAAGCGGACTTCTACGGCTCCATGGACGGTGCGAGTAAGTTTGTGCGCGGTGACGCCATCGCAGGCATTCTGATCATGGTGATTAACGTGGTCGGCGGCCTGCTGGTGGGGGTACTGCAGCACGGAATGGACATGGGCCACGCGGCGGAAAGCTATACGCTGCTGACCATTGGTGACGGTCTGGTTGCGCAGATCCCGGCGCTGGTTATCTCCACGGCGGCGGGTGTTATCGTGACCCGCGTGAGCACCGATCAGGACGTTGGCGAGCAGATGGTGGGCCAGCTGTTCAGCAACCCGCGCGTCATGCTGCTTGCCGCGGCGGTTCTCGGGTTGCTCGGTCTGGTGCCGGGGATGCCAAACCTCGTCTTCCTGCTGTTTACGGCAGGTCTGCTGGGGCTAGCCTGGTGGATGCGTGGCCGTGAAACCAAACCGGCTGCGGAACCTGTTCCGGTAAAAATGCCGGAGAATACCCAGGCCGTCGAAGCGACCTGGAACGACGTTCAGCTGGAAGATTCCCTGGGAATGGAAGTGGGCTATCGCCTGATCCCGATGGTCGATTTCCAGCAGGACGGCGAGCTGCTTGGCCGTATCCGCAGCATCCGTAAAAAATTCGCGCAGGATATGGGCTTCCTGCCGCCGGTTGTTCACATCCGCGACAATATGGACCTGCCGCCCGCGCGCTATCGCATCCTGATGAAAGGCGTTGAAATTGGCAGCGGTGATGCCTATCCGGGCCGCTGGCTGGCGATTAACCCCGGTACCGCCGCAGGCACGCTGCCGGGCGAGCAAACCATCGACCCGGCCTTTGGTCTGGCCGCGATCTGGATTGAAAGTGCCCTGAAAGAGCAGGCGCAGATCCAAGGGTATACGGTTGTTGAAGCCAGTACCGTGGTGGCGACCCACCTTAATCACCTGATTGGGCAATTCTCGGCAGAGCTGTTTGGCCGTCAGGAAGCGCAGCAGCTGCTGGACCGCGTCACGCAGGAGATGCCGAAGCTGACGGAAGATCTGGTCCCGGGCGTGGTGACGCTGACGACGCTGCACAAGGTGCTGCAAAACCTGCTCGAAGAAAAGGTACCGATCCGCGATATGCGCACCATTCTGGAAACGCTGGCAGAGCATGCGCCAATCCAGAGCGATCCGCACGAGCTGACGGCGGTGGTGCGCGTGGCGCTGGGGCGTGCGATCACCCAGCAGTGGTTCCCGGGAACTGGAGAAGTGCAGGTTATTGGCCTCGATACGCCGCTTGAACGCCTGCTGCTTCAGGCCCTGCAGGGCGGGGGCGGGCTGGAGCCGGGCCTGGCGGACCGTCTGCTGGCGCAAACCCAGGAGGCGCTGGCGCGTCAGGAGATGCTGGGCGCGCCGCCGGTGCTGCTGGTGAACCATGCGCTGCGTCCGCTGCTGTCTCGCTTCCTGCGTCGCAGCCTGAATCAGCTGGTCGTACTCTCGAATCTGGAGCTGTCGGACAACCGTCATATCCGCATGACCGCGACGATTGGAGGAAAATAATGCGTAAATGGCTTTGGATTTTGCTCTTCCCGCTGATGGCACAGGCTGGCGGGGAGGGAACCTGGCAGGCAAGCAGCATGGGGGTGACCCTCAGCAACCGGGGCGTCGCCATGTCCTCTAATCCGCTTTCGCCTTCTGAAGGCGTTTCCGGTCAGATGGGCCTTGTGGTCTGGAACTACCGGCTGATTGGCCCTACGCCAGCCGGACTGCGGGTGCGTCTTTGTTCTCAGACGCGCTGCACGGAAATCGACGGCGAAAATGGTACGACGCAGGCGTTCAACGGCGTACCGGCCATTGAGCCTTTGCGTTTCATCTGGGAAGTGCCGGGCGGGGGACGTTTGATCCCGGCGCTGAAGGTGCAGAGTAATTCTGTCATCGTGAACTACCGTTGACGGTTGCGTGAGCAGGACTGCAAAAAATAAAACCCGGCGCTTGCCGGGTTTTTTGTATTACATACGTTCTACGGTTTCGATACCCAGGGTATCCAGACCCAGCTTCAGGGTCTTCGCCGTGAGCTGCGCCAGCTTCAGGCGGCTGTTGCGGACCGATTCGTTTTCCGCAGACAGAATAGGGCAGTGCTCGTAGAAGCCGGAGAACAGACCCGCCAGATCGTACAGGTAAGCACACATCACGTGCGGCGTGCCGTCACGCGCGACAACCGTCAGCGTCTCTTCGAACTGCAGCAGACGTGCCGCCAGCTGCGCTTCACGATCTTCCGTGATGGTCACGGCAGCATTTGCCAGCACGCTTTCGTCGATATTAGCTTTACGGAATACCGACAGCACGCGGGTGTAAGCGTACTGCATGTATGGCGCCGTGTTGCCTTCAAACGCCAGCATGTTATCCCAGTCGAAGATATAGTCGGTGGTACGGTTCTTGGAAAGATCCGCGTATTTCACCGCACCGATACCCACGGCGTTGGCCAGTTTTTCCAGTTCGTCAGCAGGCATGTCCGGATTCTTCTCGGCCACCAGACGGCGGGCGCGTTCCAGCGCTTCGTCCAGCAGGTCAGAAAGCTTCACGGTACCGCCCGCACGGGTTTTGAACGGCTTGCCGTCTTTACCCAGCATCATACCGAACATGTGGTGTTCCAGCGGAACGCAATCCGGCACGTAACCGGCTTTACGCACGATGGTCCACGCCTGCATCAGGTGCTGGTGCTGACGGGAGTCGATGTAGTACAGCACGCGGTCGGCATGCAGCGTTTCGTAACGGTATTTTGCGCAGGCGATGTCGGTTGTGGTGTAGAGATAGCCGCCATCCTTTTTCTGGATGATCACGCCCATCGGTTCACCTTCCTTGTTTTTATACTCATCAAGGAACACAACCGTTGCGCCTTCGCTTTCAACCGCCAGATTTTTCGCTTTCAGGTCCGCCACAATGCCGGGCAGCATTGGGTTATACAGACTTTCACCCATCACGTCGTCACGGGTCAGGGTGACGTTCAGGCGGTTATAGGTAAGCTGGTTCTGAGACATGGTGATGTCAACCAGCTTGCGCCACATCTCGAGGAAGTATTGATCGCCGCCCTGCAGTTTTACCACGTAGCTGCGCGCGCGCTCGGCAAAGGCTTCGTCTTCGTCGTAGTGTTTTTTGGCTTCGCGATAGAACCCTTCCAGGTCCGCCAGCGCCATTTCACCCGCGTTTTCCTGCTGCTGTTTTTCCAGGTAAGCAATCAGCATGCCGAACTGGGTACCCCAGTCGCCCACGTGGTTCGCGCGGATCACCTTGTGACCGAGGAACTCGAGCGTGCGCACTGCGGCATCACCGATGATGGTGGAGCGCAGGTGGCCAACGTGCATCTCTTTCGCCACGTTCGGCGCAGAATAGTCGATCACGACGGTCTGCGCTTCCGGCTGGGACACACCCAGACGATCGGATTTCAGCGCCGCATCAACGTGGCGGGCCAGGAACGCAGGTTCCAGGAAGATATTGATAAAGCCCGGGCCGGCAATTTCGGTTTTGCTGGCAATGCCGGAAAGATCCAGATGCGTCAGTACCTGCTCAGCGAGCTGTCGCGGCGGCATGCCCAGTTTTTTAGCCACTGCCATCACGCCATTAGCCTGATAGTCGCCAAACTGTACTTTTGCTGACTGACGAACCTGCGGTTCGCAATCCGCAGGTGCACCTGCGGCAATCAGTGCCTGACTGACTTTTTCGGAGAGAAGAGCCTGAATATTCACCTGGATACCTTACGTTTTTGATGCGGGCTTACAACCGCCCGCGCCAGTTAAAGAATTTAGGGCGGGAGTATACTGCAAATGCCTTCTGCCGTCAGCATCGCGGGGCCTGAAGATTGCTCAGAATCCAGGCAGTGAAGGTGTGCATAAACATGCAGTCATAAAAAGCCGGATTATGCGGTTGGTCAAAACAGGGCAACAGAGTAAATTAGCGGCTTTGCGACACGAAAAGAGAGTGAATTATGGCGAACTGGCAATCCATTGACGAACTGCATGATATTTCCGCAGATTTACCGCGCTTCACCCAGGCGTTCACAGAACTTGCCACCCGTCTGGGTCTGGATATCGCACCGCTTGAGGCCGATCACATCTCTTTGCGCTGTCATCAGAATGCCACCGCAGAGCGCTGGCGTCGCGGTTTCGAACAGTGCGGCGTGTTGCTCTCTGAGAACATCATCAATGGTCGCCCCATTTGCCTGTTTAAACTGCATGAACCGGTGAACGTGGCGCACTGGCAATTCACCGTGATTGAACTGCCGTGGCCGGGTGAGAAGCGTTATCCGCACGAAGGCTGGGAGCATATCGAAATTGTCCTGCCGGGTGAGCCGGAGACGTTGAACGCGCGCGCGCTGGCCCTGCTTTCTGACGACGGCTTAAGCAAGCCGGGGATTTTTGTGAAGACCAGTTCTCCCAAAGGCGAGCGCGAGCGGTTACCTAACCCGACGCTGGCCGTCACGGACGGACAGGTCACGGTGAAGTTTCATCCGTGGACCATTGAGCAGATCGTTGCCAGCGAAGCGTAAGAGATGTGAGTTCACGCCGCGACTGAAAATGGACGGCGTGGCATGATGATTCGTTTAGTGGGATTTCAGGAGGATTAAATGGCGCTGCTGGAGATTTGTTGTTACAGCGTGGAGTGTGCTGTGACCGCACAAAAACACGGGGCTGACCGTATTGAACTGTGCGCGGCACCCAAAGAGGGCGGGCTGACGCCGTCCTTCGGCGTGTTAAAGTCTGCCCGTCAGGCCGTCACCATTCCCGTTCACCCGATTATTCGCCCACGCGGCGGTGATTTTTGTTACACGGCGGGCGAGTTCAGTGCCATGCTTGAAGACATCGCCCTCGTGCGCGACCTGGGGTTCCCCGGGCTGGTCACCGGTCTGCTGGATGAAGACGGCAATATCGATCTCCCGCGCATGCGTCAGGTGATGAGCGCCGCACAGGGGCTGGCCGTCACTTTTCATCGTGCATTTGATATGTGTAAAGATCCGCTTCAGGCCTTTGAAACGCTTGGAGAACTTGGCGTGGCGCGCATTCTGACATCGGGTCAACAGGCGTCAGCTGAAAAAGGACTGCAATTAATTACGGAACTAAAAGCACATTCCGGTGTTCCAATAATAATGGCGGGTGCGGGAGTCCGCGCCAGCAATCTGGAACGGTTTTTAAACGCTGGGGTAGAAGAGCTGCACAGCTCCGCGGGTAAATGGATACCTTCGCCCATGCGTTATCGCAATACAGGGTTGTCAATGTCGACGGATGCTGAAGCAGATGAGTATTCACGCTACGGCGTAGAGGGAGAGTCGGTTGCGGAAATGAAGTCGCTGATTGAGCGCCATCACGTGTAGCAACGTACCGATTTTTACCGCGCATCATGTCGCCCAATATGATGCTTGCTTGTACCAGGCCCCTGCAATTTCAACAGGGGCCTTTTTTTATCTCCTCACCCTAACCCTCTCCCCATAGGGGAGAGGGGACGGCTCGGTGCGGTTTTTCTCCCTCGCCCCTATGGGGAGAGGGCCGGGGTGAGGGGAAAACTACGGCTTGGTCGCAATCAACACCGCACGCATCGGCGCCGGATAGCCTTCAATGGTTTTGCTGTGGTCGGCCGGGTCGAGGAACTGCTCCAGCGATTCAGTGATCATCCAGTCGGTGCGGCGCTGCTCTTCGAGAGAGGTCACGCTGACATCGGCAATCCGCACATCCACAAACCCGCACTTCTCCAGCCAGTTCTTCAGCGCCAGCGCGGAAGGGATGAAGTAAACGTTGCGCATCTGCGCGTAGCGATCGCCCGGCACCAGAACAGCATGTTCATCCCCTTCGATCACCAGCGTTTCCAGCACCAGCTCGCCGCCGCTGACCAACTGATCCTTCAGTTGCCACAGGTGCTCCAGCGGAGAACGACGGTGATACAGCACGCCCATGGAGAACACGGTATCAAACGCTTTCAGGGCAGGGAGCTGTTCAATGCCCAGCGGCAGCAGGTGCGCGCGCTGGTCGTTACCCAGCAGCTTACGTACCGCTTCAAACTGGCACAGGAACAGCTGCATCGGGTCAATACCGACCGCCAGGTGCGCGCCCGCGCCAATCATGCGCCACATGTGGTAACCGCTGCCGCAGCCCACGTCCAGAATGGTACGTCCGGTCAGGTCGGAAAGGTGCGGCAGAACGCGATCCCATTTCCAGTCCGAGCGCCATTCGGTATTGATGTTCACCCCGTACAGCGAGAACGGGCCTTTGCGCCACGGCATCAGATTGCGCATCAGCGTTTCGATGCGGTTGATCTGCCCGGCCGGAAGCGGCTCTTTGCTTTCGGCGGTTACGCTGTGCAGAAGATCCAGACGATGCGGGGTCAGCTCGGGCAGAAACTCCACCGCGTTTGACCACTGCTTTAACAGGCCGTGCTGCTGATCGCGCTGCCAGGCGGCAATCTGCGCGGGCAAGGTTTCCAGCCAGTGGGAGAGCTGGTTTTTGGCAATCAGCTGATAGAAGTTACTGAATTCGATCATGCCGGTTTCCCCGCTTTCAGCGCCACCAGAGAGCCAAAGTTAAAGCACTGGAACCACAGTTCGCTGTGCTCAAACCCGGCTTTGCTCAGACGCGCTTTGTGGGTTTCTACGGAATCCGTCAGCATCACGTTTTCGAGCATGCTGCGCTTCTGGCTGATCTCCAGCTCGCTGTAGCCGTTCGCCCGTTTGAAATCGTGGTGCATGTTGAACAGCAGCTCGCCAACCTCGGCATCTTCGAAGCTGAATTTCTCCGAGAGCACCAGCGCGCCGCCAGGATTCAGCCCCTGATAAATTTTGTCCAGCAGCAGCTGGCGGTCTTCCGGCACCAGGAACTGAAGGGTGAAATTCAGCACCACCATCGAGGCGTTATTGATTTCAATCTCGCGGATATCACCTTCCACCACGTCCACCGGAACAGGGGCTTTGTACGCGTCAATATGGCGACGGCAGCGCTCAACCATGGCCGGGGAGTTATCGACGGCAATGATTCGGCAGCCTTCCTGGTGAATATTACGACGAACCGACAGCGTTGCCGCGCCGAGCGAGCAGCCCAGGTCATAGACCTGCGTGCCGGGTTGAACGAAGCGCTCAGCCAGCATGCCGATCATAGAGATAATATTGGAATAACCGGGAACAGAGCGCTGGATCATATCCGGGAAGACTTCAGCTACCCGTTCATCGAAGGTCCAGTCGCCCAGGCTGGCGATAGGCGCGGAAAAAAGCGTGTCGCGATCTGACATAACGTAAAAATCCGGGAAAAATAAAGTGGCGTATTGTGCGCTAATGGAGGGAGAAAACCAACTCCCACGGCATATACCACAGGTTAGCCAGCACCATCAGCAAAAGCGAACACCAGGTCGCACTCATGCCGGAACGACGCCAGCGGATTAAGCGGTGGTGAAAGCCGTAATAATGCATCAGGCGGCCAGCAATAAGAAGCAGGCCACAGATATGAACCATCCAGGTTTCTGCGCCATTCATCTCCATAAAAAGCAGCAGGATTAAGGCTGCGGGGATGTATTCGACCGCGTTGCCATGAATGCGGATAGCGCTTTGTAGCTCTGAAAATCCGCCGTCACCGTAGGAGACACGGTACAGCGTTCTGAGGCGCACAACATCAAATGAAAACTTAATCAGCAGTAATGCACCTAACACCGCATACAGCGCGCTGACCATACAAACTCCCTGTTTTTTGGCAGATGGTACTTCACTATGATAGGGGGTGATATCAGAAAAGAGAAGATTGTTGTGGGATGCCAGGGGCGCTGCCCACGGACGGCACCGCAGCCTGCAAGGCCTGCCACAGAGCATCGACCAGTTCGGGGGCCTGGGCAATATCCGGCGTGTGCAAAAAGAGATACGGCGTGGTGGTGTGTTCCCACGAGGCCAGTTTTTCCAGCCAGACGGCGAACATCGCCTGGTTTTGCTGCATGTTATCGCTGCCGATAAACCTGACCATCGGGTTCTGCGCAGTCATGATGGCGTGGACCGGCACTTTCGGTTTTTTACGCTGCGCCTCAATGATGGCCTCATTGTGCGGTATCGCGCTGTGCACCGGACGGCTGTCGAGGATCACCCGGTTGACGGAACGCTCAAGAAGGCCGCGGTTGAGCGCTTTTTCGGCTTCGCCCTTCGCAAAGAAGTCCTGGTGTCGGACCTCCACCCCGTAGGTAAACTCCCGGGGCAGGGCGTCCAGAAACGTCCACAGTGCGGGCAGGTCGCGAGGGCCAAAGACTGCGGGAAGCTGCAGCCAGTACTGGCCGATGCGGTTTGCCAGAGGCGCCATCCGGGCAAAGAATTCGTCGGTCAACTCACCGCAGTTTCGCAGCGCGGCCTGGTGAGAAATGGTCGCCGGAAACTTGAAGCAGAAACGGAAATCGTCGGTTGTTTGCTCCCGCCAGCGTGCGACAATCTCAGCTTTGGGGAGCGCATACAGGGTGGTGTTGCCCTCGACGCAGTTGAAGTGTCGGGCATACTCTTCAAGGCTGGTGATGCCAAGGCGCACCCATTTCGGGTGCGACCACTGGGGCAGGCCCACATACATCATAGTGCGCGAAGGATCTCATCCGTGCTGCGCACGCGGCCGATGCGCGGGAAGATATGGGTCATGCTGCCCTGATGCTGTTCCGCGGAGGCCGCGCTGCAGGCATCTTCGGCGATCACCAGATTAAAGCCCAGTTCCCAGGCGTTGCGGGCGGTTGACTCCACGCCAATATTGGTGGAAATGCCGCACAGGATGAGAGTGTCAATGCCGCGACGGCGGAGCTGCAGCTCGAGATCGGTACCGTAGAAGGCACCCCACTGGCGTTTGGTCACTTCAATATCGCTGTCGCGTTTGCCGAGTGAGACCGGGTACGTCCACCAGTTTTCCGGCAGGGCTCGCGCGGGTGCCCGCGCATCAACGGGCTGTTTTAACGCTTCGGCGTAATCCGCGGACCAGCCGACGCGCACCATGACCACCGGCGCACCGCTGGCACGGCATTTCTCCGCCAGGCGAGCGGCGCGGTCGACCACATCGTCTGCGGTATGCGGGCCACCGGCAAAGGGCAAAATGCCTTCCTGTAAATCAATCACTACAAGCGCGGTTTTTCTGGCATCAAGGGTTAACATCGTTACTCCCGTTAAATTAATCACTTCTGGACACCATACGACGTGATGGCCTGTTATTGGTCGCATAATTTTGTTAATTTTTGTGAGAATGCGCAATAAGAGTGCAGCAAACGACCGCCTGGCCGTGGTTCGCTCTTATCGTCCGGCGGAATTTCCAGTATAATAGCCGCCTTTTTTCATCCAGTTGTGACATACAGAAAGCTGCGACATAGTAGCCTGCATACCAGGCGACATTTAGCCTGCGGCTAATTAAGGGATATCTCATGCGTACAGAATATTGCGGGCAGCTGCGTCAGTCCCACGTCGGACAGCAGGTCACCCTGTGTGGTTGGGTCAATCGTCGTCGTGATCTTGGTAGCCTTATCTTCATCGATATGCGCGACCGCGAAGGTATCGTTCAGGTGTTCTTCGACCCGGATCGCGCAGATGCGTTGAAGCTGGCCTCTGAGCTGCGTAATGAGTTCTGCATTCAGGTTACTGGCACCGTGCGTGCGCGTGACGAGAAAAACGTCAACGCCGACATGGCGACGGGTGCCATTGAAGTGCTGGCGTCCGATCTGACGATCATCAACCGTGCTGAAGCGCTGCCGCTGGACTCCAACCACGTCAACACTGAAGAAGCGCGTCTGAAATACCGCTACCTGGATCTGCGTCGCCCGGAAATGGCTCAGCGCCTGAAAACCCGTGCGAAAATCACCAGCCTGGTGCGTCGCTTTATGGATGATCACGGTTTCCTCGATATCGAAACCCCGATGCTGACCAAAGCCACGCCGGAAGGCGCGCGCGACTACCTGGTCCCATCCCGCGTTCATAAAGGTAAATTCTACGCGCTGCCGCAGTCTCCGCAGCTGTTCAAACAGCTGCTGATGATGTCCGGCTTCGATCGCTACTATCAGATCGTTAAATGCTTCCGCGACGAAGACCTGCGCGCTGACCGCCAGCCAGAATTTACCCAGATCGACGTGGAAACCTCCTTCATGACCGCCGAGCAGGTGCGTGAAGTGATGGAAGCCCTGGTGCGTAGCCTGTGGAACGACGTAAAAGGTGTTGAGCTGGGCGATTTCCCAATTATGACCTTCGCTGAAGCCGAGCGTCGCTACGGATCCGACAAACCTGACCTGCGTAACCCGATGGAGCTGGTGGACGTTGCAGACCTGGTGAAAGGCGTTGAGTTTGCCGTCTTCGCTGGCCCGGCTAACGATCCTAAAGGCCGCGTGGCGGCCCTGCGCGTGCCGGGCGGTGCAGCACTGAGCCGCAAGCAGATCGACGACTACGGCAACTTCATCAAGATCTACGGCGCGAAAGGTCTGGCCTATATTAAGGTGACCGAGCGTGCGAAAGGTCTGGAAGGTATCACCAGCCCGGTAGCGAAGTTCCTGAACGCGGACATCGTGGAAGCGATCCTTGAGCGCACCGGCGCGCAGGACGGCGACATGATCTTCTTCGGCGCAGACAATAAGAAAGTCGTGGCGGATGCGATGGGCGCGCTGCGTCTGAAGCTCGGCAAAGACCTGAGCCTGACCGACGAAAACAAATGGGCGCCGCTGTGGGTTATCGACTTCCCAATGTTTGAAGACGACGGTGAAGGCGGCCTGACGGCGATGCACCACCCGTTCACCTCGCCAAAAGACATGACGGCAGCAGAGCTGAAAGCGGCGCCGGAAGACGCGGTCGCGAACGCTTATGACATGGTTATCAACGGCTACGAAGTGGGCGGTGGTTCCGTGCGTATTCACAGCGGTGAAATGCAGCAGACCGTGTTCGGCATCCTGGGCATCAACGAGCAGGAGCAGCGCGAGAAGTTTGGCTTCCTGCTGGACGCGCTGAAATACGGTACGCCTCCGCACGCGGGTCTGGCCTTCGGTCTTGACCGACTGACCATGCTGCTGACCGGCACCGATAACATTCGTGATGTTATTGCCTTCCCGAAAACCACTGCCGCAGCGTGTCTGATGACCGAAGCGCCAAGCTTTGCTAACCCAGCCTCTCTGGCTGAGCTGGGCATTGAAGTGGTGAAGAAGGAAGAGAAAAACTGATATGGAATATAAGCTTCCCGTTTCGGTTCTGGTGGTCATTTATGCAGAAGACACGAAGCGGGTGCTGATGTTGCAGCGGCGCGATGACCCTGATTTCTGGCAGTCGGTAACCGGCAGTCTGGAAGAGGGAGAAACCGCGCCGCAGGCCGCCGCGCGTGAAGTAAAGGAAGAGGTCGCCATTGACGTTGCCCGCGAGCAACTGACCCTGAAGGACTGTCAGCGCACGGTGGAGTTTGAAATTTTTAGCCATTTACGTCATCGCTACGCGCCGGGTACCAGGCGCAACACGGAGTCGTGGTTCTGTCTCGCGCTCCCCCATGAACGGGAGATCGTGTTTACCGAACACCTGACCTACCGCTGGGTGAATGCGGCGGAGGCCGCCGCACTGACCAAGTCGTGGAGCAACCGGCAGGCGATTGAAGAATTTGTAATTAACGCTGCCTGAAAAGGCGCGCTCTTTGAGGATATTTTTATGGCAGGTCATAGTAAGTGGGCCAACACCAAACACCGCAAAGCGGCACAGGATGCCAAGCGCGGTAAGATCTTTACCAAAATCATTCGCGAGCTGGTGACGGCAGCGCGTCTGGGCGGCGGTGACCCGGCTTCTAACCCGCGTCTGCGCGCGGCGGTTGATAAAGCGCTGTCCAACAACATGACGCGTGACACCCTGAACCGTGCTATCGCACGTGGTGTGGGCGGCGATGAAGACGCGAACATGGAAACCATCATCTATGAAGGTTACGGCCCTGGCGGTACGGCGGTGATGGTTGAGTGCCTGTCCGACAACCGTAACCGTACCGTTGCGGAAGTGCGCCACGCGTTCACCAAAACCGGTGGCAACCTGGGCACTGACGGTTCCGTTGCTTACCTGTTCAGCAAAAAAGGCGTCATCTCCTTCGAGAAAGGCGATGAAGATGCGATCATGGAAGCGGCGCTGGAAGCCGGTGCGGAAGACGTGGTGACCTTCGATGACGGTGCTATCGACGTTTACACCGCATGGGAAGAGATGGGTGCCGTGCGCGACGCGCTGGAAGCGGCTGGCCTGAAAGCGGACAACGCTGAAGTCTCCATGATCCCGTCCACCAAAGCGGACATGGATGCGGAAACCGCGCCTAAACTGCTGCGTCTGATCGACATGCTCGAAGACTGCGACGACGTGCAGGAAGTGTACCACAACGGTGAAATCTCTGATGAGGTTGCAGCGACTCTCTAATGAGAGCGTGTAAATCCGTTACAGGAGACGCGTGATGTCGATTATTCTCGGGATTGACCCAGGCTCACGCGTCACCGGTTATGGCGTTATCCGTCAGGTTGGACGCCAGTTAACCTACCTCGGCAGCGGCTGTATTCGCACCAAAGTGGACGATCTGCCGTCGCGCCTGAAGCTCATTTATGCGGGCGTGTCGGAGATCATCACCCAGTTTCAGCCGGACTATTTCGCTATCGAGCAGGTCTTTATGGCGAAAAACGCCGATTCGGCGCTAAAGCTCGGTCAGGCGCGCGGGGTGGCCATCGTCGCTGCGGTCAACCAGGATTTGCCGGTATTTGAATACGCGGCACGTCAGGTCAAGCAGACGGTGGTGGGCATTGGTAGCGCGGAGAAAAGTCAGGTGCAGCACATGGTGCGTACCCTGCTGAGGCTGCCAGCGAACCCACAGGCCGACGCCGCGGATGCGCTGGCGATTGCGATTACCCACTGTCACGTCAGCCAGAACGCGATGCAGATGAGCGAGTCGCGGCTTAATCTGGCGCGAGGCAGGTTACGATAATGACAAATCAGGCTGGATGTTTATCCAGCCTTTTTTTATTATGTCGGCAGTTAATTTCTTCCAGAACGCAGGAGCGTCACGTGATAGGCAGACTCAGAGGCATCATCATTGAAAAACAACCCCCGTTAGTGCTGCTGGAAGTGGGTGGCGTGGGCTATGAAGTCCATATGCCGATGACCTGCTTCTATGAGCTGCCGGACGCGGGCAAAGAGGCGATTGTCTTTACTCAGTTTGTGGTGCGTGAAGATGCCCAGCTGCTGTACGGCTTCAATAACAAGCAGGAACGGACCCTGTTCCGCGAGCTGATTAAAACTAACGGCGTTGGCCCGAAGCTGGCGCTGGCGATTTTATCCGGCATGTCAGCGCCACAGTTTGTGAATGCCGTTGAGCGCGAAGATCCTGCTGCGCTGATTAAGCTTCCGGGCATCGGCAAGAAAACGGCAGAGCGCCTGATTGTCGAGATGAAAGACCGCTTTAAAGGCCTGCATGGCGATCTGTTCACGCCGGCTGCCGATTTGGTACTGACCTCGCCAGGCGGCCCTGCCACGGATGATGATGCCGAGCAGGAAGCGGTTGCTGCGCTGGTGGCGCTGGGCTATAAACCTCAGGAGGCCAGCCGTATGGTGAGCAAAATTGCCAAACCGGACGCCAGCAGTGAAACCCTGATTCGCGAAGCGCTGCGCGCTGCATTGTGAGGTAAAGGATGATTGAAGCAGACCGCCTGGTATCGGCAGGCACTATTCAGGCAGATGACGTGGTGGATCGCGCGATCCGCCCAAAACTGCTTGATGAGTATATCGGCCAGCCGCAGGTTCGTTCCCAGATGGAGATTTTCATCCAGGCGGCAAAGCTGCGCGGCGATGCGCTCGATCACCTGCTGATTTTTGGCCCTCCAGGTCTGGGGAAAACCACGCTGGCGAATATCGTCGCCAATGAAATGGGCGTCAACCTGCGCACCACCTCCGGCCCGGTGCTGGAGAAGGCGGGCGATCTCGCTGCGATGCTGACCAACCTCGAACCGCATGACGTGCTGTTTATCGATGAGATCCACCGCCTGTCGCCGGTGGTGGAGGAAGTGCTCTATCCGGCGATGGAAGATTACCAGCTGGATATCATGATTGGCGAAGGCCCGGCCGCGCGCTCCATCAAAATCGATCTGCCGCCGTTTACCCTGATTGGTGCAACGACGCGGGCCGGGTCGTTGACCTCTCCGCTGCGCGACCGTTTCGGTATCGTGCAGCGTCTTGAGTTTTACCAGGTGGCGGACCTCCAGCATATCGTTGGCCGTAGCGCCCGCTATATGGGGCTGGAAATGAGCGAAGAGGGCGCGTTTGAAGTGGCGAAGCGTTCCCGCGGTACGCCGCGTATCGCTAACCGCCTGCTGCGCCGCGTACGTGACTTTGCCGAAGTGAAGCACGATGGCTCGATTTCCGCCGAGATCGCCGCGCAGGCGCTGGATATGCTGAACGTCGATGCCGAAGGCTTTGACTATATGGACCGTAAACTGCTGCTGGCGGTGCTGGATAAGTTCTTTGGCGGCCCGGTCGGGCTGGATAACCTGGCGGCGGCAATCGGGGAAGAGCGCGAAACCATCGAGGACGTGCTTGAACCGTATCTGATCCAGCAGGGCTTCCTGCAGCGCACCCCGCGTGGACGTATGGCAACGGTGCGGGCGTGGAATCATTTTGGCATTACGCCACCGGCAATGCCGTAATGCATTGTTCCCTCTCCCTGTGGGAGAGGGCCAGGGTGAGGGCATCAGCGCCCTCGATGTTAATTTGCGGTCTTCTTCATCATACTGAAAATAAACAACACCGCAGCACTTAACACCACAGACGGCCCCGCAGGCGTGTCATAGAACGCCGAGAAGGCGAGTCCACCCGTTACCGCAATCATTCCGACAATCACGGCCACACCGGCCATCTGCTCCGGCGTACGGGCAAAGCGACGTGCCGTAGCCGCAGGGATGATCAGCAGCGAGGTAATAATCAGCGCGCCGACAAACTTCATCGCCACGCCAATGGTTAACGCCGTTACCAGCATCAGCAGCAGCTTAACGCGCTGCAGCTTCACGCCGTCGACAAAGGCCAGGTCCGGGCTGACGGTCATGGCCAGCAGGTTACGCCACTGCCAGAGCAGAATAGCGAGCACCACCACCACGCCAATGGCGATAGCGATGAGATCTTCAGGCGTCACGGCCAGCAGGTCACCGAAGAGGTAGGCCATCAGATCCACGCGGATGTTCGACATCAGGCTGACCACCACCAGGCCCAGTGACAGGGCACTGTGCGCCATAATGCCAAGCAGCGTATCAATTGCGAGGTGAGGGCGCTTCTCCAGCCAGACCAGACCGGCGGCCAGCAACAGCGTGACGACGATCACCGCGTAAAACGGGTTCACATTAAGCAACAGACCAAAGGCAACACCCAGCAGGGACGCGTGCGCAAGGGTATCGCCGAAATAGGACATTCTGCGCCAGACGACAAACGAGCCGAGCGGACCCGCGGCGCAGGCAAGCATAATCCCGGCCAGCCAGCCGGGCAGTAACAGTTCAATCATGAGTGTCCATTTCCCCGACGCAGTACGATTCGTCCCTGTAAATCATGGCGATGATTATGATGATGGCGATAGATGCCCAGCTGTTCAGCGCCGCGAGGGCCGAACATAGAGATAAACTCCGGGTGCATGGAGACCACTTCTGGCGTGCCGGAGCAGCAGATATGGTGGTTGAGACACAGCACTTCGTCGGTTTTTGCCATCACCAGATGGAGATCGTGAGACACCATCAGCACTGCGCAATCAAGCTCTCGACGTAGCTGGTCGATCAAATCATAAAGCGCAACCTGACCATTCACATCCACACCCTGAGTCGGCTCATCCAGCACCAGCAGCTGCGGGCTGCTCAGCAGCGCACGGGCAAGTAAGACTCGCTGAGTTTCACCGCCGGACAGTTTTTGCAGCGGCGCATCGACAAGATGGCCCGCCTGCACGCGTTTCAGTGCCGGGAGAATATCGGCTTTACGCGTGCCGGGGCGCAGACGCAGGAAGCGGCTGACCGTCAGCGGCAGCGTGGCGTCGAGATGAAGTTTTTGCGGCACATAGCCGATACGCAATTTTTCCTCGCGCTTGATCACGCCTTCATCGGGTGCGACCAGACCCAGCACCACGCGCACCAGGGTGGATTTGCCTGCGCCATTGGGGCCGAGCAGCGTCAGAATTTTGCCGGGCTTCAGATCGAGCGACACGTCAGAGAGGACGCGGCGCTGGCCAAATGAGACCGAAATATTTTCAAGGGAAACCAATGTCGTCATGTCATTTTAAGCTTGAAGAAGTCAACGAATGTTATAATATCACATTCCACGCATTCACTACGATGATTAGTCGCATTATGTTACATAAAAATACGCTTCTTTTCGCAGCATTATCCGCTGCCCTTTGGGGTACAACCGCACAAGATGTTAACGCTGCGGTTGTCGCTTCGCTTAAACCACTCGGATTCATCGCGTCGGCCATTGCAGACGGGGTCACGGAAACCCAGGTTCTGCTCCCTGATGGTGCATCCGAGCATGACTATTCCCTGCGCCCGTCAGATGTAAAACGCTTACAAAACGCGGACTTAGTCGTCTGGATTGGCCCGGAAATGGAAGCGTTCATGCAGAAGTCAGCAAAACAGGTTGCCGGCGAAAAGCAGGTCGCGATTGCAGACCTCCCCGGCGTGAAACCGCTGCTCATGAAAGGGGCGGATGACGACGGTGACGAACATGACCATCACGCTGCAGAGGGTGAAAAAGGTGATGGAGATCACCATCACGGCGAGTACAACATGCATCTTTGGTTATCCCCAGAGATAGCGCGGCTTTCAGCGGTTGCAATCCATGACAAATTAGTGGAACTTATGCCGCAAAGTCGAGCCAAACTAGACGCCAACCTGAAGGATTTTGAGGCACAATTAGCCGCAACCGATAAGCAGGTAGGTAATGAGCTCGCACCGTTGAAAGGTAAAGGGTATTTCGTTTTTCATGACGCCTATGGCTATTACGAAAAACACTACGGTTTGACCCCGCTGGGTCATTTTACCGTCAATCCTGAAATTCAGCCTGGTGCGCAGCGTTTACATGAAATCAGAACACAGCTGGTTGAGCAAAAAGCGACATGCGTTTTTGCTGAGCCACAGTTCAGGCCAGCGGTCGTAGAAGCCGTGGCCAGGGGAACATCCGTGCGCATGGGAACCCTTGACCCGCTAGGTACGAATATCCAGTTGAGCAAAGCGAGCTATTCGCAGTTCCTCAGCCAACTGGCGAACCAGTATGCGAGCTGCCTGAAAGGAGATTAACGAGGAAGTGAATACGTGCAACAGATAGCCCGCTCTGTCGCCCTGGCATTTAACAATCTGCCTCGACCCCACCGCGTTATGCTGGGGTCGCTTACAGTACTCACCTTAGCGGTCGCCGTCTGGCGGCCCTATGTTTACCACCCGAGTTCTGCCCCTATCATCAAAACCATTGAGCTTGAAAAGAGCGAAATCCGTTCTTTGCTGCCTGAAGCCAGTGAGCCTATCGACCAGGCGGCTCAGGAAGATGAAGCCATCCCGCAGGATGAGCTGGACGATAAAACCGAGAACGAAGCCGGTATTCACGAATATGTTGTGTCTACCGGGGACACGCTGAGCAGCGTGCTGAACCAGTACGGCATCGACATGGGCAATATCAGCCAGCTGGCGGCTGCGGATAAAGATCTTCGTAACCTGAAAATTGGACAACAGCTCTCCTGGACACTAACGGCGGATGGCGATCTCCAGCGTCTGACCTGGGAAATGTCCCGCCGCGAAACCCGCACCTACGATCGCACTGCAAACGGTTTCAAGATGACCAGCGAAATGCAGAAGGGCGACTGGGTTAACAGCGTTCTGAAAGGCACCGTGGGCGCGAGCTTTGTCTCCAGCGCGCGAGATGCGGGCTTGACCAGCGCTGAAATCAGCTCGGTGATCAAAGCCATGCAGTGGCAGATGGATTTCCGTAAGCTGAAGAAGGGCGATGAGTTCTCCGTTCTGATGTCCCGCGAAATGCTGGACGGCAAACGCGAGCAAAGCCAGCTGCTGGGCGTACGTCTGCGCTCTGAGGGCAAAGATTACTACGCGATTCGTGCCGAAGACGGTAAGTTCTATGACCGCAGCGGTACGGGCCTTGCGAAAGGCTTCCTGCGTTTCCCGACGGCAAAACAGTTCCGCGTCTCCTCGAACTTTAACCCGCGTCGTCTGAACCCGGTAACCGGGCGCGTCGCGCCGCACCGTGGTGTTGACTTTGCTATGCCGCAGGGCACGCCGGTACTGGCGGTAGGGGATGGCGAAGTGGTGGTGGCCAAGCGTAGCGGTGCCGCCGGATATTACGTCGCGGTACGTCATGGCCGTACGTATACGACCCGCTATATGCACCTGCGTAAGCTGCTGGTCAAACCGGGCCAGAAGGTGAAGCGTGGTGACCGTATTGCGATCTCCGGCAATACCGGACGTTCTACCGGCCCGCACCTGCACTATGAAGTGTGGATCAACCAACAAGCAGTGAACCCGCTGACCGCGAAACTGCCGCGCACTGAAGGCCTGACAGGTAAAGATCGTACTGATTATCTGGCGCAGGTGAAAGAGGTGATGCCGCAGCTGAGCTTAAACTAAGTTCTCTGTTTTTGTTAAAAAAGCCGGCGCACACTTACGCCGGCTTTTTCTTTTGTGCGTGGACGACTGCCTCGCTACACTATCTGAATAAAATTTTGCGTCATCAGACCCTGGATCCAGCATGGAAACCCAAAAAAACAATATTGAATACATTCCTGAGTTTGAAAAATCCTTCCGCCATCCGCGCAACTGGGGCGCCTGGCTTGGTGTTTACGCCTTTGCGGGGATGGCGATGCTGCCTGCCTCTGTTCGCGATCCCGTTCTGGGTAAAATTGGTCGTCTGGCGGGGCGTTTAGGCAAGAGCGCCCGCCGTCGTGCGCAGATCAACCTCTATTACTGTTTTCCTGAGAAAAGCGACGCCGAGCGCGAGGCAATCATTGATGAGATGTATACTACCGCGCCGCAGGCCATGGCGATGATGGCGGAGCTGGCGCTGAAAGGGCCGGATAAAATCGTCGATCGCGTTGACTGGAAAGGGCTGGAGATCATCGAGGAGATGCGCCGCAATGACGAGAAAGTCATTTTCCTCGTCCCCCACGGCTGGGGCGTTGATATTCCGGCGATGCTGATGGCCTCTCAGGGCCAGAAGATGGCGGCAATGTTCCACAATCAGGGCAATAAGATTTTCGATTTTGTCTGGAACACGGTGCGTCGTCGTTTTGGCGGACGCCTGCATGCCCGTAACGATGGCATTAAGCCCTTCATTCAGTCGGTACGTCAGGGGTACTGGGGCTACTATCTGCCGGATCAGGATCACGGCCCCGAGCACAGCGAGTTTGTTGATTTCTTTGCGACCTATAAAGCGACGCTCCCCGCGATTGGTCGCCTGATGAAAGTCTGTCGTGCCCGCGTGATCCCGCTATTCCCGGTCTATGACGGCAAAACGCATCGACTGAGCATTGAGGTCCGTCCTCCGATGGACGATCTGCTGACCGCAGACGACCACACCATCGCGCGTCGAATGAACGAAGAGGTAGAGATACTGGTGGGGCCGCATGCCGAACAGTACACGTGGATTCTGAAGCTGCTTAAAACGCGCAAACCGGGCGAAACAGAGCCGTATAAACGCAAAGAGCTGTATCCAACGAAATAAAAAAAGCCCTTTCCATCTGGAGAGGGCTTTTTAACAGAGACGTTATTACTCGACGGTCATAACGCGGGTGGTGTTGGTTGAGCCGATGGTGCTCATTACATCGCCCTGGGTCACAATGACGATATCACCGGACACCAGATAGCCTTTGTCGCGCAGCAGGTTTACGGCATCGTGCGCGGCGGCCACGCCATCATTGGTGCTGTCGAAGTGGACCGGCGTCACACCGCGGTACAGCGCCGTCAGGTTCAGAGTACGTTCGTGACGGGACATGGCGAAGATCGGCAGACCCGAGCTGATACGCGAGGTCATCAGCGCGGTGCGGCCAGATTCGGTCATGGTGATGATCGCGGTAACGCCCTTCAGATGGTTTGCCGCATACATTGCCGACATCGCAATCGCTTCTTCCACATTGTCGAACTGCACGTCCAGACGGTGTTTAGAGACGTTGATGCTTGGGATCTTTTCAGCGCCCAGGCAGACGCGCGCCATGGCGGCCACGGTTTCTGCCGGATACTGGCCCGCTGCGGTTTCTGCGGAGAGCATCACCGCATCGGTTCCGTCCAGCACGGCGTTTGCCACGTCCATGACTTCTGCACGGGTTGGCATCGGGTTAGTGATCATCGATTCCATCATCTGAGTCGCGGTGATCACCGCGCGGTTCAGCTGACGTGCGCGACGAATCAGGGCCTTCTGAATACCGACCAGCTCAGGGTCGCCGATTTCCACACCCAGGTCGCCGCGCGCAACCATCACCACGTCAGACGCGAGGATCACGTCGTCCATGGCGTCCTGATCGCAAACGGCTTCCGCACGCTCAACTTTGGCGACGATTTTGGCATCGCAACCTGCATCGCGTGCCAGGCGACGCGCATAGTTCAGATCTTCGCCGCAGCGCGGGAAGGAGACAGCCAGGTAATCAACGCCGATCAGCGCAGCCGTCACGATGTCCGCTTTGTCTTTATCGGTGAGCGCCTCTGCAGAGAGGCCGCCGCCCAGTTTGTTGATGCCTTTATTGTTGGAGAGCGGGCCGCCGACGGTAACTTCGGTGAACACTTTCATGCCCTGAACTTCCAGCACTTTCAGCTGTACGCGGCCATCATCAAGCAGCAGGATATCGCCAGGTACGACGTCAGCCGGGAGGCCTTTGTAGTCGATACCGACTTTTTCTTTATCGCCTTCGCCTTTGCCCAGGTTGGCATCCAGCAGAAATTTGTCGCCGATATTGAGGAAAACTTTCCCCTCTTTAAAGGTGGAGACACGAATTTTTGGACCCTGCAAATCGCCGAGGATAGCAACGTGGCGGCCCAGTTTAGCTGCGATTTCACGCACTTTATCGGCACGTAATTTATGGTCTTCTGGCGTACCGTGAGAGAAGTTCATACGCACCACGTTGGCACCGGCGGCGATAATTTTTTCGAGATTATTATCGCGATCGGTGGCCGGGCCTAAGGTGGTTACGATCTTGGTTCTGCGAAGCCTTCTGGACATGTAATACTCCGTTGACTGAAACAACTTTGGTGTTGCGTGAACATTGAATCGGCCTTCATCTGCTGCAAGGCAGCGGCGAGGGGACCGAATGCCGTAAATCGTTACATCGTCATTATTCGTGACGTATTCGTTATCAACTATCAGGGAACATCGCTCTTTATAAGCAATTCTTTATCAAAACGCGATTCCTTCAGCGCTTCCTTGACCCGCTTCAAGTTATCCCGGAATTTTGCCCCCCGACGTAAGGTAAAACCGGTCGCGAGCACGTCAATCACGGTAAGCTGGGCCAGGCGGGAGACCATCGGCATATAAATGTCGGTGTCTTCCGGCACGTCGAGGGTGATCGCCAGCGTTGCCTCACGCGCCAGCGGCGTGCCTGCCGTTGTGAGGGCAATCACCATGGCATCGTTTTCACGGGCCAGCTGCGCCAGCTCAACCTGACTCTTGGTGCGGCCGGTATGCGAAATCAGTACCACGACGTCATCTTCACTGCAATTCATACAGCTCATGCGTTGCAGGACAATGTCATCGGAATAAATCACCGGGACGTTAAAGCGGAAAAATTTGTTCATGGCGTCATGCGCGACGGCTGCCGACGACCCGAGCCCAAAGAACGCAATTCGCTTGGCCTGGGTGAGTAAATCCACCGCGCGATTCACGGAGCTCATGTCCAGTGACTGACGGACGTGGTCGAGCGAAGCCATGGCCGACTCAAAAATTTTCGCGGTATAGGCATCAACGCTGTCGTCTTCATCCACATTACGATTAACATAAGGGGTGCCGTTAGCCAGACTTTGCGCCAGATGCAGTTTAAAATCAGGAAAGCCGCGCGTTTCCAGGCTGCGGCAAAAGCGATTGACCGTGGGTTCGCTAACACCCGCTTCCTGTGCCAGAGCGGCGATGCTTGAATGAATCGCCTGAGCGGGAGAGGCGAGAATGACCTCGGCCACTTTTCGCTCGGATTTGCTAAGGTGTTCCAGTTGAAACTGGATTTTTTCCAGCATGTTCATGTTAACAGGATGCTCATGGGTGTAAACGATTTCATAAATTGATGAAATCGTGATTCGATTTAGCCGATATTACCCTTGTGGCTTCCATTAAGGGTAACAATCGACAAGATAATGTTGTTGTTTTTTTTCATTACTTGATCGGTGTCGGGTTTTGCTGTGACCCTGTTGCGCAAAGAAACGACGGTTGTTGCGTCATTAAGCCGTCGAAATCATCCGAAGGGTGAAAAATCGTGGTATCGCACGCGACGATAAGCGCTAATGGTTTCGGGAATGACGTAAAAGCAGTACAGTGCATTGTAATAAAATTACAACGATACCTGGCAGAAGTACCAGGTGATCTAACTGAGGAGAATGACATGGCGGTAACGCAAACAGCCCAGGCATGTGACCTGGTCATTTTCGGCGCGAAAGGCGATCTTGCACGCCGAAAATTGCTGCCTTCCCTGTATCAACTGGAGAAAGCGGGCCAAATTCATCCGGATACCCGTATCCTGGGTGTAGGGCGCGCCGACTGGGACAAGGACGCTTATACCAAAGTCGTCCGCGAGGCGCTCGAAACTTTCATGAAGGAAAAAATTGATGAAAGTTTGTGGGATACCCTGAGTGGACGTCTCGATTTCTGTAACCTGGACGTTAATGACGTCAGCGCGTTTACCCGCTTAGGCGCGATGCTGGATCAGAAAAACCGTGTCACGATTAACTATTTCGCCATGCCGCCTAGCACCTTCGGCGCCATCTGCAAAGGCCTGGGCGAAGCCAAACTGAACGCCAAACCGGCGCGCGTCGTGATGGAGAAGCCGCTGGGGACGTCGCTGGCAACCTCGCGTGAAATCAACGACCAGGTGGGCGAGTTCTTTGAAGAGTGCCAGGTCTACCGTATCGACCACTATCTCGGCAAAGAGACGGTACTGAACCTGCTTGCACTGCGTTTTGCTAACTCCCTGTTTGTAAATAACTGGGACAACCGCACTATCGACCACGTGGAAATCACCGTGGCGGAAGAGGTGGGGATTGAAGGTCGCTGGGGGTACTTTGACCAGGCCGGTCAGATGCGCGACATGATCCAGAACCACCTGCTGCAGATCCTGTGCATGATTGCCATGTCTCCACCGTCTGACCTGACGGCGGACAGCATCCGTGACGCGAAAGTGAAAGTGCTGAAGTCACTGCGCCGCATCGACCGCTCCAACGTGCGTGAGAAGACCGTTCGCGGTCAGTACACCGCCGGGTTTGCGCAAGGCAAAAAAGTGCCGGGCTACCTGGAAGAAGAGGGTGCGAACAAGTCCAGCAACACCGAGACGTTTGTGGCGATCCGCGTGGATATCGACGACTGGCGCTGGGCGGGGGTTCCGTTCTACCTGCGCACCGGTAAACGTCTGCCGGCTAAATGTTCCGAAGTGGTTGTCTACTTTAAGAACCCGGAACTGAACCTGTTCAAAGAGTCCTGGCAGGAGCTGCCGCAGAACAAACTGACCATTCGTCTGCAGCCGGACGAGGGCGTGGATATCCAGATCCTGAACAAAGTGCCGGGCCTGGATCATAAACACAACCTGCAGACCACCAAGCTGGATCTGAGCTACTCCGAAACCTTTAACCAGACGCACCTGGCCGATGCTTACGAGCGTCTGCTGCTGGAAACCATGCGCGGTATCCAGGCGCTGTTCGTGCGCCGCGATGAAGTGGAAGAGGCGTGGAAATGGGTCGACTCCATCACCGAAGCCTGGGCTGCCGATCAGGATGCGCCAAAACCGTATCAGGCGGGCACCTGGGGACCGGTCGCGTCGGTGGCGATGATCACCCGCGATGGCCGCTCCTGGAACGAGTTTGAGTAAGATAATCCGCTAGCCCGAAAGTGTTATTTTACCGGTAACATGATCTAACTCAGCTAGTGGCACAATTTTCAACTTTTAAGCTCCGCGTGGATTCACCCGCGGAGCTTTTTTTATTACACTGCCGGAAGTGATTTTGCCCCTGAGCTCCGGACAGCAAGCGTTTCAGCGTTGTTAACAACTGCCAGCGACTTTGTAAACTCCCGAGCCCGGACAGATAAATTAGAGGAGCTTTTATGAATCCGACATTGTTACGCGTAACACAACGCATTATTGAGCGCTCGAAAGAGACCCGCTCGGCCTACCTCTCCCGGATTGAACAGGCAAAGAGCAACACCGTCCACCGATCTCAACTGGCCTGCGGTAACCTGGCGCACGGTTTCGCCGCCTGCCAGCCTGATGATAAAGCGTCGCTGAAAAGCATGTTGCGTAACAATATCGCCATCATTACCTCCTATAACGATATGCTCTCCGCGCACCAGCCCTATGAGGTTTACCCGGATATCATCCGTAAAGCGCTGCACAGCGTGAATGCGGTCGGCCAGGTGGCGGGTGGGGTACCCGCCATGTGCGACGGCGTGACGCAGGGCCAGGACGGTATGGAGCTCTCCCTGCTGAGCCGCGAAGTGATTGCTATGTCCGCGGCGGTGGGCCTGTCGCACAACATGTTTGATGGCGCGCTGTATCTCGGCGTGTGCGACAAGATTGTTCCGGGCCTGGTAATGGCGGCGCTGTCGTTTGGGCATCTGCCTGCGATCTTCGTGCCGTCGGGCCCAATGGCGAGCGGTCTGCCGAACAAAGAAAAAGTGCGTATCCGCCAGCTGTACGCGGAAGGGAAAGCAGACCGTCAGGCGCTGCTGGAGGCGGAAGCCGCGTCCTACCATGCGCCGGGCACCTGTACGTTTTACGGTACCGCGAACACGAACCAGATGGTGGTGGAGTTTATGGGGATGCAGCTTCCGGGCTCATCCTTTATCCAGCCGGACGCGCCGCTGCGCAAGGCGCTGACCGAGGCTGCGGCCCGTCAGGTCACGCGTCTTACCGGCAACGGCAACGAATGGATGCCGATGGGCAAAATGGTCGACGAAAAGGTCATCGTCAACGGGATTGTCGCGCTGCTGGCAACCGGGGGGTCAACCAACCACACCATGCACCTGGTGGCCATGGCGCGTGCGGCGGGCATTCTCATTAACTGGGATGACTTCTCCGAGATCTCTTCCGTGGTGCCGCTGATGGCACGCCTGTACCCGAACGGTCCGGCGGATATTAACCACTTCCAGGCCGCGGGCGGCGTACCGCTGCTGATGCGCGAGCTGCTGAAAGGCGGACTGCTGCATGAAGACGTAAATACCGTGGCAGGCTTTGGCCTTCAGCGCTATACCCAGGAGCCGTGGTTGAACAACGGCGAGCTGGACTGGCGCGAAGGGGTGAGCGCGTCTCTTGATGCGCAGGTGATCGCCACCATCGACAAACCGTTCTCTCCTCACGGCGGCACCAAAGTGCTGAGCGGCAACCTCGGTCGTGCGGTAATGAAGACCTCTGCCGTACCGGAAGAGAACCAGATTATCGAAGCGCCGGCGGTGGTGTTTGAAAGCCAGCACGACGTATTACCCGCCTTTGACGCCGGTCTGCTCGACAAAGACTGCGTGGTGGTGGTGCGTCATCAGGGGCCTAAAGCTAACGGGATGCCAGAATTACATAAACTTATGCCACCACTTGGTGTATTATTGGACCGCCGTTTCAAAATTGCGTTAGTAACCGATGGACGCCTCTCCGGGGCATCCGGCAAAGTGCCTTCAGCCATCCACGTGACGCCTGAAGCCTACGACGGCGGGTTGCTGGCGAAAGTGCGTGACGGTGACATGATCCGCGTTAACGGTCAGACAGGCGAGTTAACCCTGCTGGTGGATGACGCCGAGCTGGCGGCACGTCAACCCCATATTCCTGACCTGAGCGCATCGCGCGTGGGGACCGGACGCGAAATGTTCAGCGCGCTGCGTGAGAAGCTCTCCGGTGCGGAGCAGGGCGCAACCTGTATTACGTTTTAAGACGACTTGATTTTAACGATCTGGCGAGAGAAAACTCTGATGAAAAACTGGAAAACAAGTGCAGAAGCAATCCTGACCACTGGCCCTGTCGTGCCGGTTATCGTGGTAAACAAGCTGGAGCACGCTGTACCGATGGCGAAAGCGCTGGTTGCGGGTGGCGTTCGCGTTCTGGAAGTGACCCTGCGTACCGCCTGCGCGATGGATGCCATTCGCGCGATTGCTAAAGAAGTGCCGGACGCCATCATCGGTGCGGGTACCGTGACGAACGTAAAACAGCTGGCTGAAGTGACCGAAGCGGGCGCGCAGTTTGCCATCAGCCCGGGCCTGACCGAGTCGCTGCTGAAAGCCGCGACCGAAGGCACTATTCCGCTGATCCCGGGCATCAGCACCGTCTCTGAACTGATGCTGGGCATGGACTACGGTCTGAAAGAGTTCAAATTCTTCCCGGCTGAAGCGAACGGCGGCACTAAAGCGCTGCAGGCGATTGCGGGTCCCTTCTCTCAGGTACGCTTCTGCCCGACGGGGGGTATCTCTCCTGCCAACTACCGTGACTACCTGGCGCTGAAAAGCGTGCTGTGCATCGGTGGCTCATGGCTGGTTCCGGCGGATGCGCTGGAAGCGGGCGACTGGGATCGCATCACAAAACTGGCTCGCGAAGCGGTGGAAGGCGCGAAGCAGTAAGCCATTCGCCGCATGAAAAACGGGCCTTTCGGCCCGTTTTTTTATCCCGTTACCTTAACGCTTGCTGCGGCTGCTTTCGCTCTCGCCACGGCGTCGTCAACGTTATCCCCGGTGGCTAATGCCACGCCAAGACGACGGGTACCGTCGATCTCCGGCTTGCCGAACAAACGTACCTGCAACCCGGCACCCACTGCCGCGTCGACGTTTTCAAACGTAACGTTCTGGCTGGTTAACTGCGGCAGGATGACCGCCGAGGCGGCCGGGCCGTACTGACGGATACCGCCGACGGGCAGGCCGAGGAAGGCGCGCACGTGCAGGGCGAACTCGGAAAGATCCTGCGAAATGAGCGTGACCATGCCGGTGTCATGCGGGCGAGGGGAGACTTCGCTGAAAATCACCTCGTCGCCGCACACAAACAGCTCCACGCCAAACAGGCCATAGCCGCCCAGCGCGAGGACGGTTTTACGGGCGATCGCCTGCGCACGCTCCAGCGCCAGGGCGCTCATCTGCTGCGGCTGCCAGGATTCGCGGTAATCGCCATCTTCCTGACGGTGGCCAATCGGATCGCAGAAATGGACGCCGTCAACGGCGCTGACGGTCAGCAGGGTGATCTCGAAATCAAACTTCACGACGCCTTCAACGATGACGCGACCGGCGCCGGCGCGGCCACCCTGTTGGGCGTAATCCCACGCCTTATCGAGCGTGCTGCTGTCGCGAATGAAGCTCTGCCCTTTACCGGAGGAGCTCATCACCGGCTTAACGATACACGGGTAGCCAATCTCCTCTACGGCCTGCAGGAACGCGGCCTTATCGCCCGCAAAACGGTAGCTCGAGGTGGGCAATCCCAGCTCTTCTGCCGCCAGGCGACGAATGCCTTCGCGGTTCATGGTCAGCTTTGCGGCTTTCGCACAGGGCACCACGCGCTGGCCTTCCTGCTCCAGGGCGATCAGCGTATCGGTGGCAATCGCTTCAATTTCCGGTACAACGAAATCGGGCTTCTCGCGCGTAATCAGTTCGCGAAGGGCATCGCCATCCAGCATGTTAATCACATAAGAACGATGGGCGACGTGCATGGCGGGTGCGTCGGCGTAACGGTCTACGGCGATGACTTCCACACCTAAACGTTGGCACTCAATGGCGACCTCTTTTCCCAGCTCGCCCGATCCCAACAGCATCACTCGCGTCGCCGCAGGTCGCAGCGCAGTTCCTAAACGAATCATAACAATCCCCCTAAAAAAGTTGCGCGCAGTATAAACGAAAACGTTTGCGTCTGTCTTGCGCAGGGATAAACGCGAGGGCAGAAATTTGCGCTTCTTTAGCCCGACCAGACATTTCCTGACGCCCGCTCGCTTACGCTGTGGAACATGTTCACCGTTAAGTGAGGGAAACCATGTCTGGCTGGCTAAATCAATTGCAATCCCTGTTAGGGCAGAAAACATCGTCTGGCGAGCGGGACCTGAGCAAACTGCTGGTACCCGGGGCGCTCGGCGGGCTGGCAGGCCTGCTGGTCGCGAATAAATCCTCGCGCAAGCTGCTGGCAAAATATGGCACAGGCGCGCTGCTAGCCGGCGGCGGCGCCATCGCGGGTACCGTGCTGTGGAATAAATATAAGGACCGGGTCCGGACCGCGCACAGCGATGAACCGCATTATGGCGAGCACACCTCGCCGCTGGATCTACGTACCGAACGGCTCATTCTTGCGCTGGTTTTTGCCGCGAAAAGTGACGGGCATATCGACGACAAAGAACGATCGGCGATCGAGCAGCAGCTGCGTGAAGCCGGCGTTGAAGAGAAGGGAAGAGCGCTGGTGGCGCAGGCCATCGAACAGCCGCTTGAGCCGCAGCGTCTTGCGCAAAGCGTGAAAAATGAGGAAGAGGCGCTGGAGCTATATTTCCTCAGCTGTGCCGCCATCGATATCGACCATTTTATGGAGCGGAGCTACCTTAACGCCCTGGGCGATGCGTTAAAGATCCCTCAGGACGTGCGCGAGGGCATTGAGCGGGATATCCGCGAACAAAAACAGGCGTTACAGGGATAGCCTCCGCCGTCGCGACGCTGTTTCGCTTGCATCATGCGTGGGTTTTGCCAACCTTATAGGGTGTAAAACTTAAAAGAATGATGACATGCCACCGAAAGCCCGACGTACTCCTTATGCGATCACCACGCATGGCGATACGCGCATAGACAACTATTACTGGCTGCGGGACGATTCGCGCTCCCGGCCAGAGGTACTCGACTACCTGCACGAGGAAAACGACTATGGCCGCAAGGTCATGTCCAGCCAGCAGACGCTTCAGGACCAGCTGCTGAATGAGATGGTGCAGCGTATTCCTCAGCGTGATATCTCCGCGCCCTGGACCAAAAACGGCTATCGCTATCGCCATATTTACGAGCCCGGCAATGAGTATCCCATCTACCAGCGTCAGTCGGTATTAAGCGCCGAATGGGATGAGTGGGATATTTTGCTGGATGCCAACCAGCGTGCCGCCCACAGCGAATTTTATACCCTGGGCGGCATGTCCATTTCGCCGGATAACGCGGTGATGGCGCTGGCGGAGGATTATCTCTCCCGTCGCCAGTACGGCCTGCGTTTTCGCAATCTGGACACCGGCAACTGGTATCCGGAAATGCTGGAAAACGTCTCCCCGGATTTTGTCTGGGCGAATGATTCCGAGACGGTTTACTACGTCAAAAAGCACGCCTCGACGCTGCTGCCTTATCAGGTGTGGCGACACACCGTGGGAACGGACTCCGCTGACGACGAGCTGGTCTATGAAGAGAAAGACGAAACGTTCTATGTCAGCCTGCATAAAACCTCCTCGCGCCACTATGTGATTATCTTCCTGGCCAGCGCGACGACCTCGGAAGTTCTGCTGCTGGATGCCGAACTGCCCGACGCCCAGCCGCTCTGTTTCCTGCCGCGCCGCAAGGATCACGAGTACAGCCTGGATCACTTTCAGCACAGCTTTTATTTGCGCTCTAATCGCGAGGGTAAAAACTTTGGTCTCTATAAAACCAAAGTGCGCGATGAGCGCAAATGGGAGGTGCTTATCCCCGCGCGGGATCAGGTAATGCTTGAAGGGTTCACCCTGTTTACCGACTGGCTGGTGGTGGAAGAGCGTCAGCGAGGGCTGACCAGTATCCGGCAAATCAACCGTAAAACGCGGGAAGTGGTGGGGATCGCGTTCGACGACCCGGCCTATGTGACGTGGATTGGTTTCAACCCTGAACCTGAATCCTCGCGGCTGCGCTACGGCTACTCATCGATGACCACGCCGGACACCCTGTTTGAGCTGGATATGGATACCGGGCAGCGTCAGGTGATTAAACAGACCGAGGTCAAAGGGTTTGAGTCTGAAAACTACCGCAGCGAGCACCTGTGGGTCACCGCCCGGGATGGCGTCGAGGTCCCCGTCTCGCTCGTCTATCACAAAGCCCACTTCCAGAAAGGCAAAAACCCGATCCTGGTGTACGGTTACGGCTCGTATGGCTCAAGCATGGACGCCGATTTCAGCAGCAGCCGGTTAAGCCTGCTCGATCGCGGCTTTGTTTTTGCCATCGCCCATATTCGCGGTGGCGGTGAGCTGGGGCAGCACTGGTATGAAGACGGGAAATTCCTGAAAAAGAAAAATACCTTCAATGACTACCTCGACGTCTGCGATGCGCTGATTGAGCAGGGCTACGGGGATCCGCAGCTTTGCTTTGGGATGGGCGGCAGCGCGGGCGGCATGCTGATGGGGGCGGCGATCAACCAGCGTCCCGACCGCTTTAAGGGGATTGTCGCGCAGGTTCCGTTTGTCGATGTGGTGACGACCATGCTCGATGAATCCATCCCGCTTACGACAGGGGAGTTTGAAGAGTGGGGTAATCCGCAGGATGAGATGTACTACCGCTATATGAAAACGTACAGCCCGTACGATAACGTGGAGGCGAAAGCCTACCCGCATATGCTGGTTACCACCGGTTTGCATGATTCTCAGGTGCAGTACTGGGAGCCGGCAAAATGGGTGGCAAAACTGCGGGAGCTGAAAACCGATGACAACCTGCTGCTGCTGTGTACCGATATGGACTCCGGTCACGGCGGGAAATCGGGACGATTTAAATCCTACGAAGGAGTTGCCCTGGAATATGCCTTTTTAATAGGCCTGGCGCAGGACACGCTGCCAGGCCGTGCGGAGCGTTAAGCGTCGCCCAGATAATGTTTCAGCGTTAAGCGCAGTTCCGGGCTCATTCTGTCGAGGTTGTTATACAGCCAGCGCAAATAGCCCGGGTCTTTATCCGCCACCTCGGACACCGGCTTCCCGCGATATTTCCCAAAGGTAAATGTGGTCAGAAGTGCAGGACGGCCGGTGATGGTCGCCATATCATCCGGCGTCCAGCCAGAGATATTCATAATATCTATCAGTAACGCGGCGGTGATATAGCAGTCATACAGGGCGCGGTGATGGTGAAGCCCCTCAGGCGTGCGGACGCTGAGCTTGCGGGACTTGTACAGCGCCATATTGCTGTATTTAATTCCCGTCCAGAGGCGACGCGCCAGCTTCATGGTACAAATCCATTCCCCCGGCATTTCAGGTAACACCCGGCGGTCAAAACTGGCGTTATGCGCGACGTACCACGGGCTACCGTAGTAGTGCGGAATGATCTCTTCGATCCACGGCTTATCCGCTACCATCGATTCGGTAATGCGATGGATAGCCATCGCCTGAGGGCTGATGGGGCGGTCGGGACGCACCAGATGGCTCATTGGATTGACGATTTTACCATCAACCACGTCGACAGAAGCCACTTCCACTATTCCGCCCTGAAGATCGCAAGTTTCGGTATCGATGACGCGCAGCATTGAACACTCCTGAGCTTAAAACGCCTAGCCTAAAGGAATGATATCGCCTTGCCAACCCTCTCCGCCGAGCGTGCCGGTCAACAGCAGCTCGCCTCGATCTGCGCGGACGATCAGCTGGCCTTTTTCATCCCACAGCGCACTGCCGCCGCAGGCGTTCGCCATCAGCACCGCAATGGCATATTTATGCGCGAAGCGCTGCAGGGTACTGATGGACTGCCGCCAGCGGTGATCCTCTACGGACTGACTGCTGGTAAACAGCGACGCTCTGGGATCGAGATTGGGGGAATCGGCATGCGCATCAATAATGCTGAGCTGTTTCTCCCCCGGCACCAGGCTGGCACCGCTACCTTGCGGGTAGCGCAGGATGCGGTGACGGGCGGGCGTGAAGAGCGCGAGGCCTTTCTGGCGCTGACCGTTCCGTTCCAGGGGGAGCCCGGCAATCACGGTAATCCGGTAAAAATGTGCCGCGTCAAGCAGCGGTTCCAGCTGCGCGTCATCGGGTGGGGGAGGTAACGTCGGTGCGCCTGAGCCCGTTAATGAGAGTTCAGGGAAGACCAGCAAATCACAGCGCTGCCGTGCTGCTTCGGCGATGAAGCGCAGGTGGTGCGTAACATGGTCATCCACACTCTGGTGCTGACCGCCATACTGAGCTGCCGCTATATTCCAATGTGACATCGTGACTTCCTTATACACTGAGTCGCAGAGATTTAAGAATACACCTAAATTTATCAGGGTTTTCTTATCCTGCCAGATTCCGCGTAAGGAAGTGTAACGGCTCGTTAAGCTTATTTAACTTTAGGTTCGTACGGTAAACGGGAGAGGTTAACCGAGGCGAGACGGTGGGCGATGAGTCTTTCGCGAAACCAGTCGCGCAGATGGGCGGGCTGTTCCCGTTCAACGACTTCAGCCACAACAGGCATGTTGTAACGCTCTTTAAACGCGACGCCAGCGGCAGCGAGATCGACATTTACTTTATCCATCTCGTCCTGTGGAAGGGCGGCCAGATTGATCTTCATTACCTTCTCCTTTTTATGCGGCGGCAACGTTACCGCGATTGCACGACGATGACAAGCGGAGGCAGGATGTTCCTCGACTCGTTTATTATACAGCGTTATTCTTTAGCATACAGACATAACAAAAAGGAATGATTGCGATGGGTTTCTCCGCTTCCCGCGCGGTATGCGCACTGGTTTTTCTGACCTCTACAATGATGACCTCCTCCGCGCTGGCGCATGCGCATCTTAAGCAGCCGATCCCGGCAGCGGACAGCGTGGTGAGCGCTCCGCAGGCACTTACGCTGCATTTTTCAGAAGGCATCGAACCGGGATTTAGCGGTGTGGTGGTGACGGACGCGCAAAAGCAGGTCATCAAAACGGGTACCGCTACGCGAGACGAAAAGAACAAGGCGCTACTCACCGTTCCGCTGGAACAAACGCTGACGTCAGGGACGTACCAGGTAGACTGGCATGTCGTCTCTGTAGACGGTCATAAAACCAAAGGCAGCTATCACTTTAGCGTGAAATAGCATGCTGGCGCTGTGTTATATCGGGTTGCGCTTTATCCATTTCGGGGCGCTGATGCTGGTTTTTGGCAACGCGCTTTACAGCGTCTGGTTTGCGCCTTCTTCCCTCCAGCGGCTGATGTCCCGGCGTTTCCAGCTGCAGCAGAAAGTGGCGGCCTTGGTGAGCCTGGCGGCTGCACTCCTGATGTTTATGCTTCAGGGCGGACTGATGGGTAACGGCTGGGGAGATGTGTTTGCTCCGCAGGTCTGGTACGGCGTGATGAGGACACAGTTTGGTGGCGTCTGGCTGTGGCAAATGATTCTTGCTGTGATGACGGTCGGTGCGGCATGGCTCGCGCCGCTGAAGGGGTCGCGGCTGCTGCTGCTCGCCATGGGCCAGCTTATCCTGCTGGCTGGGGTAGGTCACGCGGCGATGAACGACGGTCCGATGGGGGCGTTGCAGCGGCTTAACTATGCTTTTCACCTGATCTGCGCTGCAGCCTGGCTTGGCGGATTACTGCCCCTGCTGTTCTGCATGCGTCTGGCGAAAGGGCGCTGGCAGAATGCCGCCATCTATACCATGATGCGCTTCTCGCGCGTGGGCCATTATGCCGTCGCGGGCGTGCTGCTCAGCGGAGCGATCAATACGCTCATGATACTGGGCGTCCATATACCCTGGCAGGCTGGCTACGTGCAGTTTTTGTTGTTCAAATGTGCGCTGGTGGCGTTGATGGTGGTAATTGCGCTGGCAAATCGGTATTTTCTGGTGCCACGGTTTCGTCCGGAGACCGGGCGAGCACAACAGATTTTTATCAGGATGACACAGGCAGAAGTGGTGCTGGGCGCGCTGGTACTGGCAACGGTCAGTCTGTTCGCTACCTGGGAACCCTTCTGACAAGGTTAAATATCATATGAAAAAGACAGTACTTTCTCTCATATTGCTGGCCTGCACGGGGAGCGCGCTTGCCGCACCGCAGGTTATCACCGTCAGCCGTTTTGAAGTCGGTAAGGACAAATGGGCGTTCAATCGCGAAGAGGTGATGCTGACCTGCCGTCCGGGCCATGCGCTGTATGCCATTAACCCGAGCACGCTGGTGCAATACCCGTTAAATGATACCGCAGAGCAGCAGGTAGCCAGCGGCAAGAGTAGCGGCCAGCCGATCAGCATTATTCAGATCGATGACCCGGCGCATCCGGGACAAAAGATGAGTCTGGCGCCGTTTATCGAGCGTGCCGACAAGCTCTGCTAACGTTCAGGTTTCCAATAAAAAACCGCAGATGCTTGCGAAAGCACTGCGGTTTTTCACATTTTATGATGCTCTGGCGCTTTTTTTCCGACCGCTTTAGCTGTGGACTGGAAAACCTGGCGTCGTCATCTATTCTTAAAAGGCAAGGCGACTTAGCCTGCATTAATGCCAACTTTTAGCGCACGGCTCTCTCCCAAGAGCCATTTCCCTGGACCGAATACAGGAATCGTATTCGGTCTCTTTTTATCTGTCTTATATTTCAGTCACTTACGGCGCTCTGTCCGAAAATGTCCCAAAATTGTCCGAACTTCAATATCCGGCAATTCCCGTTATACCACACCGTTTTTTAAATTAACAACCAAACTCATGCAATGCTGGGAATGCTCTGCACAGACGATCTCAGAGTTTTGCAACCATGCGATCTCTCGTTTCAAGGCAAGACTGCTTATAAGGTGCGTTTACCTTAACTCGGCGATTCATGATCCTCACACTTCCAGTTGGGAGAATTGAGAACAGACGTCCTTTCGCAAATGCTACAACCCCCATGGTCTGAAAGTCGTTAATGTTAACTTCTCCATCATCAATTGTTTCGAAATCAAAAATTTCAGGGTTTGTGGCAAGTAATTGAAGAACATCATTATCTATAGAGTTAAGTACCGAGGCATACGCAGATGCTGTCCCCATGTATGCGTGAGTCTGTTTTTTGCAATCATATGAACTCGAGGAAGGGCTCTGTTTACACTGTTGAGCTTGTTAGCAAATGCATAAGAGGCGTAAATATCAGGATGGTAATTTAAGACCGTAAATGAGAGAAAATGCATTTCGCCAGCCGCCCAGATGATCTGATTATTCCGTCATCGCGCCATATCTCGACCGAAATCGGCCGCACGAAAGCGAAGCTGGCTAATTTTCAGCGTCTGCAGGGGCTGGGGAATGACTGATCTACCGAAATGCCCCAATTGTGGCATGTCCTCTTCACTGAAGGTCCGAAGTCGTGGGTTGAACTGGGGGGGCGCAGAAATTAGGTGCTCTAACGGTTGTTCAAAATGGCGAGTTGGATTCTCTTTTCCGCCAGGAGGGGAGAGGGGGGCTCGAAGAGAGCTTGCAGATAACTGGCATAAGGTTGTGGAGAAAACTTAACCCACTAATTGTATTATTTGCTTTTATGTATGAAAAAAATTCAACAACACCGACAAAATGGATCGGCTAGCAGATCTGCAATATAATTATTCTATTATTCAATCCACTGACTAAACTCAGAGGGACAAGTTCCAAACACAGGGTAGGTGATATGTCTATGAAGCAAATTAAATCAAGGGATATGACAAATATAGCGGCAAAAAGGATGTATTATATTTTTCTTGTCGGAGTTATACCTTTGCTTCTGATTTTTTTATTATATGCTAACAACCAAGGGAGCGATTTTCTAAATTATTTATATACTTTATCTGGTAAAGTTCCTGAGCTGATTTCAGCCAGTAACCCATTATTAAGTGGTGTTATGAGTTTTTATGTTAAAATCGCTCCTTTGTTAGGTGTTTTGTTTTTTTTGATTGCGCGGAGAGAGTTAAATTTAAAAACTACTTTTTCTTTCACGAAAGGTATTTTGGCTTTTATGCTATTCACCGTGTTTTATATTGCAATTGTTTATTATTTATTGGTGTGTGACGTGGAGTTAACTGAATCAGGACGATTTATGAGGCTTTTATCAAGGAACGATTATCTTCTTACCGTTTTTTTTGTAAGCGTATTTTATGTGTGTTATATACTCACCTGCTATTACATCAGCTATGCTTATGCAGTTTTCATGACTTTAAAGTTAAAAATAAAGCACCGTTGAAAGCTAAGGGGCAGATAACATCTCTGCCCCTTTTAGATTAATGAGCTGGTCTGATTATTTCATTGTTGATTTTATCAACGATTTTATCGTCAATGAATGAAGCCAGATAACTGATACCGATAATTCCTGCAATTGTTAATGCAGTAATAGGAAGCCCGACGGCTGTCGCAACAAAAGATGACAGGGCGCCAAAGATTCCCATAGCCACACCGACAGCAATGCCACTAATAACCCAGGACTCTACCTCTAGCATCAATGGACCCCAGTTTCCTGTTTCATACCCTTCAATACTTTTCTCTCGGATTTTTTCGACTTTGATCACCAGATCTGCAGTCTTAAATGCTTTGCTTAGATTGCCGAGTTTGTTTGCCATGTCACTTGCATTCAGACTTTTCCATGCGTTAACGATCGCAGTTTTATCACCTTGATTAATTTTCATCCCTGGATTGGCAATAATCTTATTCAGAGAGGTCATTGCATCATTGTAGTTACGAATTGTTTTACCTTGGAAGTTTTTAACGTTACTTGCGATGTCCCTTGACACATCTTTATATTTTTGTCCCAAGTGACTACCAACTTTTTCCCCCATGTCAGCAATAATTTCGCTGGCTTTTTGTAATGCTTCAATTTGATTATCTTCATCGAGCATCTTCTGGACATTTTCGCGCAAATTACCCCGGGCTGCTTTTGGTATATTTCCATCCCGCACTGCTTGTTCATATAAGTTCTTAAGCGCTTTTCGGGAAACTTTATCATTGGAGCCATAATACTTTGCCGTCCTATCCCAGGTAGATGGAGCACTCGTAGTGCTATTTCCATTTTGATTCTGGGAGTTATTACTACCAGACTGTGAACCTGAGTTACCACCATTACCACCGGAGCCTTTACCTGAATGACTGTCTACTCCGGAACTGATAGCAATTGCACCACCGGCAGAAAATACTCCAGCCGCATCACCTCTGTTAGCAGCATTCACCTGTGCACTGTTGTTTGGATCCACAGAAAATCCATTAATATTCTGTGTACGGCCACCATTCCCTCCATTTCCTGATGTACCGGAATGGCTGCCAGAACCAGAGTTACCGATGCCAGGATTTTTGCCACCACTGAACGCATTGTTGTGTGCGTTGTCGCCACCATTACCACTCATAGTTAATTCCTCTTTGACGGTTAAAAGTTAGATAATGCTGTATATAAACACATTGTTATATATACAGTAGTTCGAATCCTACGCCGCTGTTTCTAACGTGTCAATGACAGATTTTGGGGTATGACTGAGAGCGGAAAATCCTGATAAGCTACTGATGGGAATATTGTTTACTGGAAAGGAGATCTTCATGAATAAATCTAACGGATTATTCGTGTGTGCGTTGTTAACATCATCTTTGATGAGCAGCGCATGCACCCCTCAAACAAGTGCAGAACGCCATGCACGCCAGTATGTATATGCTGCAGATGACGGCTTTGACCCGAATGTACGCGTTATAAAAGCCGACAGTATTAAGATGGCGGTGCCATTCTTTAAAACTTTTCATGATCTGGGAGCAAAAGACCGCTTATCAGGCATGTCTTTAGAGGACGCGAACAAGCGTGCAGATAAGTTTCGTAGCGAGGCATTTCTGAACTCCATCCAGAGTGAAACTATTTTTGCGGGCACTCGTTACGTCGACAATAAATCATGGTCTGCTAAACAGCGTAAAGCCATGAGCGATGCTATCTCTGAAGCTTACATTGATGGCTATGAAGGAAGGATGTGAGTAGTAATAACAGTAGATTTCGGTACCCGTTTCTGCATTACATTCAGGAACACACCTGGTTGTGGTTCATTAACATCAAAGTTTTAGTTAGAGATGATTCTGTATGGTTTCTCTTGAGTCAGAGAATGGTGTTTAGTGCTTTTTTATTAATCGCTTACCCGCTTGTGCGGTTTTTTGACCCAAATTCTTGACCCTCAGTTTTTAGTTGAGCTCTATAAACATACAGTTAGGTGTTAGGGGGTTATCATGGGTTTTCAATCACCTGCATTAGACCTCGCTGAGGAGATACTCACTATTACCAACCTTTGCGGTCATGAGGACAACTGCCGAACTATCGAAACATCAGCTGAGTACGCAATAATTAATATTGCCAGAAATCCGGAAATAGGTGACACCATCCTGATTGCGCTCTGCGGTAGGCTGGACTTCGCAAAAGTTCAGGGGAAGGCATTAATAACTCAGGATGGCGAGGCTATAGCGGGTGATTCAGAACATTTAAATTAATGGTGTGAAAGGTAAGTTGATTTTTGCGTATAATAAGCAATCTACTCACATTGGCTGAGGCAGAAGAATGGAAAAGTTGCAATTGAAGATTGGGTTAACTGATTTGGTTTATTCAATTACTGTTCATAGCTTTCATATTTTTTTTGGATCGGCATTGGGCTTCTGTTGATAGGTGACATTGGGTTGGTGTTCAGTGGTGCATAGTCCAACATACTGACCGTATTAGGTGGGTATATGATTTTTGTAGCTTTGATAATGGAAGGTGTAAAAGCGCTTTTCAATAAGCTGGTCTGGAAGCAGTTTCTCTAAACCCATAGCCTTTAATCTATAAGATTTCTTCAGGAACAGCATAAAATAGATCTATGAAATTAGCATTCCTACATACACATTTGTTGTAGTTCTTTTAGAGTAAAGTGATGACTGGAGTTTGTGTAATGGAAGCATTTACTGAATCTGTTTATTTGGCTATTTTTAGAGAGCATGCAGCTAAGGCGGTTCAGGGTATGGAGAGACATGGCTGTTACTGGTTTACGGGTATCAGGCCATCATATGGGATTGTTGTTGAGTTGCTGGAAGATGCTGGGTATTCAGTGATAACTTTCAACCCGCCGCCTGTATACGAGTTCGCAATATATCTCTCTGATAGTTATCCATCTCAAGTTGAGCTGGAGAGAATCGCAATGTATCGACAGTCACTACGAGACAAGGGCGTATCAGAGGATAAATTACCCGTTTCATTAGCATAGCCCCCTACGGGCGGTTTTTATTGTAATACCGCTAACAAGAAAACGAGATGACAGTAAACACAGCTACGCTATGAAATATCCAGGTGTTATCTCACTATGCCTTCAGGCACTCAATGAGTTAAATCATACGGTTGAAAATTTACAATCAGGAAGCCGCAACCCGTAGTATGCAGGAACGGGGGCGGCTGGTAAATTTGATATGAATCGATTCGAAATACGTCCGAATTTGTCCGGAATTTTAAGTAACTATATGATTTTTAGTGCCTGAAAACGCATCACCAGATGTATGCTTTTTAATCTGGTTGATGCGTATGTGTTTGATATACCGCAGAAATATAAATTGCAGGTATAAACAGGAATCGCATTCGGTCTCTTTTTATCTGTATGAAAGTAAACGAGTAATCCCAATAGTTCTTTCTCATACAGCGCGCTCGTCCTGTTCGACTGCTTAAAACATAACGCAACACAGCATGCGGAAGCCCAGCCCTTTTTGCCTGTTTTGTTAAATTTTCGTGTGCAATCAGTAAAAGCCAGAACCGTGTTTAAAAGCGGGATTTAACGGATGCCTCAATTTCATCAAGCAGTTCAAAGCGACGGCGGTATTCGGCACGCTTTTTACTGGCTATCTCCTCAAGGGATTTGCGCTCCATCTGCAATGGCAACTGCCAACTGAAGGTTGAACGTTTTTGACCGTCGATAGAGGCCCAAAACTCATCGTAGCTGGCGTGGAAATGGCGACCTTTACTCAGACGATAACGCAGTGCACGGAAGATATGACCTTCATCGCTGACCGCATAAATGGCTTTGATGCCGGAAAGTGTGGCCAATTGGAAAAGCACTTCCATCAACACGCGTTTCGGGAAGAGACCATGGCAGGCTCGGGTTGCCTGTTTGATCACATCACGGGATACGCTGCGTCGCGGGCCCTGAAGACCGCCAATCACCAGAACATATTCTCCGTTTTCGCGAGCAACGCAAAATGTCACACTGGCAAGCAGGGTATTTTCGTTATCACGCAGCCACAGCGTACATTCGCCCTCACGCTCTGCTTTACTGGCATTCATGGCGTTGACGTTATAGCTCACGCCATCTTTGGCATGAAACTCAACAATGGATTGCTCTTGTGGTCCGGTTAAGGCCTTGACCAGGCCGACGTCTTTCAGAGAGTCAATCCACTGATAATGGCTGACGATGGCATCAGCACGCGCATTGGCGTTCATGCCACGCATCAGATACTGGCGATGTGTTTTGCTCGGCAGGGTGATCTGCGAAGCCAGTAACTGATCAAAATCGTCGCGGCGAGCCAGCGCATCGAGCATGCGATGCGTAGAAGACCAGAACAGCAATGAACGTAACAGAAATTTAAGACGGTACTCGCGTTTTTGCCAGATAGGGCCTGGAACGAGTTTGCCTTTCACCAGTTCGGAAATGATATGGGTACGATGCGATTGTGGCGCATCGTTTTGCAGGCGCGTATTTGACACGGGAAAACCTCAAAGTTTATGCAATGCATATTTTAGGGGGCATGCAAAAGAGTATTAATACTGGTGAAACATTTATTTATCCTTAGTTTACTGTTTGTTTAGCTTCATGAAAAGCGCTCCTGTGCAGCGTCCCTACACATAAGTCAACTGTAACTATACTTCCTATGGGAGGGCTTATGTATCAGCGAATTGAAGGTGGGATGTGGCGTCACGTCTGGGTTGTCAGCGATATACACGGCTGTTATCAGTGGCTTATGGATGAGCTTAAACGCCGTCATTTTAACCCGTATGAGGATTTGCTTATTTCTGTCGGGGATATCATCGATCGTGGCCCTGATAGCGTGAAATGCCTGCAGTTAATACATGAAAAATGGTTTCGTGCCGTGCGGGGCAACCACGAGCAAATGGCGCTCGACAGTCTGGATAATAACGATTTTTCGCTCTGGACGATGAATGGCGGAATGTGGTTTGCGCATCTTGAACGCGACCAGCAACAGCTTGCGCTGTCGTTGCTTGAGGCCTGTCGCGATTTACCGCATATCATCGAGATAACCTGTGCGAATGGTCTGAATGTGATAGCCCATGCGGATTATCCGGCTGCGGAATACCAATGGCAAAAACCGGTCAGCGCCCAGCGCGTCTTATGGAACCGCGACAGGTTGATGGGATTTATGGTGGGCAAAGGGCAGGGCATCAGCGGCGCGGATCATTTCTGGTTCGGACATACGCCCCTCGACAGAAGGTATGATTTTAATAATCTCCACTACATTGATACGGGCGCCGTATTTGACGGTTACTTTACGCTGGCGCAGCTGCAGTAATAAATAACCCGCCTTCGGGCGGGTTCTCTTTAGGTCAGGCAAGACGCATGACCCAGGCATCGGTTTTACTATCGTAATGCTCACGGTAAAGGACAGAGTGTTCGCCATCAAGTATTGCCGGGACGCTGGTATCTGCATCCCATGCATCGAGCTGCATGCACAAATCCGGGTCGGATTTGCAGGGAATACTTAACGTTCGATCGCCTTGTGCTTCGCCGCGCAGCTCTGCGTCGTCGATCTCAAAAGCGCCAATACGCACGCTGGTTTTCGTCATAGTGCTCTCCGGTTCGGTTGTCAAAATCTGGTATGACCAGTGCAGTCACCCATTTTTGATCGTAGACAAGGAGAGCAAAATCGCCAGTAAAAAAATGCGCTTTTTTTCAGCCCGTGCGATCGTTACCGGTAAACAGCCGACCATCCCGAACCAACTCGCGCGGATAGCTGTTTTTCAGCCTTGAGCCGACCTTTTTTGCCAGCCCCAGCGGGTATCCCTGATACGTCACTATCACTTCATCGCCTGATGGCGCGCTGTCCGGATAGACATCGCGACCACGATACCACTCTTCGGCTTCCTGATGCGTCAGGGCAAAGGTATTCTCGCGTCCGGCAAGCGCGATAACGGCCTCATGCTGCCAGCGATACCCTTTGTTATGCACTTCCGCCAGGCGGATCCCGATTCGCGAAAAACGGACCTTTCCGATGAGCGGCTCGATCTCAGCCGGGAACAGCCATATCTCTTTATCACGCATCCAGAGATGCAGGCTCTCATCCCAGACCAGCCCAACCTTTTTGGCGGCGGCTTCAAGCTGTGCTGCATCGCGACCTTTAAGAGGGGCAAACGGGAAGTTGCCGACCTTGAATTTAGGTGCGGGCAGGGGAGCAACCGCCTGCGTTTTACGCAGACGCGCCACAAAGAACCCTTCACAGTCGTAAATCTGCGGGAACACGTGAAGGAAACCCTCGGGGGTGACCGCCTCTTGTGCCGAGGCAAACAGATCGTTAAGCGGCAGAAACTCGACTGCATCCTGATAGTTCGCTTTCAACCACAGACAGACGTCTTCGTTTTCATCGCGGTTAAGGGTGCACGTTGAATAGACCAGCGTGCCGCCAGGCCGCAAAGCGTGAAATGCGCTCTCGATCAGCTCTCGCTGCGTGGCGGCGATCTCCAGGTTGCTTTCCACGGACCAGTTCTTTAACGCATCGGGATCTTTGCGCACCACCCCTTCGCCGGAGCAGGGGGCGTCCAGCAGAATGGCATCGAAGGCTTCCGGTAGGGCGGCGCCAAACACGCGTCCGTCGAAGTGCGTCAGTGCAACATTATGAATACCGCAACGGCTGATGTTGGCATGCAGCACCTTCACGCGGCTGGCGGAAAACTCGTTAGCAAGGATCGCCCCCTGGTTACCCATCCGGGCGGCAATTTGCGTGGTTTTTGAGCCGGGCGCCGCGGCAACATCCATCACGCGCTCAGGCGAATTGCCATCGGTAAACAGGGCGGCAACAGGCAGCATCGAGCTGGCTTCCTGAATATAGAACAGGCCGCTCAGATGTTCAGCGGTGCTGCCCAGCGGGAGTGAGGCTTCGTCATCGCGCTCGATCCAGAACCCCTCAGCACACCACGGTACCGGCGTAAGCTGCCAGCCGTACGGCGAGACCAGTGCCAGAAAATCATCGACGCTGATTTTCAACGTGTTGACGCGAATACTTCGGCGTAACGGACGCTGGCAGGCGGCGATAAAATCGTCTAACGACAGGTGAGAAGGAAGCGCCTCGCGCATCTGCGCCAGGAATTGTTCAGGAAGAAATACGGAGTTTTGAGCCACGGGCACACCACAGGGAAAAGTTCAGGTGCGCAGTGTAACATAAAGGCTCCGGTGCGTTGACACCGGAGCCTTGCTGTTTAACGTGGCAGGGCGGTTCCCCATTCGCGCCACTCTTTCGGTTCGCTTTCGAGCAGCAGGAAGTGTTTACCTGGCTGCGCTTTCGGCGCCAGCGGCGTTCCCGGCGGCGTGGCAAACGCGATACCGCCGCGAATGAACTGGTTGAAGGTGCCGGTTTTCACCACGCCACCCGTCAGGCCGAAGTCCAGCGAGTAGCCGGATGCCAGCCAGAATACCGAGTTATTTCGAACCAGGTGCTGGTAGCGTTCGCTGATGCGTAACGCCACCATCACGCGATCGGAGAGTGTACCGAGCGTCAGGCCCGTGACCGTACCCACCTCAATGCCGCGGAACAGTACCGGCGTGCCGATGTTCAGCGAGCCTGCTTCCGGCACTTCCACCACGATGCTCAGGCCGCCAAGGTAGCGTGAGTCGGTGATCGTGGCTTCCTGCAGCTCGAAATCGCGACGGGCATTGCCCTGGCCGGGCTCAACGTTGATGTACGGCTGCAAAATGGTGTCGAGATGCTCAACGCCCGCGGCCGAGATCTGCGGCGTGACCACCGAGAAGCGCGAGCCCGTGCGGGCGAAGGTCTGCACATATTCCGGGTAAAGCACGGCGGTGGCCTGCACCTCGTTACGTGAGGTAATCAGCGTCAGCTTCTGGATCTGCCCGATATCAATACCCAGATAGCGAATTGGCATGCCTTCCGCCAGCTTACCGGCATCAAACGCGTGCAGGGTAATCTGCCCGCCTACTGCACGTGCGGCGGTTTCGGACGGGAAGAGAATACGCTTATCACCTTTGCGCAGATTCGCACCTGCGCCGCTGAGATTATCGAAGCTAATCGCCCCGCGCAGCGCGCGTGAGAGCGGGGAGGCCTGCACGGTCAGCCCGTTACCGTTAAGCTGAACTTTCGCGCCGCCTTCGGCCCAGAAGACGCTGTTTGGCGTCAGCAGCTTGCGGTACTCCGGCTTGATGTGCAGTTCGATATCAAAGGCGTCCGCACGCGGGCGAACGGTGATCACTTCCCCGACTTCAAACTTGCGATACAGCACCACGGATCCCGCCTGTACGTCCGGCAGCGTTTCGGCGCTTAGCGTCAGCGTGGTGGTAGGAAGATCGCTCAGACTGTTTTCAATCGCTTTCTCGAGGTTGGCATACAGCGGATAGCTGTCGCGCACGGGGCCTTTATCGCCAGGCAAAATACGGATGCCGCCGTTAACCCATTCGCTGGCGCTGGCGCCGAGGAACTCCACGCCGTCCAGACCCACCTTCACATCGACGCGACTGTTCACCACGAATTTGCTGTCACCGTGCACCAGGTCGCTGTATTGCGGATCGATGGCGACCGAGAACGTCACGCCATCCGCGGAGAGCTTACGCTCCAGCACCTGACCGACCTGCACGCCGTGTAAAATTAGCGGCTGCCCGGCTTCGATACCGTAACTTTCTGGCGCATTCAGCGTGACGGTTACCACACCCGGTTTTTGCAGCAGGGCTTTATCCGCCGGGGCAATCACGAAGCTATTGCTGGGTTCACCTTCACCGGGGATGAGCTCAAACGTATTGCCGGTCAACAGCGTGCTGAGGCTGGCATCGTTCAGAGAGAGCTTTGGACTGCGCATTTCGATGCGCGTTTTCTCGCGCAGGAGATCGACCACGCTCGGGTCGACCGTCATTTCGCCGGTGACTGAGCCGCCCGGGTTGAGCGTCATTTTGGTGAGCTGACCAACCTGCAATCCCTGATACATCAGCGGCGTTGAGCCCGCTTTTAACCCCTTAGCATCGGGCAGGGCAAGTTTGACGATCACGCCGCGCTGGCTGTGCGCCAGGTCGGCGTACAATCCAAATGAGTCATCAGCGGTGGCAGGGCTTGAGTTTTCCGGGGAGTCAAAGGCAATAGCGCCATTCACCAGCGCGGCCAGACTCTCCAGCTTCACTTTCGCACCGCTCAGGCTGAGGTCCGCATCCACGCCGGAGACGTTCCAGAAGCGGCTGCCTTTTTTCACCAGATTGGTGAAGCGACGCTCGATAAGCACGTCGATGGTGACGCCCTGTTTATTCGAGTTAATCGCGTAGTCGTACACGCGGCCAACCGGGATTTTGCGGAAATAGACCAGTGAGCCACTGTTCAGAGAACCGAGATCCGGCGCCTGCAGATGGATCATCAAATCGCCGTTATTGAGGCGGTACTTGGGCTGCGTATCCAGAGCAACAAAGTGATCCTGCGGCTCGCCTTTACCTGGCATCATGCCAATATAGTTACCGCCCACGAGCGCATCCAGCCCGGACACGCCGGCCAGAGAGGCTTTAGGCGTCACCAGCCAGAACTGCGTTTCGCTGCGCAGGGCATCCTGCATGTCAGATTTAATACTGACCCGCACCTGAATCTTGTTCAGCCCTTTTCCAAGGGAGATGTCCTGAACCGTACCCACTTCAACCCCCTGGAAGCGAACGGGCGTTCGCCCGGCGACGATGCCGTCGGCGGTCTGGAAATCAATGGTGACCGTACTCCCGCGATCTTCATAGCTCGTCCAGATAAGCCAGCCTGCAATCATCAGGGCGATGACGGGCAGCAACCAGAATGGCGAAATGCGGCGTTTTGTTTTAATTCTCGCTTCAGTCGGCGAAGCGGGGGTTTCCTGACTCATGTGCATCCCAAAGTAAGCGGCTATCCAGCCATTCCACAGCAAGAATAGTCAATATCACCGCAGAGCCGAAATAAAAAGCCGCGGGTCCCATTGTAAAAGCAAGTAGCTGGTCGCGATTGATGAGCGACATCATCAGCGAAATCACGAACAGATCTAACATTGACCAGCGGCCAATCCAGGTAACGAACCGCAGAAGCAGAATGCGTGTTCGTAAGCCTTGTTCACATTTAAAGTGAATGCTGATGAGCAGGGTAAACATCACCACCACTTTGGTAAAGGGAACCAGGATACTGGCAATAAAGACGATCGCCGCCACCCCGACGTTACTGTGTGCAAGGGAGATAATCCCGGAGAGGATAGTATCCTCCTGACGCCCGCCATTCACGTAAATGATAGAAATCGGCAGCATATTGGCTGGGATCAGAAACACCAGGGAGGCGATCAGCGCGGCCCAGCATTTTTGCAGGCTATTGTTGCGGCGCAGTCTCAGCGGAATGTGGCACCGCGGGCAGCGTCCACGCGCGTCGGGTAAGCCGGTATAGTGGCATCCCAGACAGACGCGCAGATTTTCATCGGGGCGTGTAGCGGGGCGCTGAGGGTAAAACCGTTCCCAGAGCTGCTCAACGTTCAGGTGGATCAGCGTCAGGATGCTTAGCAATACCAGGCAGATGAAAGCAAAGAGCCCGATACCGGGCTGCAAAAAGGCGTAGTCCTGTACCTTTATTGACGCAACGCCCACGCCCACCAGATAAATATCCAGCATCACCCACTCTTTGAGCTTATCCAGCATCAGCAGCACCGGGCGAAGGTTCATGCCGAGGATATTGCCAAACCAAAGATAGGCAATGGCGGCAACCAGCACCAGCGGCGCGCCAACGGTGCAGAACAGCACCATGGCGGCGGTGATGGGATCGCCCTGACGGGTCATCTGCCAGATACCCTGCAGCACGTTGGCGTCAATGCGCACGCCAAGCAGGTAGAGTTTCAGCAGCGGTTCGCTCCAGGCGAAGGGCATCAGCAGCAGCATGGTGACGGCCATGGCGGCGAGACGGGTTAACGACCAGTCTCGGCCGTCGCGAATTTTGGCGTCGCAGCGGGGACAGAAGGCACTTTGGTGCGATTTCATCTTCGGCAACATAAAAAGCGTATCGCACTGGGGGCAACGCTGATAATGTGCACGTGGCAAAGCTTCGCTTACCGTATGGACAGTTATCTTTCTTGTCGGCGTAATTTTGGTTGTTTTTAAGGCCATCAGCTGCGCACAAATAAGTATTGTTGAAAGTTATAATAACTCATGAACGGATTCATCTTGAGCATGAGCGCATTTAATGCTTATTTTAATAGGCTATGCGGTAAATTTGTAAGACAACTAAGTGATTGAATAATGAACAAAACAGAATTCTACGCGGATCTGAACCGCGATTTTAAGGCATTGATGGCGGGTGAGACCAGCTTCTTAGCCACTCTGGCAAATACTAGCGCATTGCTGTTTGAACGTCTCTCTGAGGTGAACTGGGCCGGCTTTTACCTTCTGGAAGGTGAAACGCTGGTGCTCGGTCCGTTCCAGGGCAAACTGGCCTGCGTGCGTATTCCGGTAGGGCGCGGCGTATGCGGCACGGCGGTGGCCGAGAATCAGGTCCAGCGTGTGGAAGATGTTCATGCATTTGACGGGCACATTGCCTGCGATGCCGCCAGTAATTCTGAAATCGTTCTGCCTCTGGTGGTCAAAAATCAGATTATTGGCGTTCTGGATATCGACAGTACGGTCTTCAGTCGCTTTACAACCGAGGACGAACAGGGGCTGCGCGAGCTGGTGGCTAATCTGGAAAACGTACTCGCGGCAACCGATTATCAAAAATTCTTTGCGAGCGTCGCAGGATAATCAACGGATAACGTAGCATTTACTGATAGCGTCATTATAATGACGCCTGTTCATGCCTGCGCTTGTTGGCAACGTCCGTTGTAATCAGGAAATTTCATGGAAAATCAACCTAAGTTGAATAGCAGTAAAGAAGTTATCGCATTTCTGGCCGAGCGTTTCCCGCAGTGCTTCAGCGCGGAAGGTGAAGCGCGTCCCCTGAAAGTCGGTATTTTTCAGGATCTGGTGGCACGTGTTGAAGGGGAAATGAACCTCAGCAAAACTCAGCTGCGTTCCGCCTTACGTCTTTATACTTCGAGCTGGCGTTACCTGTACGGTATCAAAGCTGGCGCGACCCGTGTGGATCTCGACGGCAACCCGTGTGGTGAGCTGGACGAGCAGCACGTTGAGCACGCGCGCAAGCAGCTTGAAGAAGCCAAAGCACGCGTTCAGGCACAACGTGCAGAACAGCAGGCGAAAAAACGCGAAGCCGCCGCGGCAAACGGCCAGGAAGATGCGCCTCGTCGTGAGCGTAAACCACGCCCTGCGCCGCGCCGTCACGATAATAACGATCGCAAACCGCGTGCAGACAAACCAGCAGCAAAAGCCCCGCGTGCCCCTCGTGAAGAGCCGCGCCATACGCCGGTTTCTGACATTAACGCCCTGAGCGTAGGTCAGGCGCTGAAGGTAAAAGCGGGTAACAATGCTATGGACGCCACCGTACTGGAAATCACCAAAGATGGCGTTCGTGTACAGCTGACTTCTGGTATGTCAATGATTGTACGCGCAGAACACTTGTTGTTCTGAAACGGAGGCCAAGCCTGGCATGAACACTTTTTTTAAGCTCACCGCGCTGGCGGGCCTGTTTGCCATAACAGGTCACGCTTTTGCAGTGGACGATATCACGCGTGTTGATCAAATTCCGGTTCTCAAGGAAGAGACGCAGCACGCGACGGTGAGCGAGCGCGTGACCTCACGTTTTACCCGCTCGCACTATCGTCAGTTCGATCTCGATCAGGCCTTTTCGGCCAAAATCTTTGACCGCTATCTGAACTTGCTGGATTACAGCCATAACGTTTTGCTCGCCAGCGATGTCGAGCAGTTCGCTAAGCGCAAATCCGAGGTGGGTGACGAGTTGCGCTCAGGCAAGCTGGATCTGTTCTACGATCTCTACAACCTGTCGCAAAAGCGCCGCTTCGAACGCTATCAGTACGCGCTGAAAGTGCTGGAACGTCCGATGGACTTCACCGGCAACGACACCTTTAATCTGGATCGCAGTAAAGCACCCTGGCCGAAAGATGAAGCCGAGTTGAATGCGCTGTGGGACGGTAAAGTTAAATACGATGAACTGAGCCTCAAGCTTACCGGCAAAGACGAAAAAGAGATCCGTGACACGCTGACGCGTCGTTACAAATTCGCCATTCGTCGTCTGGCGCAGACCAACAGTGAGGATGTCTTCTCGCTGGCCATGACGGCCTTTGCTCACGAAATCGATCCGCACACCAACTATCTCTCTCCACGCAACACCGAACAGTTCAATACCGAGATGAGCCTGTCTCTTGAAGGTATCGGCGCGGTGCTGCAGATGGACGATGATTACACGGTGATCAATTCGATGGTTGCGGGTGGCCCGGCATCCAAAAGCAAAGCGATTAGCGTAGGCGATCGTATTGTGGGTGTAGGACAAACCGGACAGAACATGGTCGACGTGATCGGCTGGCGTCTTGATGACGTGGTTGCGCTGATCAAAGGTCCGAAAGGCAGCAAGGTTCGTCTGGAAGTCCTGCCAGCCGGAAAAGGCACCAAAACCCGTATCGTTACCCTGACCCGCGAGCGTATCCGTCTGGAAGACCGCGCGGTGAAAATGTCGGTGAAAACCGTGGGTAAAGAGAAGGTGGGTGTCCTGGATATTCCTGGCTTCTACGTAGGGCTGACTGACGATGTGAAAGTTCAGCTGCAGAAGCTTGAAAAGCAGAACGTCAGCAGCATTATCATCGACCTGCGCAGTAACGGCGGCGGAGCGCTGACGGAAGCGGTTTCACTCTCTGGTCTGTTCATTCCATCGGGTCCCGTGGTGCAGGTGCGCGATAACAACGGTAAAGTGCGCGAAGATGCGGACAATGACGGTGTGGTCTACTACAAAGGCCCGCTGGTTGTTCTCGTTGACCGCTTCAGCGCTTCCGCGTCTGAGATCTTTGCCGCAGCCATGCAGGATTATGGCCGTGCGCTGATCGTCGGTGAGCCAACCTTCGGGAAAGGCACTGTTCAGCAGTACCGCTCTCTGAATCGTATTTACGATCAGATGCTGCGTCCGGAATGGCCTGCGCTGGGCTCGGTTCAGTACACCATTCAGAAATTCTACCGCGTAAACGGCGGCAGTACGCAGCGTAAGGGCGTCACGCCGGACATCATCATGCCGACTGGCACCCAGGAGACGGAAACCGGCGAGAAGTTTGAAGATAACGCGTTGCCGTGGGACAGCATCAATGCCGCGACCTACGTGAAAGCGGGTGATATGACGCAATTTGGTCCTGAACTGCTGAAAGCGCATAACGACCGCATCGCGAAAGATCCGGAATTCCAGTACATCATGAAGGACATCGCACGCTTCAATGCCCTGAAAGATAAGCGGAATATTGTTTCTCTGAACTACGCACAGCGTGAGAAAGAGAACAACGAAGACGATGCAACCCGCCTGGCGCGTATCAACGATCGCTTCAAGCGTGAAGGCAAGCCTCTGCTCAAAAAACTGGACGATCTGCCAAAAGATTACCAGGAGCCGGATCCGTATCTGGACGAGACGGTGCATATCGCTCTCGACCTGGCGAATCAGGAAAAAGAGAAACCTGCCGTACAGCCCGCACCGGCAAAATAATCTCCCAACAGGCACAAGAAATTGTGCCTGTTTCTTTTTGTTCTTCATCCTTCCGTCAGCCAGATTTTCAATTGTGTAAAGTTGTGTCTTTCTGGTGACTTACGCCCGCCGGATGCTTGAAAATAGCCGTAATACCCATACGATGTGGGTAATCGCATAGTGCGTTTTGTTAAACTGAGGTAAAAAGAAAATTATGATGCGAATCGCGCTCTTCCTGCTCACCAACCTGGCGGTCATGGTGGTTTTCGGGCTCGTGCTAAGCCTGACAGGAATTCAGTCGAGCAGCGTTCAGGGTCTGTTGATTATGGCGCTGCTGTTTGGTTTTGGTGGCTCGTTCATCTCCCTGCTGATGTCGAAGTGGATGGCACTGAAATCGGTGGGTGGTGAGGTTATTGAACAGCCGCGTAACGATATGGAACAGTGGCTGATGAATACGGTGGCTCAGCAATCCCGTCAGGCCGGCATCGCCATGCCGCAGGTGGCGATTTACCATGCCCCGGACATCAACGCGTTTGCCACGGGCGCCCGTCGCGATGCGTCACTGGTTGCCGTCAGCACCGGTCTGCTGCAGAACATGAGCCGTGACGAAGCTGAAGCGGTTATCGCCCACGAAATCAGCCATATCGCAAACGGTGACATGGTGACCATGACCCTGATTCAGGGTGTGGTGAACACCTTCGTGATCTTCATCTCCCGTATCCTGGCGCAGATTGCGGCTGGCTTTATGGGCGGGAACCGCGACGAAGGTGAAGAGAGCAACGGCAACCCGCTGATCTACTTCGCCGTGTCGATGGTTCTGGAACTGGTATTCGGTATTCTCGCCAGCATTATCACCATGTGGTTCTCTCGTCACCGTGAATTCCACGCGGATGCCGGCTCTGCGAAGCTGGTTGGTCGTGAGAAGATGATTGCCGCGCTGCAGCGTCTGAAAACCTCCTACGAGCCGCAGGAAGCGAACAGCATGATGGCCTTCTGCATTAACGGTAAATCCAAGTCGCTGAGCGAGCTGTTTATGTCTCACCCGCCGCTGGATAAGCGTATTGAAGCGCTGCGCAGTGGGGAATACCTGAAGTAACGCAACAAAATACAAAAAGCCGGGCGGGAGAACACTCCGCCCGGCTTTTTTTATGCCTGAACCCTGGGCTGGGTCACCCGCAGGCCGCTGACGACCGCCGCGAGGGTGGCAAGGGCGCCTGCGGTGAGGAGCGCAAGATGGTTACCGTTTTGTCCGGCAAGGTTAAACATCAGGGCGACCAGTGCCGCACCGCTGCTTTGGCCCAGCAGACGCGCGGTTCCCAGCATACCGCTTGCCCCACCGCTGCGATGCCGTGGCGCTGAGGTGATAATGGTGTGATTATTGGGGGACTGGAACAGGCCAAACCCTGCACCGCAGAGGATCATGCGCCAGATGATGTCCAGATCCGAAGGCGACGAGGGCAACAATGCTAACGCGAAAAGGCCTGTCGCCATCACCGCCAGTCCCAAAGCGCCCAATAAACCGGCATGAACACGTTCAATTAAATAACCTGCCAGCGGTGCCATCACCATGGTCGCCAGCGGCCAGGGGGTGAGCAGCAGACCGGTCTCCACCTCTGAACGTCCGACCACGCTCTGCAGAAAGAAGGGTAGGGAGACCAGAGCCAGCATCTGGGCGCAGAACGAGCAGACAGACGTGCAAATGGAGAGGGAAAAGAGGGGAATACGCAGCAGATCAACAGGCAGTAGAGGCACAGGGAGAGTGAGCTGGCGGCGAACAAAGAAGAAGCCGATCGCCAGCAGGGCGATAAGCTCCGCGCCGGTAAGCATCAGAGACTGTCCCTGCGCAAAGCCGCTCAGCGCCGTAATCAACAGGCCAAAGGTCAGGGCATTCATCACCGCACTCGCCACGTCGAAACGCGGCATGGTGCTTTTGGGACCGTTAGCGGGAAGAAAGCGCAGGGCAAAGAAGATGGCGACAATACCCAGCGGCACGTTGATGGCGAACAGCCACTGCCATGACGCAACGGAAAGGATCGCCGCCGCAATCGTTGGCCCGGCGGCAGAAGAGACGGCGACAATAAACGAGTTTATCCCCATTCCTCGCCCCAGATGACGCTGCGGATAAATTAAGCGGATCAGCGCCGTGTTTACGCTCATGAGCGCCGCGCCGCCAAAACCCTGCGCAATGCGGGCAAGCGTCAGGGTATGCAGTGAATCTGAAAGAGCACAGAACAAAGACGTAAAGGTGAAAACCACCAGACCGCACTGATACACCCGACGGTAACCGAACATATCGCCCAGGAAAGAGAACGAGAGCAGGGAAACCACAATCGCAATCTGATAGGCGTTAACAATCCATATCGAACTGGCAGGAGAGGCGTGCAGGTCGCTGGCGATGGTTGGCAGGGCAACGTTTGCGATTGCGCCGTCAAGGACCGCCATTGATATACCGATAATGATGGTCACTATCGCGCCATACCGCTGGGGTAAAGGCAGGCCATCGGAAAGGGACTTTTCCATTAGGTTTAAAAAAGCTCAGCGTGAAATTATTCTCAGGGTAACTATTTTAGCATTGTTACAGCCGCGATATGTCGCAGATTTGTAACGAAGTAAACGGGGATTGATTGCAGGTGACATGACGGGAACTTATAATAAAAACCGGTTCTGATTTTTATAAAACACTCGCTATGAGGTGGTAAATGGCTATTGCGGATTTGGATAAACAGCCAGATTCTGTTTCTTCCGTGCTGAAGGTGTTTGGCATCTTACAGGCGCTGGGAGAGGAGCGTGAAATAGGTATTACAGAGTTGTCACAGCGCGTGATGATGTCAAAAAGCACCGTATATCGCTTTTTGCAAACCATGAAGTCTCTGGGTTACGTTGCCCAGGAAGGCGAATCTGAAAAATACTCCCTGACGCTGAAACTGTTTGAGCTGGGTGCCCGCGCGCTACAAAATGTTGACCTGATCCGCAGCGCCGATATTCAGATGCGTGAAATCTCTCGCCTCACTAAAGAGACCATCCATCTCGGCGCGCTGGATGAAGACAGCATTGTTTACATCCATAAAATCGACTCCATGTACAATCTGCGCATGTATTCGCGCATTGGTCGTCGCAACCCGCTCTACAGTACCGCCATTGGTAAAGTTCTGCTGGCGTGGCGCGATCGTGAGGAAGTGAAGCAGATCCTCGAAGGCGTGGAATACAAGCAAAGTACCTCACGAACCATTACCAGCACGGACGCGCTGCTAACGGTGCTCGATCGCGTACGCGAGCAGGGGTATGGCGAAGATAACGAGGAGCAGGAAGAGGGACTGCGCTGCATCGGCGTTCCGGTATTTGACCGTTTTGGCGTGGTGATCGCGGGCTTAAGTATCTCCTTCCCAACCTTACGTTTCTCCGAAGAGCGTCTGCATGAGTATGTGGCTATTCTCCACACTGCCGCACGTAAGATTTCTGAACAGATGGGGTATCACGACTACCCGTTCTAATCTCTGTTCACATAAAAAAACGCCGCATCTGTTGCGGCGTTTTTTGTCGGTCATTTATCCGGCTGACTAGCCATTATCAATCACGACGGAAGTCTTACGCAGGACCGGACAGTGGGTTAAGCCAACAATCCCGCTGTCAGTATGCAGATATTGCGCAGTGCTCATTCCTTGTGCTGTTAAGTATTTACACTGAATGCCTAACCCTGCAGCATTTTCGGTGCTTCCCACAAGTACGCCATAACCCGTTAGCAGAAGGCCAATCCAGACAATGGCCAGTGCAATAATTGTTCGAATGATTAAGCGCATCATTACCTCTTTTATCGTTGTTATCATAATGCTAGCGTAAACGGTTTACGAAACGAAACAAGTGCAGGATTCTGAAAAAAGCGCGATGGCGGCATAGTTAGCCCTTGTTTAAGATAAGCGTGATAACCTCGTTACATCAGGTCATTAGACGGAGTGTGGAGTGAAAAAAATACGCTGGGTAATTCTGATTATCGTGCTGATAGCGTGCGTGGTGTTATGGACGCAGACGATCAATGTGATGTGCGATCAGGATGTACAGTTTTTTAGCGGCGTTTGCGCAATCAATAAATTTATTCCGTGGTAACACGCATTTTTTCTCAAGGTGATTTCCTTCCTTCGCGCCAGTGGTAAAATAGACGTTTTTATTGAGGTGGTGAAATGGGTGAGTTACTGAATTCAGGGCTGCTGAATATAGCATCCCTGATGATTTCTTTGGTTGTTCTGCTTGTCGGGCTGGTCATTTGGTTTTTTGTGAATCGCGCCAGTTCCCGTACTAACGAGCAGATTGAACTGCTGGAAGCGCTGCTCGATCAGCAAAAACGTCAGAATGCGCTGCTACGCCGTCTGTGTGAGGCTAACGAACCGGAAGAGAAAGACGCGCCGAAAGACGCAGTCGCTGAAGATAACAAAGACGAAGACGACTTTATCCGCCTGGTGGCTGAGCGTTAATCTTTTTGTCCTGGGAGGTGGCTGTGGTCTGGAAAAACCCCTGGTATGACCCCTCCCTGAAACATCACACCCCGAACGGTTTTCGTAATACCGATCCTGTTGGACATCAACCCGGCGACCTTGACCGCTGGCGTAAAGCGCGTAAAGAGGCCGGTTTACCGAAGCCGCCCGCGCTGGGTTATAAAGACTTTATCCAGCAGTGGTGGCAACCGGTTGAGCTTACGCAGACTCATGAAGATGGGGTGTGGTGGCTCGGACACGCGAGCGTGTTGCTGCGGCTGGACGGCAATATCATCCTTACCGACCCGGTGTTTTCACGGCGCGCTTCTCCGCTCCCTTTCCTGGGACCACAGCGCAAAACGCCTCCCGCGCTGTCAGTCGATCAGCTTCATCAGCTTGATGCGGTCGTCATTTCCCATAATCATTACGATCATCTTGATGACGCAACCCTTCGCCGAATCCTCAAACGCTTTCCCGACGTCAGTATTTTTGTTCCGTTGGGCCTCGCCGACTGGTTTCGTCGCCGGGGAGCAAAACGCGTGGTCGAACTCGACTGGTGGCAGAGTTTCACCTGGCAGGGGATGACGCTGACCGCCGTACCGGCACAGCACTGGAGCATGCGCACGCCATGGAACCGCAATCGTTCCTTATGGTGCGGCTGGGTGATGGAAGGACGGCATCACCGTTTCTGGTTTAGCGGTGATACCGGTTATTCACCTGAGCTGCTGTTAATTCCTGAACGCCTGGGCCAGATAGATGCCGCCGCGTTACCGATTGGTGCCTATGCCCCACGATGGTTCATGGCTGTCCATCATATGGATCCGCAATCTGCGGTGGCATTGTGGCAGCAGCTGGGCTCACCTCTGGCGTTCCCTATTCACTGGGGCGTGTTTGAACTGGCAGATGAATCCTTAGATGAACCTGTGCAGGAGTTAACTCACGCACTCGATAATTTAGCACCAGTTAACCATTCTTTCAGGATACTGAAGATTGGTGAATATTTATCCTTATAAACGAAGCGATAAATTGTTGCATATATTGTTGATGTAAAGGCGCGCAGGAATGTTTTATTTTTATCGAAACGTTTTGCTTGCCTTCTTTTGATGCAGAGTCATAAAAATTTCATTATTTTGGTGCATAACGCTGTTTATTCGCTGGTGCATTTTAATACAGCTGGGCGCGGGTTATTAACACTGTTTTTTCTCTGAAACAATTTGGTCGCGTTACAATGATTTAAGCATAAGTTTTCACAAATTGTTCTAACTCAATCAAGACGTAAGATTTCTTTTCCTGTTTGCTGGACGGTTCGTAATGATTGAGCTATGTTAAAAAAGTCTTAGATTACAGCGGTTGTGAAAGCAACGCTGGGTCTTTGTTACGCAGCAGGGCTGTCTGGACGTGATGCGCATAATTGTGCAAAACCTGACAGGCACTGTTCGAATTTGTGCGGCGGATCGAGACATGTTTAAAAATGGCTTGCCATATTAAACATAGTGTGTGATAACACGTTTTGGGTCAAACGAGGTACAGTTCTGTTTATGTGTGGCATTTTCAGTAAAGAAGTCCTGAGTAAACACGTTGTCGTTGAATACCGCTTCTCTGCCGAACCTTATATTAGTGCCTCATGCAGTAATGTCTCAGTTTTATCTCAGTTAATGCCTGCGGGCTAAGAAAACACTCTAAGGAATTTTGCAAAATGGCAAAGATTAAAGGTCAAGTTAAGTGGTTCAACGAGTCTAAAGGTTTTGGTTTCATTACTCCTGCTGACGGCAGCAAAGACGTGTTCGTACACTTCTCTGCAATCCAGGGTAACGGCTTCAAAACTCTGGCTGAAGGCCAGAACGTTGAGTTCGAAATTCAGGACGGCCAGAAAGGCCCAGCTGCAGTTAACGTAACTGCTATCTGATCGAACCGCTGCTGACTGAAGCGCTTAGCACTTCACTCTCAGACATAAAGCCTCGCATAACGCGGGGCTTTTTTATGTCCTTAATCTTTCAAAATATTACCATTCACGGTCTTGTTAGTAACTTGTTGCAAAGCTGCGAGGTTAGTAGCACTGTTTCGCCTCCCTAAGCGCATCTTTTCCCGTTAAATCAGGGCGTTGTTTAACAGTCCTGGGGTTCAGGTGAAGAAGAAATTGATAATGACCGCTGGCAATTTCACGCCAGCGCGTTTTGCGCTGCTCTGTTTAGCTATTTTCTGTAGTCTGGCCTTTTTACTTGGCCGCGTAGCCTGGCTGCAAATCATCAAGCCTGACAATCTGGTGAAGCAGGAAGATATGCGCTCCCTCCGCCAGCTGGCGATTGATGCGCCGCGCGGCATGATAATGGATCGCGAAGGTCGTCCCCTGGCGGTGAGCGTGCCTGTACGGGCCGTTTGGGCCGATCCTAAAACGGTGCTGGCAAAAGGAGGCGTTGGCGTCGACGAACGCTGGCAGGCGTTGGCAAACGCGCTACATCTCTCCCTGGGCGCACTCTCGGCGCGAATCAACGCCAACCCGCAGGGCCGTTTTATTTATCTTGCCCGTCAGGTCGATCCGGCACAGGCAAAGTGGATAGATAAACTCAATCTGCCCGGCATCAATTTACGCGATGAATCCCGCCGTTTTTATCCTGCCGGCCATGTGGCAGCGAACCTGATTGGCTTCACCAATATTGACGGGCAGGGCATTGAGGGCGTGGAAAAAAGCTTCAACGCGCAGCTGACCGGCAAGGCGGGTGTGCGCCAGGTAAGGGAAGATCGCTATGGACGCGTGGTTGAAAACCTGACGGAAGTTGCGCCCGCGCCGGCGCATAACATCCAGTTAAGTATCGACGAGCGTCTGCAAACCATCACCGAGGATGCGCTCGATAATGCCGTGGCCTGGAACAAGGCCGAGTCTGGGGCCTCGGTGCTCATTAATATCCCCACAGGGGAAATACTCGCCATGGCGAGCTATCCGGATTTCAACCCCAATAACCGGGAAGGCGCAACGATAAACGATTTTCGCAACCGTGCGATCAGCGATACGTTCGAACCGGGTTCCACGGTCAAGCCGCTGGTGCTGATGACGGCCCTGCAGCAGGGGCTGGTGCAGCCGGACAGCGTCATTGACACGCATCCGTATACCCTCGACGGGCATCGTATCCGCGATGTGGGCTATTATCCTGAACTGACAATGACCGGGATCCTGCAAAAATCGAGCGACACCGGCGTGTCCCGACTGTCCCTGGCAATGCCTGTCCAGCATCTTATTGATACCTACCGAAATTTTGGATTCGGCACGAATACGGGGCTTGGCTTAACGGGTGAGAGCGCGGGGCTGTTGCCCCAGCGTAAATACTGGAGCCAGCTCGACCGCGCGACATTTGCCTTCGGCTACGGGCTGATGGTGACGCCGCTCCAGCTGGCGCACGTCTACGCCACGATTGGCGGCTTCGGGCTTGAGCGACCTCTCTCGATTACGCGTATCGATCCCCCCGTTATCGGGCAACGCGTCATGCCAGAAGAGATTGCGCACGAGGTGGAGCACATGATGGAGAGCGTTGCGCTGCCGGGCGGCGGAGGGGTTAAGGCCGCCGTTCGTGATTACCGGGTGGCGGTGAAAACCGGTACGGCGAAGAAAATTGACGATAGCGGGAAGTATGTGGATAAATACGTCGCCTACACCGCAGGGGTTGCACCTGCCAGCAATCCGCGTTTTGCCCTGGTGGTGGTGATTAACGATCCGCAAAATGGTGCCTACTACGGCGGGGCCGTCTCCGCCCCTGTCTTCAGTGAGATTATGGGTAACGTGCTGCGTCTGGAAAATGTGAAACCTGACGGGTTACCGGCAGGGTCCGATCACCTTATCGTTATGCGTTAACCGGGCGTTTATAACCAGGGCGAATAGCGGTACACTTCGCCCTTTGATTATGCTCCGGAGTCACCATGTCCTTCAGCTGTCCCCTTTGCCACGCCCCCCTGACGCACTCAGATAAAAGTTATACCTGTCCGCAGGGGCATCAGTTTGATAGGGCAAAAGAAGGCTACGTGAATCTTCTGCCGGTGCAGCATAAACGCTCCCGCGATCCAGGCGACAGTGCTGAGATGATGCAGGCGCGACGCGCATTTCTTGATGCCGGGCACTATCTGCCGCTGCGGGAGACCGTCGCGCAGATGCTGAGTGACATTCTGCCGGATTCAGCCACCGCCATGCTCGATATCGGCTGCGGGGAGGGGTACTACACCGCGCGGTTTGCCGAGATCGCCCGTGAGAAGGGCGCACAGACGTTCGGTCTGGACGTGTCGAAAGTGGCGATTCGCGCAGCGGCAAAGCGTTACGCGGACGTGACGTTCTGCGTGGCATCCAGCCACCGACTGCCGTTTGACGATGCCAGCATGGACGCGGTTATTCGCATTTACGCGCCCTGCAAGGCGGAAGAGCTGGCTCGCGTGGTAAAACCGGGCGGATGGGTGGTCACCGTGACCCCAGGCCCGCGTCATCTGATGGAGCTGAAAGGGCTGATCTACGACGAAGTGCGTCTGCATGCACCGCATTCTGAGCAGCTGGCCGGTTTTACCCTGAAGCAGGCGGAATCAGTGGCGTACGAAATGACGCTGAAAGGGGAAGAGGCCGTCGCGTTATTGCAGATGACGCCCTTCGCGTGGCGGGCAAAACCGGAGGTGTGGGAAACGCTGGCGGCACATTCAACATTTCGCTGCCAGACGGACTTCAGCATCCACATCTGGCAGCGCGAAGATTAACCGGCGAAGTGTGCCCAGAGGATCTGGGCACCAATGCCAATCAGCACAATCCCCCCGAGGATCTCGGCGCGTTTACCCAGCAGCGGGCCGATAAACCGTCCGACCATCATGCCCAGCGTGGACATAATCAGGGTTGCACAGCCAATAGCCAGCGCGGTGGCGATAATATTGACCTGCAGAAATGCCAGACCCACACCAACGGCCATCGCATCAAGGCTGGTGGCAATTGCGGTGGTGACCAGCAGCCAGAAGCCGTGGCGATGCTGCGGCTCCTCGTGTTCATCATCACCGCCGCGAAAACCTTCAATGACCATTCGGCCTCCGAGGAACACCAGCAGGACGAAGGCAATCCAGTGGTTCCACTCCAGCACGAACTGGCTGGCGAGCATGCCAAGTCCCCAGCCGATAAGCGGGGTCAGCGTTTCGATAGCACCAAAAATCAGGCCGGTACGCAGGGCTTCTGAGAATTTAGGTTTGTGTAGCGTGGCGCCTTTTCCGATGGAAGCAGCGAATGCGTCCATGGACATGCCAAAAGCGAGAAGGATCGTAGCGGAGATATTCATAACAGCGTCCAGACCGGGGATATCCATATGACACATCACTGCCCCCAGTAAACAGCAGTTGATGTATCTATGGTCTCGCCTGATCGCAATGCACATAAGATGTGCGGTAAGCGATCCGTACGTGCCACGTTTTTCAACGAGTATGTTGACACGTACATTTCCTGTGAACAGGAAATCGGCTACTCCCCAACGACGGGCGCAACCTTAACATATTTTGAGAATATAAAACAACAATGAAAAGGCATTATTTAAAACGTTTGTTGATAACGATTTTCATTTGTCTTTAATCGTGAAAATATCGTTAACAAATAGCGTTCAAATTAGCGGTGGGGATATAGCTTCGGCTATATTTCTTGCGCAAAATAAACACAGGTTATAGCCGTTGCTATATATCTAACTCATTGAGTTTTAACGAGTAACTTGTATATCTTTTCCAGGTCATCAATATTCTTCACCCGAATAAGCAGGCGGCGTTGTTCTAATTGCATCACCAGCACGCCGTCTTCGGATAAATTCATCTCTTTAATACGGTTATATTCTATCCATACATTGGCGAAGAAGAATCCGTGGGATTTAAAAATGATTTTTGGCGTGCGGATCCAGAACAGATAAATCGCCATTAATGCCAGCGCACATAATAACCATGTGGTTAATAATGCACCATGGCTGGTGACGTTATTGTAAATAAGAATGGCGATGAGACCCACGAAGATAAAGGCATCCACGCGGCCGCGTCGTAGCAGGGGAAGGGAGAGCAGCGTCTCGCCGTGACGGCGGGGCATAATGAACTCGTCATAGATCGCGTAAGCCAAAAGGGCAACAACAAATAAAACCAGTACGATGTCCGTGACAGTCATTCATCCTCCAGATAAAAAAAACCGGGGGCAAGCCCCCGGCCTATAGCATTGATACTTACAGACCCAGCAGGCCGACGGCGTAGCCCGCAATACCGATGACGAAGAAGCCAACGATGATCCACAGCGGGTTCACTTTCTTACGCAGCAGCCACATACAGGCGAAGGTCAACAGCAGCGGGACCAGGCCCGGCATCAGCTGATCCAGAATCGTCTGCACGGTGGTGACGCGGGTCTGACCATCCTGTCCGGTGATGGTCGATACCACCAGCGGGATGTTCACGTGCGTCCACTTGTTTACCAGCGCGCCCATGACAAACAGGCCGAGGATTGACGCCCCCTCAGTCAGTTTCTGCAGGAAGCCGCCACCCATGTCCTTAACGATGTCCACCCCTTTACGGTAGCCGTAGGCCACGCCGTAGTAACGGGTCAGCAGACGCACGGCGTTGAACAGGATGAAGAACAGCAGCGGGCCAAGCAGACTGCCGCTCATCGCGATACCGGCACCCAGTGCCGCGAAGACCGGACGCACGGTACCCCAGAAGATAGGGTCACCGACACCGGCCAGCGGACCCATCAGACCGACTTTGATACCGTTGATGGCACCATCGTCAATCTCTGCGCCGTTTGCACGCTGCTCTTCCATCGCCAGCGTTACGCCCAGTACCGGGGCCGCAACGTAAGGATGGGTGTTAAAGAATTCCAGGTGACGCTTGATGGCCTGACGGCGTGCTTCGTTGTTTTCCGGGTACAGGCGTTTGATCGCCGGTACCATGGAGAAGCAGAAACCCAGCGCCTGCATACGTTCGAAGTTCCATGAACCCTGAAACAGGTTAGAACGGATGAACACGCCACGAATATCACCCGGAGTGAGTTTTTTCTCGGTGGTAGTTTTTGTCATATCAACCATTTCGCTCACCTGTTAGTCCAGTTCGTTATCGAGATCGTTGTTACCAGCAGCCTGCGCTGGGGCACCCGCGACGCGGTTATATTTCGGGCTGAGCTGGATGTAGAGAATCGCCATCACCGCACCGATCACACCCAGTGCAACCAGGTTGAAGTTGGTGAAGGCCGCGGTCACGAAGCCGAGGTAGAAGAACGGCATCAGGTAGCCTGCGCGCATCATGTTGATGACCATCGCATAACCAACGACCACGATCATACCGCCTGCGATGTTCAGGCCGCCGGTGACCACTTCAGGAATGGCGTTCAGCATGCTCTGGACTTCACTGGTACCCACAGAGATCGCGACGATAACCGCCGGGATTGCGATACGCATCGCCTGCAGGAACAGGGATGAAACGTGGATCCATGACAGGGCCGTGAGGTTGCCGTTGTCGGCCGCCTTATCCGCCGCGTGCTGGAAGGCAACGGTGATAGTACGAACGATGATGGTCAGAACCTGGCCTGCGGCTGCCAGTGGGATTGCCAGGGCGATACCTGCACCAATACTCTGGTGACCGGCAATAACCAGAACGGTAGAAATGATAGAGGCCAGCGCGGCATCGGGCGCAACCGCCGCACCGATGTTCATCCAGCCCAGGGCGATCATTTCCAGGGTACCACCGATGATGATACCGGTTTTCATGTCACCCAGAACGGCCCCAATCAGCGTACAGGCCACCAGAGGACGGTGGAACTGAAATTCATCAAGTACGGATTCCATACCCGCAATACATGCGACCACGAACACCAGCACAATCTGAAGAGTGGTAATCTCCATTGTACTTCTCCTATTACATAAGCATTATGTGAAAAACCGGCGCGGGCTTATTTCCCAACTTTGCCGATCAAATCCATCATTTTCAGTTTCTGGTCCGTGGAAACCTTACGGGCTTCCAGCTCAATACCGCGTGCATTCAGCTTGTTAAATGCTTCGATATCTTTCGCATCGACTGAAATGGCGTTGTTGACCTGCGTTTTGCCCTGACGGAATGCCATACCACCAATGTTAACGGAGGTGATTTTCACGCCGCCTTCAACAATGCGCTCAACGTCTGTCGGGTTAGTGAACAGGAGCATCACGCGTTCGCCCGCATATTTCGGGTTGTTGTAAACGCGAATCATCTTGGCGACATCCACAACGTGCGCGGTAACGCCAGGAGGAGCAACCTGAGTCAGAAGGGTTTTACGTACGGTATCAGCGGCCACTTCGTCGCTGACCACGATAATGCGTCGAACGTTGGTCTCTTTGGTCCAGCGCGTGGCTACCTGACCGTGGATTAAGCGGTCATCAATACGCGCAAGGCCGATCACCATGTAATCATTCGGGCCCATCGGTTTTGCCGGTGCCGCCGCTTTCGGTGCCGCTGCAGGCGCAGGGGCAGGTTTTTCAACCGGCTGTGCCTTCAGGGCCTTAACCCCTTCGCGGCCGGTTTCAACAGCCAGTGCAACCAGCTCATCGAAGGCCGGATTGTCGTCGCGTGCCATGAGGGTTTCCACCAGCATGGGAATATTGACCCCGGCGACAACTTCATAGTGCTCTTTATCGACGACAATGCGGCTGGCAGCATTGAACGGGCTGCCGCCCCATGTATCAACGAGAAACAGCACGCCTTTGCTGGTATCCAGCTTCTCGAGCTGAGCGTTGTACTTCTCTATCAGCGTCTCGGCGTTTTCACCGGGAACGAAATCGATCCAGCCGACGTTTTCCTGCTCGCCCAACAGCATCTCTGCCGTTTTGAGTAGCTGCTCAGCAGCCCAACCATGTGTGCCTATGACAATAGCAATGGTCACTTGCTACCTCCTTTTATTATCATTAATACGCCTGCCAGGCAGTCGTACTGAGAATCGTATTGGCGAACCGAATCGATTCAGATAAGGGTTAGAGTTCAAAAAACTAAGACTTCCGCGAATTATTTTAGATAGTGAAAAAATAATTTATGTGATGAAGATCCGTAATTTAGCCACGCGTTACAGAATTATCTGTAGCGTATAGCCGCTGTGTTACAGAACTTTGCAAAGGAACGTAAATCTTTGCTAAAAACACAGTCTCTCTGATATGTTTAGCCTCCGTTTAATTGTTCAGGAGTATAGGGCTCCAGCCCACTATATGGACCGTCACCGACGTCAGTCATCTTCCAGGCCATTTCGCGCCTTTTTCACCGGCGATCCTCGCCACGTATCGACTCTGTCTGCCTCTGTTTTGCCCACATTGAGTGGGGCACCGTTTCGTCATTCCTTTAGCAGGAGCTTGTCATGGAATTCTTAATGGACCCGTCAATCTGGGTGGGATTGCTCACGCTGGTCGTGCTGGAGATCGTTCTCGGCATTGATAACCTGGTGTTTATCGCCATCCTTGCGGATAAGCTGCCGCCAAAACAGCGTGATAAAGCGCGTCTGATTGGACTCTCGCTGGCGCTGGTCATGCGACTGGGGCTGCTCTCCGTCATCTCGTGGATGGTCACGCTGACCAAACCGCTATTCTCCGTCATGGATTACACCTTCTCCGGCCGTGATTTGATCATGCTGATCGGGGGGATATTCCTGCTCTTCAAAGCGACGACAGAACTTCACGAGCGGCTGGAAAACCGTCAGCACGATGATGGGCACGGTAAAGGCTATGCCAGTTTCTGGGTGGTGGTGCTGCAGATCGTGGTGCTGGATGCGGTCTTCTCGCTGGATGCGGTGATCACGGCGGTCGGCATGGTGAACCATCTGCCGGTCATGATGGCTGCGGTGGTTATTGCGATGGCGGTCATGCTGCTGGCGTCGAAGCCGCTGACGCGTTTCGTGAACCAGCATCCAACGGTGGTGGTACTGTGTCTGAGCTTCCTGCTGATGATTGGTCTGAGCCTGGTGGCGGAAGGCTTTGGCTTCCATATTCCGAAAGGCTACCTGTACGCCGCGATTGGCTTCTCGATCCTGATCGAGCTGTTCAACCAGATTGCGCGCCGTAACTTTATCAAGCAGCAGTCAAATCAGCCGCTGCGCGCCCGTACCGCAGATGCCATTCTGCGCCTGATGGGCGGTCGTCGTCAGGTGAATGTGCAGTCTGATTCCGAAAACCACAACCCGGTTCCGGTCCCGGAAGGGGCGTTTGTGGAACAGGAACGCTACATGATTAACGGCGTGCTCTCTCTGGCCTCCCGTTCGCTGCGCGGCATCATGACGCCGCGCGGGGAGATCAGCTGGGTCGATGCTAACCTGAGCGTTGATGAAATTCGCCAGCAACTGCTCTCTTCACCGCACAGCCTGTTCCCGGTATGTCGTGGTGAACTGGATGAGATCATCGGCGTGGTGCGGGCGAAAGAGATGCTGGTCGCCCTGGAAGAGGGCGTTAACGTCGAAGCCGTTGCTGCTGCATCGCCTGCGATTGTGGTGCCGGAAACGCTGGATCCGATCAACCTGCTCGGGGTGCTGCGCCGCGCTCGCGGTAGCTTTGTTATTGTCACCAACGAGTTTGGCGTGGTGCAGGGGCTGGTGACGCCGCTGGACGTGCTGGAAGCGATCGCCGGTGAATTCCCGGATGAAGACGAAACACCGGAAATTGTTGCCGATGGCGAAGGCTGGCTGGTTAAAGGTACCACCGACCTGCACGCGCTCTCGCACACGCTGGGGCTGGAAAACGTGGTCAACGATGAAGAAGACATCGCGACCGTTGCCGGTCTGGTTATCGCCGTAAACGGCCAGATCCCGCGTGTTGGCGATGTGATCGAGCTGCCGCCGCTGCACATTACCATTGTCGAAGCCAACGACTATCGCGTTGATATGGTCCGTATTGTTAAAGAACAATCTGCCCACGACGAAGATGAGTAAGTCTGCTTAACGCAGCGGCATTAAGGGTACGATGTGCCCGTTATGACGCGCTGGCGGGGGAGCACTTCCCGCCAGCCAGTCTGGAAAGTCCCGTAGCGGCATCGGCCGCGCATAGAAAAAGCCCTGCAGGACTGGAACGCCGTGACGGCGTAAATAGCGCGCCTGCTCTTCCGTTTCGACCCCTTCCGCAACCAGCTCGATATTCAGCCGCTGGCCCAGCGCAATGATCATGTCCGTCACCGTTGAATTCACGGCATCCGTACCAATGGCGGTGGTAAAGGACTGGTCAATTTTCAGGACGTCCGGATGCAGCTTTTCAAGCCAGGAGAGGGAGCTGTTCCCGGTGCCAAAATCGTCGATAGCGAGCTTCACCCCTTTGCGATGCAGTTCGCGCACGATGCGATAATCCGCGTCCAGCAGCGCATCCCGTTCCGTGAGTTCAATCACCAGCTGCTGTCGCGGATTGGCGCTGAACCAGAGACGATTCAGGTCCTGTACCAGTACAGCGTGGCGAAAATGGCTGGCTGCAACGTTAATGCCGATGTGGAAACCGGCGCTGGACGGGAAGTAGCCTATCTGGCGCACCGTTTCGGCGATGACATAGCGGGTCAGGGGGACAATCTGGTTATGTTCTTCTGCCAGAGGGATAAACACCTCCGGGGTGATCCAACCCTGACGGGGGTTATTCCAGCGCAGCAGGATCTCAACGCCCGTGCACGCCTGGGTGCGGGCATTCACCAGCGGCTGGCAGAAAAGCTCAAATTCCCGCGCCGCAATGCCCATATCGATCTCCCACGTAAAGCTCATCCGGTTTGCCGTCGCCAGCCAGGCGAGATAGCCCAGCAGCAGGCTGAGCATTAGCCCCAGCGGCAGCTGGGCGGGCAGGCTTTTTAAGGCTAACTCACCGGGGCCAGGTCCGCTGACCGTAATGGTGAAAGGATTTCGGGTTGATGATTGCTGGAAAAGGGCGCTGTCTTCATCAAACGTCAGGCTGTCGGTGACGCGTTGACCGTAGCGTAAAAAACGATCGCCGACTGTCAGCACCACGTCATTGATGAGCGGACGCTGGGGCTCGAGGATCATTCTGGCGATCAGGTCGATATTAATAATCTCGACGACGCCTTCTTCACCGTCCTGGGAGACGGGATACCACTGGATCAAAATAGGGCTGCCCTTAAGCAGCCACTGGTCGGTCGATAAAATCAGCTTCGCCGTGCTGGCGGGGAGTTCCTGAAGGAAGTCACGAACAGGCTCGCTGCGGCTGCCGAAAATACTCGAACAATACAGGATACCGTCTTTAATCAGGGCGATAGAACGTACTGTCTGCAAAATGGCTGCCTGCTGTCGCAGCGCCAGCTGCACCTGCGGGCAGGGCTGTCCCACCAGCGGCTGCAGCACGTTGCGGTGGTTTTCCAGCGAAAGCAGAACGTTATCAAGGGCGCGAACGGTATGGCTGGTAAAATCGAGGATCCGCTGTTGGTTAACGTTGCGCTGGGAAATAAAGCGAATGCCCAGCGTCAGGATGAGCGTGAGGAGCGCAACCGTCACACAGACGATAACGCGTTTTCGGCGATAGTTTTTAATGATCGTTTGTGCAGTTTGCATGAACGGTCGCCTGATAAGCCACCAGCCACAAAAGCCGGACGCAACAGTGAAAGTGTAGTGGGGAAAGCAGAAGGAGACGAGGAAGAGGAGGGAAATTCGCCCATCCGTTGCAGATGGGCGAAAGGCAGTATTAGTCGCACTGCACCTTAATGGCCAGGCCACCACGGGACGTCTCGCGGTATTTCGCGTTCATGTCTTTGCCCGTTTCGTACATGGTTTCAATAACCTTATCCAGCGATACGCGAGGTTCGCTGGTACGGCGCATCGCCATACGTGAGGCGTTGATGGCTTTCACCGAGGCAATCGCGTTACGCTCAATGCACGGAACCTGCACCTGGCCCGCGACCGGATCGCAGGTCAGACCGAGGTTATGTTCCATACCGATTTCAGCCGCCACGCAGACCTGCTCAGGGCTTGCACCCAACAGCTCTGCCAGACCTGCCGCCGCCATGGAGCAGGCCACGCCGACTTCACCCTGACAGCCCACTTCCGCACCGGAGATGGAGGCATTCATCTTGTACAGCGCGCCGATGGCACCTGCTGCCAGGAAATAACGGATATAGATGTCCGGCGTCACGGGCTCAATAAAGTGGTCGTAATACGCCAGCACCGCAGGAACAATGCCGCACGCGCCGTTGGTTGGCGCCGTCACGACGCGGCCACCGGCGGCGTTCTCTTCGTTAACCGCAAGTGCAAACATATTCACCCAGTCGACCACGTTCATCGGGTCGTTGGAGAATTTGTCCGTGGTCACCAGCATACGGCGCAGAGCAGAGGCACGACGCGGCACGCGCAGCGGACCCGGCAGAACCCCTTCGGTGTTCATCCCGCGATCGATACAGGCGCGCATGGTTTGCCAGACGTTGGCAAAATAGTCTTCAATCTCTTGTTTACTGTGCAGGGCCAGTTCGTTCTGCATCACCATGCCGGACAGGGAAAGACCGGTCTGTTTGCAGTAACCCAACATCTCGGTCGCCGATTTGAACGGGTACGGTACGCTGACGTCGCCGACGCTGTCTTTGCCAAAATGCTCTTCATCCACGATGAAACCACCGCCGATGGAGTAGTACGTTTTGCTGTAGATCTCTTTTTCACCGCTAAAAGCGTGAATGGTCATGCCGTTTTCATGCAGCGGCAGGTTGTCGCTGCGAAAACGCATGCCGTCATCCTGCGGGAAATCGACTTCCTGCTGGCCGTTTGCCAGCAGCAGGCGGCCGCGTGTTTCCACGTCGCGGATGAATGCCGGGATGGCATCAATATCAACGGTATCCGGCATATTGCCTGCCAGACCCATAATAATGGCGATATCGGTGTGGTGGCCTTTACCCGTTAATGACAGCGAGCCGTAAACATCCACGGCGACACGGGTAACGCTTTCCAGTAATCCTTTTTCGACCAGATCATCGACGAACTGTTTACCGGCCTTCATCGGGCCAACAGTATGGGAAGACGAAGGGCCAATTCCCACTTTGAACATGTCGAATATACTAATCACTTTCACACTCCTGACAGGGTTACCGGGGTTCCAGTAACGATGTTATAACTGCGCATAGTGTAAGAGGGAACACCGACCTCGGCTTAACTATTCACATGAATTAAACTAATGGTTAACGATGGGTTTTGCTAATAGCGCGACGCAGATCGCAAACCTGGCAGAAGAGGGCGGAATGTAAAGTATAGTCAAGGCTTCAGGCCGATTTGCAACGCCAGCTCACGAATAATGCCCGCCGTCATGCCCCAGACAAAATAATGCTGATACCAGGACAACCAGACCCGATGGTCATGCCCACGACGCTGAATATCCAGCGGGTGATAACGACTCAGTCGGAGGGCTTCATCCAGCGGCATTTCAAACACCGCGGAGACTTCATCGACGCTGGCGTGATACTGCAGGCCCGGTGGGATAATGCCGACCACCGGCGTGACCTGAAAACCGGTGACGCTGTCGACGGGCGGCAGCACGCCGATGACCTCAACGGCCTCCGGCGGAATGGCAACCTCTTCCTGCGCTTCGCGCAGCGCGGCGGCAATCAGCGAGGCGTCGGAGCTGTCTACCGCGCCCCCCGGAAAAGCGACCTGACCCGCGTGCTTGCGTAAATGGGCGGAACGTTGGGTGAGCAGCAGGCCCGGTTGCGCGCGACGCACGACCGGGATCAGTACGGCCGCCTGACGTTGATTCAGCGCTTCGCGGTTGACCTGCGGCCTTAGTAGCTGAAAGCGAGATAAAAAGTCATCCAGCGTCAGATTCTCTTTTTCCACCCGTGTTTACTCCAGTTGTTTCAGAATACGGTTAACTTTATCAAAGGTTTCCTGATATTCCGCATCGACCTGGCTGTCGGCAACAATGCCGCCCCCGGCCGAACAGTAAAGGTTTCCGTTGCAGGCGGTCAGCGTACGAATGGTAATGCTGGTATCCAGCGTGCCGCACAGGCTGATATAGCCGATGCTACCGCACCAGGCATTGCGGCGGTGGGGCTCCAGCTCATCAATGATCTCCATTGCCCGCACCTTCGGCGCGCCGGTGATGGAGCCGCCCGGGAACGCGGCGCGCAGAAGATCGCAGGCCGTGCGCGAGTCAGGCAGCCGCGCGGTAATGGTGCTGACCAGATGATGCACCGCCGGGAAAGGCTCAACGACAAACAGTTCCGGCACGCGGACGCTGCCCGGCACGGCCACCCGGCCAATGTCGTTACGCATCAGATCGACAATCATCAGGTTTTCGGCGCGGTCTTTTGGCGAGGCGGCCAGTTTTTCCGCCTGCTGACGGTCGGCGTCGGGATCGGCAAGGCGTGGAAGCGTGCCCTTAATCGGGCGGGTTTGAATCGTGCCCTCGGCCAGATGAATAAAACGCTCGGGCGACAGGCTGAGGATCGCCCCCTGTTCCAGACGCACAAAGGCGCTGAACGGCGCCTTATTGCTGGCATTAAGACGGGTAAACGCCTGCCACTCATCTCCCCGATAGGTCGCCTCGAAGCGCTGGGCGAGGTTAACCTGATAGCAGTCGCCGCTTTGCAGATACGCCTGAACGCGCGCGAATTTTTCGCCATACTCCGCGGCGCTCATGTTGGATCGCCAGCCGGAGGTCAGCGTGAACGTCTCTGCGGGTGCAGCCTGTTGCGCCTCAAGCCAGGCCAGACGCGCCTGCACGTCACGATGGCTCAGCAGGGAAACCGTTTTTTTCTGGTGATCGACAATTAACGCCCAGTCATACAGCCCCACGGCCATGTCGGGCAGGGGGATATCAGCCTGCGCATGCTCGGGCAGCGTTTCGAAACGGCGACCCAAATCGTAGCCAAACAGGCCCAGCGCGCCCCCCTGAAAAGGAAGATCCGGGTTGGGTGTGGCAGATAAGCCCAGCGCGTTAATGTCGTGCTGAAGCTGCGCCAGCGGATCGTCCGTTAACGACAGAACATCGGTTGTCAGCGTCTTCAGCGGATCGGCGACCAGAATATCAAAGCGGCTATAGGGATGGTCCGCATGGCCGGAGTGCAGCAGCATCGCAAACGGAAGATGGCTCAGGCGGGCAAACCAGTATTCAGCGGCGTCTGTCCGCCAGGGCAGGGTAATAACAGTGGGGAAGCGCATGTTCATGTGTGGCATACTACCGGGCAGCGTGAAATAATTAGCGCGAATAATTTAGCAGGAGTTGACGATGTTTGCAGGTTTACCTTCTCTGAGCCATGAACAGCAGCAGAAAGCGGTTGAGCGAATTCAGGAACTGATGTCCCAGGGGATGAGCAGCGGACAGGCGATTTCCCAGGTGGCGGAAGAACTGCGCGCCACGCATACCGGCGAGCGGATCGTGGCGCGTTTCGAGGATGAAGATGAAGAGTGATCGGGCTTAAACCGCCGCGATAATCTTAATCTCTACCTTGTATTCCGGCTTCATCAGCGTGGCCTGTACGGTGCAACGTACAGGCGCGTGACCCGCCACCACCCACGCGTCCCAGGCTTTGTTCATTGCCGCGAAGTCATCTTTGTTTGCCAGGAAAATCGTCGCATCCAGAATGCGGGATTTGTCGCTGCCCTGTTTTTCCAGCACCGCGTCAATCTGCGCCAGGGTATTGGCCGTCTGCTCGAACGCATCCGCGTCCAGGTTAGCCGGGACGCCGGTGTAGTAGAGCGTCTGGTTATGGATCACCACATCAGACCAGCGGGCTTCGGCATCAATGCGCACAATTGTCATAAACGTTTCCTCGTTATTTTTCGTCGTCAGGCGGCAAGACTGCCATATTGTTCATCCGTCGTCACTATTTGGGGTGGCACATGAGTGGATGGGCTGACATAATCCCTGTGCAAAAATACAGTGAGAGAGCACCGTGGCAGACGATTTTTCCCCTGAAGGTCAATTAGCGCAGGCTATCCCCGGCTTCAAACCCCGTGAGCCTCAGCGACAGATGGCGCACGCCGTTGCACGCGCCATCGATAAGGCTCAGCCGCTGGTGGTCGAAGCCGGTACCGGCACGGGTAAAACCTATGCTTACCTGGCGCCGGCGCTGCGGGCGAAAAAGAAGGTGATTATTTCCACCGGTTCGAAGGCGCTGCAGGATCAGCTCTACAGCCGCGATTTGCCCACCGTGGCAAAAGCGCTGAAATATAAAGGCCGTCTGGCCCTGCTGAAGGGGCGCTCCAACTATCTCTGTCTGGAACGCCTTGAGCAGCAGGCGCTGGCGGGCGGCGACCTGCCGGTGCAAACCCTGAGCGACGTCATTATCCTTCGCGCCTGGGCGAACCAGACCGAAGAGGGCGATATCAGCACCTGCGCGAGCGTGCCGGAAGACTCTCCTGCCTGGCCGCTGGTGACCAGCACCAACGACAACTGCCTCGGCAGCGACTGCCCGCTGTATAAAGACTGCTTCGTGGTGAAAGCGCGCAAAACGGCGATGGATGCGGATGTGGTGGTGGTGAACCACCATCTGTTCCTTGCGGATATGGTGGTTAAGGACAGCGGCTTTGGTGAGCTGATCCCGGAAGCGGACGTGATGATCTTTGATGAAGCGCACCAGCTTCCGGATATCGCCAGCCAGTACTTCGGTCAGTCGCTCTCCAGCCGTCAGCTGCAGGATCTGGCGAAAGATTTCACCATTGCTTACCGGACCGAACTCAAAGATACCCAGCAGCTGCAGAAGTGCGCCGACCGTCTGGCACAGAGCGCGCAGGATTTCCGTTTACAGCTCGGCGAGCCGGGCTATCGCGGCAACCTGCGCGAGCTGCTGGCGGACAAAAATATCCAGCGCGCGCTGCTGCTGCTCGATGACGCCCTGGAGCTCTGCTACGACGTGGCGAAACTGTCCCTCGGCCGCTCCGCGCTGCTGGATGCGGCCTTCGAGCGCGCTACGCTCTATCGCGGGCGCCTCAAACGGCTGAAAGAGATCAACCAGCCGGGGTACAGCTACTGGTACGAGTGCACCTCGCGGCATTTCACGCTGGCGCTCACGCCGCTGACGGTGGCCGATAAATTCAAAGAGGTGATGGCGCAAAAGCCGGGAAGCTGGATCTTTACCTCGGCAACCCTGTCGGTGAATGACGATCTGCACCACTTCACCGAGCGCCTCGGCATTGAGCAGGCGGAATCGCTGCTCCTGCCCAGCCCGTTCGACTACGAAAAACAGGCGCTGCTCTGCGTGCCGCGCAATTTGCCGCTTCCCAACCAGCCGGGTGCGGCCCGGCTGCTGGCGGCGATGCTGAAGCCAATGATCGAGGCCAATAACGGCCGCTGCTTTATGCTCTGCACCTCCCACGCCATGATGCGCGACCTCGCCGAGCAGTTCCGCGCTACGATGACGCTACCGGTGCTGCTGCAGGGCGAAACCAGCAAAGCCCAGTTGCTGCAGCAGTTCGTCAGCGCCGGTAATGCCCTGCTGGTCGCAACCAGCAGCTTCTGGGAAGGGGTGGACGTGCGCGGCGACACGCTTTCGCTGGTGATCATTGATAAGCTACCGTTTACCTCCCCGGACGATCCGCTGCTGAAGGCGCGGATGGAAGACTGTCGCCTGCGCGGCGGCGATCCGTTTGACGAGGTTCAGCTGCCGGATGCGGTCATTACGCTTAAGCAAGGGGTAGGGCGCTTAATCCGTGACGTCACCGACCGCGGCGTGCTGGTCATCTGCGATAACCGGCTGGTGATGCGTCCTTACGGGGCAACCTTCCTTGCAAGCCTGCCGCCCGCGCCGCGGACGCGGGACATAAAACGCGCGGTGCGTTTCCTGGCAAACCCAACGGCGGAGTAATTTACCCCGGAGTGTGCTAAGATGCGCGCCATTTTGTGACTGACCCTTGCGAGAGCGCGACGACCGATGCGAATTCTGGCTATTGATACCGCGACAGAGGCTTGCTCTGTTGCTCTGTTGAACGACGGTGCTGTTTCTGCCCATTTCGAAGAGTGCCCCCGGGAACACACCCAACGCATTCTGCCCCTGGTAAAAGCCATTTTAACCCAGGGAAACACCTCCTTAACCGACCTCGACGCGCTGGCCTTTGGCCGCGGCCCCGGCAGCTTTACGGGCGTACGTATCGGGATTGGCATTGCGCAGGGGCTGGCGCTGGGCGCCGAACTGCCGATGATCGGCGTCTCTACCCTCGCCACCATGGCGCAGGGCGCATGGCGCATGACCGGGGCAACGCGCGTCCTGGCAGCAATTGATGCCCGCATGGGCGAAGTCTACTGGGCCAAATACACCCGTGACGAGCAGGGCGTGTGGCACGGTGAAGAGACGGAAGCCGTGCTTAAGCCAGATGCGGTGACAGAACGACTGAAGCAGCTGTCCGGCGAGTGGGCGACCGTCGGTACGGGCTGGCCAGCGTGGCCTGAGATGGCGAACGACACCGGGTTGACGCTGGTGGACGGCAACATGCTTTTGCCGGCTGCGGAAGATATGCTTCCGATTGCCAGCCAGCTGCTCGCAGCAGGCAAAACCGTGGCCGTTGAACAGGCGGAACCGGTTTATTTGCGAAACACCGTCGCGTGGAAGAAACTTCCGGGCCGCGAGTGAATCTCAGTAACAGGAACTGAGAAAAAGGAGTCGCATCATGGCGGTTCAGACTAAAGTAGTACGCCTTATTATGGCAGGCGCGGTTGCCATAGCACTGAGCGGATGCGTTTCCGTTCCTGATGCGATTAAGGGCAGCAGCCCGACGCCACAGCAGGATCTGGTTCGGGTGATGAATGCGCCTGAGCTGTACGTGGGCCAGGAAGCGCGCTTTGGCGGTAAGGTGATTGACGTACAAAACCAGCAGGGGAAAACCCGCCTGGAGATCGCCACCGTTCCGCTGGACAGCGGCGCGCGGCCTGTACTGGGCGAGGCCTCCCGGGGACGTATCTATGCGGACGTCAGCGGGTTCCTCGATCCGGTCGATTTTCGCGGACAGCTGGTGACCGTCGTCGGGCCGATTACCGGCGCCGTACAGGGCAAAATCGGCAACACGCCGTATAAATTTATGACCATGCAGGTCAACGGATACAAGCGCTGGCGGCTGGCCCAGCAGGTGATCATGCCGCCGCAGCCGATCGATCCGTGGATGTGGGGTCCGCATCCTTATCGCTATGGCTACCCGGGCTGGGGCTGGTATAACCCGGGACCTGCACAGGTACAGACGATCGTTACTGAGTAACTTACTGTTATTGTTAGAAAAGAGACAGCGGCTCAGCCGCTGTCTCTGTTTTTTTACGGATAAAACGAAAAAAAAGAGTGACGCGCTTCGCAACCTTAAATCTGAACAATTAATAAACTGGTACGCTGAGTTAATATAATGTTAACAAACTGTTTATTATCGGGGTTGTGATGACGACGAACACTCATTTCAGAGGTGATGCATTGAAGAAGGTTTGGCTTAACCGTTATCCCGCAGATGTTCCTGCTGAGATCAATCCTGACCGTTATCAATCCCTGGTGGAATTATTTGAACACTCGGTAAGGCGCTACGCGGATCAGCCCGCATTTGTGAATATGGGCGAGGTGATGACGTTCCGTAAGCTGGAGGAGCGCAGCCGGGCGTTTGCGGCGTATCTGCAGGAAGGGCTGGGGCTGCAAAAAGGGGATCGCGTCGCGCTGATGATGCCGAACCTGCTGCAATATCCGGTGGCGCTGTTCGGTATCCTGCGTGCCGGGATGATCGTCGTCAACGTCAACCCGCTGTATACCCCGCGCGAGCTCGAGCATCAGCTGAACGACAGCGGCGCGGTTGCAATTGTCATTGTGTCCAACTTTGCCCATACGCTGGAAAAAGTGGTCGACAAAACCCAGGTGAAACACGTCATCCTGACGCGCATGGGGGACCAGCTCTCTACCGCCAAAGGCACGCTGGTTAACTTTGTCGTCAAATACGTCAAACGTCTGGTGCCAAAATACCATCTGCCGGACGCTATCTCCTTCCGCCGCGCGCTGCATGCGGGCTATCGGATGCAGTACGTCAAGCCGGAAGTGGTCTCAGAAGATCTCGCCTTCCTGCAGTATACCGGTGGCACCACCGGCGTGGCGAAAGGCGCAATGCTGACTCACCGCAACATGCTGGCGAACCTTGAGCAGGTCAACGCAACCTACGGGCCGCTGCTGCATCCCGGCAAAGAGCTGGTCATCACGGCGCTGCCGCTGTACCACATTTTCGCACTGACCATGAACTGCCTGCTGTTTATTGAGCTCGGCGGTCAAAACGTGCTGATTACCAACCCGCGTGATATCCCGGGGCTGGTGAAAGAGCTGGCAAAATATCCATTCACCGCCATGACCGGGGTAAATACCCTTTTCAACGCGCTGCTTAATAACAAAGAGTTCCAGCAGCTGGACTTCTCCACGCTGCACCTCTCTGCGGGCGGCGGTATGCCGGTTCAGCAGGCGGTGGCCGAGCGCTGGGTGAAGCTCACCGGTCAGTATCTGCTGGAGGGCTATGGCCTGACGGAATGCGCGCCACTGGTCAGCGTTAACCCGCATGACATCGACTACCACAGCGGAAGCATTGGTCTGCCCGTTCCTTCCACTGAAGCGAAACTGGTCGATGATAACGATAATGAAGTTGCGCCGGGTGAGCCGGGTGAGCTGTGCGTCAAAGGTCCACAGGTGATGCTGGGCTACTGGCAGCGTCCCGACGCGACTGACGAAATCATCAAAGACGGCTGGCTGCATACCGGTGACATCGCGGTGATGGATGACGAGGGCTTCCTGCGCATTGTCGATCGCAAGAAAGATATGATCCTGGTCTCCGGCTTCAACGTCTATCCGAATGAGATCGAAGACGTGGTCATGCAGCACAGCGGCGTACTCGAAGTGGCAGCGGTCGGTGTGCCTTCCGGCAGCAGCGGTGAAGCGGTGAAGATATTTGTGGTCAAGAAAGATCCTTCTCTCACGGAGGAAGCGCTGGTAACGTTTTGTCGTCGTCAGCTGACGGGCTATAAAGTGCCGAAGCTGGTGGAATTCCGCGATGAGCTGCCGAAATCCAACGTCGGGAAGATATTACGACGAGAATTACGTGACGAAGCCCGTGCCAAAGTAGACAATAAGGCCTGAGCTACACGTTAATCGCCCAGACGCCGGTTAAGCCGGCGTTTTTTATGGGCGCAAACAAAAGAGAATCCGATTTGAATTACCAGATGATCACGACCAACGACGAGCTGGCTTCGCTGTGCGAAGTGACGCGCGACTTTCCTGCCATTGCCCTGGATACCGAGTTTGTCCGTACCCGGACGTACTATCCGCAGCTGGGGTTGATTCAGATGTACGACGGTAAAAACGTGTCGCTGATTGACCCTCTCGGCATTACCGACTGGACGCCGATGCGCGACCTGCTGCTCGATACCACCGTCACGAAATACCTGCATGCAGGCAGTGAAGATCTGGAAGTCTTTCTGAATACCTTTGGCATCATGCCTCAGCCGCTGATTGATACGCAGATCCTCGCGGCGTTCAGCGGTCGCCCGCTCTCATGGGGCTTTGCCGCCATGGTGGAGGAGTATACGGGCCTGACGCTGGATAAAAGCGAATCCCGTACCGACTGGCTAGCGCGTCCGCTTACCGCCCGCCAGCTGGAGTATGCGGCGGCTGACGTGTTTTACCTGCTGCCGATCGCCGGACAGCTGATGAAAGAGGCGGAAGCCTCCGGATGGCTCCCGGCAGCGCTGGATGAGTGCCGTATGACCCAGCAGCGTCGTCAGGAAGTGGTGGATCCGAAAGAGGCCTGGCGCGACATCAGCAACGCCTGGCAGCTGCGCACGCGTCAGCTGGCATGCCTGCAGCTGCTGGCAGACTGGCGCTTGCGTAAAGCGCGCGAGCGCGATCTGGCCGTTAACTTTGTCGTCCGCGAAGAACATCTCTGGGCGGTGGCGCGCTATATGCCGGGCAGCCTTGGCGAGCTGGACAGCATTGGGCTTTCGGGCAGTGAGATCCGTTTCCACGGCAAAACCCTGCTGGCGCTGGTCGCAAAAGCGCAAGAATTACCCGACGACGCGCTGCCGGAACCGCTGCTGAACCTGATGGATATGCCGGGCTATCGCAAAGCGTTTAAAGATATCAAAGCGCTGGTGCAGACGGTGGCCACGGAAAACAAGCTGAGCGCGGAGCTGCTCGCCTCACGCCGTCAGATTAATCAGCTGCTGAACTGGCACTGGAAGCTGAAGCCGCAGAATGGCGTACCGGAAATGATGGCGGGATGGCGCGGGGAATTGATGGCCGATCGCCTGAATACGTTGCTGGAAGGTTATCCGCGATAAAAAATATGCCGGGCGTTAACCCGGCATATTCCCCCGGTGGCGCTGCGCTTACCGGGGCTACGAAATCACAAACCTACGGACGCGACTCTTCCGCTTCCGGGAGCGTCACGTTCAGCTCCAGAATCGAAATATCCCCGTCTTTTTGTTCCAGCTGCACCGTCACCATCTCCGGGTCAATCTGCACGTACTTACAGATCACTTCCAGGATGTCCTTACGCAGCTGCGGCAGGTAGTGAGGCTCGGCGTCGCTACGACGACGCTCCGCAACGATAATTTGCAGACGTTCTTTTGCGATGTTGGCGGTGTTCTTTTTCCGCGAGAGAAAAAAGTCCAGTAATGCCATAACTTATCCTCCGAACAGGCGTTTGAGGAAACCTTTCTTCTCTTCTTCAATGAAGCGGAAAGGACGTTCTTCTCCCAGCAGACGGTCAACGGTATCGGCGTAAGCTTTACCTGCATCTGCCATTGTATCAAGGATCACTGGCTCGCCCTGGTTAGAGGCGCGTAACACGGACTGATCTTCCGGGATAACGCCCACCAGCTTAATGCGCAGGATCTCCAGCACGTCTTCCATGCTCAGCATGTCACCTTTGTTCACGCGGCCCGGGTTGTAGCGGGTGAGCAGCAGGTGTTCTTTAATCGGGTCTTCGCCATTTTCCGCACGACGGGATTTAGAGGCGAGGATCCCGAGAATACGGTCTGAGTCACGCACGGATGAAACTTCAGGGTTGGTGGTGATGATCGCTTCATCAGCGAAGTAGAGCGCCATCAGAGCACCGGTTTCGATGCCGGCAGGGGAGTCACAGACGATGAAGTCGAACTCCATTTTTTTCAGCTCGTCGAGCACCTTTTCTACCCCTTCACGGGTCAGGGCGTCTTTGTCACGCGTCTGAGAGGCCGGGAGAATGTAGAGGTTCTCGGTGCGCTTGTCTTTAATCAGCGCCTGGTTCAGCGTGGCATCGCCCTGAATGACGTTCACGAAGTCATACACGACGCGACGCTCACATCCCATGATGAGGTCGAGGTTACGCAGGCCGATATCGAAGTCGATAACGACGGTTTTCTTTCCCTTCTGGGCCAAACCAGTAGCGATGGCCGCGCTGGAGGTGGTCTTGCCAACGCCTCCTTTACCCGAAGTAACAACAATAATGCGTGCCATAGAAATTCCTTGTTAAAAAGGGATCAATTCAACGGTTGAACGGTCAACGCGTCGTCTGCCAGAAGCAGGCGAGCCGCTTTGCCATAAAATTCGGCTGGGATCTTGTCGCTCAGCCAATATTCACCTGCGATGGACACCAGTTCCGCCGTCAGGTGAGTACAAAATATTTGCGCGTCCCGATCGCCACTTGCACCCGCGAGCGCACGTCCACGCATCATACCGTATACGTGAATATTGCCATCTGCAATCAGCTCAGCGCCAGCGCTGACGTGGCTTGTAACAATCAGATCACAGTTTGGTGCATAAATGCGCTGACCGGAACGAACCGGCACATCAATCATTCGCGTTTTTGTGATGGTTGTAACGTTTTGCGCCGCAGGAGGGGGCGTTTCGACGGCAACGGGTGCCGCACGGGGGGCTTTTTCTTTGCCTTCATTCAGAAGCGGCAGCCCCGCACGGTCGATTTCCGCTTTCAGTTCAGTATTTTTGCAGCCGCTGATGCCGACAATACGCAGTCCGGTGGAGGAGACGGCCTGCTGAAGAAGTTTCCAGTTAACCGGCGCCTCAAGACCGCTGACGTTGATCACAACAGGGGCGTGCTTCAGAAAGGCGGGAGCCTGGGCGATTTTGTCTTCTAACGCCTGACGAATAACCTCGGGTTTTGCATCATGCAAATGTACCACTGATAAGGTGAAGCTACTGCCTTTAAGCTCGATGGGCGTGTTTGACATCCTGGCCTTACTCAATTTGCTATTAACCGCAACCACTCGCTGCGATATTCCGAAGAGTATCAGGCATGTTATAGTCAGGAGTATATTGAGGCAAGCAACCACCCATTATTTCAGAGTAAAAACATGTTTTGTGTGATCTACAGAAGTACAACCCGTGACCAGACCTATCTTTATGTCGAAAAGAAAGACGATTTTTCACGCGTGCCAGAAGAATTAATGAAGAGCTTTGGCCGACCGCAGATGGCGATGCTGCTGCCGCTTGATGGTCGCAAGAAACTGGTGAATGCCGATCTGGAGAAAGTGAAAACGGCATTAGCCGAGCAGGGCTATTATTTACAGCTTCCGCCGCCACCGGAGAATTTATTAAAACAGCATCTTGAGGCGAACGGAAAAAAATAGTCTCAACTGTTTTTGAGCACAACACATCAACCGTTTAGGGGTCGACCATGTATCAACATCATAACTGGCAAGGTGCATTACTGGATTATCCCGTCAGCAAAGTGGTTTGCGTGGGCAGCAACTATGCAAAACATATTCAGGAGATGGGCAGTGCGACGCCAGAAGAGCCGGTTCTGTTTATTAAGCCTGAAACGGCGCTTTGCGATATCCGCCAGCCGCTGGCCCTGCCGCAGGGGCTCGGCTCGGTGCATCACGAGGTTGAACTCGCCGTACTGATCGGCGCGACGCTGCGTCAGGCTTCCGAAGAGCATGTTCAGAAAGCGATTGCCGGATACGGCGTGGCGCTGGATCTGACGCTACGCGACGTGCAGGGCAAAATGAAGAAAGCCGGACAGCCGTGGGAAAAAGCCAAAGGGTTTGATAATTCCTGCCCGATTTCGGCGTTTGTGCCGGTGAGCGAATTTACCGGCGATCCGCAGGATACCCCGCTCAGCCTGAAGGTTAACGGTGAAATCCGCCAGCAGGGCACCACGGCAGACATGATCCATAAGATTGTGCCGCTGATCGCCTACATGAGCCGCTTCTTTACCCTGAAACCGGGTGATGTGATCCTGACCGGCACGCCGGAAGGCGTTGGTCCGCTCGTGAGCGGTGATGAACTGGAGGTCGGTTTTAACGGCCTGTCGCTGAAAACCCGCGTGCTGTAACTTCCTCTTGCCGCCTGAAAAGGGCGGCAAAACTTGCAACGACGTGCCAGACTCGTTATAAGGTGCGCTTTCTTTTGACGTGTGGACATCCTGATGAACGACATCCCTTTCTGGCAAAGCAAAACTCTCGACGACATGACTGATGCGGAATGGGAATCCTTATGCGACGGCTGCGGTCAGTGCTGCCTGCACAAGCTGATGGATGAAGACACGGACGAAATCTACTTCACCAACGTGGCCTGTAAGCAGCTCAACATTAAGACCTGCCAGTGCCGCAACTATGAGCGCCGCTTTGAGTTTGAGCCGGACTGCATCAAGTTAACCCGGGATAATCTGCCCACCTTCGAATGGCTGCCGCATACCTGTGCGTATCGCCTGCTGGCGGAAGGGAAAGGTCTGCCTGACTGGCATCCGCTGTTAACCGGTTCAAAAGCGGCGATGCACGGTGAGCGCATTTCAGTGCGCCACATCGCGGTGAAAGAGTCCGAGGTGCGTGACTGGGAAGACCACATCATGAACCACCCGACCCGCTGAGATTAAAAAACCCGCCGAGGCGGGTTTTTTATTGTGTTTGTGCGGCCTGACGCCCTCACCCCAACCCTCTCCCACGGGAGAGGGCGCAAACACTAAAAACGGCAACCGAGGTTGCCGTTTTGCTTTTACCTTCCAAACAGATCGCGTTTTTTCGGTTTGAACGGCTGGGCGATCAGCACCAGCAGCGCCACGACGAAGTAGGCGGCAAAAATACCCACCAGCCACTGCGGCATCTCCAGCGTCAGGAATTCCCACTGACGAACGGAGCAGTCACCGGATGCGACAAACACCTGCGGCAGCCATTTGTCCAGCGGCAGCCAGCTCGGGAAGCGGGCGGCAAAATCACAGGTCATAAACGGTGACGGATGCAATTGCATCATGGTGTGCTGCCAGGAGAGTTCAATTCCTTTCCAGGCGCTGTATATCCAGATGGCAATACCGGCATAGCGAAGCGGCGATTTTGGGGCAATCGCGCCCACCAGGCCCGCACCCATAATGCCGAACAGCGCGCAGCGTTCATAAATACAAAGCACGCAAGGTTTGAGTCCCATTACATGCTGGAACCACAGCGCGACCATTTCCAGCGCAAAGGCGGTCAGGGCCATTAACAACCACGCTCCGCGACCGCGGGAGCACTGGTTTAAAAATCTCAACATAATCATTTCCCTGGAACATGCTTAGAAATCGCAGTGTAAACGAATTCGTTTTTCGCGCCACCTGTACCTGGCGAAATAAAACGTAATTGGATGTTTATCGTGCGAAAAGGCAAACGGGCAGCGAACTGCCCGAGATGCAGTGTTTACTGCGCCGCAAGTATACCCGCTTGTATCAACCATTGCGTACAGGGAATGAGGGTAATTTTGACGCAAAGCAATCCCACGATCGTGAGCACCAGCGTATAGGGCAGCGCCATCCACACCATCCTGCCATAAGAAAGTCGTATGAGCGGCGCGAGGGCGGAGGTCAGGAGGAACAGGAAGGCGGCCTGGCCGTTTGGCGTCGCCACCGACGGCAGGTTGGTGCCGGTATTGATCGCCACGGCCAGCAGCTCAAACTGTCCGGCGCTGATAACGCCTTGCTCCATAGCCGCTTTGGCCTCGTTGATATAGACCGTCCCGACGAAGACGTTATCTGAGATCGACGAGAGCAGGCCGTTGAACAGGTAAAACAGCGACAGCTGAGCATCCGGCGATGCCTTTAAGACAAACGCAATAATCGGCGCGAACAGATGCTGGTCGATTATCACCGCCACGACGGCAAAGAACACCGCCAGCAGGGCGGTAAATGGCAGGGCTTCGGTAAACGCCTTACCGATGGCATGCTCGTCCGTCACGCCGGTAAAGGTGGTGGCGAGAATAATGACCGACAGGCCAATCAGCCCCACTTCGGCAAGATGGAACGCCAGCGCGGCGATCAGCCAGACGCCGATGATCCCCTGGGCAATCAGACGCAGCGTCTCCTGGCGCGTCCGCTGGCGTCGGCTCTGCAGATCGAATTTATGCAGCTCCTGACGTACCGGCTCCGGGAGCTGGGCCCCATAGCCAAAGAGGCGAAACTTCTCCACCAGCAGACAGGTCGCCAGCCCGCAGAAAAGCACCGGTACGCTCACCGGCGCCATTCTCAGGAAGAACTCACCGAAGTGCCAGCCCGCCGCTTTGGCAATGATCAGGTTTTGCGGTTCGCCCACCATGGTCATCACGCCGCCCAGCGCGGTACCGACACCGGCATGCATCATCAGGCTGCGCAGGAAGGCGCGAAACTGTTCCAGTACCTCACGATTATGCGCATCGACGTGGCTGTCATCCTGCAAATCCTCGCCCGGACGAGAGGAGGCCACGCGGTGATAAATACCGTAAAACCCCACCGCTACGCTTATCACCACCGCGACGACCGTCAGCGCATCCAGGAAGGCCGACAGGAAGGCGGCCGCAAGGCAAAACGCCAGCGAGAGCAACATTTTCGACGGAATGCTGAGCAGCAGGCGCGTGAAGATAAACAGCAGCAGCTGTTTCATAAAGTAGATGCCCGCCACCATAAACATCAGCAGCAGAAGCACTTCGAGATTGGCTGCCAGCTCGGCTTTGACGTGCTCGGCGCGGGTCATGCCGATGACGACGGCCTCAAACGCCAGCAGTCCGCCCGGCAAAAGCGGATAACATTTCAGCGCCATGGCCAGGGTGAAGATAAACTCCGCCACCAGCAGCCACCCGGCAATGAACGGGTTTACGCTAAAGAGGAGGGGGTTAACGACCAGGAACACCAGAAGTATAAGTTTGTACCAGTCCGGAGACTGGCCTAAAAAGTTGCGCCACAGTGCGCGCCCAAAAGAAATTTCCACGACAGACGTCCATCCCCGTCAAGTAAGACAAAACATCAGTATACGCAAAAATCGCGGCCTGGAGGCGGATAAGGCTGCATTGTAAATTTCACAAAAATGAAACGGCGATCCCTCTTTTCTCTCTTTGCCGTGCTACCTGCCACTGGCTGCCTCTGGTATGATGAGTCCAATTTGCTAAAGCTGTGTAATGGAAATCTCACTATGGTCATTAAGGCGCAGAGCCCGGCGGGTTTCGCGGAAGAGTACATCATTGAAAGCATCTGGAATAATCGTTTCCCTGCGGGGTCCATTCTTCCGGCTGAACGCGAACTCTCTGAACTGATTGGCGTCACTCGCACCACGCTGCGTGAAGTGCTCCAGCGGCTGGCGCGCGATGGCTGGTTGACTATCCAGCACGGCAAGCCGACGAAAGTAAACAACTTCTGGGAAACGTCCGGGCTGAACATTCTTGAAACGCTGGCGCGTCTCGACCATGAAAGCGTGCCGCAGCTCATTGATAATCTGCTCTCCGTTCGCACCAACATCGCGACGATCTTTATTCGTACCGCTTTCCGTCAGCATCCGGAAGACGCCCTTGCGGTGCTGGCCACAGCGAACGAGGTGGAAGATCACGCCGATGCTTTTGCCACCCTCGATTACAACGTGTTTCGCGGCCTGGCGTTTGCCTCCGGCAACCCGGTGTATGGCCTGATCCTCAACGGTATGAAAGGGCTTTATACCCGCATCGGCCGCCACTACTTTGCCAATCCGGAAGCGCGTAGCCTGGCGCTGGGCTTCTACCATAAGCTGAGCAAGCTCTGTACCGAAGGCCTGCACGATCAGGTTTATGAGACGGTGCGCCGCTACGGTCATGATTCCGGTGAAATCTGGCACCGCATGCAGAAAACGTTGCCGGGCGATTTGGCGATTCAGAGCCGCTGAAATAAAAAACCTCTCGTATGAGAGGTTTTTTTTTCGTCGGGTGGCGGCTACGCCTTACCCGACCTGCGGGTCTTGTAGGCCCGGTAAGCGTAGCGCCACCGGGCAAAAAAGGCTGCACTACAGCGTATTCAACCGCGCCGGGCAGCGTTCCAGCAGCTCGACGCTCCCGTCTTCATTCTGTTGCTCCAGCTGCACGTCAAAGCCCCACAGGCGATGCACATGCTTCAGCACCTCTTTGCGCCCTTTATCCAGCGGCGCGCGATTGTGCGGGATATAGCGCAGCGTCAGGGAGCGGTCACCGCGCAAATCGACGTTCCACACCTGAATATTCGGCTCAAGGTTGCTCAGGTTGTACTGGGAAGAGAGGCGAGAGCGGATCTCACGGTAACCCTCCTCGTTGTGGATTGCGGAGATCTCCAGATAGTTGTTGCGGTCGTCGTCCAGCACGGTGAAGAAGCGGAAGTCACGCATGATCTTCGGCGACATAAACTGGCTGATGAAGCTCTCATCCTTGAAGTCGCGCATCGCAAAGTGCAGCGTTTCCAGCCAGTCAGAGCCGGCGATATCCGGGAACCAGTACTTGTCTTCTTCCGTTGGCGACTGGCAGATACGCTTAATGTCCTGGAACATGGCAAAGCCAAGCGCATACGGGTTAATGCCGCTGTACCACGGGCTGTTGTAGGGCGGCTGGAACACCACGTTGGTATGGCTGTGGAGGAATTCCATCATGAACCGCTCGGTAACTTTACCCTCGTCATACAGGTGGTTGAGGATGGTGTAGTGCCAGAAGGTCGCCCAGCCTTCGTTCATCACCTGCGTCTGCTTTTGCGGATAGAAATACTGGCTCACCTTGCGCACGATGCGCAGGATCTCACGCTGCCACGGCTCCAGCAGCGGGGCGTTCTTCTCCATAAAATAGAGCAGGTTTTCCTGCGGCTCGGACGGATAACGACGCGCTTCGGCGACCGCTTTTTCTTCCTCACGCTTCGGCAGGGTGCGCCACAGCATGTTCACCTGGCTCTGCAGATACTCTTCGCGGCTTTTCTGCCGCGCTTTCTCCTCCTGCAGGGAGATTTTCTGCGGACGTTTGTAGCGGTCCACGCCGTAGTTCATCAGCGCGTGGCAGGAATCGAGCAGTTTTTCCACCTCGTCCACGCCGTAGCGCTCTTCGCAGTCGGTAATATATTTACGGGCGAAGATCAGGTAATCGACGATGGAGCTGGCATCCGTCCAGCTGCGGAACAGGTAGTTATTCTTGAAAAAGGAGTTGTGCCCGTAGCAGGCGTGCGCCATCACCAGCGCCTGCATGGTAATGGTGTTCTCTTCCATTAAATAGGCGATACACGGATTGGAGTTAATGACAATCTCATACGCCAGCCCCTGCTGGCCGTGCTTATACAGCCGCTCCGTTTCAATAAATTTTTTACCAAACGACCAGTGCGGATAGTTAATCGGCATCCCGACGCTGGAGTAGGCGTCCATCATCTGTTCGGACGTAATGACTTCAATCTGATGGGGATAGGTATCCAGACGATACAGTTTTGCGACCCGGTCGATTTCGGCGAGGTAAACATCCAGCAGCTCGAAGGTCCAGTCGGGTCCATCGCTCAGACGTGTGTTGTCCTTGTTCAGGGAATCAATAGTAGCCATTAGCGCGCCCTCGTTGTGGGTGCTCTCTCTGTCTGGAGAGCCTCCTTTCAAGCATAGATCAACGTGTTAAAAAGCGTGCTGGGGCAGAAATTTTTTCTTTGCGATTTCGCGTTTTTGATACGGCAAAAAAACGGTATGTCCCAGCATATTATGCTGGTTAAAAATAACGCGCAGCAGGAGATCCCAAATTAGCGCTATCCCCTGATGCTGGGGGATGTGTGAGGTAAGTCACCATAAAAAAGTCATATGTTGAATAATATTTTCAACTAAGTTATCAATCTGTAATTAGAAGATTGTTCTTTTGCACATAATGGAGTGGCTATGCGTGTTGTCATACTGGGAAGTGGTGTCGTTGGGGTAACCAGCGCCTGGTATTTAAGTCAGGCGGGACATGACGTAACCGTTATCGATCGTGAATCCGGTCCGGCGCTCGAAACCAGCGCGGCGAACGCCGGGCAAATCTCTCCCGGCTATGCCGCTCCGTGGGCTGCGCCGGGCGTTCCGCTGAAAGCGATTAAATGGATGTTCCAGCGCCATGCGCCGCTGGCCATCAGCCTTGACGGCACGCAGTTCCAGCTGAAGTGGATGTGGCAGATGCTGCGCAACTGCGACACCCGCCACTACATGGAGAACAAAGGGCGCATGGTGCGCCTGGCGGAATACAGCCGCGACTGCCTGAAAGCGCTGCGCGCGTCGACGGGGATTGAGTACGAAGGCCGTCAGGGCGGAACGCTGCAGCTGTTCCGCACCGAGCAACAGTACGAAAATGCCACCCGCGATATCGCCGTGCTGGAAGATGCCGGCGTACCGTACCAGCTGCTGGAAGCCAGCCAGCTTGGCCAGGTTGAACCGGCGCTGGCGGAAGTGGCGCATAAGCTGACGGGCGGCCTGCGCCTGCCGAATGACGAAACCGGCGACTGCCAGCTCTTTACGCAACGTCTGGCGCAAATGTGCGAGCAGGCAGGGGTGAAGTTCCGCTTTAACACCTCTGTCGACAAGCTGCTGTCGGAAGGGGAAAAAATTTACGGCGTGAAGTGCGGCGACGAGGTGATCAAAGCCGATGCCTACGTGATGGCGTTTGGTTCGTACTCCACCGCCATGCTGAAAGGTATTCTCGACATTCCGGTCTACCCACTCAAGGGCTACTCGCTGACCATTCCGGTGAAAGAAGAGAGCGGCGCTCCGGTATCGACCATTCTGGATGAAACCTACAAAATAGCCATTACCCGCTTCGATAACCGCATTCGCGTAGGCGGCATGGCGGAGATTGTCGGCTTCAACACCGAACTGCTACAGCCGCGTCGTGAAACGCTGGAGATGGTGGTGGGCGATCTCTTCCCGCGCGGTGGCTTTGTGGAGCAGGCGACGTTCTGGACCGGCCTGCGTCCGATGACCCCGGACGGCACGCCGATCGTGGGCCGCACGCCGTTTAAAAACCTGTGGACCAATACCGGCCATGGCACGCTTGGCTGGACGATGGCCTGCGGATCGGGCCAACTGCTGAGCGACCTGATTTCCGGGCGCACGCCGGCAATTCCGTTTGACGATTTAAGCGCCGCACGCTATCAATCGGGGTTTACGCCTTCGCGTCCACAGCATCTGCACGGCGCGCATAACTAAGGAGTTGTCATGTCCCGTCCTGTTCTGGCCCAGCTGAACCTGCAGGCCCTGAAGGATAATCTGCAAATTGTTCGTCGGGCGGCACCTGGTTCGCGCGTCTGGTCGGTGGTGAAAGCGAATGCCTACGGCCACGGTATCGATCGTATCTGGAGCGCCCTGAGCGCCACCGATGGTTTTGCGTTACTTAATCTGGAAGAGGCCATTCTGCTGCGCGAGCGCGGCTGGAAAGGGCCGATACTGCTGCTGGAGGGCTTCTTCCACGCCGACGATCTGCCGCTGCTGGATAAGTATCGGCTGACCACCAGCGTGCACAGCAACTGGCAGATCAAAGCGATTCAGGATGCGAAGCTCCATGCTCCGCTGGATATCTATCTTAAGGTGAACAGCGGCATGAACCGCCTGGGCTTCCAGCCTGAGCGGGTGCATACGGTCTGGCAGCAGCTGCGCGCGCTGAAGAACGTGGGTGAAATGACGCTGATGGCGCATTTTGCCGACGCGGAACAACCTGACGGCATTGCCGATGCCATGGTCCGCATTGAGCAGGCGGCAGAAGGGCTGGACTGCCCGCGCTCGCTGTCGAACTCGGCGGCCACGCTGTGGCATCCCGAGGCGCACTATAACTGGGTGCGTCCGGGGATCGTTCTGTACGGTGCGTCTCCCTCAGGCCAGTGGCAGGATATCGCCAACAGTGGCCTGAAGCCGGTCATGACCCTGCGCAGTGAAATCATTGGCGTGCAGACGCTCAAGACCGGCGACACGGTGGGCTACGGCAGCCGCTACCGGGCAAAGGGCGAGCAGCGGATTGGCATCGTGGCGGGCGGCTATGCCGACGGCTACCCGCGCATCGCGCCGACCGGTACGCCGGTCTGGGTCGATGGGGTTCGCACGGGAACGGTGGGCACCGTCTCAATGGATATGCTGGCCGTTGACCTGACGCCCTGCCCGCAGGCGGGCATCGGTTCACCGGTCGAGCTGTGGGGTAACGAAATTAAGATTGATGACGTTGCTGCCGCGGCGGGCACGGTGGGGTACGAATTGATGTGCGCCCTGGCGCCGAGAGTGCCGGTTGTGACGGTGTAACCTTTGTTCGCCGGGTGGCGCTAACGCTTACCCGGCAAAAAAACCGCTACTCCGCTTCCTCTTCCATCGGCCTCAAACCGACTTTCCGCACCGCGTTATCTTCTTTTTCGGCAACGGTCCAGATCATCCCGGCAAACTCCACCTGGTCTCCCACGACCGGGGCAGCGCCAAGCCGCTGCTGGATGATTTCGCCCAGCGTTTGCTGGTTATCTCCGTCTTCAGCACCTTCATCCAGGCCGTAGATCAGCGCGACATCGGCAAACCTGGCGCTGGCTTCCAGAATAAAATCGCCAAAGAAACGCTGATCCAGCGCCACCGGAGGCGACTGGCTGAACAGTTTGCCCAGCGCGGGCAGGTCGCGCTCGCGGCCAATCACGCACAGAATATCCCCTTCGCGCAGGCGGGTGCTGCCGGTAGGGTGCAGCAGAACGTTGTCGCGGAACAGAGCGGCAATGCGCGTTTCGGCCGGCATGTGCAAATCGCGCAGTGAAGCCCCCACGCACCATTTGTCGGCGCTCAGCTGATAGACGAACTGTTCCCACGGGTTCTCCGGATGAATGTCGAGCCCCACGCGGGAGACCGGCCAGCCCACGGGAGGGACCACCACTTTGGCTTTTTTCGCTGCCCACCCGAGCGAGGTTCCCTGGAACAGCAGCGAAATCAGCACCACGAAGAACGCCACGTTAAAGAACAGCCGCGCGTTATCCAGACCGGCCATCATCGGGAACACCGCAAGGATAATCGGCACCGCGCCGCGCAGGCCCACCCAGCTGATGAAGATCCGCTCGCGCAGGTTGAAGCCACGAAACGGCAGCAGGCCTGCAAATACCGACAGCGGACGGGCAAAGAAGATCATCCATGCAGAGAGCAGCAGCGCCGGAACGGCGATCGGCAGCAGGTCCGATGGCGTAACCAGAAGACCCAGCACCAGAAACATGCCGATCTGCGCCAGCCAAGCCAGACCGTCGAAGTTCTGCAAAATGGCATGCCGGTTACGAATAGGGCGGTTGCCCATCAGGAACCCGCAGAGGTAGACGGCGAGAATGCCGCTGCCGTCCACTGCGGTAGTGACGGCAAAAATGAGAATGCCGCCGCTCAGCGCCAGCAGCGGGTAAAGCCCCAGAGGAAGCGATATACGGTTGATCGTCTGCTGGAGCAGATATCCCCCTGCCAGGCCGATGACAATCCCCAGGCCAAACTGCTGCAGAATATGTAACGCAAACGTCCAGCTCAGCCCGCTTTCGTGCTGCTGAATCATCTCGATAAGCGTAATGGTGAGAAACACCGCCATCGGATCGTTACTGCCAGATTCAATCTCAAGCGTTGAACCAACGCGTTCGTTAAGCCCTTTTCCGCCAAGCAGGGAAAACACCGCTGCCGCATCGGTTGAGCCAACAATCGCGCCAATCAGCAAACCTTCCATGATATTGAGATGGAAGAGCCACGCGGCCATCATTCCGGTGAGGCCAGAGGTAATCAGCACGCCAACCGTCGCGAGCGACAGCGCGGGCCCTAAGGCCACGCGGAAGGAGCTCGCCTGGGTGCGCATCCCGCCGTCCAGCAGGATCACCGCCAGCGCGAGGTTACTCACCATGTAGGCGAAAGGGTAGTTATCGAAAGGGATACCGCCAATGCCATCAATGCCGGCCAGCATGCCGATGGCGAGGAAAATGACAAGAATAGGTATGCCGAGACGCGATGAAAATGAACTTAATAAAATACTGCTGGTTACAAGGACGGAACCCAAAATGAAAAGGCTGATTATCGCTGCGGCATCCAATGTTCTCTTACTCCCACCTCAATGTTAACGCTGTTACTAAAACCCTAACATATTAACGACGGCAACAGCGTTTTATTAAGGGGGTATAACGGCTTTTTTATGCCTTTATGACAGGATGGCCGCTGATGGTCAGCCGACTGCCGGAATCATTGTGGATCAGCGAGGCGTGTGCCCCTAGTGCCAGGGTCACGGTGCGCTGCTCATGGCCGAAATCCAGACCGGTGATGACCGGAATATCCAGCCGCGAGCGAATGAACTCAACCATGGTCTCCAGGGAGTAACCCGCGTCATAGTCATTCGGCGCAGAACCGCTGAAGCTGCCCAGCACAATCGCGGACTGGCGTTCAAGAATACCGGCATGATAGAGCTGCAACAGCATGCGCTCGACGCGGAACGGATGTTCGTTGATATCTTCCAGCACCAGAATGCCGTCCTCGATGTGCGGCATCCACGGCGTGCCGATAAGCGAAACCAGCATCGTCAGGTTGCCGCCCCAGAGCTGACCTTCGCATTCCCAGTGCGGCCCATTGCCTTGCCACTCCACGCTGTAGGTGGGGTTGCGCAGCGCGCGCCAGAAGTGTTCCATGGTAAACGCATTCAGCTCCGGGGCGCCGAAGTTACCGGCCAGCATCGGGCCGCTGAAGGTGGTAACGTTATGTAGCGCCAGCAGCCCAAGCTGGATGACGGTGAAATCGCTGTGGCCGCATATAAGTAGCGGATCCTGCTGCTGGCGCTGCGCCAGACCCTGCCAGTCAATGCTCTCCAGCAGCCGGCTCGCGCCATATCCGCCGCGCACCGCCAGCACAATCCGGTTTTCACCCTTCAGGTTCACCAGGCTGTTGATATCATTCAGCCGCTGCGCTTCTGTACCGGCAAAACGCTGCTGGCGGCGGGGGATAATCGTCTGATTTTCTACCTGATGACCCGATTCCAGCAAACGCTGAACGCCCCGCTGCGCCGCGTCCTGGTTAATGCAGTAGCCCGACGGCGCGATGAGATGAAACTGAGACATGGCAATTCCTTGCTGAATGAGAAACTAATTGTCTATATCATGCCGCGTATACGACGCCTGCTTCAAGAGGCGGCGCACCGCGATGACCGGCTATAAGGATAGATGACGTGAAATTGAGATGGTTTGCTTTTTTGATTGTGTTGCTCGCTGGCTGTAGTTCAAAACATGATTATCAAAACCCACCCTGGAACCCGGAGGTGCCGGTTAAACGGGCCATGCAGTGGATGCCGATCAGTGAACAAGCCGGGAAAGCCTGGGGCGTCAGTCCGCGTCTCATCACGGCGATCATTGCCGTGGAGTCCGGCGGTAACCCCACGCTTGTCAGCAAATCCAACGCGGTGGGGCTGATGCAGCTTAAAGCGTCAACGGCGGGGAAAGAAGTTTACCGCTATATGGGCTGGAGCGGTCAGCCGTCAACCAGCGAGCTGAAGAACCCGGAACGTAACATTTCAATGGGCACGGCCTATCTGAGCATCATGGAGCACGGCGTGCTGAAGGGTATTAAGGATCCGGAGGTGATGCAGTACGCGCTGGTGGTCTCTTACGTTAACGGTGCCGGCGCGTTGCTCAGAACCTTCTCCTCTGACCGCAAAGAGGCGATAGAAGAGATTAACGGCATGGACAAAGACGAATTCTTTGAGCATGTGGCGAAAAATCACCCGGCACCACAGGCGCCTCGTTATATCTGGAAAGTACAGAAAGCGATGGATGCCATGTAATGCCGCAGACGGGCGGCGGTCACGCTGCCCGATTTTCTTACAGAACTTTATTTGCGCGTTCCCGCGCCTCCCGCTCCAGCGAATAGATGATGCGCTGAAGCTCACGCTCTGCACCGGGCCCCACGTTCAGGAAGCGGAAGCTCAGACGCGGCGTGGTGATGGTTTCATTTTTGCTGTCCACGACGGTACGGTCGCTGATGGCAATCAGCTGTGCATCGAAATAAAAGCGACCCCAGCCCCCCATATCCAGTTCAATTTGCGTAAACCGCATGCCTTCTACCAGTCCGTCGGGTTTCGGCGTATCCATCAGCGCACCCATGCCGCCCAGTGACAGATCGAAGAGGCGGAAGCGGATCTCTTTTTTATCCGGCATTTTGGCCTTACAAAAATAGGCGGGGTGAAGCGGAGCGCTAATGCGGAAATATTCACGACGCTGAACAAACCAGAGATTGGTGGGAAGTGGGGTAGCAAAAGCAGGGAGTCCCTGGTACTCGCTCAGTTCCAGTCGCGACAGGACAAACTCCACTTTGGCGCCCTGCGTTTCGGCCATCACCGCGATATTCTCCGCCTTCAGCGCCGCGCGGTTTTCATACTCCTGACTGCCTAAATCAATCACCAGCCGCTCCTGCGAGGCGTCAAGGATCTTGCTGATGAACTGATTATTCGACCAGCTGATGCGCAGCGGCACTTCACCTTTTTGCAGGTCGCGTAATACCCCTAATACAGCCAGCGGATTTTGCTTGAGGAACTGCTCACTGTAATGACTCACGCCGGATGGCTCCTTGATAGATGACAGACTGTCTTAGCGTTATCGGCAATCTGTGATGAAACTTAATACAAACCGGTGAGTTTTTTTTGCCTCTTTAGACAAAGATAAGTCGGTGAGAAGAAAATGATTTTCCGGCGATGACCTATACTTACGTTAGCTGTGCAGAAGGTTTTCTGCGCATGCGTTAAACCTGCAAGAGGGCATCGCTATGGGTATCATCGCCTGGATTATCTTTGGTCTTATTGCTGGCGCTATCGCGAAATTGATCATGCCGGGAAACGATGGCGGCGGCTTTATTTTGACCTGTGTACTCGGGGTCGTTGGTGCGGTTGTGGGCGGCTGGCTGGCGACGATGTTTGGCTTCGGAGGCAACATAAGTGGTTTTGACCTGCACAGTTTTCTGGTCGCTGTCGTGGGCGCCATTGTGGTGCTGGGCATATTCAGGTTACTGCGACGAGCATAACATGACGTAAACGGCTCTCTGCGGAGGGCCGTTTTTTTGCCTGTGTATTGATTTGTTAATCTAAATGATAATAATTGTCGTTCCGTATCGCATCTAACAACAAGACGACATTATGACTCCCTCACGTTTTACGCTATGCGCCCTGGCAGGCGCCGTCTCGCTCGCACTGCACGTTCCGGCATTCGCCGAAGAATCCACTATCGTCGTCACCGGCGCAGAGCAGGGCAGCGAGCTGCCGGCCTGGACGAACAGCGCCACGAAATCGGCCGTTGCTGAAAGTAAAACGCCGCAGGTCATCACGACCCTCTCTGCGCCGGAAATTGACAAGCGCCATGCGGATTCCGTGAATGAAATCCTGCGCTATGCTCCGGGCGTCTCAACCGAGGTGCGGGGGAATACCTCCTACATGAGCGAATATAAAATTCGTGGCTTTACCGTCGACCAGGAGTTCTACAACGGGCTGCAGCTGCCCTATAACGTCACCGGCAATACCAAAGCGCGGATCGATCCGCTGTTGATTGACAGCGTTGATATCCTGAAAGGTCCCTCATCGGTTCTTTACGGCGGTGGTTCGCCGGGCGGGCTGGTGAATATCCAGAGTAAAAAGCCGCAGCGTGAAGCGCGAACCGAATTCGGTTTTAACACCGGCAATCGCAACCTGAAAGAGGGCTATCTCGATTCAACCGGGCAGATTGCCGACAGCGACTGGAACTACCGCCTGCTGGGTAAAGCGACGGAAAACGACGATCAGCCGCACACCACCCGGTATGAAAACTACCTGGTTGCTCCGTCCGTCACCTGGCAGCCCGACAGCAAAACCCGCCTTACCCTGGACGCGCTGGCGCAAAACACCCCAAGCCTGACGCCGTCAAACCCGCTGCCGCTCGCCTACCTGCGCTCGAAATACGCGGGCAAGCGCGATTACGCCGGTGATGAGTGGAATGGGTTTAAGCAGCGTCAGTGGATGCTGGGCTACAGCTTTGAACATGCGTTCGACAGCGGCTGGGGCTTTAACCAGAAGGCGCGCTATTTCGACGTCGACACGCATCAGCGCAGCGTCTATGCAACGGGCACCGGGAGTGAGGTCTATCAGCTCAACCGCTTTGCCTACACCACCGATGAAGATCTGCAGAGCTTCAACATCGATAACCAGGTGACTAAAACCGTGGCGCTGGGCGACTGGAAACACCATCTGCTGGCCGGGTTTGACTACCAGAAGCTGAACTCCCATTTCCACTACCGTTACGCGTCGACCACGCCGGGCATGGATATGCGTCATCCTGACTATTCACAAATCAGTGAAAGCGCATTAGGGCTGTATACCGCCCAGAAAAACCGGCTGAGCTATCAGCAGAACGGCTACTACCTGCAGGATCAGGTGGAGTGGGGTGGCTTAAATCTGCTGGGTAGCCTGCGCTACGACGATTATCGCTCCGTCACCACCAATTATCTGCAAAACGGTGATAAGGACTGGGTATCGCAGGATCGCGTCACCAAACGCCTGGGCGCGCTTTACGCCTTTGATAATGGTCTGTCACCGTTTATCAGCTATTCCGAAGGCTTTGCGCCGGTGTCGCCGAAGGGAACGCTCGCGGCGAAAGACGTCAAGCCGACCACCAGCAAGCAGGTGGAAGGTGGAGTGAAATATCTGCTGGCCGACTACGCCACCACCTTTACCGCTTCGGTGTTCAACATCCGTCAGAAAAATGTTGTCACCTCCGATCCGGGCTTCCTGAACTATCGTCAGACCGGGGAGGTGGAATCCAAAGGGGCAGAGCTGTCTGCCATCAGCCGCCCGGCGGACAACCTTACGCTGATTGCTAACTATGCCTACACCCACGCGATCAATACGGAAGATGACAAGTACAAAGGGAAACGTCCAACGCAGGTGCCGGAGAATGCCTTCAATCTCTGGGGGGATTACACCTTTGAGAACACGCCGTTGAAAGGGCTGATGCTGGGAGCGGGCGCACGCTATACCGGCCCGATGGAAATCTCTCCGGCAAACGATGCGGGTAAGCTGGGCGGCACTACCCAGTACGATCTGGCGGCCTCGTACCGGATGGGCGAGATCCTGCCCTCGCTGGCAGGGCTAACGCTTAAGGCCAGCGCGCAGAACATCACCAACAAAGAGACGCTGACCTGCTACGACGCGACCAACTGCTGGATTGGGCGCGACAGAACGTATCAGCTAGGGGCGAGTTACAGCTTCTAAGCAAAGCCCTGTTATTTCCAAAAGTAGGCCGGGTAAGGCGTAGCCGCCACCCGGCAATACTCACTTACTGCGCCGTCGCTTTTACCGGCGCCACCTCATCATTCGCCGCAGGCCGATTCTCCGGCACGCTGTCGCACGGTTTCTCTTTCGGGCAGACCCGATCCAGCATCTTCAGCGTCACGCCGTTGCTCCAGCCGAAGCCGTCCTGCAGCGGATACTCGCCGCCGCCGCCGCCCGTACCGGTTGTCGACACGTCGTATTTCTCGACCAGTTTCTTTTCCCGGTCGTAAGTATGCTGAACGTTTTTCAGGAAGCGCCAGGTCACATCCATCGAGACCTTCTCTTGCCCGTAATTCTGCAGCCCTTCCGCGGCCACCCATTGCAGCGGGGCCCAACCGTTTGGTGCATCCCACTGCTGGCCACTGTTGACGGTGGTGGTCGCAATACCGCCTGGTTTCAACAGGCGCGATGAGGTTGCCGCGGCGACTTTATCGGCCCGATCCTGCGCCGCTGCCTTCACGTAAAGCGGGAACAGGGCTGCCGCCGTGAGCTGATTGCGTACCTTCTTGCTCTTCAGATCGTAATCCGCGTACCAGCCCTCTTTATCATTCCACAGGTGGCTCTCGATGGCTTTCTGACGCGCGGTGGCCAGCGCCTCGTATTTGCTTGCGCTGGCGGCGTCGCCACTCTCCTGGCCTGCCCGCGCCAGCAGTTTTTCCATCTTGAACATCAGGGCATTCAGGTCCACGGGGACAATGCTGGTGGTCCGGATGGTGCCGAGTTTTTGCGGATCGTCCATCCAGCGGGAGCTAAAGTCCCATCCCGAGGCCGCGGCGGAACGCAAATCACGGTAGATTTCGGTCGCAGGTCGGTTAGGGTTACTTTTGGCGGTATTTACATCGTCAAGCCAGGACTCCGGGCGCGGAGTGTCGCGGTCATCCCAGTAGCGGTTGAGGACAGCGCCGTCATCCAGCTTCACCACTCGCTTGTTGGCCTGACCCGGCTGAAGGGCATCGACGCCGTCCATCCAGTAGGCATACTCTTTCTCCATCTGCGGACGATACTTCTTCAGCGCATCGCTGTCGTGCGTTGCCAGCAGTTCCACCATCAGCGAGAAGAACGGCGGCTGGGATCGGCTCAGGTAATAGCTGCGGTTGCCGTTGGGAATGTGGCCGAAGGTGTCAATCTCATAGGCAAAGTTATCCACCATGTCGCTGATTTTGTCCCAATGATCGCTCTCTGCCAGGCCCAGCATGGTGAAATAGCTGTCCCAGTAGTAGACCTCGCGGAAACGTCCGCCGGGCACAACGTAAGGTTTGGGTAACGGCAGCAGGGAATCCCATTTGTTGCTGGCTTTATCCGTGGTGCGCGTCAGTACGGGCCAGAGATCGTCAATATGCTCACGTAGACTTTGTCCAGCAGGCGGAACATATTTTTCCCCTTCCGCAGGGAGCGTAAAGTTCATCTCGACAAAGTGGCGTAAGTCAAAGCTGGACTGCGTGTGCTGCATCCGATAGTCCGCCAGAATCATCAGCGGGTCGCTTTTGGGGACGGCATCCGCAAAGGTTTTCTGATCGGGAAACAGTTTGGCGCTCTGCACATCATTAAACAGCGGGCCCAGCAAAATATCGGGTGAGGCTGTCTGGGCTGCGGGGCTATCGTCGGCATAACCGAATGTCGTTACGCCGAGCAGCGCGCCGCCCAACGCAAGGGTCAAGAACGCGGGGCGTAGTGTACGAGGTCTTATCATCAGTTCGTCTCCTGTCTTCACTAAACAGCGTGACCGCTGTTGTCAATCACCTGAAAACCTTAGACGAATATTGCCCGCTTCGCGTTAAATATTGCTGGCCAGTCAGACCTCTTCCGGCGTCTGGCTGGCTTCCCGCAGCGTGCCCGGCGCATGTCCAATAATGCGCTTAAATGCCCGGCTAAATGCCGCCAGAGAGCCGTACCCCAGCCGCAGCGCGACGGTTTCTATCGGCTGATTTTCATGGCGAATGTACTGGATGGCCAGGCGCATCCTCAGCTCGCTGAGATATTTTGCCGGAGTGGTTCCCGTCGCGGCCAGAAACCGTTCGGCGAACACGGAGCGGGACGTGCCCGCTTCTTTTGCCAGATCCGCGACGCTCCAGTTCAGGCCCGGCTGCTGGTGCATGGCGTAAATGGCCCGGCTCAGGCGCGGGTCGCGCAAAACCTGCACCCAGCCGGTGGCTTTACCACAGCCGCCTTCAACCCAGCCGCGCACAATTAACGCCGCTACCACGTCGGCCAGTCGCGCAAGGATCCCGGCAAACCCGGCCTGACGCGCCACGGACTCCCGCTCCATCGCCGCCAGCAGCGGGTGGATCTCCGGCCAGGTGGACATTAACCGGCTGACCATCATCACTTCCGGCATTGCCTTGATCAGCGGCTGCATTCCGCCCAGCTCAAAATCCATGCACCCGCTAAAGATGAGGGTGTTCTCGCTCTCCGGGCAGGGCTCGCAGGTGATAGCACAGACCGAGCTGCAGATAGGCTCGCTCGGAAAGGCGTTGACAGGGGTAAGGGTGGCCTGTTCGTCAGAGAGCAGGGCATGAGAATTTCCGCCGGGAATAAAGAGGGCGTCGCCACCGCTCAGTTCGAACGTTGCACCGCTCTCCATGCGCAACAGGGCGCTACCGTGGCTCACAAAATGAAACTGCGCCCGGCCGGGAGCCTGATGAAACGCGACGCCAAATGGTGAACTGGCTTCAATCCGCCGGTATTTTACGCCTGACAGGCGCATGCCGCGTAAAAGTTCGCTGATCAAATCGGGTGACTGTACGGTCATGGCGCAACTCCGGACGAATAATCAATAAGTGGAGATTATATGTCATAGATCGTCCAGGGTGAACCTTCTATTCTTTTGCGACACTAGTCACATTTTTATAACGGGAGATCAACAGATGAGTTCATGTGTCGCGGCGAGCGAGGCGGTAGCGCCTGCAAAACCCGCCTGGCGGGCCGTCTATTCACTGGGGCTGGGGGTATTTGGTTTGATTACGGCCGAATTTCTGCCCGCCAGCTTGTTAACCCCCATGGCCGCGAGCCTGGGCGTTACCGAGGGGATGGCTGGACAAGCTGTCACCGCCACCGCGCTGGTGGCGCTGGTCACCGGACTGCTGATCACCCCGGCAACCAAGAGTATCGACCGCCGCTGGGTTCTGATGTTTTTCTCGGTGCTGCAAATTATCTCCAGCCTGCTGGTGGCCTCTGCGCCCAATCTGCACGTCCTGCTGATGGGGCGCCTGCTGCTGGGGGTAGCCATCGGGGGATTCTGGGCGATGTCGACGGCCACGACGATGCGTCTGGTTCCGGCAGATAAAGTGCCGAAAGCGCTGGCGGTGATCTTCTCCAGCGTGTCGATTGCCACGGTAGTCGCGGCGCCGCTGGGTAGCTATCTGGGCAGCCTGATCGGCTGGCGCAACGTCTTTGTGCTCTGCATTCTGCCGAGCATGCTGGCGCTGCTGTGGCAGCTCTGGGTGCTGCCGTCCATGAAGCCGGAGAGCAGCGGTAGCCTGAGTACGCTGTTCCGCGTGCTGCGCCGTCCGGGGATGATCGGCGGCATGCTGGCAACCATCCTGATCTTCAGCGGCCATTTCGCTTTCTTTACCTACCTGCGTCCGTTCCTGGAGACGGTAGGCCAGGCGAGCGTGGAAACCATTTCACTGATCCTGCTGGGCTTTGGTATCGCCAACTTTGTGGGCACCTCCGTGGCCGGGCATCTGCTGGCACGTAATCTGCGCCTGACGCTGGCGCTGGTGCCATTTGCGATGGGCGTTCCCGCACTCATGATGGTCGCCTTTGGTCATCTGGCCATGCTGGACGGGCTGCTGGTCGCACTGTGGGGCTTTGCATTTGGCCTGGTTCCGGTGGGCTGGTCCACCTGGCTTGCGACCACCGTTCCGGATGAAGCCGAAAGTGCAGGGGGGCTGCTGGTGGCCTCAATCCAGCTGGCGATAAGCGCCGGTGCGGCCGGAGGTGGGGCAGTGTTTGATCTTAACGGCGCCAGCGGCGTGTTCGCGGGCAGCGGCTTCCTGCTGGTGACGGCGATGGTGATTGTGTTTATGGGTGTGAAAGTGAAAGCGGAGTGATTTTTTAGCCGGGTGAGCGTTCGTGCCACCCGGCCTCAGGTTTACAGCCCTTTCTTATCCATCAATACCGCCAGATCCACCAGGCGATTAGAGAAGCCCCATTCGTTGTCATACCACGCCAGGATCTTCACCATATTCCCGCCAATCACCAGCGTGGAAAGCCCGTCGATAATTGACGATCGCGGGTCGCCCTGGTAATCGCTGGAAACCAGCGGTTCATCGCTATAGCCCAGGATATCTTTCAGGGGGCCGCTGGCGGCCGCGTTGCGGAACGCGTCATTCACCTCTTCGGCGGTCACGTTGCGGCTCAACGTCACGGTTAAATCGACAATCGAAACCACCGGCACCGGCACGCGCAGGGAGTACCCGGTCAGCTTGCCGTCCAGGGAGGGGATCACTTTCCCCAGCGCTTTCGCCGCGCCGCTGGAGTAGGGCACAATCGACAGCGCCGCCGCGCGTGCGCCGCGCAGATCTTTTTCCGGCTGATCGTGCAGCGCCTGGCTGTTGGTGTAGGCGTGCGTCGTGTTCATCAGGCCATGCTCAATCCCGAACTGCTGGTGCAGCACCTGAGCGGCCGGTGCCAGACCGTTCGTGGTGCAACTCCCGTTGCTCACCACCGCGTGCCGGTCGGGATCGTACTGATCATGGTTGACGCCCATCACAATCGTCAGGTCGTCGTTTTTCGCGGGAGCGGAAATGATGACGCGCTTAGCGCCGCCGTGGGTGATATGCACCGCCGCTTTCTCCCGTTCAGTGAAGAAGCCGGTAGCTTCAATCACCACGTCTACCCCGGCATCACGCCACGGGATATTCGCCGGATCGCGTTCGCTAAATACGGCGATCCGCTGGCCGTCTACCTGCAGCGCGCCGTCAGCCGCTTCAACGGGCGCGGGCAGCTTGCCCAGAAGGGAATCATGTTTCAGCAGATGGGCGAGGGTTTTACTGTCTGTCAGATCGTTGATGGCCACAATCTGAAGCGCCGGGTTGCCCAGCGCCGCGCGCAGGACATTACGTCCGATACGGCCGAAACCGTTAATACCGACCTTAACCATGGTGCACTCCTTATCTCTGTTGTCTGGAGTCACTGTAGGCGTCGGGCCGCTTGGCGTAAACGACAAAAAAGGATCAGATTACGCCATCTTACGGCAGTGAAAGCGCTGGCGGTATTCACCGGGTGTGAGGTGAAGCTGTTTCTCAAAAATGCGGCGCAAGTTAATGCTGGTACCAAAGCCGCTTTGCTCAGCAACGCGCTCAAGGGGATCGCGGGTCTGTTCAAGCAGCTGGCGGGCGGCGGCCAGACGCGCTTCGGTCACGTAGCGGGCAGGCGAGACCCCGGCCTCGCGGGTAAACACGCGGGTGAAGTTACGCGGGCTCATCGCCGCTTTCTCGGCCAGGTTCTCCACGCACAGATCGTCGGTGAGATTCTGCAGGATCCAGCTTTGCACCTCGCCTATTGGCCCTGCTGTGCCGGGCTGCTGCAGGCTGTAGCGGCTGAACTGCAGCTGTCCGCCGGGACGTCGCAGATACATCACCATATCCTGCGCCACGTCGCGGGCGAGGGTAAATCCGTAGTCCTCCTCCACCAGCGCCAGGGTCAGGTCGAACCCGGAACTCACGCCGCCGGAGGTCCAGATGGGGCCGTCCTGAATGTAGAGTGGGCCGCCTTCAACCTGGATTGACGGGTACTGGGCTTGCATGGTCTCCAGCAGCCGCCAGTGGGTGGTGGCGCGACGACCGTCCAGCAAGCCGGTCTGGGCCAGCAGCATCGCGCCGCCGCAGATAGAGGCGATCCGTTGGGCGTGCGGCGCAGCGAGGTGCAGCCAGTCGACTACGGCGGTGCTCTCCTGCTCGTTCATACCGCGTCCGGTGATGATAATGGTGTCCAGCGGTTCGCGCGGATCCAGCTCCGGAAGCCGATAGTCCGCCAGCAGGTTCAGACCGGACTGGCCGTGGATCACCTGGTGAGGCTGCGTGGTGGCGATGATAATCCGGTAGCGGGGCTGCGCAAGCCCTTCCGGATGCAGCCGGTTGGCCTGCATCAGAATGTCGGCGATACCGGCGGCTTCAAACAGCATGCCGCCGTCGGGAACGATAATCAGGATCTTCTTCATGTCCTGAAAAGTACCTTTAATACAGAATAAGTCAAGCGACGCGTGCGCTCTGTGTTTCTGGCAAAGCAAAGCGATTTAAGTTCTTTGTTATTTCAGGCGTTATCCCCGATCTTCAGGGCTCTGTCTCTGGCGAAACGGCGTCTGAAGGAATGGGTAAACGAAGCTCCCTCTATTTACATCCACAACAACGCAATCAAATCCACCGCCTCGCGTCGGGTTTCTTGTGGCGAAGCGAACTGCCCACCTGGCTGGTAATGTTCACGATTTATGCGGGCTGGTTTGCCACGCTGGCGTTCTGGCAAACGCTCGGCCTGCTGCCCGCCACGCTGCTGCTCATCGGGTTTACCGCCTGGTATATGTCGTTGCAGCATGAGCTGATCCACGGGCATCCCACCCGTTTTGCCTGGCTTAACCAGCTGTTCGGCACGCTCCCGCTGGCGGTCTGGTACCCGTACGGCCTGTACCGGGATTCCCATCTGGCCCACCATCGGTACGATAGCCTGACCCATCCGGTGGATGACCCGGAGTCGTACTATTTTACCGAGGCGAGCTGGGCGCGCTTTTCTCCCTGGCAGAAGCGCCTGATCCGGGCCCGAAATACCTTTGCCGGGCGGCTTCTGCTGGCGCCGCTGCTGGATATCGTCCAGACGCTGGGCAGCGCCGTGGCGGCGTTTCGTCATCTTCACCTGCGGGCGATGACGATGTGGCTGGTTCACATCACGCTGCTGGCGGCACTCTTCGCCTGGATGACATACGTCGGTTTTTCACCCGTCTGGTTTGTGCTGGCGGTCAGTTATCCGGCGCTGGCGCTGACCAAGGTACGATCGTTTTTCGAACATCGTGCGGCGGACGATCCGCTGGCGCGCTCCGTCATTAACGAGGCCGGGCTGTTCTGGCGGATCTTGTTTTTGAATCTCAACTATCATTCAGTACATCATGATCTACCGGGCGTGCCGTGGTACGGACTGAAGGCGATCTACCAGCAAAACCGGGAGGCGTACCGGGAGCGAAACCGCGGTTTTCTGGTCAGGGGCTACGGTGAATGGCTGCGCCGGTTCTGGATCAGTCCCGTCGACGTCACCGTTCACCCCGGAAAGCAACAGGGGGAAGGGTATGAGTAACCTGCTGGCGTTTCCCATGTATGCGGTGGATCGCGCCGACACGCGCGCGCTCTGGCTGGCGGTAAAGGGGCTGCTGGCCGCACGCGGTGTGCCCGTCGATGATCTCCCCGACGGGCCGGAGTCCGATCTGCTCACGCACTGGCAACAGCCCGGGCTTATCCTCAGCCAGACCTGCGGTTACCCGCTGGTCACGCAGCTTCCGGACGTGCAGGTTGTCGGCTGTTTTCACTACGCGGCTCCGGGCTGCGAAGGGATCCAGTACCGCAGCTTTCTGGTGGTGCGCGAGGAGGATCGGTATCTCACGCTGGCGGATTTTCGCGGCCGACGAGCGGTCTGTAACTCTGCGGACTCGCAGTCCGGCTACAATGCGCTGCGAAAAAAAGTAGCGCCTCTGGCGGCGGACGGTCCGTTTTTCGCGCAAACGTCCTTTAGCGGCAGCCATCGCCAGTCGCTGAAGGATGTCAAACGCGGAGCAGGGGATATCGCGGCCATCGACTGTGTCACCTGGGCACTGCTGCAGCGTCACGAACCGGAAGGTCTGACGGGGCTGGCTGTCATTGACCGTACCCCGCTGACGCCAGGGCTGCCGCTCATTACCTCGCCCCACACTTCGCCTGACACCCTGAACGCCCTTCGCGATGCGCTCCACGCGCTGGTGAGTTTGCCGGAACACCGGGCCGTTTGCGACGCGGTACTGATTGAGGGGTTTAGCGTCGTGACGCGTCAGGCCTACGCCTCATTGCTGGCGTGATAAATCTCCTGCGCGTCGGTAAAGCAGCGCAGCGCCAGCGAGGAGACCGGTTTTTGCCTGCGCATAATCAGGCCGACAGGGGCCTCAATGTTCGCATCGGCGATGGGGACAATCCTGAAATGGCTGTTCAGATCTTCCAGCCCGTTGTTCAGCGGCATGACGGCGCAGCATACGCCGCTCTGAACCGCCTGAATGATCTGGAACGTCGAGTCGCTCTCGAAAACGGCCGTCGGTTCAATGCCGACAGACTTAAAGCCGGCTTCCATATGCGCCCGGTAGTGCATCCCTTTGGTCAGGAACCCCAGCGGAAAATCCGTCAGATCGCGCCAGGTCAATGTCTCCTGGCCGAGCTGGAAATGACGGACGTCGTGCAGCAGGCCCATCTTCGTTTTGGGAAGCTGGATAATATCGAACTGGCTGGTGTCAATGCTGTTGAGGTAGCAAATTCCCAGCTCAAGCTGATTGCGGCTGACGCCGTCGGCAATCTGCGCGGAGGACATAGAATAGAGGCTGTAGGTCAGCTCCGGGTATTTTTGCGTCAAATGGCGAATAAAAATCATCGGATCCACGCTCGCCAGCGGCACCATCCCCAGACGGAGTTCGCCCACCACCTGGCCTTTGCACAGCGCGGCTTCCGCCTGTAGCCCGTCATGCGCGGCCAGCAGCGAGCGGGCCCACGCGAGGATGCGTTCACCCTCCGGCGTAAACCCTTCAAAGCGCTGCCCGCGCACAATCAATACCAGCCCGAGCTCCTCCTCCAGGCTGCGGATGCGCATGGAGAGGGTCGGCTGGGTAATGTTGCACTGCGAGGCAGCCTTGCCAAAATGGCGGGTCTCGTCGAGCGCGATTAAATATTTTAACTGTTTAATATCCATCTTTTTCTCTGCGCGAACAGCCTTACAGCATGCGGATCTCTTTTGAGCGCAGGGTGATGCGAACCGGAACGGATTTATACGACGGCGTACCGCTGTCCTTATCCAGATAATCAAGCGGTACCAGCACGTTGGCTTCCGGATAATAGGCGCCGACGGTCCCCGGCGCGATGTTGTACGCCACCACGGTAATGTCTTTCAGACGCTGAGCGCTACCGGGCAGGGCGGTTTCGATATCCACGCGGTCGCCGTGTTCCAGCCCTGACTGCGCCATATCGTCTTCGTTCATAAACAGAACGTCGCGACGGCCAAATACGCCACGGTAGCGGTCGTCCAGGGCGTAAATGGTGGTGTTGTACTGGTCGTGGCTGCGCAGCGTGATCAGGCGCAGAACATGCTCACCTTCACCGCTGGCGTTCTCGTGAACCCCGTCGAACACCGAGAACATCGCTTTTCCCGTCGCCGTTGGCCAGATACGTTGCGTCGGTGGCAGCGGCATACGGAAACCACCGGGAACGCGGATCCGCGCGTTATAGTTCTCAAAGCCCGGAATGGTCTGCTCGATCAGTTCGCGGATGCGGTCGTAATCCTCAACCAGCGTCAGCCAGTCCACGCGGGTGTCCGGCAGGGTGGCTTTCGCCATGCCGGCGACGATAGCGGGTTCCGACCGAAGCAACGGCGAAGCGGGCTTCAGCTTGCCGGATGAAGCATGCACCATCGACATGGAGTCTTCGACGGTAATGGACTGGCGGCCGGTGGCCTGAACATCCAGCTCTGTACGGCCAAGACACGGGAAAATAAAGGTCTCTTTGCCCACCAGCAGATGGGTACGGTTGAGCTTGGTGCCGACGTGCACGCTCAAATCCAGGTTACCCATCGCCGGAAAACCCCGCTCGTGATCGGGCATCGCGACGGCAAAATTGCCGCCGAGGCAGATGAGCGCTTTCGCGCGGCCGTCGATCATCGCCTGCGTGGCCTGCACCGCGTCGTGTCCGTGGTGCGACGGTGGCTCAAAGCCGAACACGTCCGTCAGGCGATTAAGGAATGCCGGCGTGGGTTTCTCGCTAATCCCGACGGTACGGTTCCCCTGCACGTTTGAGTGGCCGCGCAGCGGGCATATTCCCGCGCCGGGCTTGCCGATATTCCCCCGCAGCAGCAGCACGTCGGCAATCAGGCGGACGTTGGCCGTCCCTTTATTGTGCTGCGTAATCCCCATCCCGTAGGTAATGATGGTGGCCTTCGATTTTGCATAGGCTTCGGCGACCTTTTTGAGCGCCGCCAGGCTCAGACCCGACTCGCGTTCGATGTCGTCCCAGCGGGTTTGCGCGATATCGGCGGTGAACGCCTCAATGCCCTGGGTGTGTTCGGCAATAAATGCGTGGTCCAGCACGTCACCGCGTTCGGCCTCCATTTCCAGCAGGTGTTTGGCAATGCCTTTCAGCGCGGCGGCATCGCCCCCGGCCTTCACCTGGAAATAGGTCGAAGCGATATCCGTGGAGCTGTAGGTTGCCATTTCAATCACGCTTTGCGGGTCGGCGAAACGTTCCAGGGCACGTTCGCGCAGCGGGTTAAAGACGATAATCGGCACGTTCCGGCGGGCCAGCTCGTGGAGGGTCCCCATCATTCGCGGATGGTTGGTGCCGGGGTTGTGACCAATTGAGATCACCAGCTCGGTCTTATCGAAGTCGTCCAGCGAAACGGTGCCTTTTCCGATGCCAATTGAACGCGGTAAACCGACGCTGGTGGCCTCGTGACACATATTCGAGCAGTCGGGGAAGTTGTTGGTGCCGTATTCGCGAGCAAACAGCTGGAACAGATACGCCGCTTCGTTAGAGGCGCGTCCTGAGGTATAGAACTCGACCTGGTCCGGATCGAGCCCGCGCAATACTTCGCCGATGCGTTGAAACGCCGCGTCCCAGTCGACGGGGCGGAAGGTGTCGCTTGCCCGATCATAGCGCAGGGGGTGCGTGAGTCGACCGTAGCCTTCCAGCTCAAAGTCCGATTTTGCCAGCAGCGAGGAGACGCTGTTTTCAGCCAGAAACGCGGGGGGGACGCGTTTGCTGGTCGCTTCCCAGGTCACCGCTTTGGCGCCGTTCTCGCAGAACTGGAACGTCGATTTGTGTTCTTTATCAGGCCACGCGCAGCCCGGGCAGTCGAAGCCGTCAGGCTGGTTGGTGCGCAGCAGCGTCGCGGGAGCGTCAAGGGTATCCATTTGGGTACGTACCGCGATGGCCGTCGCTTTTAGTGCCCCCCAGCCGCCGGCAGGGCCGTCATAATGTCTGATGCCTGGCACCGAGCGTCTTTTCTTGTTCATACCCACTCCTGATTTGTTCGGTCAACAACATCTGAACCCATAAAAGCGCTGCACAGGACAATAAGCAAAAGCAATGACGACCGTATGGCTACGCGCATGCGGTGCGGGAAGGTGCTTTATCTTAAATTCTCTTTATTACAGCGACTTATGGGGATTGATGTTTAAATATTTAAAGAAATTATAACGAAATTTTATCATTTTAATAATAAATCTTATCTATCGGTCGGTAGGCGAGATAGATGGCGGTGAGCAAGGAAGGATGTAGTACCAGTAAAACTTCGAATGAAGCTGATGCGCTGGAGATATCGCCACGATTCACGTCTGGCGGGCTGCTGGAGGCATTTTGGGTTTGAGGAAATGACAGGAAGGTTTACTCAGGCTTAATGAATAATAGATATAAGGTATACCTTACTGTGGAATTATCACGACATAAAATATACAGTTTTTTTGCGGCATGAAATTAACGTCGGGCTGCATTAAGTGAAATATTATCACCCAAGCGATGAAGCGTGTTCAATATTAAAGATACCTTGTTAGTGCAACAAATAATTCATCGGGGATATATTCCTTTGACATCAAAAAAACGCGAATTCTACTAATTATGGTAGTGGCGATAATAGCGTTATTGCGTTAATGAAAGTGGTTCTCTTTTGTGTTTTTAATAGATAAAACATAATGTTATGTGGTTTTGCAGTGAGGAAATAAGAAAGGGTGGGGCAAATCGTTTTTTTTCATAGGATTAATCCTATAATTTTCCGACTGCTTCATTTACCAACAGTTACGCGGCGGTAAATATTGAATTGATGCGAAGCTCATGTAAACTTGCTTACCGTTTGTCAAAATATGTCAGGAAGACACTGGGCCTTATTCTGAAGGGCTCGTGCGGTAGCTATGTCCTTAAAATAGTAACGCCCCGAAAATATCCTGGCTATTTTAACAATAGCACTTAAGTCAAACTTCATCCCCTTATCTCCATCATCGAAATATCGCTACGGAAAAGCATATGAAAATGCGCGTACTGTTTTCACTTCTGTTTGTAATGGCGGTGGCGGGCTGTAAAGCGCCGCAAAAACCTGTGATCAACGACGATACGATCGAGACCAGCCAGGTCAACGGCGTTACCTTAACCCACCGTCACGCTGTGACGCCGCCGACGGAGTTCACGCCGGTCAACGAGCCGTATCGTGCCATGTATCCGGCTTCCCTGATGAGCCGACCTGACTTCGGCGGCAAAGTTATCCGTAATCTCGAGACCGGAAAAACGTACGTGGTGCTGGGGCAGGTTGAACACTACTGGATGGCGCTTGCCGACGAAGGCAACGATCAGCTGATTGGTTACGTCCCGATGCGTGCGGTTATCAAGGCCGACCAGTACGACGCCGCCGTGCGTAAACAGGCGATTCGTCCAAAGGTGCGTAAAAAAGCGACCTGTGTCGATGTCGATGGCAACAGCAAAGCCTGCAAAGACAGCGCTAACGGTACCTGGATCCTGAACTAAACGGCTTTCATGAGCGCATTTTTATGAATAATAAAAATTTTCATAAGCTGTGGTTATTCTTTTACGCGGCGATTTTCGCCCTGGTCAGTGGTTGTACGTCGTCTTCACACAGCGACCCCTCCCGCTACAATCTGCAGTTTCAGGCTCATCCACAAATCAATGAATCTGCGCCGCTTAAGGTCCGGGTGCTGTTGCTGAAATCCGATGCGGATTTCATGTCCAGCGACTTCTACTCCCTGCAGAACAACGCGTCGGCCACGCTTGGCGCGAATCTGCTGAACAGCGACGTGTTCTTCCTGATGCCGGGACAGCTGTCCAAAACCCTCAGCGGGCAAAGCTCTCCGGAGGCCCGCTACATCGGCGTGATGGCGGAGTATCAGGTGCTGGATGGCAAAAAATGGCGCGTTTCACTCCCTCTGCCTGTGCCTGGCGAAAATCATATCTACCAGTTCTGGAAATGGTCCGCAGATGAACTTCAGGCCAACGTTTTTCTCGACGTGAACGGCATTCGTGTCATCAGCCAGTAACGCGCTTCAAAACAGGAAACACATCATCATGACGAAAGCAGAAAAGGTCGTCTGGACCGAAGGCATGTTCCTGCGTCCACACCATTTTCAGCGGACTGAAAGCTATCTGCTCAACCATGTTCGTGAATGGGGCGCACTACAGCGGTCGTATCTCTGGGGCTTTCTCGACGTTGAACTGGATGAAGCGATGCTTCGTCAGGGATGCATTGCCCTGAGCTACTGCAGCGGTTTGCTGCCGGACGGCACCTTTTTCCAGGTACGTAACGGGCGCAACGGCCCTGCACCGCTGAAAATTCCTGACAATCTCACTAACGAAAAGGTGGTGCTTGCGCTGCCGGTACGTCGTGGCGAGAGAGAAGAGGTGATTTTTAGCGAAGAACCGGCCTCGCTGGCGCGCTTCATCGCTTTCGAGCAAGAGGTGGAAGACGATAACGCCATGTCGGTGGGGGATGCCACCGTCCAGTTTGGCCGCCTGCGTCTGACCCTGATGCTGGAAAAAGACCTCACGGCAGAGTGGACCGCCATCGGCGTGGCGTTTGTGACCGAGAAGCGTAACGACAACCACGTGCGGCTCGACAACAGCTACATCCCGCCGATGCTCAACGCCAACAACAGCCCGCAGATCTACAGCATGATCAACGATCTGCACGGTCTGCTGGTGCAGCGCAGCCAGCAAATTGGCGGTCGTTTGCGCCAGCCCGGTCGCTTTAATACCTCCGAGCTGATTGAGTTCACGCTGCTGTCGCTGGTTAACCGTCATCTGGGCGAGGTTTCTCATTTAAAAACCCTCCCGCTGCTGCATCCGGAAACGCTCTGGCGCAGCTGGCTGCCGTTTGCGACCGAGCTTGCCACCTGGACGTCCCAGCGTACCGCTGAAAGCGTGCTGCCGATTTACGATCATGACGATCTGGCAAACTGCTTCAGCAAGCTGATGCTGATGCTGCGTCAGGGGCTGTCGCTGGTGATGGAAGACCATGCGATTCAGCTGCCGCTTAACGAACGCTCTCACGGGCTGAACATCGCCACGGTGCCTGAAACCAGCATGGTGCGTGAGTTCGGCTTCGTGCTGGCGGTTAAAGCCAACGTGCCAGGCGAACACCTGCAAACCCATTTCCCGGCGCAGATGAAGGTCGCGCCGGTGTCGAAAATCCGCGATCTGGTTCAGCTTCAGCTGCCGGGCATTATGCTGCGCGCCATGCCGGTCGCGCCGCCGCAGATCCCGTGGCATGCCGGCTATAGCTACTTTGAACTGGAGAAGGGCAGCGAGCTGTGGCACGAGATGGATAAGTCCGGTGCATTCGCCCTGCATCTTGCAGGGGAATTCCCGGGGCTGGATATGGAGTTTTGGGCCATCCGTAGCCCGACAGAATAATAAAGCGAGCGCTTAATATGCAGGAACGACAGGACACCGGCAGTGATGCCGCCTTTACCGGAGCCAGTAGCAACAATCAGCTGGTGGCGGCCGCCAATCCGCTGCTCAATGCGATTCCGCAGATCCGTCACTCGATCTCCCATGACGATCAGGTGGCGCTACGCCAGCGCCTGATTGATGAGATTCGCCGTTTCGAAGTCCGCTGCCAGCAGGCGGGGCTGCCCTACGAAGTGATCGTCGGGGCTCGTTACTGCCTGTGTACGGCGCTCGATGAGGCCGCCGCGCTCACCCCCTGGGGCAGCAGCGGCGTCTGGTCAAGCAACGGTCTGCTGGTGACGTTCCATAACGAAACCTGGGGCGGCGAGAAGTTCTTCCAGCTGCTGGCGCGTCTGTCGCAAAACCCGCGCGAGCACATTCTGCTGCTGGAGATGATCAACTACTGCCTGCTGCTGGGCTTCGAAGGACGCTATCGGGTGCTGGATAACGGCCGCACCCAGCTTGAAACCATCAAGCAGCGGCTGTGGCAGATGATCCGCGGCGTGCGCGGCAGCTATCCGCCGCCGCTTTCACCCCATCCGGAAGATCGTCCCGTGCTGCGCAAACTCTGGCGACCGATGGTTCCCCTGTGGGCCTGCGTGGCGCTGGCCGGGTTTATCGCCTGCCTGTTTTATATCGTGCTTAACTGGCGTCTTGGCGATAACACCAACCCGGTGCTGGCGAAGATTTATCAGTCTCAGCTGCCGGAAACCACTATTCAGCAACCGGCGCGTCAGCTTCCGGCTGTGCTGAACCTGCGCGGCTTCCTGAAACCTGAAATCGAGGCTGGTCTGGTCGCGGTGAAAGACGAAGCGGATCGCAGCGTCGTTATCCTCAAGGGCGACGGGCTGTTTGCTTCTGCCTCTACCGTCGTGCGTGACCGCTATGAACCGGTCATCCACCGCATTGCGCAGGCGATGAATAACGTCAGCGGCAAAATTCTGGTGGTGGGCTACAGCGACAATGTGCCGATCCGCAGCGCGCGCTTTGCCTCTAACTATGAACTCTCTCTTGAACGCGCCCGCTCGGTACAGAAAATGCTGCAGGGAAGCCTCTCTCAGCCTGGCCGCGTGAAAGCGGAAGGGCGGGGCGAGATTAACCCGGTGGCGCCGAACACGACGCCTGAAAATCGCGCCCGTAACCGCCGTGTGGAAATTACTCTGCTGGTGTCGCCTGAAAACACTCAGGCTGAGCTGAACGGATTGCCGCAAGGAAACTAAGGAATGCTGACTACACTTCTTTCCATTTTGACCAACCGCATTCTGTGGAGCTTCCTCGGCGTCACGGCGCTGGCGGCGGTGATCTGGATGATTGGTCCCCTGTTGTCCATCGTGGACACACGACCGCTTGAGTCTGAGCAAAACCGTATTATCAGCATTGCCGTGGTCTATCTGCTTTGGGCGCAGGGCCACATTCTGCCGCGCCTGTACAACGCCTGGCTGAACCGCAAGCTGATGGACAAGCTCAAGGAGAATACCGCCAGCCCGGAAGCGGCGGATCCGCAGAAGCGGCTGAACAGCGAGGAGCAGATCCTCGCCAGCCGTTTTGATGAAGCCGCGCAGATGCTTAAAAAAGCGCACTTCAGCAAAGCGGGCCAGGGCGCCCAGTGGACGCAGCGCTTCAGCACGCAATATCTCTATCAGCTGCCGTGGTACGTCATTATCGGCGCGCCGGGCTCCGGTAAAACTACGGCGCTGGTCAATTCCGGGCTGCAGTTCCCGCTGGCCGATCGTTTCGGTAAGACCGCGCTGCGGGGCATTGGCGGCACGCGCAACTGCGACTGGTGGTTCACCAATGAGGCGGTGCTGCTGGACACGGCGGGCCGCTATACCACCCAGGAGAGCGAGCAGGTGCAGGACGCCGGCGAATGGCTGGAGTTCATGGGGTTACTGCGTAAGTATCGCCGCCGCCAGCCGATCAACGGCGTCATCATCACCATCAGCATTTCTGACCTGCTCACCCAGTCCGCCGAGGCGTCCCGCCAGCAGGCGGTGAACCTGCGCCAGCGTCTGTCCGAGCTGCATGAGCAGCTGGGTATCCGCTTCCCAGTGTACGTGATGGTGACCAAGGCCGACCTGCTTAAAGGCTTCCGCGCGTGGTTTGCCGACTACGATAAAGCCCAGCGCGACCAGATCTGGGGCTTTACGCTGCCGTGGGAGCAAACCAAACACGCTGATTACGACCTGATGGGCAACTTCCAGCAGGAGTTTTCTCTGCTACAGCAGCGCCTTGATGCCGGGCTGCCGGAAACCATGCTGAAAGAGCATGACGCGAAAACCCGCGCAGAAGCGTATCTCTTCCCGCAGGAGTTCGCCGCGCTGCGTCCGCTGCTGGCAGACTACCTGAGCACGGTCTTTGCCCGCTCCAACTTCGAAACCGAGTTCTCTCCGCGCGGGATCTACTTCGCCAGCGGGACGCAGGAAGGCATGCCGTTCGACCGCGTGATGGGCGAACTGAACCGCGCCCTGTCGCTGCCGGAAGGGGGCGAGGCGGATAACTGGGATTCGGTCAGCAAAGAAGCGCCTATCCCGGGCGCAAAAGGCCAGAGTTTCTTCATTAAGAATCTGCTGCAAAACGTCATCTTCCAGGAAGCAGGGATCGCAGGGGAAAACCGCTGGTGGGAGCTGCGCAACCGGGCGGTGATCTGGTCCGGCTACGCGGCGCTGCTGGCCCTGCTGGTTATCCTCGGCGGTCTGTGGTTGACCAGCTATGCCAAGAACAAAACCTATCTGGCAGAGGTGGATGCGAAGGTGCCGCTGCTCGACCAGCAGAGCAAAGCGCTACAGAACCAGCCGCAGCGCGACCTGTTCGATCTGCTGCCGCTGCTGAACGGTCTGGTTGACCTGCCGAAAAGCGACGCGTTTGATGTGAACGATCCGCCCGTATCCCGCCGTATGGGGCTCTATCGCGGGGATGACGTCAGCGATGCCGCGCAGTCTCTGTACCAGAAAGCGCTGGATCAGATGCTGCTGCCTGCCGTCGCCATGCACATCACCACCTGGCTTCGCAACGACAACGGCAGCGATGTGGAATACAGCTATGAAGCGCTGAAAGCCTATCAGATGCTGTATCAGCCGAAGCACTATGACGGCAAATTCCTGCATTCGTGGGTGATGCTCAACCTGCAGCGTAACCTGCCGCAGAACGTCACGAAGGCACAGCTGCAGCAGCTTGAATGGCACCTGACGCAGCTGCTGGAACCGAAAATTCAGGCCTCGCCGTACGCGCAGGATGAATCTCTGGTTGCCCGCGAAAGAGCGATGATCAACCAGCAGCCGCTTTCAACCCGCGTCTACGGTCGCCTCAAGCGCCTGCTGGAACATGATGACAACCTGAAGCCGGTCTCCCTTTCCGACCTCGGCGGACCGCAGAGCGAGCTGGTATTTTCCCGCAAAAGCGGCAAGCCGGTGAGCGAAGGCGTACCGGGTCTTTATACGCCGGACGGCTACTGGAAAAGCTTTAACGGCCAGATTGACAGCGTGACCACCGCCCTGCACGAGGATGACGCCTGGGTGCTGGGGGCCGCCACCGCGCAGGAAGATAAACAGCAGATCGATAACGCCGTGCGCCAGCTCTACATGCGCGACTTTATCGCTAACTGGGATCGCTTCCTCGCCGACATTCAGCTCAATAACAGCGCCGACCTTTCCCAGCGCATCAACACCGCGCGCCTGCTCTCCGGCGGCAATTCGCCGCTGCGTCGTCTGGTGCAGAACCTGAGCCAGGTCCTGACGCTGTCACGCAATGCGCCAGCGCCAGAAGATGCAGGCAAAGCGCAGGATCAAAGCAACCGCGCCACCCGTACGCTGGAAGCCCTGTTCAGCAACAATGACGCAGCGCCGACCCAGGCCGCCGTGGTCACTCAGGCGCCGGAACAGCTGGTCACCGACCACTATGCGCCGATGATTGAGCTGGCGCAGCCGCTGGAGAAGGGGGGGAAGACCATCGTGTTTGATGATTTTCTCAAGCAGGTGGATGAACTCTATCGCTACCTGACCGCGGTTCAGGACGCGGCCAACAGCGGGATGCCGGCACCGGGCGGTGAGGCGATCAGCCGTCTGCAGGCCAGCGCCGGTCGTCTGCCGGGCGGGCTGCAAACCATGTTCAGCAACATGGCGGTGGGCGCCAGCAGCGATACCCAGCGTCGTGATCTGGAAAACGTGCGTAAGCGAATTAACGTTGAAGTGGGCGGTTTCTGCCGTCAGGCGATTGCCGGTCGCTACCCGCTGGTGCGCAGCGCCAGCACCGAGGTCACCCCTGACGATCTCGCGCGCATGTTTGCGCCGGGAACCGGGCTCATGGACGCCTTCTTCCGCGACAATCTGACCAATAAGGTGGACACCACGCAGGCCAACTGGCGCTTTATGCCGGGCATCGACGGGAAAACGCTGCCGGGAAGTGAAGGGCTGCTGAGACCGTTCCAGCAGGCCCAGTCGATTCGCGACGCCTTCTTTGCTAATGGCGCAACGACGCCGTCCTTCAAGGTGACGGTTCGCACCGTGCGAATGGATAACACCATTCTGAACCTGACCCTGGACGTTGACGGCCAGCTGCTGCGCTACAGCCACGGTCCGCAGGCCGTGCAGATCATGAACTGGCCGGGGCCGGGCGGCACCAACCAGGTACGCATGCAGCTGGGGCTGGCGAACGGCAGCACGGCGACGCTGGTCACCAACGGCGCCTGGGCGCTCAACCGCTTCTTCGATAAAGCGAGCACCAGCCCGGGCGCGGGTAGCCTGAGCCGTCAGGCCACCTTCAACGTCGACGGACATCAGGTCACGCTGGAGTTTGCGCCAAACAGCATTCGCAACCCGTTCCAGCTTCCCCGTTTCTCATGCCCATAACCGCAAGGACAGCCGTATGACGAATACCCCTGCGATGAACCGCTACAGCTGGTATGGCAAATTACCCAGCGCCGGAGATTTTTTGCAGCGTCGCTTTCCTGACACTTTACAGCGCCAGTGGTCACACTGGTTTCAGGTCGGTCTGCTGGCCTGGCAGCAGGAAGAGCAGCGCAGCGGCGAGCGCCAGTTCCAGAAAGCGCCAGTCTGGAATTATGTGGTACCGCCCATGCTGGGCAGCCAGATGATCCAGATGGGCTGTCTGCTGCCCGGCCGCGACAGCGTTGGCCGACAGTACCCGGTTTGCCTTCAGCTGAGCTTCGCCCCGTCAGAGTGGTCGACCAGCCTGCTCAGCCAGGCAGAAAGCTGGTACCAGCAGATTGGGCGCCTGGGGCTGCACGCGGTGCGCAACAGTTTTTCCGCCTCGCAGCTGGATGAGATGCTGATGACCATTCCGGCGCCGCAGCCCGTCGAGCCGCAAAAGCGCTCCGACATCCTGGATGTGATTGGCTATGACGAGGACGGCCAGAGCACGCTGGGCTGGCCTCAGGCGGCGGAGTGTTTTGATCCGCTACGTCAGACCAGCTACTGGTGGACCAACCGCTGCGACGGTTACCCGCTATACACCCACGTGCACAGCGGTAACTTTACCGGGCAGCTTTTCACCCTGCTGTTCGACCCGGCAGGGGGCGCCCGTCCGGGGCGTCACGGTCTCTATCCGCCCATGTTTGAATAAGCAGGGATCTTATGAATATCGAAGAATTTCTCGCGCCAATAAGCCCCGACAAGCCCTGCGGCGAAAACCTGGAGTACGACGCTGACTTCCAGATCATGAATCAGGCAAGTCTTGGGAAAGCGGAACAGCAGTTTGGCGACACCATTATCCCGGCAGAGCCCGCAGACTGGAACACGGTAGAAAAATACGCCACCAGCCTGCTGACCCGCACCAAAGATCTTCGCGTCCTGCTGGCGTTAACCCATGCCTGGACGCGCCGCCGCGGGCTGGCGGGCTACGCGGACGGATTATTGCTGGTGCAGGAGGCGATCGCCCGTTACTGGGAACCGCTCTATCCGCTGCTGGAAGAGTATGGCGAAACCGATCCGTTCTATCGCATTAACGCCCTGGCGGGGCTCAGCGATAAATCCGACCTCACCGTCGCCGTGCGAAACGCCTCGCTTCTGCGTTCAAACGGCGATGAAATTTCGCTCCGGGATGCCCAGGCCCTGCTGGACGGCAGTAAGACGGAATGTCCGGACTATCCCGGCGGCCGTCCACGGCTGATTGACGAGCTGGCCCGCGGCGACCAGCCGGGAACCGCAGCGGTTATCGTCATTAACGAACGGCTGCTGGCGATTCGCGAGCTGCTCACCGGGCATCTCGGTGAAAGCGGCGTGCCCGAGATGGAGCAGCTGCTGAAAACCGTCGGACTGGTAGCCAGCGCGTGTCAGGTGACCGACATCAGCAAGCTGCTGCCGAACCGTGAGGTGCAGGCAGAGCCACAGGCCGGGCAGCAATCGGCGGCAACGCAGCCCGCTCAGCCGGTCACCGACTGGCGAAGCGTGCAGGTCACCAGCCGCGCCGACGCGCAGCTGATGCTGGAAAAAGCGAAGCAGTATTTTGCGCAGTACGAACCGAGCCACCCCGCACCGCTGATGATTGAACGGGTGCAGCGGCTGTCAGAACTTAACTTTATGGACATTATTCGCGACCTGGCGCCAGACGGCGTTAACCAACTGGAAAACATCTTTGGGCGCCGCGAATAGCGCGTCCAGGCATTATGACGACAGGCATGGAGCCTGCCGTTTCACCTTCACCGCGCATCTTTGATGGAGAACATCATGGCAATGAGTAACAGTGGGCAGAAATTCATCGCACGTAACCGTGCTCCCCGCGTGCAGATCGAGTACGACGTAGAGATCTACGGTGCAGAACGTAAAATTCAGCTGCCGTTTGTGATGGGCGTCATGGCCGATCTGGTCGGCAAACCGGTGGAAAACCTGCCGGCCGTCGACGAGCGTAAATTCCTCGAAATCGACATCGACAACTTTGACGAACGCATGAAGGCGCTGAAGCCGCGCGTGGCGTTCCAGGTGGATAACACCCTGACCGGCGAAGGTAAGCTCAACGTGGATCTGACCTTCGACAGCATGGACGACTTCCTGCCGGATGCGGTGGCCCGCAAGGTTGAGCCGCTGAACAAGCTGCTGGAAGCGCGTACCCAGCTCTCTAACCTGCTGACCTATATGGACGGCAAAAACGGTGCGGAAGAGCTGATCGCTAAAATTCTGCAGGATCCGACGCTGCTCAAATCCCTGAGCCAGTTGCCGAAAAATGACGAAAGCGCGAAAGGTAGCGAGGAATAATCGATGAGCAACCAGACTCAACAACACGAGCAGCAGGCGGGTCAGGCGTTCAGTCAGGATGAATTCAGCGCGCTGCTGAACAAAGAATTCCGCCCGAAAACCGATCAGGCCCGCTCCGCCGTCGAAAGCGCGGTCAAAACCCTTGCGCAGCAGGCGCTGGAAAATACCGTCACCTTCTCGAACGATACCTACCGCACCATTCAGAACCTGATTGCCGGTATCGACGAGCAGCTGTCGCAGCAGGTGAATCAGATCATTCACCACGAAGAGTTTCAGAAGCTGGAGAGCGCCTGGCGCGGTCTGAGCTACCTGGTGAACAACACTGAAACTGACGAGATGCTGAAGATCCGCTTTATGAGCATCTCCAAGCAGGAGCTGGGCCGTACCCTGAAGCGCTTCAAGGGCGTGGGCTGGGACCAGAGCCCGATCTTCAAGAAAATCTACGAGCAGGAATACGGTCAGTTCGGCGGCGAGCCGTTTGGCTGCATCGTGGGCGACTACTACTTCGACCACAGCCCGCAGGACGTTGAGCTGCTGGGTGAAATGGCGCGCATCGGCTCAGCGGCGCACTGTCCGTTCATTACCGGTACCGCACCGGGCGTAATGCAGATGGAGTCCTGGCAGGAGCTGGCTAACCCGCGCGACCTGACCAAGATCTTCCAGAACACCGAATACGCGGCCTGGCGTTCACTGCGTGAATCAGAAGATGCCCGCTATCTGGGTCTGGTGATGCCGCGCTTCCTGTCGCGCCTGCCGTACGGTATTCGCACCAACCCGGTCGACAGCTTTGACTTTGAGGAGCAGACCGACGGCGCGAACCACAACAGCTACTCCTGGGCGAACGCCGCGTACGCGATGGCAGCCAACATCAACCGCTCCTTCAAAGAGTACGGCTGGTGCACCTCGATTCGCGGCGTGGAGTCCGGCGGGGCGGTGGAAAACCTGCCGTGCCACACCTTCCCGAGCGATGACGGCGGTGTGGACATGAAGTGCCCGACCGAGATCGCCATCAGCGATCGTCGGGAAGCCGAGCTGGCGAAAAACGGCTTTATGCCGCTGGTTCACCGCAAAAACTCCGACTTTGCCGCCTTCATCGGCGCGCAGTCCCTGCAGAAACCGGCGGAGTACCACGACCCGGATGCGACCGCTAACGCGCGCCTGGCATCACGCCTGCCGTACCTGTTCGCCTGCTGCCGCTTTGCCCACTACCTGAAGTGCATCGTGCGCGACAAAATCGGCTCCTTCCGCGAGCGCGAAGAGATGGAACGCTGGCTGAACGACTGGGTCATGAACTACGTCGACGGTGACCCGGCTAACTCCTCTCAGGAGACCAAGTCCCGTAAACCGCTGGCAGCTGCGGAAGTGCAGGTGCAGGAGATTGAGGACAACCCGGGCTACTACGCCGCGAAGTTCTTCCTGCGTCCACACTACCAGCTGGAAGGTCTGACCGTTTCTCTGCGTCTGGTATCTAAACTGCCGTCGCTGAAGACGAAAGACGCGTGATGCAGATAGCCGGCCTCCTGGGGCCGGCAGCCTTATTGTGAGTACGAGATAGCTAATGAATTTACCTGTGAAAGCGATAACAAGAAAATTCATCATCTATTTAATGGTTTATGCGTTGTTAATTATTTCATTCATGCTGTTTGTGACGGTATCCGGCTACTATCTGTTTATCTTTGACTGGCCAGAAGATGTCCCGCGAATCGCAATGCATGGATTCTTATGTGCTGGACTTAATGCATTAGCGATAGGTATCTACGTTGTTGCAGAGAAATGGAAAGAGAAACGTTAATACCTCGTGCTGGCTTGTATTTAATTAAGGTATTCCACTAACGCGATATTACAATGAATAAAATAAACCTGTTTGCAATCGCTTTGTTGTTTATCGCATCTCTGGCTGAAGCACAAACGGGAAATTATTCTTATCCTGACGCAACAGCATTACCGCAGGATGATACGTCAAATTTGCTTCGCGACCCGGGCTTATTAACGGGGTACGATTTCAATCTCAGCGCAGCGCGCTTCGCCAGTGCCTGGCTTTCAAAAACGAATGAACGCGAGCGCATTAAGGCGGATATGTATCTATTAGGCGTGGTTGATGCATCAGAGGGGAAGGCCTGGTGTAAAGGTCATCCGATTTTGCCCAATACGGTTCATGAATTTCTTTACTCTCGCTTTGCCCATTTATCTGAGCAGGAGAGCAAACGGCGGGCTTCTGAAATCATTACCGATGCAATGGGAGAATTAAGCCCCTGTCAACATCGGACTGGCTTATAGAACGCTCCACTGCTGAACCGGTTGGAATTGGATAGCTGATGCGCTGTGGGGCCGATGGCAAAGGATATAAGGTGAAACATTTCTGTTTTTTCCTCGTATTTATGACCTTTTATGTGTGTGCCGGAAATAACTATCCTGATTTTTATCATCAGCAAACATACCGGCAGGTTTTAAAAGATTTAGTTCTGGCGCGCTGTCTTGCTCAGGTGGCAGATAAAGGCAGTCAGTTTTCTGCTGATGCGGCCAGAAGTGCGAGCGCATTTATTGAGTGGATACCTTTTGATGCTGAAAATGGCACGGATAAAGTGAATGCCCTCATCGAAAAATATAAAAATCAAATTAATGGTTTTCATTCAGAGCGAAAACCCGATGTCAAAGGCGTAACCTTAAACTGTATACGTCTTTATCATAGCGACGAACTGAACAAACTGGTTCCGCAAGTCATCATTGGCGATCCTGACCGTAGCTGGATCCAGGATAACCCAGAGTAGTAAAAGACTTCACATTCTTTCCATTTATTCCGGGAGAATGTAAGACTGTCAAATGACACGGGTCATTTGATATGAGGCAGAGGTAAAATATGGACGGTTTTATTCAGCCCCATGCTTTCCTGTTTGCCATATAAGTGCTTTTTCGAAAGCAATATTGTTCATCCACGAAGAGTAGATATTATGGCTATTGATATGTTTCTGAAGGTCGAGGGTGTTACGGGCGAATCGAAAGATTCTAACCACACCGGCTGGACTGATATTACCTCCTTCTCCTGGGGCGCTTCCCAGCCAGGTAATATGAGCGTTGGCGGTGGCGGCGGTGCCGGTAAAGTTAACTTTAACGACCTGCACGTTAACGCGCTGATCGACAAATCCACCACCGCTATCCTGAAACACTGCGCCAGCGGTAAACACCTGACTAAAGTTGAACTGTCCGTTTGTAAAGCGGGCGGCCAGCAGGTGGAATACTCCCGCATCACGCTGGAAGATGTGCTGGTGACCTCTGTTCAGTACACCGGTGCTGACAACGGCGACACCGTTGGTGTGACCTATGCATTCCAGGCTGCCAAAGTGAAACAGCAGTACTGGGAGCAGACCACGTCGGGTGGTAAAGGTGCTGAAAGCAGCGCTGGCTGGAACATCAAAGAGAACAAAGAAGCGTAATAATAGTGGGCCCGAAAGGGCTCACTTTATCCGGAGCTTCTTATCAAGGAGAAACAAGATGTCTCAAATGCGTCCTGCTTTTGGTGCCGCCTGGAACAGATTCAGAGAAGTGAACGTAAGCGTAGAACAGGTTGGCAAATTGTTGGGTGGAAAAGTTCAGCATAATATCGACGCCGGTATTTTTAAAAATGCCTGCCCAATTCGTATGAGCTACGTTTTAAATTACTGTGGCATTCCTATTCCTTCTAACAGTAAATATGCGACAGTGACCGGAAACGACAAAAAGCGCTATATGTTCCGCGTTAAAGATATGATTGCATTTCTACCCACGGTACTGGGCAATGCCGATATGTCTGTCTCTTCTCCCACTCCTGCGCAATTTGCAGGCAAACAAGGCATTATCATCTTTACCGGGCACGGCTGGAGCGACGCAACCGGGCATGTCACACTCTGGAATGGTAATATTTGCTCTGATGATTGCCATTTTCTGGGCTCACCGGGTAATGGTTCGTTTATTCCGACCAACGCAACATTCTGGAGCCTGAAATGAAACGTTTATTACTGCTGGTATTGGCTATAAATGCCTCTGCTGTTTATGCCCAAACCCTGCCTGATGTCAGCGCTTTTTCTCAGCAACAAATCTTTGAAAACTGGGTGCAAAATCGATGCATCAGTAAGATTGCGGACAGCAAAAGTCTGAAAGACGATGCAGAGGCCAGCGCGGCCGCATGGCTGGAAGCAAGCAATCTCCCTGCAGAGAATTTTGAAAAAGCTGACAAGATGATTGTTTCTTTACTGAAAGAGAAAGTAGGCGGTACCGAACCGGGTCAATATCAGGTTTTAAAGTGCAGCTTAATCGCCAACAGCGACGCGATTCGTCCGCTCAAAACCGCAAAATAGAATCAATGGAATCCGGCCCCAAACGCCGCCGTTCTCGCCCCGAGAGCGGCAGCGTTTGAGCGCTAATCATACCAGCAGGAATACGCCATGCGATTCACGATTATTTCTACGAAACCCGGTCATCAGCCGCCGCAAAGCAGCTGTGATTTTTACGCCCCGGGCGGCACCATTGGGCGCGGTACGGATAACAATCTGGTATTGCCGGATAATGACCGCACCATCTCTCGTCTGCAGGCCATTGTTCACGTGGACGCCCAGGGCGAATGCCGCGTGACCAACCGCGGCAGCGTCACCCGCGTGGTATTAAATGACATTCCGCTGGAGCGAGGGCGTCAGGTTGAACTGCAGGATGGCGACATTCTCGGTATTGATGACTACCGTATCGAAGTGACCGAATTGATCCACGATACCCAGCCCGTGAGCCGTATGGCGGCCAGCCTGCACCAGCAGGCGCGTCCGACAGCCGCACCCGCGACCGCGCCAGCTTCTCAACCGAAACCGGCAAGTGCCGCACCGCGCGGGAAAGCCGAGCCGACCGCCGTGCCAACGGAGATCTGGGATAGCCTGATGCAGGAGTTCTCCATCTCCGACAGCATCTCCAGCAACCGTACAAAACCGCAGCCTGCTGCATCGCACGATCCGTTCTCCCAGCCTGCGGCCCCGGAGCGTAACGCCGAAGATCCGCTGGCGATGTTCAACGACAGCGATCCAAAACTCGAGCGTAAGCATGTCGACCCGGACATGCTGTTCAGCGACGAAGCGTTGTTCAAAAAAGAGAGTATTTTTGACGACGTCACCCCGTCAACGCTGGTGCCGCCGGGCGAGACGAGCCCCGTGAAGCCAGAAGAAGAGGCGACGGATGAGCTCGATCCGCTGGCCCTGTTTGGCGGTAAGGCCAGCGCACCAGCCGCGCGTAATGACGACCCGCTCGGGCTGATGGGCGGCGCGCCACTAACCCATCCGGATGACATTATTGCCGAGAAGCCTGCGCCAGTGCCGGAACCTGAACCTGAACGGGAAGAGGACGTGCTGGCCGATTCTCCGCTATTCGCCCCTGAGCCGCAGGAAGAACCGCGTGCTGAAGAAGAGCCCGCGCGACCGGATTACGCAGGCTTCACCATGCCAACGCCACAGGCCGTTGCGCGCAGTAGCGCTCAGGCCCCGAAGGGCCGCCTGCGCATCGACCCGGTCAATAACGCCGCCTCACCAACCACCACGGCAAACAGCGGTGAGAAGGGCGAAGTGCTGCAGGGTGAGCTGCTGGAGGCACTGCTGGAGGGGATGGGGCTGAGCGAAATGCAGCCCGTCCCGCAGTTTGACCGTGAAAATATGCGTCAGCTGGGGCAGATCCTCGGCATGTTCTCTCAGGGGACCGTGGCGCTGCTTTCCTCGCGCTCCATTCTCAAGCGCGGCGTGAAAGCCGATATGACCATGGTGCTGGACGATGCCAACAACCCGTTCAAGCTGTTGCCGACCGGCAAAACTGTCCTGATCCAGATGTTTGGCACCCCAATGCCGGGCTTTATGCCGCCGACAAAATCGGTGCGCGACGCCCTGATCGATCTGCAGGCGCACCAGCTGGGCATGATCTCCGGCATCCGCGCCATTATTGCCGCGATGCTGCAGTCCTTTAACCCGGAGCAGCTGGAAGAGCAGGCGAAGCAGAACGGGATGACCTCTCGTCTGGCGCTGCCGGGCAGCCGCAAAGCCGCCCTGTGGGACTACTTTGTTCGCAGCTATGGCGAGACGGCGGGCGAGATTGAGGATGACTTCCACACCCTGTTCGGCGAGGCCTTCCTTCATGCGTATGACATGGAGGTCAATCAGTACAAAGACTCACAGAGCGGATCGGAAGACAAATGAATATCGCAACGGCTTCTCTCTCCCGCCAGGGGACGCGCGCCAGCAACCAGGATCAGACGGGAGAAACCATAGGGGAACGTTCAGCCTGCTTTGTCGTCTGCGACGGCATCGCGGGGCTGCCGGGCGGCGAGGTGGCCGCAGCGCTGGCCCGCAACAGCATTATCTCCCGCTTCGATGGCGACAAACATCTTAATGCGCAGCACATCCGCGACTACGTGCAGACGGCGAACCGCACCATTCTCAGCGAACAGCAGGCCGTACAGGACTATCGCCGGATGGGCACGACGCTGGTCAGCCTGTTCATTGATCGTGATTACGGGCTGGCCTACTGGGCGCACGCCGGAGATAGCCGCCTGTACCTGTTTCGCCGGGGATGGCTGTGGCATGTGACTACCGACCACAGCCTGGTGCAGCAGATGAAAGATGCCGGGCACCAGACCGACAACCTGAACAGCAACCTGCTCTATCTGGCGCTGGGGATTGAAAACGGCGGGCCGGAAGCGAGCTACAGCGATGTGGTGCAGGTTGAGGACGGCGATGCCTTTTTACTGTGCACCGACGGGTTCTGGCACGGCGTCAGCGAAGAGCAAATGAAGCAGTCGCTGCATATGGTCAATACGCCGCAGGAGTGGCTGACCTTAATGAACCAAATCATTCAAAAGAATGGCGAACAGGAGGGGAATGCTCAGGATAACTATACTGCCCTGGCGGTATGGATGGGCAACCCTCAGGACACCACTTTGCTGCACACCCTCTCTGACGCAGCACAATTTCTTCCCTGCGGAACTGATTAGACACACAAGGAACGATATGAAACTTTGGCTATCGGGTTTGGCACTTCTGGCGGCGACCTCCACCGCTCAGGCTGAAAATTTCCGCATCGTGCAGTCTCCTGCGCAGAAGCTGGATATCTGGATCGACAACATCAAAGACAACACGCCGCAGAGCTGGTGTAAGCCTGAGGTGGCGCTGCGCATTGTGGCAAACGGCAAGAAAGACGTCTCCGTGCTGGAGAACTTTGTGCCGCGTCTTGGCTCACTGCTGGAACACCAGTGCAGCAAAGTGAATAAGCTTAGCTGGACGCTCAACGATCCGGCGGGTTCCACGCTGGCGCAGGGCACGGCTGGCAAAGCGCAGGATTGGGCGCTGGTGGTGAAACAAGAGCAGGCCGCGTCTGCTGCGACCGTCACCGCCACCCCAGCCAGCGGCGCGTTACTGCCGCCCGATCAGAACGTGGCTTCCCGCACCGTTGCCGCCGACCGTACGCCGTGGCAGGAGTTTACGCTTCAGGACGGCTGCCACCTGCGCACCTTCTGGGAAGGGGGCGCTTCTGCACCGGCGCTCTTTATTCCGGATTCTGACACCACCCGCTGCGGGAACGGCAGTTGGCTGAGCGGACACACCGTTGTGTCGCAGTCCCGCAACGGCGGGCAGAAAGAGATGGCGGTAACATACATTCATGGCTTCCCGGTCACCGGGCTGAATCAAAGCGCCGACCCGGAAAACGCGCTGATCACCTCCGTCAACAAAGAGCGCATGGTATTCAGCACCCCAAACAGCGACCAGAGCTGGATGATCCTGCCTTACGACAACGCCCTGAACAGCTGGAAGAGCAACGGCACGGTCGCGGTGGAGATTTCCCGTGAAACCGCCAGCGATGATGCAAAACTGCAGGCGCGTATCGCGGCGGTGAAAAAAACCTGGAGCGCCTGGGTGGCACCCGGTACCCCGCTGAATATCGTGCTGATTGACACCCTGCGTCCTCAGCTGCGCGATCCGGCCGTCGGCGCATGGCGCGCGGCAAATTAAGGAATGGCAATGAATACGCTCTATCAACACCTGGCGGGTGAGTCGCTTAACGACGCGCTCGCGCGTCTGGAAGCAGAAATCAAAGCCCGTCCGGCAGATGCCGACCTCCGCGCCGCGTTCGTGCAGTTTTTAACCCTGAGCGGCAACTGGACGCGTGCCCTGACCCAGCTGAAAAGCTGGCTGGCGTTGAAGCCGCAGGCGAAGCCCACCGTCACGCTGCTGGAGCAGTCCATTCAGGGCGAGCTGCAGCGCGCGCAGGTGATGGCGGGACAGGCGCGTCCGGCGATGCCTGAAACCCAGTGGCCGTGGCTGACCACCCTTGCCGCGGCGCTGAGCGAGGAGGGCGAGCGCGCGCAGGCGCTGCGTCTGGAAGCCCTTGAACAGGCGCAGGCAAACCCTGGTAGTGTCACCCTTGAAAACGACGAGACGCAGGCCTTTGACTGGCTGATGGACGGCGATGCCCGTCTCGGCCCGGTCTGCGAAACCATCGTGAACGGCCGCTATTTCTGGCTGCCGTTTAGCGCTATCGCGGAGATCCGTTTCCAGGCGCCTGCCAGCGTCACCGATCTGGTATGGCGTCACGCGCTGGTGCGCTTGACCGACGGAACGGAACAGGTGTGTCAGATCCCGGCGCGTTACCCGTTTGCAGCCGATGCCTCTGATGCGGTCAAACTGGGCCGCACCACCGACTGGCACCCGCTCGACACTGACGGCACGCTGTATGAAGGCCAGGGCCAGAAGGCCTGGCTGAGCGAGCAAAGTGAAAGCCCGCTGCTGTCGCTCAGCCTCGTGACGTTTGCGACGGATGGAGCCGATGAGTAATCCCGCTGGCGAAGGCGATCTGCTACGCAGCGGCTGGCAAGCCCGCAGCAAGCAGGAGAAGGTGGGGGCGCGCGACAAAATGCAGCCCTCGCTGCTGGATCGCCTCACCGATAACGACCCGGAAAAAAAGCGCGAGTCGGCCAACAGCAATCTGATCACCCACGCCGCCCTGCGCCGCAATGTCCTGCGCGATCTGCAGTGGCTGTTTAATACCATCAACCACGATGCCTCCGGTGATTTGAGCGCGTTACCGCACGTGAGCCGCTCGGTGGTTAACTTCGGCGTCGCGCCGCTGGCCGGGAAAAGAATGTCGGACATCGAATGGCACGACATTCAGCGCAAGCTCACCGAGGCCATCATCAATTTTGAACCGCGCATTTTGCCGCAGGGGCTGCAGGTCCGCTGCGTGTCGGATACCTCCTCGCTGGATCTGCACAACGTGCTCTCCATCGAGATCAAAGGGCGTTTATGGTGTGTGCCTTACCCGCTGGAGTTTCTGTTTCGTACCGATGTCGATCTGGAAAACGGCCATTTTGAACTGAAAGATGCGGGGTAATCATGGAAAGTAAACTGCTCGAATACTACAACCGTGAGCTGGCCTACCTGCGCGAAATGGGGGCCGAGTTTGCCGAACGCTATCCTAAAGTCGCCGGGCGGCTGGGCATGCGCGGCATCGAGGTGGCGGACCCGTATACCGAACGTCTGATGGAGGGCTTCGCCTTCCTGACCTCCCGCGTGCAGATGAAAATGGACGCGGAGTTTCCGCGCTTCTCTCAGCGTCTGCTGGAGATGATTGCGCCGAACTATCTTGCGCCCACGCCGTCGATGGCGATCGCGGAGATTGAGCCCGACAGCAGCAGGGGTGACCTGAGCAAGGGCTTCATTGTGCCGCGCGGTACCATGATGGACAGCCTGGCGCTGAAAAAAACCGGCGTGACCTGCAGCTATACCACGGCGCACGAGGTCAACCTGCTGCCGCTGAAAATCGACAAGGTCGAGCTGGGCGGCGTGCCTGCCGATCTGCCGCTCGCGCAGCTGGGGCTGAGCCAGCGGGGGATCGGCAGCGCTCTGCGGATCCGCATCGCCTGCGATGGCCCGCAAAACCTCGGGCATCTGGATTTCGACCGTCTGGAATTTTTCCTCGGCGGTCCGGACATTGAAGCGCTTAAGCTGCTGGAGCTGGTGATGGAGCACCACGTTGGGATCGTCTGTCAGACGGTCGGCCCGCAGCCGCAGCGACAGCTGCTGGCGTCGGATGCGCTGCGCCAGGAGGGTTTTGAGCCTGACCAGGCGCTGCTTCCGGACGATCTGCGCAACTTTGACGGCTATCGCCTGCTGCAGGAGTATTTCGCCTTTCCGGCCCGTTTCCGCTTCATTAGCCTCAGCGGCCTGAGCAAGCTCATCCAGCGCTGTGCAGACGAAAAAGCCTTCGATATCTTTATTCTGTTGGATAAGTCGGATGAACAGCTGGAGCGCGTGGTCGATGCCAGCCACCTGGCGCTGCACTGCACGCCGGTCATCAACCTGTTCCCAAAGGTCGCGGCGCGTCAGAAGCTGAATGAGGGCCAGCATGAATACCATCTGGTGGTGGATAACATCCGTCCGCTGGATTATGAAATTTACGCGGTCAAAAAAATCTATGGCAGCGCGGACGGCCAGCGTGATGACCAGACGTTTCGTCCGTTCTGGAGCACCTGGAGCGGCGATGCGGGCAACTACGGGGCCTATTTTTCCCTGCGCCGCGAACAGCGCGTGCTGTCCGAGCACGCCCTGCGCTACGGTACGCGTACCGGCTATATCGGCTCGGAGGTCTTTGTCTCGCTGGTGGATGAACAGCACGCCCCCTGGCAGGAAAACCTGCGCTATATCTCTGCCGAGGTGCTCTGCACCAGCCGCGACCTGCCGCTGATGCTGCAGCAGGAGCTCGGGCAGTTCATTATGGCCGATTCCATGCCGGTGAAATCCCTGATGCTGCGTAAAGGCCCGACGCCGCCGCGTCCGGCGCTGGCAGAAGGGTTCAGCACCTGGCGGCTCATCAGCCAGCTGCAGATGAACTACCTCAGCCTGATGGACAGCGAAAACGAAGAGGGCGCAGCCGCGCTGCGACAGCTGTTAGGGCTGTACGCCAACCTGGCAGAAACGCCCGTGGCGCGTCAGGTGGAAGGCGTTCGTCACTGCGTGCTGGAACCGGTTCACCGCCGCGTGCCTGAACCCGGCCCGGTGGTGTTCGCCCGCGGGATCGGCATTACCCTGACGGTGGATGAGCGAGCCTTTTCCGGCGCCAGTCCGTGGCTCTTCGGCAGCGTGATGGAGCGTCTCTTTGCCCGTCTGGTGTCGATCAACAGCTTTACGGAGTTCACCCTGAAAAGTCAGCAGCGCGGCGAGATTGGCTACTGGGCGCCGCGCATGGGTAAAAGGGCGCTGATATGAGTGACACCGCTGCACCGCTGCGCGTGCATCGTCTGACGAAGCTGCCGGATGCGTTCTGGCACGGGGTCCGCGAGACGCCCTGGCGCTACGATCTGTTTCAGCTGTTGAGGCGTATTGATGCCCAGGGCGGCGAGCGCTACCCGCTGGGACGCGCGCCGCTGCCGAAATTTGAACTGCTGCGCATCGGCCAGCAGCCGTCGATGAGTTTTGCTCCGTCGACGCTGGCTCAGGTGCGTCAGCGGGAGGAAAGCGGGCTGCATGAGGTGTCTATCCTCAGCTTCGGCCTGTTTGGCCCGAACGGCCCGCTGCCGGTCCACATGACCGAATACGCCCGCGAGCGTATTTATCATCATCAGGACACCAGCCTCAGCGCGTTTGCCGATCTGTTCCATCACCGCCTTGCGCTGCTGTTTTACCGCGCCTGGGCGGATGCGCAGCCCACCGTCTCGCTGGATCGCGCGGATAACAGGCGCTTTGAAGGCTACCTGGCGTCGCTGATTGGCATGGGGCAGCCGGGTCAGATGAACAAAGGCAGCCTGAGCTCGCATGCCCGCTTTACCCACGCCGGGCACCTGACCCGCCACGGGCGGGATCCGGAGGGGCTGGAGAAGATCCTGCGCAACTATTTTAAGGCGCCGGTTAAGCTGGTGAGCAACGTGCCGCAGTGGATGCCGCTCTCCACGCGTGAGCAGGCGCAGCTGGGAGCAGGACGCCGCATGCCGCGCATGGGGGAGTCCGCCTTTCTCGGCGTCGCCGTCCGCGACGTGCAGCATAAGTTTCGCATCGACATTGGCCCGCTGAGCGCGGAAGAGTACAACCGTTTTCTGCCGGGGGAAGCGTGGGTCACCGAACTGCGTGACTGGGTGCGTCAGTACGCCGGGGTGGAGTTTGAATGGGAAACACGGGTGATCCTGCGTGAAGACGCGGTGCAGGGCACCACGCTCGGCGGTGCCGGGCGATTAGGCTACAACACCTGGCTGGGCCTTCAGCCGCGGCCTGTCCCGCGTGGCGATCTGGTGTATTGCGCAGAGCGATAATTTTTCTAACGCATTGTTATCAATGGAACCGAACATGTCAGAAATAAGCCGTGCCGTGCTTTTCGGCAAACTGGATACGCTGTTATTTACCTCTCTGGAAAGCGCCACTGCGTTCTGCAAGCTGCGCGGCAACCCCTATGTTGAGCTGGTGCACTGGCTGCATCAGCTGATGCAGCAGCAGGATGGCGATCTGCAGCAGGTCATCCGCCACTTTGCCCTTGATGAACAGCAGCTGACGCGCGATATCGTTGCGGCGCTGGATGTCCTTCCGCGCGGGGCGAGTTCCGTTTCCGATCTCTCCGAACACATCGACAGCGCCGTTGAGCGTGCCTGGGTCTTCGGCTCGCTGAAGTTTGGCGTCAGCCGTATTCGCGGCGGCCATTTGCTGATCGGCATGCTGAAAACCTGGAATCTGGCCAACGTGCTGAAAAGCATCTCGTCGCAGTTCACCCGCCTTAACGTCGAGGTGCTGATTGAGCAGTTCGACGCTATTTGCGCCAACAGCAAAGAGACGCAGCAGGCCGCTGCCGCCGTCGATGCGCCGGCGGGTGCAGTACCGGCTGCGCAGGGGACGCTGGCCCAGTACGGCCAGGACCTGACCGCCCGCGCCCGCGACGGGAAGATTGACCCGGTTGTCGGGCGCGACGAGGAGATCCGCCAGATGGTGGATATCCTGATGCGCCGTCGTCAGAACAACCCGCTGTTGACCGGGGAAGCCGGGGTCGGGAAAACGGCGGTGGTGGAAGGTCTGGCGCTGCGTATCGCCGACGGCGACGTGCCGGAGCCGCTGCAGAACATTCAGCTGTGGCTGCTGGATATCGGCATGCTGCAAGCCGGCGCAGGCATGAAAGGCGAGTTCGAGGCCCGGCTGCAGGCGCTTATTAATGAAGTCCAGTCCAGCGCCACGCCGATCATTCTGTTTATTGATGAGATCCACACCCTGATTGGCGCAGGCGGCCAGCAGGGGACCGGCGATGCGGCAAACCTGCTGAAGCCCGCGCTGGCGCGCGGTCAGCTGCGCACCATCGGCGCCACTACCTGGGCGGAATACAAAAAGTACATCGAGAAAGACCCCGCGCTGACCCGTCGTTTCCAGACGGTGCAGGTGCACGAGCCGGACGAAGCGAAAGCCATTCTGATGCTGCGCAGCACCGTGTCGCCGCTGGAGACGCACCACCAGGTTCTGCTGCTTGACGAAGCGGTCAGCGCGGCGGTGAAGCTGTCGCATCGCTACATTCCGGCGCGTCAGCTGCCGGATAAAGCCGTTGCGCTGCTCGACACCGCCTGCGCCCGCGTCGCGGTCAGCCAGAGCGCGCCGCCTGCGCAGCTGGAAGACTGCCTGCGCCATCTTGCCGCGCTGGACGTGGAAATTGAGATCGCAGAACGCGAGGCGCGCGTCGGTGCCGGAGACGCTGAGCGCGTAGCAACGTTACGCGCCGAACGTGACGCGTATGAGACAAAACGCGAAGCCCTGTCCCGGCGCTGGGAAGAAGAGCGCAGTCTGGTGCAGGAGATTATCCGCCTGCGCGCCGCGCTGTTCGCGGCGGGCGAAGAAGATACCGCTGAGCTGCGCGGCAAGCTGACGGAACAGCAGCAGGCGCTGAACGCCTTACAGGGTGATGAACCGCTGCTGTTTGCGGCGGTGGATGAAAACGTGGTTGCCGCGGTGGTCTCTGACTGGACCGGGATCCCGCTGGGCCGGATGGTGAAAAACGAGATCGACGCGGTGCTCAACCTTGCCGACACGCTGAACCAGCGCGTTATCGGCCAGCGTCACGGTCTGGATCTGATTGCCCGCCGCGTGAAAACCTCGCGGGCGAAGCTCGACGATCCCAACAAACCGGTGGGCGTCTTTATGCTGTGCGGCCCGTCCGGCGTCGGTAAAACCGAAACCGCGCTGGCGCTCGCGGAGTCGCTGTACGGCGGCGAGCAGAACGTTATCACCATCAACATGAGTGAGTTCCAGGAAGCGCACACCGTGTCCACCTTAAAAGGTGCGCCTCCGGGATACGTAGGGTATGGTGAAGGCGGCGTGTTGACCGAGGCCGTGCGCCGCCGCCCGTACAGCGTGGTGCTGCTGGACGAAATTGAAAAAGCGCACCCGGACGTCCACGAAATCTTCTTCCAGGTCTTTGATAAAGGCTGGATGGAAGACGGAGAGGGGCGCCACATTGATTTCCGTAACACCATCATTATTCTGACGTCTAACGTCGGCACCGACCTGATTAGCGCCATGTGCGCCGATCCGGAGCTGGTGCCGGAGCCGGACGCCTTGAGCGGCGCGCTGCGCCAGCCGCTGCTGGAGGTCTTCCCGCCCGCGCTGCTGGGCCGTCTGCTGGTGGTGCCGTATTACCCGCTCAGCGACGAGATGCTGGGGCAGATTGTTCGCCTGCAGCTCAAGCGCATTCAGCGTCGTCTGGAAGAGAATCACAGCATTATTTCTGAGTTTGACGACAGCGTGGTGGAACAAATTGTTCAGCGCTGTACCGAGGTGGAGTCCGGCGGCCGCATGGTGGACGCTATTCTGACCAACACTCTGCTGCCTCAGATGAGCCAGATCTTACTTACCGCCAGCCGCAGCGACGAGCAGTACCGACGTCTGCACGTCACCTGCGAGCAGGGCGAGTTTCACTGTCAGTTTGCCGCGTAATAATCATCAAGAGAACTGTAAAAGATGACGGATAATGATAACAATCGGACTGTCCCAAACGCGCTCCCGGTCGGGTACCGCTTCAACGAGTTTGAAATCAAAGAGGTGATCGGCGGCGGCGGTTTTGGCATTGTCTATCGCGCGTGGGATCACCAGCTCGAACGCACTATCGCTATCAAAGAATTTATGCCTTCCTCGCTCGCCGTGCGCGGCGACGACATGACCCTGGTGCTGCGCAGCGAGCGCTTTGGCAAAGCGTTCTCCGCGGGCCTGAACAGCTTTATTCAGGAAGCGCGTCTGCTGGCGCGCTTTAACCACCCGAACCTGCTGCACGTCCTGCGTTTCTGGGTGCAAAACGACACGGCCTATATGGGGACGCTGTTTTACAGCGGCACCACGCTGTCGCGCCTGCGCGAAGAAAAGCCGGAGCTGATCAACGAAGCCTGGATCCGCCGCACGCTGCCGATGCTGTTCGGTGCGATCAAGACCATCCACGACGAAGGCTACCTGCACCGCGATATCTCTCTGGATAACATTCAGATCCAGGATAACGGCCTGCCGGTGCTGCTCGATTTCGGCTCCGCGCGACGCACCATCGGTAATCTCTCCGACGAAACGGAAACCATGCTGCGTCCGGGATTTGCGCCGATTGAGCAGTACACCGACGACAACGAAAGCGAGCAGGGCCCGTGGACGGATATTTACGCCCTCGGCGCGGTGCTGCGTACCCTGATTGTGGGTTCTCCGCCGCCGGTCAGCGTGGTGCGCTCTATTCAGGATACCTGCAAACCGCTGGTGGAAATCATGCCGCAGGGCTATTCCATTCCGCTGCTGCAGGCCATTGACCGCGCGCTGGCGCTGCACATGGAGGACCGTCCGCAGTCCATCGACGAGTTCGCCGCGCTGATAGAGATGCCGGTCGCCGGTATCAACGATGTGCTGACGGCGAAAAAGCCCGGCACGATGCTGGTACCGGTGGAGAAGGAACAACCGGCTTCGCTGCTCGACTGGCGCCGCTACAAGATCCCGGGCATGGTTGCCGCAGGGGTGCTGGTGGGTATTGTCGCCGGGGCGATGCTGTTCAGCGGCGGTAACGATACGCCTGAGCAGGCTGCACAGGCACCGGCAGAGGCGCGTTCGACCGAAACAGCCGCGAACGCGCCAGACGTGAAGCCGGAAACGGCGAAGGTGAGCGAGCAGGCGACGGCGCAACAGACGCCACCGCCTGTCGCGAACCCTGTTGCGTTGGTCTATATCCGCATCCTCGACGGCGAAACGCTGAAAGTGAACGGCGAGCCAAAAGCGCTGCGCCCGGGAACCAACGGCTATGCATCGCTCAAGCTGCCGGCCGGAGAGGCGAAGATTGAACTGCAGGGCAACGGAAGAACGCGTGGCCAGACGCTGGATATTGCCAAGCCGGGCACCTGGCTGGTGAATCCGTAGGAATTTAAACAGGAGAGACTATGGAAGTGTACGATCTTCGAAGCCAGAGGCTTCATCCAGGGAATGCGAGAAGATTGTCTCTCCTGTTTATGCGTTTTGAATTTAATCCTAACCCGGAGAGTTGAGTTGAAGCCAACATGTGCCTCCCCATTTTTGTAAATAACAATATCGGGCGTACGCAAAATAACCTCGCTCATTTAAATAGCAAATTATGGTATTTCTGGGGAAGTATGGATCTTCTCGCAATATTGCTTTATTGCGTGAATTCAGTTCGCCACGACAGAATTCCATTCATTTCTGATGCAAAAGCGTTTAGTGATTCGTTGCATTATTATGCAGGTGATGGTTTCAGCATTTTGGTCATGCTTTTTTTTGTGCTTGACTTACTTTTATTACTCTCTTTGTGTGCTTCGGCCTGGTTATTCTTCAAGCGAAAGATCGGAGCGATTAAATTTGCCCTTGCTCAGGAAGTATTTCGCTTGATTTCATTCAGATGTTCGGTCTCATTTTTCCCTCTTTTAGTAAGTATGTTTGATATTTCAAACATCTGGTTGAATGTAGGCTTATTTGTCACTTCAGAATTACTGAAAATCTACTCTCTTGTTTTTTGGATGATCAAGAGGGAAAAGCCCCTTTCTTGAATGACGCTTTATCACAGATGCGAACCCCTTTTCTGCATCGCATAAGCTAGATGGAATAAAGATTATGCTCAACCGAATTACCGTTCAGCTCCCGGTGGAGGGGCTTCTGTTCTGGAAACTGACGGGCCGCGAGGCGATGTCCGAGTCGTTCGCGCTGACGCTGACCGTGCTCGGCACTGACGCGCGCATTGACCGCAGCAAGCTGCTGGGCCAGCCGGTCACGGTGACCATCCCGACGCAGAGCCTGCTGACGTCCCGCTATATTAACGGCAAGATTACCCGCGTGGCGGTCAGCGCCGTTGAGCTGACGGGCACCCGCTATGCGGTGTAC
>NZ_JBVPGT010000019.1:0-141764 GCF_055817355.1 Enterobacter sp. PL_is379
TCTGGGCACATCTGATGGCAAGAGGCCCGAAGGTCCCCCTCTTTGGTCTTGCGACGTTATGCGGTATTAGCTACCGTTTCCAGTAGTTATCCCCCTCCATCAGGCAGTTTCCCAGACATTACTCACCCGTCCGCCGCTCGTCACCCAGGAGCAAGCTCCCTGTGCTACCGCTCGACTTGCATGTGTTAGGCCTGCCGCCAGCGTTCAATCTGAGCCATGATCAAACTCTTCAATTTAAGTTTGATGCTCATGAATTAAACTTCGTAATGAATTACGTATGTTCACTCAGAGACTTGGTATTCATTTTTCGTCTTGCGACGTTAAGAATCCATGTCACTTTGAGTGCCCACACAGATTGTCTGATAAATTGTTAAAGAGCAGTGCAACGCGGCTTTCGCTCACCGTTGCGAGGTGGCGTATATTACGCTTTCCTCTTTCAGAGTCAACCCGTTATTTCAGGATTTTTTCTCTTCAACCGAACTGCTTGTTGTGTGAAGTGATTCACATCCGCCGTGTCGATGGAGGCGCATTATAGGGAGTTCCCGAACGACCGCAACCGAAAAGTTGCAAAAAAATGACTGACTGCTGCATTCCCCAGCAAAACCCCGCCTTATACCCTTTTACACACAAAGTTATCCACAATCATGAGCGGATCGCGATGCGATCCTACGAATTGCGCGGGAAGATCAACTATACTAGCGGCAAATACTCTCCCCTGTGCAGGCCCATCCTCATGACCACACAACGCCTCGCCCGTGACTGGCGTCTCCCTACAGCAGGAGTGATGCTGCTGGCAATCCTCTTTGCCGGTTTTACCCTGCATGCGCACTGGAACGCTTTTATCCAGTGGTGTCTCGCCACACAAATTACGCTGCACCGTTATCTGGTGATGTATCTGCTGCAGCTTAATAACCACCAGTACAGCGGCGGATTATGGCTGTTAACGGGCGCTTTCCTTTATGGCGTTCTCCACGCCATCGGACCCGGGCATGGAAAATTCATTGTGACGACCTATCTGACCACCAATAAGGAAAGCGAGCTGGCCGCCCGGGTCGTCCCCTTCCTGGGTAGCCTGATGCAGGGCGTCAGCGCCATTCTTTTTGTCTTTATTCTGGCTATAGGGTTTAACCTCGCCTCAGGGGATATCAGTACCAGCCGCTGGTACGTGGAGAAGATAAGTGCAGTGCTTATTGGCGCATTTGGCGCGTTTGTTATTTACCAGGCGCTGAAGAGCCTGCGTCCACACAGGTTAACGATCTCAGCCATCAAACCGCTTCATCAGCACGATGAACACTGTGGCTGCGGTCATCATGGCGTGGGGGCAAACCTGACACAAAGCGACTGGAAAACCCGTCTTGGTGTGATTCTGGCGATTGGCGCACGCCCGTGCAGCGGGGCGATCATGATTCTGATGTTTTCGAACGCGCTGGGCATTGTCACCTGGGGGGTGGCCGCCGTCATGACCATGTCTTTGGGAACCGCGCTTTCTATCGTGGGGCTTTCACTGGCAGTACGCTACGCCCGCGAGCGCACGGTGAGCTGGTTCGGAGAAAGCGCCTCATTAAGATGGCTCGTACCGGCAGTCAAAATAGCCGGAGGGATAGTCCTGATCCTGTTCGCGACGGTGCTGTTCCTGACGGTGATCCCCATCAGTGCCAATGGCGACTACATCGCCGCCGGATGCTAATAAAAGAAAACCCGCCGTTGGCGGGTTTTTTTATTACTCGTTGATGCGTGGATGCTGGTCCACCAGTCGGGAGCGTTTTTTCTGCAGCTCTTCAATCTCTGCGTCAATATCCTCAATCTTCTGCTCTACGTTATCGTAGTGCTCACGCAGGATCTCTTTCGCTTCCTGAATATCCGATGCCGCAGGCGTTGCGCCTTTCAGAGGACGATTCGCCGTCTCCTTCATGGTAATACCGGTAATCAAACCAATCACCGCGATCACCATCAGGTAATAAGCCGGCATCATCAGGTTCTGCGTGCTCTCCACCAGCGAGGCGGCAAGCGTCGGGGTCAGACCGGCAATCAGCACCGAGATGTTAAAGGCCGCGGCCAGCGCGCTGTAGCGAATATGTGTCGGGAACATCGCTGGCAGCGTTGAGGCCATCACCCCGATAAAGCAGTTAAGGATCACCGCCAGCATCAGCAGACCGGCAAAAATCAGCCCCAGCACATCGCTGTTAATCAGAATAAATGCCGGGATTGCCAGAGCAAACAGCGCAACGCTTCCCAGAATAATGAACGGTCGACGGCCAAAACGGTCACTCAACAGGCCCATAATCGGCTGCACAAACAGCATACCGACCATGATGGCGATAATAATCAAGACACCGTGATCTTCCGAGTAGTGCAGGTTATACGACAGATAGCTCGGCATGTAGGTCAGCAGCATGTAATAGGTCACGTTGGTCGAAATCACCAAGCCAATACAGGTCAGCAGGCTGCGCCAGTGCTTAGTGGCAATCTCTTTGAACGATACCTTCGGACCATCCTGCAGCCCTTCGCGGTCACCCTGTTCCAGCTTATCGACGTGCTGCTGGAACGCGGGCGTTTCTTCAAGCGCATGACGCAGGTAGAGACCAATGATCCCCAGCGGCAATGCCAGGAAGAACGGGATACGCCAGCCCCAGTCGAGGAAGTTCGCTTCTCCCACTACGGTTGAAATCAGCACCACCACGCCCGCGCCCAGAACAAACCCGGCAATCGAGCCGAAGTCCAGCCAGCTTCCCATAAAACCGCGCTTACGGTCCGGGGAGTACTCGGCAACAAAGATCGAGGCGCCGGTGTATTCACCCCCCACGGAGAAGCCCTGTGCCATCTTACAGATCAGCAGCAGAATCGGTGCCCAAATGCCGATGGTGGCGTAAGACGGGATAAGGCCGATACAGAATGTACTGATCGACATAATGACGATGGTGATGGCAAGAATTTTCTGACGGCCATATTTATCGCCGAGCATACCGAAGAACAGTCCACCCAGCGGGCGAATCAGGAAGGGAACGGAGAACGTACCCAGTGCGGCAATCATCTGAAGGCTGGGATCGGCCCCGGGGAAAAACACTTTACCTAACGCATAGGCCACAAAGCCGTAGACACCAAAATCGAACCATTCCATCGCATTACCGAGCGAGGCTGCGGTAATGGCTTTACGCAGCTTTGCGTCATCAATAATGGTGACGTCGCGAAGTGTGATGGGTTTAATCTTTTTCCTTCTTAGCATAGCTATCCTCGTTGACTCGGCCCTGTCTGTTTCACAGTCCAGTTTACGTTCTGTGAACCATGGGATCCGCTCCATGCGAATCGCCTTATTCAAGCGTAGCAGGTTTACTTACATTGACGTTTTACGCCGATACAACCGAACCTGTTGACGCCTGCCTGGGCAGTTAATGACCTTTTTACCCTACCAGCGTTTATATTTGTGATCAACTTCACACATATTTTCGCGTCCGGTCAACCTAGTCAAATTTTTGTCAAGGAGTGCCAATAAGCACTTCCTTAACCTACCTAAAGAGCATCCTCACGCACGTCATTATTTCTTTCGTAACAGAAAAACAAACCTCGTTAATTCACATCAAATTTACATAAATTTCCATCAACAGGAACCGGACTCAGGTTTTACATTGAATATGTGACAAAGATAACTAAAACGATGTTTTATTTTCATTGAATCGATATTCCAATGATCGCATGATAAATCTGAATTCAGCGTTTTATGTTTTACAGAATGAGGTTAATCGAGAGCACACATTTAATTATGCGTGCAGGATTATCGAAAAAACACCGCAAGCGACAAGAGCAATTAATTGAATTTATTGACTAATTTTTAACACCTGTCACCCGTCCTGCGGGATCCGATGTGAGGTTTGTCCATGAAGATTAAAGCCACGATAGAACGCATACCCGGCGGTATGATGCTGGTTCCGCTGGTACTGGGCGCCATCCTGAATACCCTTGCCCCTGATACCGGGGCTTATTTTGGCGGTTTCACAAAAGGCATGATAACGGGCACGGTTCCGATTCTTGCCGTCTGGTTTTTTTGTATCGGCGCATCCATTAATTTGCGGGCAACAGGTACTGTAATACGGAAATCCGGCACGCTGGTGATAACCAAAATAGCCGTAGCCTGGGCGGTAGCAATGATATGCGCGATGTTCATCCCGGAGACTGGAATTCAGACCGGGTTCTTCGCGGGATTATCGGTCCTGGCGATTGTCTCGGCGATGGATATGACTAACGGCGGATTGTACGCCAGCCTGATGAACCAGTATGGGACGAAAGAAGAGTCCGGCGCATTTGTGTTGATGTCTCTGGAATCTGGTCCGCTGATGACGATGCTGATCCTGGGGTCTGCTGGCCTGGCCTCTTTTGAACCCCACCACTTTGTCGGCGCGATCCTGCCCTTCCTGATCGGCTTTGCCCTTGGCAATCTCGATCACGATCTGCGTGATTTCTTCAGCAAAGCCACGCCGGTGCTGATCCCGTTCTTCGGCTTCGCACTGGGGAACACCATTAATCTGAAGGTTATCCTCGATACCGGCCTGCTGGGTATTGTGCTGGGGGTCGCCGTGATCGTCATTACCGGTATTCCGCTGATCATTGCCGACCGCGTGATCGGAGGAGGAAACGGCACGGCCGGCGTCGCCGCCTCTTCAGCCGCAGGGGCTGCCGTCGCAAACCCGGTGATTATTGCCCAGATTAACCCGGCCTTTGAACCGGTGGCCGCTTCAGCGACGGCGCTGGTTGCCGCCAGCGTCATTGTCACCGCGATTCTGGTGCCAATCATCACGGCGCTGTATGCGAAACGCTACGGGAATATGCAAGAGGCCCAGCCTGAACCGAAACCAATAGAAATGAATCATTAACACACCGCACCAAACCATCCCCTCTCCCCTGCGGGGAGAGGGTTAGGGTGAGGGGGAAGGAATCATCCAAAAATCTCTTCCACCATCCCGTCAACCAGCCGTTTTGCCGAACAGAGCCTCGGCATACCCAGCGCGACGGTCTGCCAGTTTTGCGTGACTGACCAGCTCACCGGATGTTGATCCGCCTGACACCAGTCCCCCAGCCACCCCAGCATGTCTTTATGATCGATTAAACCCGGAGAGGCCGGCGTTGTCAGCCACTGGTGATAGAAATGGCGGGTCGTGGGTGACGCATTAATGCCCTGCGCCAGATAGTTAGCCGCCATGCTGCGCAGGTTATCCTTAAGCATTGCCGCCACATCTTCATTCGCGAGGCGGCATGCATCACCAAATGCCCCCCAGCGCAGCTCTTCCAGGACAATAAAACAGCGCCCGGCCAGCGACCAGCCATCATAGTGCCCGGCCCGCCAGCGGGTAAAAATCTGCTCACTGTGCTCGCCCGCCTGCACCGTGAGCCCGCGCTGGGTCAGCGCCTTTTCTTTATATGCTGCGCGTTGGGTAAAATGAGAAGCGAGTTCACCGTATTGCTGCATCAGCCCAGGGGATTGCGGGGCGCGCGGGTGAGTCTGCTGGCGCAAAGCAATCAGCTTCTCAGCCATCAGCGTCAGCGCGAGATGACCCGGATCAAGCATGCCGGCCAGTTTTTCCGCCAGCCCCAGGCGCAGCCCCGCATTTTCATTGAGCATCCCCGCCATCGCCCAGGGGCGTAGCCGGGTATGCGTCATGATTTCCTGCGTCAAACGCTCACGAAACTGAAGCTGCTGTGGTCCCAGGTGAGGATGACGCGCCGCGTCTCCCCCCTGCACCAGATCGACCATAAATTTTGGATTAATACACTCCAGCGTTCGCCCGGGGCCGTCCAGTAGTGGTGTTGTCATGGTTGCTCTGCCGCGAATAGAGTTTGAATATCATCGCGTAACAGTCGGGTATCTTCCTGTATCCACGTCGCAGTAGTGATACTTTGCTTCAACAACTGGCAGAGCGCTCGGGTTGAATGCTCATTCTGTTGACGCACTGCGAGGCTATCACGCAAGCTTTCCTGTAACCCGGTCAGGCACAACGAAAATTCTGCAAAGAACGTTGCCATTCCTGCCGTAACAGAGACATCGACCTGCGCGGACAAAGCTTTACGTATTTGTTCACAAAACTGCTCAATATGTTGCTTAAATTTGTCATGTAGCTGCGCAATGTCGATAACATAGCGCGTGCGCGTTTCCACATACTCATCCCAGCCCCAGCCCGGATTATTGAGCCAGCGAGAGACCGTTTCCCGCATGCTGCTCCCGCCTGATGGCGGGTCTGCCTGACTGTCATCCTGCGCAATCGCATCGTTAAACAGCGCCCGCGTATTGAAGTTAAGCTGGCTCGCCTGAAACGCCGGGAAACTGATTCGCGCCCGAAAACCCGCATGGCTCAGATGCTCTTTAATACGTGCTTCGATAGGGCGCATGGCTTCGTTCAGGGAGCGCGCCAGCGTAGACTCAAGCTGGTCGAAGCGTAACGCCAGTTCCCGGCAAATCTTCGTCTGCGCATCCAGCATCACCAGCTCGCAGGAGGAGCGGATTTTACTCAGCGCGATCTGCGCCTGCCCTTCATCGTCCAGAACCAGCTGCTTCAGCTCGTGCGGCTCGCCACCGTGAGGGTTCTGCCGATCGATGCCTGCCAAATCAAGAATATGCCGAGCGCTGAACACCTCGCCAATCGCCTGGTTAAGCGCGGTTTTTTGGGCCCCCATAAAGTCCGCAGTGGCGTTCAGCGCCTCCTCAACTTCATGTTTCACCTCATCGCTCACGACGCACTGGCGCGTCTGAAGAAGCGCCGTGTCCTCTTCCAGACGTGCAATATTCAATTCCAGCGCCTCAAAGGCAACCGTCAGACCCTGATAGCGGAAGTCGAGGTACTCCCGGGCATTTTGTGCGTAATTAAGGAGCTTATGCGAAGCCGAACGCAGGGCGTATAGCGAGGCATTGGCATAGGCGGCGTAAATCAATTTGCGTATGGGTTGTTCAAACAGCGAATCTTCCCAGAGCAAATCGGCAGAATGACGAATATGATCGATATCGTCCAGGTCCGCCGTGCGCCAGCGACGACCAAGCGCAGCCTCGGCAAAATCCTGCACCCAGGGCTGCTCCTGATGATCCGGCAGCTGTCCGTGGGTACTCATCTCGTAGCGCGCGCGGTTCGCCAGATATGCCCACATGGATGAAACGGGGTAGATCTGGCCAGGTGAAATATTGCCCTTCATTAAGGTACCGGAGATCATCGCCCGGACCTGCTCTTCATCGTCGCTATTGCGATCTTTCTGATCGAATTTATTGACCAGCGCATACAACGGCACTGATTTTCCCGCAGCGGAAATGGCCTGGCGAACTTCTTCATCAGAGATGGATTTAAGCTGGGTATAATCCATCACGGCCAGCACCGCCGACGCACGGGACAATTGCTCGTTGAGCATTTTTTGCAGATGTGGCTGTCCGGCCTCATTCGGCCCGGGCGTATCGAGCAGCGTCAGCTGTCCGAGATGAGCATCCAGACCCGCAAGATGCACGAACTCCACTTCAATGACCGGAATATGTTCGATAGCCGCATATTCAGAGAACGGAAACGCCACACCTAACGCCTGGGAAAGTCTCACCAGGTCGTTGAGGCTTTTCAGACAATGAAATATCGGCTGCGCGCCAAGGTGATGCTTCTCAAAAGCTTCTCCTTTTTCAATGCGCTCCAGCAGCGTATTCATGTCTTTATCAATTTCAAGATGCTGGGCCAGCTTCCCCCGATCGTAATCGCATAGCTTTTTCTGGAGCAGTTGAATCAATTCATCAATCGGCGAGGCATGTGAAAAATGCAGCACCGGGTCCTTCTGACCCGGCGTGTGCCGAATCAGGGTGGGAAGCGCCGTCATCGGACGATTGCGGTTCGGCAACACTTCGGTCCCTACAATCGCATTAATGGTGGTCGATTTCCCCGCTTTCATGGTGCCAACAATAGCCAGAACCATTTCCAGCCGGGTTATTTTCCGTAATTCATTATTCAGCATCGCCTGCTGTGCATCGACGCCGCGCGCGCTAAAATGCAAAGGTAAAACGTTGTTCTTTTCACCCGTAATGGCAGCCGCTGTGCTCTCCAGCATCGCAGCCGGCATTGATTTCAACGTATCAAGATTTTGCAGGGCGAGCTGTAACAAACGCTCGGCTTCCTGGCTTAATTCAAAAATGGTCTGTGTGTGCATGATAAAAGACTTTCCTTAACGCAAATTTATTACTTTTATTAAGCCACTGGTATTAATTATGTTGTTCAGGCTTATATGATCACGTGTGGAAAACATGTTCGCCGAAATATAACTAATTGATGATAATCAGAAATAATTCGCTATCCTTGCATGGCGTGTAAAGCTCTCCTCCTGGCCTGACAGCCAAAAGAAAAAAGCGTAGCCCAATTTTAAGAAACTTCAGGATATATCATCATTATTTACCCATCTAAAAAGAGAGGTAATACGCCCCTGCCAAAAGATATGTATGGCAGCGAGGTCAGGAGATAAATAACGATGTGTTGCTTCACCTTATCCGAAATGGAGGGGCGTAGCAATTTGCTGCAATAAAATATTCGATATATTTAGCATCAATTTTTTCCCACCGTGCTAATGACGTAAGCATCGCTTAACTGACTGACAGGAAGTGTCACTCCCGATACGCTTTTTGCATCTTTTTTAATTCACAATATCACCGACAACCGTGTGGATTTGCGCTATACTTGCCGCCTTTTTCGGCACGCTGCCGTCATTTAGCTGGCACTTCCAGCGCGTTTACACTTTTTGAGGATACCGATATGTCACTCCCACACTGCCCGAAATGCAATTCTGAATACACCTATGAAGATAATGGCATGTTCATCTGCCCGGAATGCGCTCACGAATGGAATGATGCCGAACCATCACACGATGCTGATGCACTTGTCGTAAAAGATGCGAACGGCAATCTGCTGGCGGACGGCGACAGCGTAACCGTGATTAAAGACCTGAAAGTGAAAGGCAGTTCTTCCATGCTGAAGATTGGCACCAAAGTGAAGAATATCCGTCTGGTGGAAGGCGATCATAATATCGACTGCAAAATTGACGGCTTCGGTCCGATGAAACTGAAATCAGAGTTCGTGAAAAAGAACTGATTTACCCGCCCGGTGGCGCTTCGCTTACCGGGCTTTCGGGAACTACACTTAATGGGCTTTTCTTACGTGAGGTAAAGATTATGCCGTTAAGTCCCTACATCTCTTTCGCCGGCAACTGCGCAGAGGCCACCGCCTTCTACCAGCAAGCCGTCGGCGCAGAGCCTCTCTATAAAATCACCTTCGGCGAAATGCCAAAAAGCGATAACAGCGAGGAAGGCTGTCCGTCCGGTATGAAATTTCCGGATTCCGCTATCGCTCACTCCAACGTCCGCATTGCAGGCAGCGATATCATGATGAGCGACGGGATGCCGCCGGGCAGCAACGCTCAGTACGCGGGTTTCACGCTGGTACTCGATACCCAGGACGTCAATGAAGGCAAGCGCTGGTTCGACAACCTCGCCGCGGGCGGGAATATCGAAATGGCCTGGCAGGAAACCTTCTGGGCACACGGTTTCGGTAAAGTCACCGATAAATACGGCGTGCCGTGGATGATTAACGTCGTTAAACAGCAGCACTAATTTTCGGGCGGGGGCGTTCTGCCTCCGCCTGTCATCAAACTCCGCTCAACTCTTCAAACTCCCGCAACCCAGACTTAACCCAAATGTCACATTGATGCGCCAGCATGAGGCCACATTTATCATGAGGCCCAGCACATGCAAACTGTCATCCGCGTCGAGAAACTGAGCAAGACCTTCAATCACAATAAGGCTCTGCATGCCGTTGATCTGACCGTCCAGCAGGGCGACATGGTGGCGCTTCTCGGGCCATCTGGTTCAGGTAAATCCACCCTTCTGCGTCATTTAAGCGGCCTTATCATCTGCGATAAAACGCCGGAAAGCCACGTCGAGCTGCTGGGCAATACCGTGCAGCGCGCGGGGCGTCTCGCCAGCGATATCCGTAAGAGCCGCGCCCAGACGGGCTACATCTTCCAGCAGTTCAACCTGGTAAACCGCCTGACGGTGCTGGAGAACGTGCTGATTGGCGCGCTTGGCAGCACCCCGTTCTGGCGCACCTGCCTGCGCTGGTTCTCCCCTTCCCAAAAGCAGGAAGCCTTACAGGCGCTGACCCGCGTCGGCATGGCGCATTTCGCCCACCAGCGCGTTTCCACCCTGTCCGGTGGACAGCAGCAGCGCGTCGCCATCGCCCGCGCCCTGATGCAGAAAGCGCAAATCATTCTTGCTGACGAACCCATTGCCTCGCTGGATCCGGAGTCCGCCCGCATCGTGATGGAGACCCTGCGCGACATTAACCAGAACGACGGCATTACCGTGGTGGTCACGCTGCATCAGGTGGATTACGCCCTGCGCTACTGCGAACGCATTGTCGCCCTGCGTCAGGGACACGTGTTCTTTGATGGCGCGAGCCATCAGTTTGATAACGAACGTTTTGACCATCTCTACCGCAGCATTAACCGCGTCGAAGAGAACGCGCAGGCTGCTTAATTAAACCCGATCCGAGGAAAGTACATGAGCTACAAAGCCGTTGCCGCGCTGGCCTTTACCAGCATGTTCAGCCTCAGCACCCTCCTAAGCCCGGCGTATGCACAAGAGCAGGAAAAAGCGCTGAACTTCGGCATTATTTCGACGGAATCACAGCAGAACCTGAAGCCTCAGTGGGAACCGTTCCTGAAAGATATGGAAACCAAGCTGGGGATCAAAGTGAACGCCTTCTTCGCCCCGGACTACGCGGGCATCATCCAGGGGATGCGCTTTAACAAAGTGGACATCGCCTGGTACGGCAACCTCTCCGCCATGGAAGCGGTGGACCGCGCGAACGGCCAGGTCTTTGCCCAGACCGTCGCGGCAGATGGCTCCCCGGGGTACTGGAGCGTGCTGATCGTCAACAAAGACAGCCCGATCAACAACCTCAACGACATGCTCGCCAAACGCAAAGAGCTGACCTTCGGCAACGGCGATCCGAACTCCACCTCGGGCTACCTTGTCCCTGGATACTACGTCTTCGCCAAAAACAACGCCTCCGCCAGCGACTTCAAACGCACGGTGAACGCCAGCCATGAAACCAACGCTCTGGCCGTGGCCAACAAGCAGGTGGATGTTGCCACCAACAACACCGAGAACCTCGACAAGCTGAAGACCTCCGCACCGGACAAGCTGAAAGAGATCAAGGTTATCTGGAAATCCCCGCTGATCCCCGGCGACCCGATCGTGTGGCGTAAAAACCTGTCCGAAAACACCAAGGACAAGGTGTACGACTTCTTTATGACCTATGGCAAAACGCCGGAAGAGAAAGCGGTCCTCGAACGTCTGGGTTGGGCACCGTTCCGCCCGTCAAGCGACCTGCAGCTGGTCCCGATTCGCCAGCTGGCGCTGTTTAAAGAGATGCAGGGCGTGAAGGACAACAAAGGCCTGAAGGACGAGGAGAAGACCAGCAAAGTGGCCGCGATTCAGGCCCAGCTTGAAGACCTCGACCGCCTGACCGCCGCGCTAGGCGCGATGACCAGCGTGAATAAAGCGGTGCAGTAACTCAAGTCCCCTCTCCCTTGAGGGAGAGGGTTAGGGTGAGGGGGAAATGCGCACGCTGATGCCCTCACCCCGGCCCTCTCCCACAGGGAGAGGGAGAACGGATTAAGGAGTCAAACATGCAAACCATCACCCTCCCACCGCCAAAGCGCAGCTGGTTCTCGCTCATTAGCTGGGCCATCCTGCTGGCGGTGCTGGTTATCTCCTGGAAGGGCGCGGAAATGGATCCGCTGCTGCTCTTCAAAGACGCGGGCAACATGGCGACCTTCGCCGCCGACTTCTTCCCGCCGGACTTCAGCCAGTGGCAGGACTATCTCAGCGAAATGGCGGTCACTCTGCAAATCGCCGTCTGGGGCACCGCGCTGGCCGTCGTTCTCTCTATTCCGTTTGGCCTGATGAGCGCCGAAAACATCGTGCCGTGGTGGGTGTATCAGCCCATGCGCCGCCTGATGGACGCCTGCCGCGCCATCAACGAAATGGTCTTTGCGATGCTGTTCGTGGTCGCTGTCGGCCTGGGTCCGTTCGCCGGCGTAATGGCGCTTTTCATCCACACGACCGGCGTGCTTTCCAAGCTGCTCTCCGAGGCGGTCGAAGCCATCGAGCCCGGCCCGGTGGAAGGCATCCGCGCAACGGGTGCCAACAAAATCGAAGAGATCCTCTACGGCGTTCTGCCGCAGGTGATGCCGCTGCTGATCTCCTACTCCCTGTACCGCTTTGAGTCCAACGTCCGCTCCGCCACCGTGGTCGGCATGGTGGGCGCAGGCGGGATTGGCGTCACCCTGTGGGAAGCGATTCGCGGTTTCCAGTTCCAGCAAACCTGCGCCCTGATGGTACTCATCATCGTCACCGTCAGCCTGCTGGATTTCCTCTCTCAACGTTTGCGTAAGCACTTCATCTGAGAAGCGAGGCTTTGTTTTCTATGCACTTATCCAGACATCCGACCAGTTACCCCACCCGCTGGCAAGAGATTGCGGCAAAGCTCGAAGTGGAGCTGCGCACGCACTACCGCTGCGGGGACTATCTCCCCGCCGAGCAGCAGCTTGCCGACCGCTATGAGGTGAACCGACACACCCTGCGCCGCGCCATTGACCAGCTGGTCGAGCGCGGCTGGGTCCAGCGCCGTCAGGGCGTGGGCGTGCTGGTGCTGATGCGCCCGTTCGACTACCCGCTAAACGCCCAGGCGCGCTTCAGCCAGAACCTGCTGGATCAGGGCAGCCACCCGACCAGCGAAAAGCTGCTCTCGGTATTGCGTCCGGCCTCCAGCCACGTGGCGGACGCGCTGGGGATTCAGGAGGGCGATAACGTCATCCACCTGCGCACCCTGCGTCGCGTTAACGGCGTGGCGGTGTGCCAGATAGACCATTACTTCGCGGATCTCACCCTCTGGCCTGTGCTGCAGCATTTCTCCAGCGGCTCGCTGCATGATTTTCTTCAGGATGCGACAGGCATTGCGCTCAAGCGCACCCAGACGCGCATCAGCGCCCGTCGCGCGCAGGCGAAAGAGAGCAAGGTGCTTGAAATTCCCAATATGGCCCCGCTGCTCTGCGTACGCACCCTCAACCACCGTGACGGCGAGATCGACGCGACGGAATACTCCGTCAGCCTGACCCGCGCCGACATGATCGAATTCACCATGGAGCACTGAATGCACTTCGACACCGCCACCCGACAGCGCTGGATGCGCGTGCTGGCCCACAGCCAGCCTGCCGCGCTCTCTGCCCGCATGAGCGCCCTTAGTCTGGCACCTGATTACGACACCCTCCGCGCCCCGGAGATCGGCCTCGTTCAGATCCAGGCGCGCATGGGCGGCACCGGCGAGCGCTTTTTCGCCGGAGACGCCACCCTCACCCGCGCAGCGATCCGTCTGAACAGCGGCACGCTGGGCTACAGCTACGTGCTCGGGCGCGACAAAGCGCACGCCGAGCGCTGCGCGGTGATCGACGCGCTTTTACAGGAACAGTCCTATTTCCAGACGTTAATGGAAACCCTTATTGCCCCGCTGGAAGCCGACCGCGCCGCGCGCATTGCCGCACGTCAGGCCGAAGTAAACACCAGCCGGGTCGACTTCTTTACGCTCGTTCGCGGAGACAACGCATGACGCTTCAACCTGCTTTTACCCTGGCCGTCCAGGATGCCCAACACAGTTTTCGTCGCCTGCTGAAAGCGATGAGCGAGCCGGGCGTGATTGTTTCGCTGCACCAGCTCTCCCAGGGCTGGCTGCCGCTGAATCTGGCCACCACCAGCGTGCTGCTGACGCTTGCCGATAACGACACCCCGGTATGGCTTTCGGGCGCGCTGTCGAACGACATCGCCAGCCAGAACCTGCGCTTTCACACCGGCGCCCCGCTGGTCGATCAGCCCCGGCAGGCGGTCTTTGCCGTGGCCGACGAGCACATCAGCCACGAGCAGCTCAACGACCTGAGCGAAGGCAGCGCCGTCGCCCCGGAGACCAGCGCCACGCTGATTTTGCAGGTCTCCAGCCTCAGCGGCGGCCGCATGCTGCGCCTCACGGGGGCAGGCATCGCCGACGAGCGCATGGTCGCGCCACAGCTGCCGGAGTGCATCATTCACGAGCTGACCGAGCGCCCGCACCCGTTCCCGCTGGGCATTGACCTGATCCTGACCTGCGGCGAGCGCCTGCTGGCGATCCCGCGGACCACCCACGTGGAGGTGTGCTGATGTACGTTGCCGTCAAAGGGGGCGAGAAGGCCATCGCCGCCGCCCATGCGCTGCAGGCGCACAGACGACGGGGCGATGAACGGCTGCCCGAGCTGCGCGTCGCCCAGATTGAACAGCAGCTTAACCTCGCCGTCGACCGGGTGATGACCGAAGGTGGCATCGCCGACCGCGAGCTGGCGGCGCTGGCCCTGAAGCAGGCCAGCGGCGATAACGTGGAAGCTATATTCCTGCTGCGCGCCTACCGCACCACGCTTGCCAAACTGGCGGTCAGCGAGCCGGTGAACACGGCGGAGATGCGCCTGGAGCGCCGCATTTCTGCCGTTTATAAAGACATTCCCGGCGGCCAGCTGCTTGGCCCTACCTGTGACTACACCCACCGCCTGCTGGATTTTACCCTGCTGGCGAACGGCGAAACCCCGCCGCTCAGTACCTCTGACGCCGAACAAGAACCGTCTCCGCACGTTTTCAGCCTGCTGGCGAAACAGGGTCTGGCGAAGGCGGAAGAGGATTCAGACGCGCAGCCGGATGACATCACCCGCACGCCGCCGGTTTACCCGTGCTCGCGCTCGTCCCGCCTGCAGCAGCTGATGCGCGGCGACGAAGGCTATCTGCTGGCGCTGGCCTACTCCACCCAGCGCGGCTACGGGCGCAACCACCCGTTTGCGGCCGAGATCCGCAGCGGCTATATCGACGTCGAAATCGTGCCGGAAGAGCTGGGATTTGCCGTCAACGTCGGCGAACTGCTGATGACCGAATGCGAAATGGTTAACGGATTTGTCGCGCCCGAAAATGAAGACCCGCACTTTACCCGCGGCTACGGGCTGGTGTTTGGCCTCGGTGAACGAAAGGCGATGGCGATGGCGCTGGTTGACCGTGCGCTGCAGGCACCGGACTACGGCGAGCACGTTGCAGGCCCGGCGCAGGACGAAGAGTTCGTGCTGGCCCACGCGGATAACGTTGAGGCCGCGGGCTTTGTCTCGCACCTCAAGCTGCCGCACTACGTCGATTTCCAGGCCGAACTGGAACTGCTGAAACGCCTGCAACGGGAGCGCAAACATGGCTAACTTAAGCGGCTACAACTTTGCCTATCTGGATGAACAAACCAAACGCATGATCCGCCGCGCCATCTTAAAAGCGGTGGCCATTCCGGGCTATCAGGTGCCGTTCGGCGGCCGCGAAATGCCGATGCCCTACGGCTGGGGCACGGGCGGTATTCAGATCACCGCCAGCGTGATCGGCGAGGCGGACGTGCTGAAGGTCATCGATCAGGGCGCCGACGACACCACCAACGCCGTGTCGATCCGCAGCTTCTTCCAGCGCGTCACCGGCGTCACCACCACTGAAAAAACCGAAGACGCGACGCTGATCCAGACCCGTCACCGCATTCCGGAAACCCCGCTCGCTGAAGATCAGATTTTGATTTTCCAGGTGCCAATTCCGGAGCCGCTGCGCTTTATCGAGCCGCGCGAAACGGAGACCCGCACCATGCACGCCCTGGAAGAGTACGGCGTCATGCAGGTGAAGCTGTATGAGGATATCGCCCGCTTCGGCCATATCGCCACCACCTACGCCTACCCGGTGAAGGTGAATGGGCGCTACGTCATGGACCCGTCGCCGATCCCGAAATTCGATAACCCGAAGATGGACATGATGCCCGCCCTGCAGCTGTTCGGCGCCGGGCGTGAAAAACGCATCTACGCCGTCCCGCCTTACACGCGTGTCGAAAGCCTGGATTTCGACGATCACCCGTTTACGGTGCAGGAGTGGGACGAGCCGTGCGCCATCTGCGGATCCAAACACAGCTACCTGGACGAAGTGGTGCTGGACGACACGGGCAAACGGATGTTTGTCTGCTCCGACACCGATTTCTGCCGCCAACAGAGCGAGGCGAACGGCCAATGAAACCGCTGCTTTCGGTTAACAACCTGACCCACCTGTATGCGCCGGGCAAAGGCTTTAGCGACGTGTCGTTCGAGCTGTGGCCGGGCGAAGTGCTGGGGATCGTCGGCGAGTCTGGCTCCGGCAAAACCACCCTGCTGAAGTCCATCTCCGCGCGCCTCGCGCCGCAACACGGCGAGATACTCTATCAGGGACACTCCCTCTACGGCATGAGCGAGGCCGAGCGCCGCCGCCTGCTGCGAACCGAGTGGGGCGTGGTGCATCAGCACCCGATGGACGGCCTGCGCCGTCAGGTCTCGGCGGGCGGCAACATCGGCGAACGCCTGATGGCCACCGGCGCGCGCCATTACGGCAATATCCGCGCTACGGCGCAGCACTGGCTGGAAGAAGTTGAAATCCCCGCCTCGCGCATCGACGACCTGCCCACCACCTTCTCCGGCGGTATGCAGCAGCGCCTGCAGATCGCCCGCAACCTGGTCACGCACCCGAAGCTGGTGTTTATGGATGAACCCACCGGCGGGCTGGACGTCTCGGTGCAGGCGCGCCTGCTCGACCTGCTGCGCGGCCTGGTGGTAGATCTGAACCTTGCGGTGGTCATTGTCACCCACGATCTGGGCGTCGCGCGCCTGCTGGCGGACCGCCTGCTGGTGATGAAGCAGGGTCGGGTGGTGGAAAGTGGATTAACCGACCGCGTGCTCGACGATCCGCACCATCCGTACACCCAGCTGCTGGTGTCGTCCGTATTGCAGAATTAAGAGGCCAACATGATCCGCGTACAAAACGTAAGTAAAACCTTTGTGCTCCACCAGCAAAACGGCGTGCGCCTGCCGGTGCTGCAAAACGCCTCGTTAGAGGTAAACAAGGGCGAATGCGTAGTGCTGCACGGCCACTCCGGCAGCGGAAAATCGACCCTGCTGCGCTCCCTGTATGCCAACTATCTGCCCGACGAAGGCCACATTCACATTCGCCACGGCGATGAATGGATCGACCTGGTAAAGGCCCCCGCGCGTAAAGTGCTGGAGGTGCGCCGCTCGACGATCGGCTGGGTGAGCCAGTTTCTGCGGGTGATCCCGCGGATCTCCGCCCTCGACGTGGTGATGCAGCCCCTGCTGGATCTCGGCGTGCCGCGCGAAACCTGCGCCGCCAAAGCCGCCAGCCTGCTGACGCGCCTCAACGTGCCCGAGCGCCTGTGGCACCTTGCCCCGTCGACCTTTTCCGGCGGCGAGCAGCAGCGCGTCAATATCGCCCGCGGCTTTATCGTCGACTACCCAATACTGCTGCTTGATGAGCCCACCGCCTCGCTCGACGATAAAAACAGCGCGGCCGTAGTGGCGCTGATCGAACAGGCCAAAGCGCGCGGGACGGCGATCGTCGGGATCTTCCACGACGAGACCGTTCGCACCCGCGTCGCAGACAGACTGCACCCAATGGGGACTCCCGCATGATTATCAATAACGTCAAGATGGTGCTGGAAAATGAAGTCGTTGATGGCTCGGTTGAAGTTCATGAAGGCGTTATTCGCGCCTTTGCCGAAACCCAAAGCCGTACCCCTGAAGCGATGGACGGCGACGGCGGCTGGCTGCTGCCGGGGCTGATTGAACTGCATACCGACAATCTGGACAAATTCTTCACCCCGCGCCCAAAGGTGGACTGGCCCGCGCATTCAGCGATGAGCAGCCACGACGCGCTGATGGTCGCCAGCGGCATCACTACCGTACTGGACGCGGTGGCCATTGGCGACGTGCGCGACGGCGGCGATCGCCTGGAGAACCTGGAGAAGATGATCAACGCCGTGGAGGAGACGCAAAAACGCGGCCTCAACCGCGCCGAGCACCGTCTGCACCTGCGCTGCGAACTGCCGCACCACACCACCCTGCCGCTGTTTGAAAAGCTGGTCGGGCGCGAGCCGGTCTCGCTGGTCTCTCTGATGGATCACTCGCCGGGACAGCGTCAGTTCGCCAACATTGAAAAGTATCGCGAATACTATCAGGGCAAATACTCGCTCAGCGATGCGGAGATGGCCCGTTACGAAGAAGAGCAGCTGGCGCTTGCGGCACAATGGTCGCAGCCGAACCGCCTCAAAATTGCCGCGATGTGTCGTGACCGCAATATCGCGCTGGCCAGCCATGACGACGCCACGCACGATCACGTGCTTGAATCCCACCAGCTTGGCAGCGTGATCGCCGAATTTCCCACCACGTTTGAAGCGGCTGAAGCCTCCCGAAAGCACGGCATGAACGTGCTGATGGGCGCGCCAAATATCGTGCGCGGCGGCTCGCACTCCGGCAACGTTGCGGCAAGCAAGCTCGCTTCCCTCGGCCTGCTGGATATCCTCTCGTCCGACTACTACCCCGCCAGCCTGCTGGATGCGGCGTTCCTAGTGGCCGACGACGAGGGCAACCGCTTTACGCTGCCGCAGGCGATTCGCCTGGTGACGAAAAACCCAGCCTCGGCGCTTAACCTTCACGATCGCGGAGAAATTGCCGAAGGGAAACGTGCGGACCTGGTACTCGCCCACCGTAAGGGCGAGCACGTTCATATCGACCACGTCTGGCGTCAGGGAAAAAGGGTGTTCTGATGGGGAGATTAATCTGGCTAATGGGGCCTTCAGGTTCCGGTAAGGACAGCCTGCTGTCCGCCTTACGGCAGCGGGAACATCCGCAGCTGCTGGTGGCGCACCGCTATATTACCCGCGCGGCTAATGCAGGGAGTGAAAACCATATCGCCCTGAGCGAGCAGGAGTTTTTCATCCGTGCCGGGCAAAACCTGCTGGCGCTGAGCTGGCATGCCAACGGCTATTACTACGGGATCGGCATTGAGACCGATCTGTGGCTGCATGCGGGGTTCGATGTGCTGGTTAACGGCTCGCGGGCGCATCTTCCGCAGGCGCGCGCCCGCTATGGAGCAGCCCTGCTACCGGTCTGTCTGCAGGTTTCGCCGGACGTTCTGCGTAGCCGGTTGCAGAGCCGGGGGCGTGAATCAGCCCGTGAGATCGATCAGCGGCTAGAGCGTGCGGCCCGCTATGCCCCGTCCGACTGCCACATCCTCAATAACGACGGAAGTTTGCTACAGTCAGTCGATACCTTTTTATCGCTTATCCGTCAGAAGGAGAAACAGCATGCCTGACTGCCAGCTTCGCCCCGCTACTGCCGACGATGCGCAGATTGTCTATGCCCTGATCTGCGAACTTAAACAGGCAGAGTTCGACCATCAGGCGTTCCACGCCGGATTTCTTGCCAACCTTCAGGATCACAATATGCGCTACCAGCTTGCCGAGCTGGGCGGACATGTTGTCGGCATGATCGGCCTGCATATGCAGTTTCACCTCCATCACGCGCGCTGGATCGGCGAAATCCAGGAGCTGGTGGTGATGCCGCAGGCGCGTGGGTTAAAGGTGGGCAGCCAGCTGCTGGCCTGGGCGGAAGAGGTGGCACGGCAGGCCGGCGCGGAGCTGACCGAACTTTCCACCAGCGTGAAGCGCACAGACGCGCACCGTTTTTACGTTCGTGAAGGATACACGCAGAGCCATTTCCGATTCACCAAACCGCTGTAGAGGTGCGTTATGAGTCTGACGATCACGTTAACGGGAACCGGAAGCGCGCAACTCGTGCCGGTCTTTGGCTGCGACTGCGCGGCGTGTCGCCGGGCGCGCCTGCAGGAGACCTATCGCCGTCGCCCCTGTAGCGCGGTGGTCAAATTCAACGATGCGGTGACGCTGCTGGACGCGGGCATTCCGCACCTGATGGACGACTGGCCCGCAGGCAGCTTTCAGCAGTTTTTGCTCACCCATTACCATATGGATCACGTTCAGGGGCTGTTCCCCCTGCGCTGGGGCGTTGGCGCGACGATTCCGGTTTACGGTCCGCCGGACGAAGCAGGATGCGACGACCTGTTTAAACACCCGGGGATTCTGGATTTCAGCCACACGGTCGAACCGTTTGTGATGTTTGAACTTCAGGGGATGCGGGTCACGCCGCTGCCGCTCAACCATTCAAAACTGACCTTCGGGTATTTGCTGGAGTCGGCCCACAGCCGCGTGGCCTGGCTTTCCGACACCGCCGGGCTGCCGGAAAAAACAGTGAAGTTCCTGCTCAACAATCAGCCGCAGGCGATGATTATCGACTGCAGCCATGCACCGCGCGACGAGACGCCGCGAAACCATTGCGACTTAAATACCGTGATTGCGCTAAACGAGGCGATTGGCTGCCCGCAGGTGATCCTGACCCACATCAGTCATCAGTTTGACGTGTGGATGATGGATAATCCGCTGCCCGACGGCATTGAAGCGGGGTATGACGGGATGGTGCTGATGCTGGATTAGGTTTTCTCCCTCTCCCGTGGGAGAGGGTTGGGGTGAGGGCAACAGGCCGCACTTAGCCTCGATCGTAATCGTCCTCTAACCTGCGCTCATCCTCTTCTAACCGACGGCGATCGTCATCCAGCTGTCGCTGGCGCTCGTCTAAACGGCGTCGTCTGTCCTCAAGCTGTCGACGACGATCGTCGTACTGTCTGCTGTCGATTTGACGGCTGCGGTCATAACGATCGTCATCGCTGCTGCTGCGACTGCTGCTGGGATTATAGGCATCGTTGATCGCCTGCTGAATGTTGCCAATAGCATCATCAACAATATCGGCATGAGCCAGTTGGCTGGTGAGTGACAGCAGACCGAATAACAGAGCAGTTGAGTAACGTTTCATAAGGCCAGACTCGCAGGTGAACTGACCTTACGATAATGAACGGCAGGGAACTGGGGTAGCGGAGGAATCTCAAATTACCATCACTTTCCGCAGCGCCTGCGCCAGCTGCACCCGCGTAAACGGCTTACGCAGTAACGGAACGTCCGGCAACTGAGGGTTATGCGTGGGTCGTAAATCCTGGCCGCTGATCAGCAGCACCGGAAGCTGCGGATAATGATTACGCACATGGTTTATCACCTCGGCTCCGCTGAGGCTGCCGGGCAACATCAGGTCGCTGATAAACATGCCAATATCCGGTGATGCCGCCAGCATGCTCAGCGCCTGCTCGCCGTTGTCCGCTTCAAGCGTCAGGTAGCCAAGATGATGCAGCTGCTCGCACAGGGTCTGGCGGACATCCGCTTCATCCTCCAGCACCAGAACCAGGCGCTCGCTCTCGACGGAGGCGGTGGCTGACAGCGCTTCATCATCTGCAGCGGCGGGCAGCACAGATCGCGGGAGATGAAGCCGGACGGTCGTCCCCTGCCCCGGCGCGCTTTCAATCTCCACGCGCCCACCGGACTGGCGCACAAAGCCATAGACCATCGACAGGCCTAACCCGCTCCCGCTTCCGGTCTGCTTGGTGGTGAAGAACGGTTCAAAGACCCGGGATTTCACCTCCTGCGACATGCCGCTGCCGCGGTCAATGACCTCCAGCGCTACCATATCCTGCCTGCGACCGTCGCTGCGGGTGACGCGCTGATTCCAGGTGCGAATTTTAATCACCCCGCTTTGCCCCTCCATCGCATCGCGGGCGTTCATCACCAGGTTGATGATGGCGTTTTCCAGCTGGCTGACGTCTATCCACGCGGGCCAGGCCGGCGATTGCGCTTCAATCTCCAGGGTCAGGGTCGCGGGCAAGGAGTGGCGCATCAGTTCCCGAAGGTTCTCCAGCAGCGGCAGCATCTCTACCGCATGTGGCGTCAGGGATTGCTTGCGGGAAAACGCCAGCAGGCGCTGGGTCAGTAAGGCGCCACGCTCGGCCGCCTTCAGCGCCCGGGTAATGCGCGGCGCATCTTTTGATTCGGGGTCGGTGAGCTCAAGGCTGCCGATGATCACCGCCAGCAGGTTGTTAAAATCATGCGCCAGCCCGCCGGTCAGCTGTCCGACCGCCTTCATCTTCTGGCTGTGCAGCAGCGCCTCTTCCAGCCCCTGACGCTCGACGCGGTCGATCTCCATCTGCGTGGTTTTTTCTTTCAGCAGACGCGTGGTGTGCTCAAGCGAGGCGGTATTGCGGGCAAAAACGTTAAACGCGCGCGCCAGTTCACCCAGCTCATCGCGCCGCTGGAGGGCGGGAACGGAAACATCCTGTTCGCCGTGAGCAAGGCGCGACATCGCCCGGGAAATGGCCGTCAGGTTAGAGGCCAGATTGCGGTAGATATACCAGCAGGCGCACCCGGTGATGATCAGCGCCAGGATGGCGAAGATGCTGATAAACACGCTGATGGATTGCAGCTCGTGATGACTCTGGTCAGTACGAAGCCGGGAGGCCTGCGCCACCTGCCCGACGTACTGATTGATGTCGCTGTTGAGGATCGCCACCAGCGCCTTGATGTGGAACATATACCAGCTTATCGCCAGATCGCTCTCTTCCAGCTGCTTCGATAGCGGGGCGAGTTTGCCTAGCTCGGCATTAAAATCAAGCAGAACCTCCTTCACGACCGGCTGTACGGCATTTCGGGGCAACGTTGCGGCCACTGCGTCCAGTTGATGAACGGTCGCGCGCGGCGAAGGGGTGTCGATGGCAGCAGCGATCAGCCGATCCATCTCCATCAGCTGCTGCGCATCCGGAACATTGCTGCCATAGCGGCGGTTGATGTCCTGCAGATGACGCAGGTAGCTCTGGCTTTGATATAGCGAACTCAGCAGCGCGTTACGCTCCAGATGGCGTCGCTGCCCGCGCTCAAGCATCTCCGTCACGCTCTGCTGTAATTCATTGCTTCGCTGAATAATGCGCGCCACCAGCGCCGGCTCCTGCTGCGCCAGCGGCGCATCGGCAAGCTGTTCCAGCGAGCGGCGCAGCGCCATTTGCGTCTGCTTCAGGCGCTCGGCTTCGCCTTTGTACTCCAGCGCCCCGACGACCTGCGAGAGCCGCACCGCCGCCGTCGCCACGTTGGCGGTATCACGGGCCAGGTTCATGCTGCCGGTCATGTCATCCAGCGTTTGCTGCTGAACCTGCTCCTGGATTTGACTGGCGTGACGAAAGCCAAGCACCGCCACGCCGCTCACCATCAGCGTCACGGCGACCACCAGCAGATTAAATATCAGCAGGCGACCGCGGGCGCTGGCGAAAAACGGGGGGCGTGAAGACATGTTGACTCCGTAACTGTGATCCACATTAGCTATTCATAACTATGACAAATATGAACAGCTTCTGACATTTTGCATTTACGCACCTGTGATGAAGTGCAGAAATCGGCATTCACAGGAGATCCGCCATGAGCAGAACCCCGGTATTAGAGATGCGCAGCATTGCCAAAACGTTTGGCAGTTTCCACGCGCTCAAGGGTGTGGATTTGACGGTTTTCCCCGGTGAGATCCACGCGCTGATGGGGGAAAACGGCGCGGGAAAAAGTACGCTGATGAAAATCCTCGCCGGAGCCTATACCGCCACCAGCGGCGAGATCCTGATCGACGGCCAGCCGTTTCACATTAAAGGGCCGAAAGATGCGCTGGCCGCAGGCATCACCCTGATTTATCAGGAGATGCAGCTCGCGCCCAATCTGACCGTTGCCGAAAACATCTTCCTCGGCAGCGAGCTGTCGCGCGGCGGGATGGTGCAACGCAAAGAGATGGCTGCCCAGGCGCAGGCGGTGATTGACCGCCTCGGGGCGCAGTTCAGCGCCACCGATCTGGTGATGAAGCTGACCATCGCCGAGCAGCAGCAGGTGGAAATTGCCCGCGCGCTGCACCGCAACAGCCGCATTCTGGTGATGGATGAACCCACCGCCGCCCTCTCCTCGCGGGAAACGCATCGTCTGTTCGAACTGATTTTGCGCCTGCGCGATGAAGGGATGGCGATCATCTACATCAGCCACCGCATGGCGGAAGTGTATGAACTCTCAGACCGCGTCAGCGTTCTGCGTGACGGGCAGTACGTCGGCAGCCTGACGCGCGACAAGCTCAACGCTTCCGAGCTGGTGCGCATGATGGTGGGACGACCGTTAAGCGACCTGTTCAACAAGGAGCGTGACATTCCCCTCGGCAGCCCGCGCCTCAACGTGCATCACCTCACCGACGGTAAAAAAGTACAGCCCTGCAGCCTGCAGGTGCGTTCCGGCGAAATCGTCGGGCTGGCGGGGTTGGTCGGGGCCGGACGGTCCGAGCTGGCGCAGCTTATCTTCGGCGTGCGCAAAGCCACGGGCGGCATGATTGAGGTCGACGGCGAGCCGGTGGTGATCCACTCCCCGCGTGCGGCCATCGAAAACGGCATCGGTTTTCTCACCGAAAACCGCAAGGAGCAGGGGTTGTTTCTGGAGCTGGCGGCGCAGGAGAACATCACCATGGCGACGCTGGAACGCGACGCCACCTTCGGCATGCTAAACCGTAAAAAAGCCCAGTCGATTTCCGATGATGCCATTGCCCTGCTCAACATCCGCGTGCCGCATTCGCAGGTGCGCGCGGGCGGGCTCTCGGGCGGCAACCAGCAAAAGCTGCTGATCTCCCGCTGGGTGGCCATCGGTCCGCGCATTCTGATTCTGGACGAACCCACCCGCGGCGTGGACGTCGGCGCGAAAAGCGAGATCTACCGCATCATGAACCAGATGGCGCGCAAAGGGGTGGCGATTTTGATGATCTCCAGTGAGCTGCCGGAAGTGGTGGGGATGAGCGACAGGGTGTACGTGATGCGTGAAGGCAGCATTGCGGGCGAGCTCCACGGGCGCGACATCTCTCAGGAAAACATCATGACGCTGGCAACCGGCGTGAACGACACTCATCATCAGGCGGTGTAACCATGACACATTCAACCAGTCCGCAGCAGGTGGCGAAATCCGCCTCCGCAAAAAAAATGCTGATGAGCGATCTGATGCAAACGGTCGGTATTTTGCCGATTCTGATCCTGATTGTGGCGGTATTTGGCTTTATTGCCCCGAACTTCTTTACCGAGAGCAACCTGCTCAACATTACCCGTCAGGCGTCGATCAACATCGTGCTGGCGGCGGGAATGACCTTCATCATTTTAACCGGCGGGATTGACCTCTCCGTGGGCTCGATTTTGGGCACTACGGCGGTAGCGGCGATGGTGGTCTCGCTTATCCCTGAATTTGCCATGCTCTCCATTCCGGCCGCGCTGATGCTCGGCATGGTGCTGGGCCTGTTCAACGGCGCGCTGGTGGCCTTCGCCGGACTGCCGCCCTTCATCGTGACGCTCGGCACCTATACGGCACTGCGCGGTGCGGCGTATCTGCTGGCCGACGGCACGACGGTCATTAACTCCAACATCAACTTTGAGTGGATCGGTAATAACTATCTCGGCCCGATTCCGTGGCTGGTGGTGATCGCCCTCGCGGTCATCGCTATCTGCTGGTTCATCCTGCGCCGCACCACGCTCGGCGTACACATCTACGCGGTGGGCGGCAACATGCAGGCGGCGCGCTTAACGGGCATTAAGGTCTGGCTGGTGCTGCTGTTTGTCTACGGCATGAGCGGCCTGCTCTCCGGCCTCGGCGGCGTCATGAGCGCCTCACGCCTGTACAGCGCTAACGGTAACCTCGGCACAGGTTACGAGCTGGATGCGATTGCGGCGGTGATCCTCGGCGGCACCAGCTTTGTCGGCGGGATCGGCACGATCACCGGCACGCTGGTCGGCGCATTGATCATCGCCACCCTCAACAACGGCATGACGCTGATGGGCGTCTCCTACTTCTGGCAGTTGGTGATCAAAGGGGCGGTGATCATCATTGCGGTGCTAATCGACAAATACCGTACCCGACACCATCAAAGTGCATAACAACAATACCCTACGAGTGAGGAAGACAAGATGCGTTTGAAACCGTTAGTAACCGCGCTCTGTGCTGGCGCGCTGCTTGCCGCAACGCCGTTTGCGCAGGCGAAAGATCTGAAGTCCATTGGCGTGACGGTGGGTGACCTGGCTAACCCGTTCTTCGTGCAGATCACCAAAGGTGCCGAGCTGGAAGCGCGCAAGCTGGCAGGGGATAACGTCAAGGTGACGCTGGTCTCCAGCGGTTACGATCTGGGCCAGCAGGTGGCGCAGATCGACAACTTCATCGCCGCGAAAGTGGACATGATCATCCTCAACGCCGCGGACTCCAAAGGGATCGGCCCGGCGGTGAAGCGCGCGAAGGACGCCGGGATCGTGGTCGTGGCGGTTGACGTGGCGGCGGAAGGGGCTGATGCGACCATCACCTCCGATAACACCCAGGCGGGTGAGATGGCCTGTAAGTACATTACCGACCGCCTGAAAGGGAAAGGCAACGTGGTGATCATCAACGGACCGCCGGTCTCAGCGGTGCAAAACCGCGTGGAAGGTTGCCAGACGGAGTTCAAAAAACATCCGGATATCAAGGTGCTCTCGGATAACCAGAACGCCAAAGGCAGTCGTGAAGGCGGTCTGGAAGTCATGACCTCGCTGCTGGCGGCCAATCCAAAGATCGACGGCGTGTTTGCGATTAACGATCCGACGGCGATCGGCGCCGATCTGGCCGCGAAACAGGCGCAGCGCAATGAGTTCTTTATCGTTGGCGTGGATGGTTCACCGGACGGTGAGGAAGCGCTGAAGCGCGAAAACTCGCTGTTTGTGGCGACCCCGGCGCAGGATCCGCAGGTCATGGCGGCAAAAGCGGTGGAGATCGGCTATGACATTCTCCAGGGCAAACCTGCACCGAAAGCGCCCGTGCTGATCCCGGTGACGATGATCGATAAAAAGAACGTCGGCACGTATAAGGGGTGGACGGTTAAATGATCCTTTTCCCTCTCCCGCAGGGAGAGGGAACTGTTTTCAAGGAGTCCCCATGAAACGCTCCGACATCAATGAAATCCTCGGCCACACGCGGCAGTTTTTCTCCATGCACGACGTGCATCTCCCGCCGTTTGCCAGCTTTCCGCCAACGAAATGGCAGCAGCTTGACCAGGCCGCATGGCAGGAAGTGTTCGACCTCAGGCTCGGCTGGGACGTGACGGCATTCGGGGGCAACAACTTTGCCGCTCAGGGCCTGACGCTGTTTACCCTGCGCAACGGCTCGCCCAACGGCGTGCCGTATGAAAAAAACTATGCCGAAAAAATCATGCACGTGCGGGACGGCCAGGTCACGCCGATGCATTTTCACTGGCATAAACGGGAAGACATCATCAACCGAGGCGGCGGGAATCTGATCGTGGAATTATGGAATGCCGGGGCGCATGAAGAGACGGAAAACACCGACGTGACGGTCACGGTCGACGGCTGCCGTCAAACCCACGCCCCCGGCAGCCAGCTGCGCCTCACGCCAGGGGAAAGCATCTGCCTGACGCCCGGTCTTTACCACAGTTTCTGGGGCGAACGCGGCTTCGGCGACGTGCTGGTCGGGGAAGTGTCCTCAGTAAACGACGACGAGCACGACAACCACTTTTTGCAACCCGTTGCCCGCTATAACAACATCGAAGAAGACGAGCCGGCGCTGCTGGTGCTGTGCAATGAGTACAACCTGTTTCGGATATAAGGGGTGAATGATGCCATTGATTTCTCTTGCCGACGGTCTTGCCCACGCCAGACAACACCGCTATGCGCTGGGCGCATTTAACGTGCTCGACTCCCACTTCCTGCGCGCGCTGTTCGCCGCCGCAAAGCAGGAGCGCTCGCCGTTTATCATCAACATCGCCGAAGTGCATTTTAAGTACGTGTCGCTGGATTCCCTTGTCGAAGCGGTGAAGTTCGAAGCCGCCCGTCACGACATTCCCGTGGTGCTCAATCTCGACCACGGCCTGCATTTTGACGCCGTGGTGCGCGCCCTGCGCTTAGGGTTCAGCTCGGTGATGTTCGACGGCTCTACGCTGAGCTACGAGGAAAACATTCGCCAGACGCGGGAAGTGGTGAAGATGTGCCACGCGGTGGGCGTCTCGGTGGAGGCGGAGCTGGGCGCGGTCGGGGGCGATGAAGGCGGCGCGCTGTACGGGCATGCGGATGAAGCTTTCTTTACCGACCCGCAGCTGGCGCGCGAATTTGTCGATTCAACCGGCATTGACGCGCTGGCGGTTGCTATCGGCAACGCGCACGGCAAATACAAGGGCGAGCCGAAGCTCGATTTCCCCCGTCTGGACGCCATTCGCCAGCAGACGGGGCTGCCGCTGGTTTTACACGGCGGCTCCGGGATTAGCGATGCCGACTTCCGTCGCGCGATTGAGCTGGGCATTCATAAAATCAATTTCTATACCGGCATGTCGCAGGCCGCGCTCGCTGCCGTTGAGCAGCGCATGGCGAAGCGCCAGCCGCTGTATGATGAATTTGCCGAGCTGCTGCTGGGGATAGAAGAGGCGATAACCGATACGGTCGCCGAACAGATGCGCATCTTCGGCAGCGCGGGGCAGGCATAATGGAACGTAAGGGCATCATCGCCGCAGGCAATATGCTGGTGGACCACGTCCACCAGATCGTGCAGTGGCCGGAGCGCGGCTGGCTGGCGGAAATCACCCACAGCGAACGCTCAACCGGCGGCGCGCCGCTCAACGTCCTGCTGACGCTGGCGAAAATGCACGTTGGCCTGCCGCTGCAGGCGGTGGGGCTGATTGGCGAAGACGGCGACGGGGATTACATTCTGGCGATGCTCGACCAGTACCATGTCAATCGCCAGCGCGTACAGCGCACCACCTTCGCACCGACCTCCATGTCGCAGGTGATGACCGATCCCAGCGGACAGCGCACCTTTTTCCACTCACCGGGGGCCAACCGCCTGCTGGATCTTCCCGCTTTCGATCGCTTAGACGGATCGATGAAGATCTTCCATCTCGGCTACCTGCTGCTGCTCGACAGCCTGGATATGCCCGATGACGAATTTGGCACCCGCAGCGCGCGGCTGCTGGCGCAGATGCACGACCAGGGGTATGAAACCTCGCTCGATCTGGTGTCCCGCAAGGGCGACCCGCGCTACCAGCCGCTGGTGCTCCCTGCCCTGCGCCATCTTGATTATCTGGTCATTAACGAGCTGGAAGCCGGGGAGTTTAGCGGGCTGGAGATGCGCGACGGCAGCGATGCGCTGAACACAGCCCATATTGCTGAAGCCGCCGCACAGCTGCTGGCGGCAGGCGTTCGCCAGCGGGTGGTTATCCACTGCCCCGAAGGCGCATGGGGTGAAGCGCCGGGTGAGCAAGGCCGCTGGATCCCATCATGGTTACTGGAGCAGAAAGAGATTATCGGCAGCGTTGGCGCGGGCGATGCGTTTTGCGCCGGATTTTTATACGGTTGCCATGAATCGCTGCCGCTCACGGAGAGCATTTATCTGGCGCACGCCTGCGCGCGGGCAAGCCTGCTGGCAGCCAATGCGATTGACGGTGCAAAAACGCTTGCCGAGCTGCAGGCGTTTATTCGCGAGAGCGTTTAATTTAACAATAATTGCGATATTTCATTACAGTTCTATGAATTTTACATCCCCGAACTACACTCTCTCCATCTGGCATATTCGGCGTGGGCAGTACACTGTCCGCACGCTTTTCCGAAATGAGATAGAAAGAGGACAAGGGAAAAATGTTCGCAGTCATCATCATCGGTATTTTCATTATCAGCGTTATTTATGCGCATTCACGCGGCAAAGAAAAACAGACGCTTTCTCGTCAGCTCTTCGACCATTCGACGTTCATGGCGCCCATCAATATGTTTATGACGGCGTTTTCTTCCCTGCCCGCCAGGCAGCCTTTCTTTGAAACTGAACGCTTCCCGGAATTAAATAAGCTGACGGAAAACTGGCTGATTATTCGCGAAGAGGCGCTGCGTTTGCAGCATCATATTAAGGCGGCGGAAAATAATAACGACGCTGGCTTTAACACCTTTTTTAAACGCGGCTGGAAACGTTTTTATCTGAAGTGGTATGCCGATGCCCATCCCTCCGCACAGTCTTTATGCCCGGTGACGACCCGGCTGGTAAGTGAAATCCCTTCGGTGAAGGCGGCCATGTTTGCCGAGCTGCCGGCGGGGGCGAAGCTTGGCAAGCACCGGGACCCTTACGCGGGCTCGGTTCGTTACCATCTGGGCTTATTCACACCGAATGACGATCGCTGCTTTATTGAAGTCGACAGGCAGCGCCACAGCTGGCGGGACGGTGAAGCCGTTATTTTTGATGAGACCTACGTCCATTGGGCAGAGAATAAAACGGATCAAACGCGCATTATTCTCTTCTGCGATATTGAGCGTCCGATGAAATGGCGCTGGGCGCAGGCGGTTAACCATTGGGTGGGAACCACGCTAATGTCTGCAGCCAGCTCACCGAATGACGAGAATGACAGCACTGGCGGCATTAACCGCATCTTTAAATACGTTCATGCGGGTCGCGAACGGGGGCAGCGTCTGAAAAAAAGAAACCGTAAGGCCTATTACGCCCTCAAGTATCTGTGCATCATCGCGATTTTTGCCGCCATCATTGTTCCGGCGATAACGTAAGCCTTATGCCGCCTGTTCGGGCCGGCTCACATCGGTGGCAAACACGTAACCCAGCCCGCGGATCGTTTTGATGAGCGCAGGCTGATGCGGGTTAGCCTCTATTTTCCGGCGCAGGCGCATGATCAGCACGTCAATCGTGCGGTCGAACACGTCGGCGCTTTCGCTGTGGGTCAGCTCAAGCAGCCGGTCACGGCTCAGCACCCGACGGGCATTTTGCGTGAGCGCCAGCAGCAGGCCGTACTCGCCCTGGGTTAACGGGACGGGATTACGCTGGGGATCGCTCAGCTCACATCGGGTGGTATCGAGCGTCCATCCGTTAAACGCAATGCCCGCGACGGGCGCTACGGGGGATTCCGCAGCAAGCACGCCGGTACGGCGCAATACCGCCTTAACACGGGCGACCACCACGCGCGGGTTGAACGGTTTGCCAATATAATCGTCGGCCCCCATCTCCAGCCCCACCACCACGTCTGACTCACTCCCCAGCCCGGTTAACATCACAACCGGTAGCGCTGGCCGCTGCTTTTGCAGCTGCTGCAGAACCTGCAGGCCGTTGATATCCGGCAGCATCATATCCAGCAGCACCAGCGCGATATTCGGCTCCTGCTGTACCTGCCGCAGTGCATCCTGGCCGTTATGGCAGACAAGCACGCTAAAGACGTGCTCGCTCAGCACGTCCTGAAGCAGTTCGCAGACTGCCGTATCGTCATCAACCACCAGAATCGCCGGTTTCATCATATGCTTCCGTCAGGGGATTATGTTAAGTCTGAACCATTCTGCCGTCGGCTCCAGTCAAATGGTTTTTTCAGTGACGGAAATTCAACCCATGTCACATCCGCTGCCTTGTCGACACGTCAATTTTGACGATTGGCTGTTTTTTGTCAGGGTTTTCACCGCGAAGGGGCCGTAAAGTCAGGGTATACCCATACGAAAAACATGGCATAGAAGCTGCATAGTGGGTGCGAATGATTCGATTAACTGGAGCAGACTGATGAAAAAAGTCGTCACGGTTTGCCCTTATTGTGCCTCAGGTTGCAAGATCCACCTGGTGGTCGATAACGGCAAAATCGTCCGGGCAGAGGCCGCACAGGGGAAAACCAACCAGGGCACGCTATGCCTGAAAGGTTACTACGGCTGGGATTTTATTAACGATACCCAAATCCTCACCCCGCGCCTGAAAAACCCTATGATCCGCCGCGAGCGCGGCGGCAAGCTGGAAGCCGTCTCCTGGAACGAGGCGCTGGATTACGTCGCCACGCGCCTGAGCGCCATCAAGGCCAAATATGGCCCGGATGCGATTCAGACCACCGGCTCTTCCCGCGGGACGGGAAATGAAACCAACTATGTGATGCAAAAATTCGCGCGCGCCGTTATTGGAACCAATAACGTCGACTGCTGCGCTCGCGTCTGACACGGCCCATCGGTTGCAGGTCTGCACCAGTCGGTCGGTAACGGCGCAATGAGCAATGCCATCAACGAGATAGATAATACCGATCTCGTCTTCATCTTTGGTTATAACCCGGCGGATTCTCACCCTATCGTCGCGAACCACGTTATTCGCGCTAAACAAAATGGGGCGAAAATCATCGTCTGCGATCCGCGCAAAATTGAAACCGCGCGCATTGCGGATATGCACATCGCGTTGAAAAACGGCTCGAACATCGCGCTGCTGAACGCAATGGGGCACGTCATCATTGAGGAGAACCTGTACGACCAGGCATTTGTCGCGACCCGTACGGAAGGCTTTGAAGAGTACAAGAAAATAGTCGAAGGCTATACGCCGGAGTCGGTTGAAGCGATTACCGGCGTCAGCGCGCAGGCGATCCGCCAGGCGGCACGGATGTATGCCGGGGCGAAAACCGCCGCCATCCTCTGGGGTATGGGCGTGACCCAGTTCTACCAGGGTGTGGAGACCGTGCGCTCTCTGACCAGCCTCGCGATGCTGACCGGTAATCTGGGTAAAGCCCACGTTGGTGTGAACCCGGTGCGCGGTCAGAATAACGTGCAGGGCGCCTGCGATATGGGCGCGCTGCCGGATACTTATCCTGGCTACCAGTACGTGAAATTTCCGGAGAACCGCGCCAAATTCGCGAAGGCCTGGGGCGTGGAAAGCCTGCCGGAACACACCGGGTACCGCATCAGCGAGCTGCCGCACCGCGCGGCGCATGGCGAAGTGCGTGCGGCCTACATCATGGGCGAAGATCCTCTCCAGACCGACGCCGAGCTCTCGGCGGTGCGCAAAGGGTTTGAGGATCTGGAGCTGGTGATTGTCCAGGATATCTTCATGACCAAAACCGCGGCGGCGGCGGATGTCATTTTACCGTCGACCTCCTGGGGCGAGCATGAAGGCGTCTACACGGCGGCCGACCGCGGCTTCCAGCGCTTCTTCAAGGCGGTCGAGCCGAAGTGGGATCTGAAAACGGACTGGCAGATCATCAGCGAAATCGCCACCCGTATGGGCTACCCGATGCACTACAACAACACCCAGGAGATCTGGGACGAGTTGCGCAGCCTGTGTCCGGACTTCTACGGCGCCACCTATGAAAAAATGGGTGAGCTGGGATACATCCAGTGGCCGTGCCGGGATGAGTCGGAGGCCGATCAAGGCACGTCCTATCTCTTTAAGGAGAAATTCGACACCCCGAACGGGCTGGCGCAATTCTTCACCTGCGACTGGGTCGCGCCCATTGATAAACTCACCGATGAGTATCCGATGGTGCTCTCCACCGTACGTGAGGTGGGGCACTACTCCTGTCGTTCGATGACCGGCAACTGCGCCGCGCTGGCCGCGCTGGCGGACGAACCGGGCTATGCGCAAATCAACACCGCCGATGCAGAACGCCTTGGTATTGAGGACGAGGCGCTGGTGTGGGTGAACTCGCGCAAAGGGCGGATTATCACCCGTGCGCAGGTCAGCGACCGTCCAAACAAAGGGGCGGTCTATATGACCTATCAGTGGTGGATTGGTGCCTGCAACGAGCTGGTGACGGAGAACTTAAGCCCGATAACCAAAACGCCGGAGTATAAATACTGCGCCGTCAACGTTGAGCCGATTGCGGATCAGCACGCGGCGGAACAGTACGTGATCGACGAATATAACAAGCTAAAAGCCCGGCTGCGCGAAAGCGCAATGGGTTGAAGCCGTTAATTCATCGATGAATAAAGGGAGTGAAATATTCACTCCCTTTTTATTTCCGGTTGGCTTATCAATAATATCAATTATTATTCTGGAAAGCGGCTCGCAGAAATAATGTAATTTTCGCGAAAAAGAATTACATCTTTGCATTTTAATTCAGAGGGATAAGATGTGCGGCGGGTGCTTAAGACTTTCTGTCTTGAGCATTGTTGAGGGACAGAAAGTAGAAAGCCCCGGGAAATTTTCATTTACCCGAGGCTACTCCCTCAACTCCCAACAGGTTGAGAGTAGCCTCTTATTCTTTTTTTGACAAGGAGTAAAAGGCATGACGCCATTAAAAACTGCGTTAGGCATCGTCTTTATTATCTGCCTGACGATAGTGATATTTACCTTTATTACTCGCGGGAAGCTCTGCGAGCTCACAATAAAGAGTGAACATCAGGAGGTGGCGGCGAAATTAGCCTGCGTCGCAGGCTAACCTCTATGGGCGGAACAACGGTTCCGCCCGGCTTGTAGGATGCTGAGGTCTTAATGCACCCATTTTTTTCTTTTGCGCCCGCGATTATACTGCGCGGCGTGTACCCAGATGATAAGAATCCATGAAATCCATTTTTCTGTTGTTAGTGTTTTTAACGTCCTTCGCCCGCGCGGATGAGATAGGCAGCCAGTATCAGAAGCAGGCGGAAGCCGGTGATGCGCGTGCCCAGTATTATCTTGCTGATACGTACTTCAGCTCCGGCGACAGCAAGCAGGCCGCGCTGTGGGCAGAGAAAGCCGCAAAAGGCGGCGATGTCGACGCCATGGCTCTGTTGTCGCAAATCCTTTTTACGCAGGGCGATTACGCACAGGCCAAAGCCCTGGCCCAACAGGCAAACATTGCTGGCAGCAAACGCGGCGCGATCATGCTGGCACGCGTGCTGGTCAACACTCAGGCGGGGAAAACTGACTACCCCCAGGCCATTAAACTGCTGCAAACGGCAACCGAAGATATCGACAGCGACTCTGCGGTCGATGCGCAGCTGTTGCTGGGGCTGATTTATGCCAACGGCGTCGAGGTAGCGCAGGATGACGTGCAGGCCGCCTCGTGGTTCAAGCGGAGTTCAGCCCTTTCGCGTACCGGCTACGCCGAGTACTGGGCGGGGATGTTGTTCAGGCAGGGCGAGAAAGGCTTTATCACGCCAAATAAGCAGAAAGCACTGTACTGGTTGAACCTGAGCTGCACTGAAGGGTTTGATACGGGATGCGAAGAGTTTGATGCGTTAAGCGGGGAGTAAAGTGCCGGGTGGCGCCTTCGCCTTACCCGGCCTACAAAACCCGTAGGCCCGGTAAGCGCAGCGCCACCGGGCTTAGGATGTTACTGGTCAGCCGTCTTATCAAAACGACCCAGCACTTCGCGTTCATATGCCAGCGCTTTTTTGCGGTCGAATTTGTGCTCCCACTTGGCGATAACCAGCACCGCCAGGGCATTGCCCACCACGTTCAGCGCCGTACGCGCCATGTCGAGGATACGGTCCACACCGGCGATAAATGCCAGACCTTCGAGCGGAATACCAACGCTGCCCAGCGTTGCCAGCAGCACCACGAACGAAACGCCCGGAACGCCTGCAATACCTTTGGACGTCACCATCAGCGTCAGTACCAGTACGATCTCCTGCCAGAGCGACAGGTCAATGCCGTACAGCTGCGCAATAAAGATAGCGGCGATACTCTGGTACAGCGTCGAACCATCCAGGTTAAAGGAGTAACCGGTCGGCACCACGAAGCTGGTGATCGACGCTGGCGCGCCGTAGGCTTCCATCTTCTCAATAATACGCGGCAGCACGCTCTCAGAGCTTGCCGTGGAGTAGGCCAGAATCAGCTCATCTTTCAGGATACGAATCAGGATCCAGATGCTCAGCCCGCACAGACGTGCCACGATCCCCAGCACCACCAGCGCGAAGAACAGGATGGCGAAGTGCACCAGGATCACCAGCTTCGCCAGCGGCCACAGGGAGGCAAAACCGAAGTTCGCCACGGTGACGGCAATAAGCGCGAACACCCCTACCGGCGCGTAGCGCATCACCATGTGGGTCACTTTAAACATGGTTTCGGAGATAGAGCGGAACACGGTGACCAGCGGCTCGCGGTGCGTCGCCGGCAGAGAAGAGAGCCCCAGACCAAACAGCACCGAGAAGAAGATAATCGGCAGCATCTCGCCCTTCGCCATCGACGCCACGATGTTGGTCGGCACCAGCGACAGGATCGTGCCCATCAGGCCATGCGCGTGGCTCTGCACGTCAGCGGTCGTACTTTGGTATTTCGAAATATCCACCGTAGCCAGCTGCGACATATCAATCCCGGAACCCGGCTGGAACACGTTCGCCAGGGTGATACCGAGAATGATCGCCACCGTAGTGATCACTTCGAAATATATAATGGTTTTCGCACCAATACGACCTAACTGCTTCGCATCGCCGACGCCCGCAATACCGACCACCAGCGTCGAGATCACAATCGGTACCACAATCATCTTGATCAGATGAATAAAGATATCCCCTGCGGGAGAGAGCAGGTTCGCAATCAGCCATTCGCGGCTGTCGCTGTGATAGTGAAGGTAACTGCCCAGCAAGATGCCCAGCACAAGGGCGATTAAGATCTGCCAGGCAAGGCTGACTTTAACGTTTTTCATAGAAACTGACTTCCTCAATGAGCGCCTTATTCACGCAAACTGCATGAATATGGAGACATACTGAAAGGGTATGAATTGTGTTGCGTTGGTTTATGGGATTTTTTAACGCGGCGTATGAGTATCATTTGCGCGACCTGTTGCGCAAGCCTTAAAGAACGACGCGTTTCACTCACAAAAGCGACGATGACGGGAGTTTGTTCTACTTCTTATAAATAACCTTTTGTTATAAAAACGCTTTTTTAAACATAAATGTGAATAATCGTCAGCATAAATTATTTTCCTTCAAAGTTTCATTCGCTCATTTTTCATACTCTTCAAACAATGCGTGATCTGTAGCCCAAATACTAAACAAAGCTTGTAAAGCCCCTACAATTAACGTTTTTGCGACATATTATTAACATCTTACAAGGAGAAAAAAAGCCATGAGCCAAATCCACAAACATGACATTCCCGCAAATATTGCGGACCGTTGCCTGATCACCCCGGAGCAGTACCACGAGAAATATCAGCAATCTATCACCGCCCCGGACACCTTCTGGGGTGAGCAGGGCCATATCCTTGACTGGATCAAACCTTATCAGAAGGTGAAGAACACCTCCTTTGCGCCCGGCAATGTCTCCATTAAATGGTATGAAGATGGCACCCTGAACCTGGCGGCGAACTGCCTTGATCGTCACCTTGCCGAGCGCGGGAATGAGACGGCGATTATCTGGGAAGGCGATGATGCCTCGCAGAGCAAACATATTACCTATAAAGAACTGCACCGTGACGTATGCCGCTTCGCCAACGTTCTGCTGGAAAAAGGCATTCAAAAAGGCGACGTGGTCGCTATCTATATGCCGATGGTGCCGGAAGCGGCGGTGGCCATGCTGGCCTGCGCGCGCATCGGTGCGATTCACTCAGTGATTTTTGGCGGGTTCTCACCAGAGGCGGTTGCGGGTCGTATTGTCGATTCAAGTTCAAAACTGGTGATCACCGCCGATGAAGGCGTGCGCGCCGGACGCGGTATCCCTCTGAAGAAAAACGTCGACGAAGCGTTGAAAAACCCGAACGTCAAAACGGTCAGCAACGTCATCGTCCTTAAGCGTACCGGCGGCAAGATCGACTGGAACGAAGGTCGCGACCTGTGGTGGAGCGACCTGATTGAAAAAGCGAGCGACCAGCATCAGCCGGAAGAGATGAACGCAGAAGATCCGCTGTTCATTCTTTATACCTCCGGCTCCACAGGTAAGCCAAAAGGCGTACTGCACACCACCGGCGGCTATCTGGTCTATGCGGCCACCACCTTCAAATACGTCTTCGACTACCATCCGGGCGACATCTACTGGTGTACCGCCGACGTGGGCTGGGTCACCGGACACAGCTACCTGCTGTACGGCCCGCTGGCCTGCGGCGCAACAACGCTGATGTTTGAGGGCGTACCCAACTGGCCGACCCCGGCGCGTATGTGCCAGGTGGTCGACAAACACCAGGTCAATATTCTCTACACCGCGCCAACGGCGATCCGCGCATTAATGGCGGAAGGCGACAAAGCCATCGAAGGCACCGACCGCTCTTCATTGCGCATCCTCGGTTCCGTGGGCGAGCCCATTAACCCGGAAGCCTGGGAGTGGTACTGGAAGAAAATCGGCAACGAGAAATGCCCGGTGATGGACACCTGGTGGCAGACCGAAACCGGCGGCTTTATGATCACCCCGATGCCGGGCGCCACGCAACTGAAGGCCGGTTCCGCGACCCGTCCGTTCTTCGGCGTGCAGCCTGCGCTGGTGGATAATGAAGGCAACCCGCTGGAAGGCGCCACCGAAGGCAACCTGGTGATCACAGACTCCTGGCCGGGTCAGGCGCGTACCCTGTTCGGCGATCACGATCGCTTCGAGCAGACTTACTTCTCGACCTTTAAAAACATGTACTTCAGCGGCGACGGCGCGCGTCGTGACGAAGATGGCTATTACTGGATAACCGGGCGCGTGGACGACGTGCTTAACGTCTCCGGCCACCGTCTGGGCACCGCAGAGATTGAATCGGCGCTGGTGTCGCATCCGAAGATTGCCGAAGCCGCCGTTGTCGGTATTCCGCACAACATCAAAGGCCAGGCGATTTACGCCTATGTCACCCTGAACCACGGGGAAGAGCCATCGCCAGAGCTCTACGCTGAGGTGCGCAACTGGGTGCGTAAAGAGATTGGCCCGCTGGCAACGCCGGACGTGCTGCACTGGACCGACTCGCTGCCGAAAACCCGCTCCGGCAAAATTATGCGTCGTATCTTGCGCAAAATCGCGGCAGGGGACACCAGCAACCTCGGTGATACCTCAACGCTCGCGGATCCTGGCGTGGTGGAAAAACTGCTCGAAGAGAAGCAGGCCATCGCAATGCCCTCGTAATCTTTTCTCCCTCTCCCCGTGGGAGAGGGCCGGGGTGAGGGCATCAGACCGCACCTTCCTACCCTAACCCTCTCCCCATAGGGGAGAGGGGATAAAACAAACCAACCTTACCTCTGGAGAACTCTGTGATGAATAACGATATTTGTCAGCAGATAGAGAATAGTGCGCACTACAGGGAGCTCGTCGATAAGCGGCAACGGTTTGCCTTCATCCTTTCCATCATCATGCTGATTATCTATGTCGGCTTTATTTTGCTGATCGCCTTTGCCCCACACTGGCTGGGCACCCCGTTGCACGAGGGGACCAGCGTGACGCGCGGCATTCCGATTGGCATTGGCGTGATTGTGATTTCATTCTTGCTGACCGGCGTCTACGTCTGGCGCGCGAACGGTGAATTCGATCGTCTTAATAAAGCGGTACTGCAAGAGGTAAAAGCATCATGAAGCGAGTTCTGACGGCGCTCGCCGCCACACTTCCCTTTGCCGCCCACGCGGCGGATGCCATTACCGGCGAGGTACAGCGCCAGCCGACCAACTGGCAGGCGATTGTGATGTTCCTGATTTTCGTGGTGCTGACGCTGTATATCACTTACTGGGCGTCGAAACGCGTGCGCTCCCGTAACGATTACTACACCGCAGGCGGCAACATTACCGGCTTCCAGAACGGGCTGGCGATTGCGGGTGACTTTATGTCCGCCGCCTCCTTCCTTGGCATCTCCGCGCTGGTCTACACCTCCGGCTATGACGGCCTGATTTACTCCCTCGGCTTCCTCGTCGGCTGGCCGATCATTCTGTTCCTGATTGCCGAGCGCCTGCGCAACCTGGGCCGCTATACCTTCGCTGACGTGGCCTCGTATCGCCTGAAGCAGGGACCGATTCGCACCCTCTCCGCCTGCGGCTCGCTGGTGGTAGTGGCGCTGTATCTGATTGCGCAGATGGTGGGCGCGGGTAAATTGATCCAACTGCTGTTCGGCCTGAACTACCACATCGCGGTGGTGCTGGTGGGCGTACTGATGGTGATGTACGTGCTGTTCGGCGGCATGCTGGCGACGACCTGGGTGCAGATCATCAAAGCCGTGCTGCTGCTGTTCGGCGCCAGCTTTATGGCCTTTATGGTGATGAAGCACGTCGGGTTCAGCTTCAATAACCTGTTTACCGAAGCCATGGCGGTCCACCCGAAAGGGGAAGCAATCATGAGCCCGGGCGGGCTGGTGAAAGACCCGATATCGGCGCTTTCACTGGGTCTCGGACTGATGTTCGGTACCGCGGGTCTGCCGCATATTCTGATGCGCTTCTTCACCGTGAGCGACGCGCGTGAAGCGCGCAAGAGCGTCTTCTACGCCACCGGCTTCATGGGTTACTTCTATATTCTGACCTTTATCATCGGCTTTGGCGCGATCATGCTGGTGGGGGCGAACCCGGCATTTAAAGATGCCGCAGGCGCGCTGATTGGCGGTAACAACATGGCGGCGGTGCACCTGGCGGACGCGGTGGGCGGTAACCTGTTCCTCGGCTTTATCTCTGCCGTGGCTTTCGCCACCATTCTTGCGGTGGTTGCGGGTCTGACGCTGGCCGGGGCGTCGGCGGTCTCGCATGACCTCTACGCCAACGTCTTCCGCAAAGGCGCGAGCGAGCGCGATGAGCTGAAGGTCTCCAAAATCACCGTGCTGGTGCTGGGCGTGGTGGCGATTCTGTTAGGCATTCTGTTCGAGAAGCAAAACATCGCCTTTATGGTGGGGCTGGCCTTCTCCATTGCGGCAAGCTGTAACTTCCCGATCATCCTGCTCTCCATGTACTGGTCGAAACTGACCACCCGTGGCGCGATGATTGGCGGCTGGCTGGGGCTGCTGACGGCGGTGATCCTGATGATTCTGGGCCCGACGATCTGGGTGCAGATCCTCGGTCACGCAAGCGCCATCTTCCCGTATGAATACCCGGCACTGTTCTCCATTGCCGTGGCGTTTATCGGCATCTGGTTCTTCTCGGCCACCGACAATTCGCCGGAGGGTAATCTGGAGCGCGAAAAATTCCGCGCCCAGTTTATTCGTTCACAAACCGGTCTCGGCGTCGAGCAGGGCCGCGCGCACTAAGCCTTTCTCCCCGGCCATTCTGGCCGGGGAGCTTAAAACATCACCCACGCCACCAGCGGTGCAACCAGCACCATCACCACGCCCGACAGCATCATCACCAGGCTCGCGACAACGCCCTCCTGCTGGCCCAGCTCATACGAACGTGCCGTGCCCGCGCCGTGCGACGCCGCGCCGAACCCTGCCCCTTTCGCCATGCCTTCGCGAATGGAAAGCCGCAGAAAGAGCATATCGCCCACCGCCATCCCAAAGACGCCCGTCACCACCACAAACAGCGCCACCAGGTCCGGCTGCCCGCCGAGCGGTTTTGCCGCCGCCAGCGCAAACGGCGTGGTCACCGAGCGCACGGCCAGGCTGCGCTGAATTTCATCGGGCAGCGTAAACAGTCTCGCCAGCCAGACGGAGCTACAGACCGCGACCACCGTGGCGGTGATCACCCCTGCGCTGAGCGACATCCAGTGGCGTTTGATAATCGCCAGGTTGTCGTAAACGGGCACGGCAAAGGCGATGGTCGCCGGGCCGAGCAGCCACAGCAGCCAGTGGGATTCGCCAATGTAGTTCTGCCAGGAAATGTGGCCAAAGACCAGCATCAGCACCAGCAGGATCGGCGTGAAGACCAGCGGCATCAGCGGCAGGGCGTGAAAACGACGATACAGTCGCTTGTTGGCAAAGTAGATCCCGAGCGTCGCAATCAAGCACAAGACGCTGATCTGAAAGTTAGTCATGTTTGTGCCTGCTGATTTCAAAGCGGTAGACTTTATCCACCACCCAGGCGGTCGCCCCCAGCACCATCAACGTACTCAGCGCGATCACCGCAAAGATTCGCCAGCCGTCCACCATCAGCAGCTGCGCATAGTTCACCACCGCCACCACGGCGGGGACAAAGAACAGCAGCATCTCCGCAAGCAGCCAGCGCGCCCCGGCGCGCACCCAGTTGAGGGGGATCACGCGACACAGAATAAGCGTCAGCATCAGCAGCATCCCCACCAGGTTGGCAGGCAGCGGCAGGTGGAGCCAACCGACAAGATATTCGGCAAAAACAAACAGTCCCGCGTAGAGCAGTACCTGAACCGGGACCTGGAGTCGTTGAACAACGGCAGGCGTAACACGGCTTAACGCCACGGCCATGGGGGTTTTCCTCAAAAATGAGACGAGGCGCCAGTATAGTGAGCGCACGGTGTGGACTGAAATGAATTAAAATCATCAAAGGTATAGTTTCGAGGAATAATCATGGACATAAGAACGCTGCGCTATTTTGTCGAAGTGGTTCGTCAGCAAAGTTTTACCCGCGCAGCGGAGAAGTTGTTTGTCACCCAACCCACCATCAGCAAGATGCTGAAAAACCTCGAAGATGAACTGAACTGTACCCTGCTGATCCGCGACGGGCGCAAGCTGCTGCTGACCGACACCGGACGCGTGGTGTTCGAACGCGGGCTGGCGATTCTGGCGGAGTTCCGCCAGCTGGAAGCGGAGCTGGACGATATAAACCATTTGACCAAAGGGGTGCTTCGCCTCGGCATTCCCCCGATGGTCGGCATGATGATGGCCGGGCCGATCAGCCTGTTTCGCCAGCGTTATCCCGGCGTAGAGCTGAAGATTTCGGAGTTTGGTGGGTTAACCGTCCAGCAGGCCGTCACCAACGGCGAGCTCGACGTAGCAATGACCGCCCTCCCCGTTGAGGAAGAGAGCGGCCTGGCGACGCTTCCGCTCTTTAGCCACCCGCTGTGCGTGCTGGTGCCCCGCTCCGGCGACTGGCTGAAGAGGGAGTCGGTGAAGCCTGAACTGCTCGGCGAGCACCCTCTGCTGATCTACAACGAAGACTTCGCCCTCAGCCGCCAGCTGATGACGCTGTTTAACCAGCATAACGTGAAGCCACGCATTGCGGTACGCAGCGGGCAGTGGGATTTCCTGGCGGCGATGGTGCAGGCCGGCGTGGGGATTGCCATTCTGCCGCAGCCGATTTGCGAGCGTCTGGATAAAAACACGCTGCGCTGGATCCCGCTGGAGAGCGACCTGCACTGGCAGCTGGGGATGATCTGGCGTGAAGGGGTGTATCTGTCGCACAGCGCACAGGCGTGGCTGCAGTGTTGTGAGGGGTTTTGGGTGCGGTCTGAATAATGCCCGGTGGCGCTGCGCTTACCGGGCCTACGTTCGAACCGTAGGCCCGGTAAGGCGAAGCCGCCACCCGGCAAAACAGCGCTACTGATTCTCTATCAACAGCGCTTCCAGCAGGTCCAGATCGTGCAGCAGCTTTTGCAGCGTCTCGTTGCTGATCTGGCGCGTGGCGCGCAGGTGATACAGCTCGGCACGCTCGGAGCGCAGCGCCGCCAGACGGAACCGACGCTCCAGGTTCTCCTCCTGCAGCGAGCTTTCCACGTCGTTACGCCCGTCGGCCCGACGACGCAGGTTACCAATCACGCGGGAACTCACTTCCGTCAGCAGCTGATTGTCGATGTTCTCTTCCGCATCCGCGGCCAGACGCTCTTCCATTTTCTGGATAGCGACAATCGCCACTTCGGCGGTAGCCGCCCGCGCAATACGCTCCTCTTTATGCTGCTGGGTCGAATCACCGGCATCAATATGCTGGAGTAAAATCGGCAGCATAATCACGCCGACAAACAGGGAGAACAGAATCACGCCCGCCGCCAGGAAGACCAGCTCGTAGCGCGCCGGGAAGACGTCGCCCGTCGGCAGCAGCAGCGGAATGGAGAGGACACCGGCAAGGGTGATCGCCCCGCGTACGCCCGCAAAAGAAGCAATCAGCAGTTCACGCGTTGTCCACGAGCCGAACTCCATCGGCTTTTTCTTCAGGAAACGGACGCTGAAGTTTTTCATCGTCCACAGCCAGCCGAAACGCACCAGCATCAGCGCCAGGTAGATCAGCACGATGTCGGTAAACAGCATCCAGACCTCAACGTTCGGGTCGGCCTCGGCCGCCACCAGCGAGGATTCCATAATGCCCGGCAGCTGCAGGCCCAACAGCAGGAATACCATGCCGTTAAAGACAAACTCCAGCATGGCCCAGGTGCTGTTGGCACGCAGACGCATGGCCAGCGGCGCGCGGCGCATCACGCCGGAGCGGGTAATGGTCATCCCTGCCGCCACTGCCGCCAGAATGCCCGATACGCCGATATGTTCAGCAATCAGATAAGAGGCAAACGGCAGCAGGAACAGCAGTACGATCTGCGTAGCGGGTTCATCGCCGCCCCAGCGGCTGAGGAAACGCAATGAGCGGCCGTACAGCCAGCTCACCACGAAGCCCGCGAGAATACCGCCAATCGCTACCTTGAAGAACTCCAGCGTCGCGCCGCCGACGGTAAAGACCATCGTGCCCATCGCAACGGCCACGGCAAACTTCAGGGCAACCAGGCCGGAGGCGTCGTTCATCAGCGCCTCCCCCTGTAAAATCCCCATGATTTTCTTCGGAATACGGCCTTCACCCACAATGCCGGACAACGCCACGGCATCGGTTGGCGACAGCACGGCGGCCAGCGCAAAAGCCGGTATTAACGGAATGCCCGGTACCGCCCAGTAGATCAGAAAACCAATCCCGACGACGGTGACCACCACCAGCGCCAGCGCCAGGCCGAAGATCTCGCGCCCGTGCTCAAGGAATTCGCGCGTGGGCGTTTTCCAGCCATCGGCAAACAGCAGTGGCGGGATAAACAGCACGAGGAACAGTTCGGGGTCAAATTCCACGTGCAGGCCAAACGTCGGCCACGCCAGCAGCGCGCCGATGGCAATTTGCATTAATGGCAGGGGGACCTGAAAGGGCAGTACGCGTGTAACCACCCCGGATAGCGAGACCACAAGGGTCATGATGAGTATTGTGAAGAAGATTTCCATGCGTTCCCTGTTTGCTGTGTTGCTTATGTACTCCGGAAGGCGTCGTGCCTTTTATTCTATCTTCCCCAGAGTAACGCAAAAGGCAACAGGATGAGTCCTGAAAATAAAAACGGGCGGCCTGAGCCACCCGTTTTCGCATCAAAGGACAACTTAGATTGCCCAGCCGCCCGCGTAGAATGCCACCAGCGCAACGGCGATAATCACGGTGCCGATATTCAGCTTGCGCCACTCACCGGAGACCAGACGACCAATCACCAGCGACGCGAAGCCGATCATAATGCCGGTCACGATGTTACAGGTCAGCACGATGAAGACCGCGGTAATCAGGCCAGACATGGCGTCCACGAAATCTGCAAAGTCGATTTTCGCCACGTTGCTCAGCATCAGCAGGCCAACGTACATCAGCGCTGGCGCAGTCGCATACGCCGGAACCAGATAGGAGAGCGGAGAGAGGAACAGGATCAGCATGAACAGCACGCCGACGGTGATTGCCGTCAGGCCGGTTTTACCGCCTGCCGCCGTACCCGCTGCGGATTCGATGTACACAGCCGCAGGTGCCGCACCCACCAGGCCAGAGAAGACGCTGCTCAGGGAGTCAGTGGTCAGCGCTTTGCCGCCATCAATAATCTGACCGTCTTTATCCAGCAGGTTCGCCTGACCGGCCACCGCGCGGATGGTACCGGTCGCGTCAAACACCGCGGTCATCACCAGCGCCAGCACGCTTGGCAGGATCACCGGGTTCAGCGCGCCGACGATATCCAGGCTGCCAATCAGGGAGTTGCCTTTGTCATCGCTCAGCGACGGCATGGCGAAAATGCCGGAGAAATGGACGTTCGGATCGAAAATCAGGCCAACAATGGAAACGCCGATAATGGTCAGCAGAATGCCGCCCGGCACTTTCAGTTTTTCCAGACCGATAATCACCGCCAGGCCGATCAGCGACATAATCACCGGGAAGCTGGCGAAGTGGCCCAGCGCCACCGGCAGACCGTCCAGCGGGTTCTTGATGACCAGACCGACGCCGTTGGCGGCGATCAGCAGCAGGAACAGGCCGATGCCGATACCGGTACCGTGCGCCACGCCCTGCGGCAGGTTGCGCAAAATCCAGCTACGGATGCCGGTCGCTGAAATCACGGTAAACAGCACCCCCATCAGGAACACGGCACCCAGCGCAACCGGTACGCTGATGTGCTGGCCCAGCACCAGGCTGAACGCGGTAAACGCGGTCAGAGAGATGGCGCAACCAATCGCCAGCGGCAGGTTCGCCCACAGGCCCATCACGATGGAGCCTACGCCGGCCACAAGGCAGGTTGCCACAAAGACAGCCGCTGGCGGGAAGCCCGCTTTGCCCAGCATGCCCGGCACAACGATGACGGAGTAAACCATCGCCAGAAACGTTGTCAAACCGGCAACGATCTCCTGGCGCACGGTGCTGCCGCGGGCCGAAATTTTAAACATGGCGTCAAGTGAACCGCCAGTACGCGCAGATGGCGTAGACATAGAAAACATCCCCTGAGAGTTTTTTAGGAAGTCCGTAAGCGAGGTGGAGACGCCGCTGCCAGCTAAACGTCAAATCCTTGTGTTGCGTTTGCGACGAAAGGGCGTCACAAAAAAAGCAAACGTTTAGCTCCGCGCTTACAAACGGGTGGTCAAATTAAGGCAAACGATTATCTAGCGTAATCCCCGCCCTTTTCAACTGAACTTTATTGTTTTTCGCTAAAATTCACTTATGATGCTGAAGAAATAAACAGAGGATGCGCAAACGTTATCGTCTATGCGCAATTTGTTTACATTTCAGTCCTCGCCCGGGATAGATAACGGCCCCCCTTGCTCCAGCGTTCGTTGCCAGCCAGGGCTGTTTTCAACCTTCGTTTTCCATGCCTGACTATGCGGCAGGTTATTAATACCGCCGCGCGCCAGCAGGGCAAAGATCGGGAAGCTCATCTGGATGTCGGCCATGCTGAGCGAATCCCCGGCAAACCAGCTGTTTTTAGCAAGATGCGACTCAATAAAGCGTGCATGGGTTTCCAGCTGGCGGTTGAGGTACGCTTTCTGCACCCCCTGCCCCAGCGCTTTCCCCAGGGTTCGGATACCAAACGGCACGGGCGGCTTGCCGAGGCTGTTGAAGACCAGCTTCATTAACAGCAGCGGCATCAGCGATCCTTCCGCGTAGTGCAGCCAGAAGCGGTACTGCACCTTATGCGCCGGATCTAAAGGCTTAAGCCGCGACTCGGCATCGTACGTTTCCTGCAGATACTCCAGAATGGCGCCTGACTCTGCGAGGATCAGTCCGTTATCTTCGATGACCGGTGATTTGCCCAACGGATGCACTTTTTTGAGAGCCTCAGGTGCCAGCATGTTCTTTTCACGCTGATAGTGAACGATCTCATAAGGCAGGCCGAGTTCTTCCAGCGCCCAGATCACGCGATGCGAGCGCGACTGGTTTAGGTGATGTACCGTGAGCATGGTTTTCTCCTGGTTATTCATACTTTTTAACTATAGAAAATTGAACAACACCGCGAAAAAAATTCGGCTAAAAACCGGTCAGCGAGGCTGGCGAAAAAACGGGTCTTGCATAGAATTAAAGTGTCAGCACAATCCGGAACCTCCCCAACCAGCTCGACACGAGGGGTGCTGACGTCGGGGGAAACCCTCCCGTGAACCAGCGGGATAGAGTGAAAGACAAAGACCGGGAAAAACTAAAGCGCCCTTATGTGGCGCTTTAGTTCTTTATGTGCTTTTTGCCGCGCAATCTCAGTCCTCTTCCAGCAACCGTGCCCCCGTCCCCTGCTCGCCCAGCTTGTCCCCGGGGTTACGCAACGGACAATCGCTCCGCGACAGGCAGCCGCAGCCAATGCAGCCATCCAGTTCGTCACGCAGCGCGACCAGCGTATGGATACGCCTGTCCAGCTCTTCGCGCCACTGGGATGACAGCTCTTTCCACTCTTTCGGGCTCAGCGTGTGCCCTTCCGGCAGCACGCCAAAGGCCTCGCCGATCGTGGCCAGGGGAATTCCGATTCGTTGCGCAATTTTGATAATCGCCACGTAGCGGAGCACGTCGCGGGTATAGCGACGCTGGTTTCCTCCGTTACGGATACTCTTGATTAACCCTTTGCTTTCATAGAAGTGGAGCGCCGACACGGCAACGCCGCTTCGCTTTGCCACTTCGCCGGGGGTTAAAAGCGCTTTAATTCGCGGCAATCTCTTTTCCATAAAACCTCTTTACCTCAAGTTAACTTGAGGAATTATACTCCCCCGCAGAGAAAACGACGAATTAACCGAGATAGTTGTATCTACAGAGGGGCAACCTTATGTCGCATCAGCAGATTATTCAGACGCTTATTGAATGGATTGATGACCATATCGACCAACCGTTGAACATTGATGTGGTCGCTAAAAAGTCGGGCTATTCGAAATGGTATTTACAGAGAATGTTCCGCACGGTCATGCATCAGACCCTGGGTGAGTACATTCGCCAGCGCAGACTGCTGCTGGCGGCGCAGGCGCTACGCTCAACGCAGCGGCCGATTTTTGATATCGCGATGGATCTTGGCTATGTGTCGCAACAAACCTTTTCCCGCGTGTTTCGCCGCGAGTTTGACCGCACGCCGAGCGACTATCGCCACCAGTTGAATTAATGAATATCAGTGCAAAGGTTGCTGCTGCCAGGTCATAAATTCCTGGGGCGGCATCGCTTTCGCGAAGTGCCATCCCTGACAAAACTGGACGCCGCGCTTCAACAGCCAGCTCACCTGCTCTGCCGTCTCTACCCCTTCCGCAATGGTTTTCAGCCGCAGGCTTTGCGCCATCTCGATAATATGCTCGGCGATCAGGTGGCTGGTGCTGTTGGTCGTTAAGGTATCGATAAACGATTTATCGATTTTCAGGATATCCACGTTCAGCGAGTAGAGGTTGTGCAGGTTCGAGTAACCGGTACCAAAATCATCAATCGCGACTTCATAACCCGCCTGACGGAAAGCCTGTATCACCGGCGTGGTTTTTGGCACATCGATAAAACCGCGTTCCGTCACTTCTATTTTGATTTGCTGCGCACGGACGGCGTAATGGCGAGCCTTCTCGGAAATCATGGCGATCAGCCGCGAGGAGTGGAAATCCGTGGCCGACAGGTTAATCGAAATATAGAGATGGGGATGCTCGGCCAGAAAATGACCCAGATCGCTGAACACCTCTTCAACGACATAGTCTGTGATCCGCTCGCTCATCCCCTCATTTTCCGCCAGCGGAATAAACTCCGCCGGACTCATCACCTGCCCGTTAAAACCAGGCCAGCGTAATAACGCCTCCGCGCCCACGCACCGGTTGTTCTTGATATCAATAATCGGCTGATAGTGCACGCAAAGCTGTCGTTTGGTCAGTGCCCGGTGCAGTAAGCGCCCCGGCGAATTGAGCTCACGATGTGTACGGGACCATACCAGCAAAATAATAATGCTGCAGATCATGCCCAGCGGCAGCGTCAACGTCGCCTGGTGATAAAGCGTTTCATAAAAGCGTTTATTCGATGTCGATACAATGGCCGCAATCGGTCTTTTGGGGGAACTTACGATCGTATAAAAGCGGTTATCTTTTTGAAATACCGATTCCTTATCCCGAATCATCGAATTTAATAAAGAAACATTGGCTTTCTGGCTGACGGAAAAGAAAGCATTGGTTACCGTGTCGTACACTCCCCATGAGAGAGAATGATCCGCAGACATGACTTCGCTGTATGAAAGTGGATTGACGACCACCACATAATTTCCGCGCTGCATATATGTCATTTTATAACCAGTATAAAATGGGGTGTCGCGATAATAATAGATAGCGACGTCAGGTTTACGCGTGTAATTAGCGACAGGAATAGCGTAGGGACGATCCGGTGTAAAAACGGTCGAACAAAGAAAATTCTGACCTTGAGCGTAAATTAAATCGGCGACAAACAGGCGGCCACGAACAACGTTCAGCATATATTGACGATGTCCCGGCGTGCAAAGCTCACCCTGATATTTTTCAGCCTCGTCCCGGGCCAGATCAACCTGTTGAATAACCAGTTCTGTTTTGTCTAAAGCCAGTTCAGCAAATGTCCGTAGCTGGGCGCTTGTTTCAGATACGGCTCGTAGCTGGGCAAACCATAGCGCAAGCATCACAGGCAGCATAACTACCATGATGATCCCTACCACCCTGAGCATTTTGCGCCGCGCGCTACGATTCATTTCCCGCCCTATATCCCTGCATGTTGTACGCCTGTAGTAATGAAGGCCGGATGCTTTGTTAAACAGGTGATTACGTTGCATGAATCATGCGAAGTTAGCAACTGACTTTTCGTATTAAAAATCTTAAATTTCGTTATGACGATAATATTTTCCCGTAAGCTAAACTGTAAGTATTCGTTCCGTTTCAATTAAGGAAAATAATTATCCAGCCCGCAAGGGCGGTGGGAAGATAACACAACAGACGATTGTTGATTAAGCCAAACTTGTAACAGCGCGAAAAATCATAACCTCGACATGGCATTTTATGCTATTTGTTCGGGCGTATTTTGTTCGTTGATTTATAAATAATCAGCTGCCACCACCGTTTTTCCTCGCCCCGAATGCTTGGCCTCATATAATGCTTTATCGGCACGCCTCAGCAGGACTGAAGTATCCCGCTGTCCTCCGCTTACTTCCACAACCCCAGCACTAAATGACAGCGACAGTTTTCTCTCCCCCACGGCCAGCGGGTTGGTTTGCAGAAAGGTGCGCAACCTGGCGGATAACTGCGCAGCGCCATTGCCGTTTGTTTGCGCCAGCAAGAGCAAAAACTCTTCTCCTCCCACGCGGCCTAATGCCGAATCTGAAGGTGATAACTCACGGATCGCGTTACAAAAGTGAAGGAGCGCCGCATCACCCACCGGGTGCCCCCACTCATCGTTGATCTGTTTGAAGAAATCCAGGTCAAACATCAGGACGCAAAAATGGCTGTTAACCTCATGCCGGGCACTGGCCGCCAGCGCAAGCTCAAGCTGCTGCAAAATCGCCGAACGGTTAAAGCAGCCGGTGAGATCGTCAGTAGTGGCTTTTACCTGCAGCTGCTGCTCGGCTTTTTTCCGCTCGGTGATATCCAGCCCAATATTGAGGATAGAGTTGTCCGGCAACAGAATGTTGGACCACAGCACCGTCAGCGGGGTCCCGTCTTTGCGTAGCGGATGCCACTCATACATATCCTTCAGCGGCGAGACATTGACCGACTCTCTTACCCGCCGCCGCTCTTCAGGGTCAGGATAAAACAGCGAAAGCGGATCGGCATGTTCCGCGATCTCCGCCATCGTCCAGCCGAATACTTTTTCACATTCGGCATTCCACAGCACGCAGCGGTTAAATTTGTCGAAAGAGTTCATTAAAACCGGGGCGCGTTCAAAGAGCGTCTTATATTGCGTCACGACACGCTGCATTTCCTGGGCAGTTTTCTCCCGGGCAATAATTTCCGCGAAATAGTCTTTTAATTTTTCGACCAGCACTACGACGATATTTTTCAGAATTGGCAGAGAGGAAAGTCGTTCATCAAACGCTAAAAAGAAATAGCCGCTGCAGTGCCAGTTATGGGTTGAAAGTTTGCACAGGACACCGCTATGCAACTGCGCATAGCCCGGGTGCTGAGGAGGAAATAACGCACGGCCAATATTCTCTTTCCAGTAGACCACCCGCCATGAACGATGATGCCGCTGGAGCAGGGTGTCCGCCAGGAAATCGGCCACTTCGAAGGGATGGCAGGTCATCTCCCCGGCGCATACCACGCGCTGTAGCCCGTCATCACCATTAACGCTTACCCAGGCAAGACTTGCGCCCAGCGCGCGACTGATGGTCGTCAGCATGTCGGTCAGAGAACATTGAGCATGAAGCTGAGGCATCAGCTTAGCCAGCGCATGCAACGCTTGCATGCTGTCATTAACAATCTCACGTCGGTTTTCTTTCATTTTTTTCGCTGATTATCAGGCGATAAACCGGACGCAACTTTCTTCAGATTCGAAAAATCGACAAACCAACGCACAGGCTGAATCTCAGCGTAGCGAATTAAAAACAACGTTGTGTGTAATTAAAAACGTACAAAGAAATAAAAAAATAATTAAATTCAAAAACCTGAAAGGTTAGCTGCGAGTAAAATTAATTGTCCACTCAAGCATAAGCCATAGGGTTATTGCTGTAAACATTGTACAGTGAGCATCCTTTTGCATCAGTTTTGCTATCTTAATGAATTCATTATAAAGAGTGCGGGAACTGGAGAACTTAGCCAGCAAAGATATATTTTCACTCAGGCGCCCATTGATTCTCGGCAACTATGAATCACCCGTTTTTCATCACCCCGGGACTGGCGAATAAAACAGCAAATGTGATATAGTTCACACATATAGTGTAACGAAAAAATCTGTTTCATTCAGTTCGTCTGTTTTGTTGAGGATGGGTTTTATGGCAACCATTACTACCAGCATGGTTCTCCTGCGCTGGCCTTTGTTGAGTGCGGTACTGATGTTTTTGGCCAGCACGCTGAACATTCAGTTTCGTAAATCTGACTATGCGGGTCTTGCTGTCATCAGCACCCTGCTGGGGCTGGGTGCTGCCTGCTGGTTTGCAACGGGTCTGCTTGGCATTACCCTGCTGGATATCGCCGCCGTCTGGGAAAATATTAAAGTGGTGATGGTTGAGGCGATGAGCCACACGCCGCCAGACTGGCCGATGGTCATTACCTGATCCCTTCATCAATAAAAAACCCAGACGATGGTCTGGGTTTTTTGTTTTAAGTACGCGGAAATCAGAACGGAATGTCGTCGTCGAAATCCATTGGCGGTTCGTTAGACGGCGCCGGAGCAGACTGCTGCTGCGGACGAGACTGCGCGCCACCGCTGAACTGGTTGCCGCCCTGTGGCTGCTGAGGCTGGCCCCAACCGCCCTGCTGCTGGCTCTGACCGCCACCTGCCGGTGCACCGCCGCCCTGACGGCCACCCAGCATCTGCATGGTACCGCCCACGTTAACCACGACTTCAGTGGTGTACTTCTCAGCACCGGACTGATCGGTCCATTTGCGGGTACGCAGCTGGCCTTCGATATAGACCTGAGAACCTTTACGCAGATACTCACCGGCCACTTCGGCCAGTTTGCCAAACAGCACAACGCGGTGCCATTCGGTCTGCTCTTTCATCTCACCGGTCGCTTTATCACGCCAGGATTCGGAAGTAGCCAGCGTAATGTTGGCAACTGCGCCACCACTCGGCATGTAGCGTACTTCCGGGTCCTGGCCCAGATTACCGACGAGAATCACCTTGTTTACGCCTCTGCTGGCCATGTTCGTGTCTCCTGAATACGTTTCTTAATAGTGTAAACGCGCGAGTGTACCATTTCCATGCTGCACTTTGATAGTTGCGTAGCACGTTCCAGAGTTCTCCCGCAACTCGACATTGTTACACAGCGAATCAGAAAATGCATTCCAATACTGTATATTCAAACAGGTTAAATTGTGTCATAATTAGCCGTTTCTGACAGCCGTTTGTCCTTCAAACAAATCAGGCAATCCGTGTTCCAACCGGGAAAGGTGAATGGATAAGATCGAAGTTCGGGGCGCCCGCACCCACAATCTCAAGAATATCAACCTCATAATCCCTCGCGACAAACTCATTGTCGTGACCGGGCTTTCGGGGTCTGGCAAATCCTCACTGGCTTTCGACACCCTGTATGCCGAAGGACAGCGTCGTTACGTTGAATCACTCTCTGCGTACGCGCGTCAGTTCCTGTCGCTGATGGAAAAACCGGATGTTGACCATATTGAAGGGTTGTCCCCTGCTATCTCTATTGAGCAGAAGTCCACCTCGCATAACCCGCGTTCAACGGTCGGTACCATTACCGAAATTCATGACTACCTGCGTCTGCTGTATGCCCGCGTGGGTGAGCCGCGCTGCCCGGACCACGACGTCCCGCTGGCGGCCCAGACCGTCAGCCAGATGGTGGATAACGTGCTGTCGCAGCCGGAAGGCAAACGCCTGATGCTGCTTGCGCCAATCATCAAAGAGCGTAAGGGCGAACACACCAAGACGCTGGAGAACCTGGCAAGCCAGGGCTATATCCGCGCCCGTATCGACGGCGAAGTGTGCGACCTGTCCGATCCGCCCAAGCTGGAGCTGCAGAAGAAGCACACCATCGAAGTGGTGATTGACCGCTTCAAGGTGCGTGACGATCTCGCCACGCGTCTGGCGGAATCCTTTGAAACGGCGCTGGAACTCTCTGGCGGCACGGCCGTGGTCTCCGACATGGACGACCCGAAAGCGGAAGAGCTGCTCTTCTCCGCCAACTTTGCCTGCCCGATTTGCGGTTACAGCATGCGCGAGCTTGAACCGCGCCTGTTCTCCTTTAACAACCCGGCGGGCGCGTGCCCGACGTGTGACGGCCTGGGCGTCCAGCAATATTTCGACCCGGACCGCGTGATCCAGAACCCGGAGCTGTCGCTGGCGGGCGGGGCCATTCGCGGCTGGGACAAGCGTAACTTCTACTACTTCCAGATGCTGAAATCGCTGGCAGAGCACTACAAGTTCGACGTCGAAGCGCCGTGGGCCAGCCTGAGCCCGAACGTGCACAAAGTGATTCTGTTCGGTTCCGGCAAAGAGAACATTGAGTTCAAGTACATGAACGATCGCGGCGATACCTCCGTGCGTCGTCACCCGTTCGAAGGGGTGCTGCATAATATGGAGCGCCGCTACAAAGAGACCGAATCCAGCGCGGTGCGCGAAGAGCTGGCGAAGTTCATCAGCAACCGCTCCTGCGCCACCTGCGAGGGCACGCGTCTGCGTCGCGAAGCGCGCCACGTGTTTGTGGAAAACACGGCGCTGCCGACCATCTCAGACATGAGCATCGGCCACGCGATGGACTTCTTCAATAACCTGAAGCTCTCCGGCCAGCGCGCGAAAATCGCCGAAAAAGTGCTGAAAGAGATCGGCGATCGCCTGAAGTTCCTGGTGAACGTCGGCCTGAACTACCTGACGCTTTCCCGCTCGGCGGAAACGCTCTCCGGCGGTGAGGCTCAGCGTATCCGTCTGGCCAGCCAGATTGGCGCGGGCTTAGTCGGCGTGATGTACGTACTGGACGAGCCGTCCATCGGCCTGCACCAGCGCGACAACGAGCGCCTGCTCGGTACCCTGATCCACCTGCGCAATCTTGGCAACACGGTGATCGTTGTGGAGCACGACGAAGATGCCATCCGCGCCGCAGACCACGTGATCGATATTGGTCCGGGCGCAGGCGTGCACGGCGGTCAGGTCGTTGCAGAAGGGACGCTGAAGGACATTATGGCGGTACCCGAGTCACTGACCGGTCAGTACATGAGCGGCAAGCGTAAGATTGAAGTGCCAAAACAGCGCGTAGCGGCAGATCCGGAAAAAGTGCTGAAGCTGACGGGCGCGCGCGGCAACAACCTGAAAGACGTCACCCTGACGCTGCCGGTTGGCCTGTTTACCTGCATCACCGGCGTGTCCGGTTCCGGTAAATCGACGCTGATCAACGATACGCTATTCCCGATTGCGCAGACGGCGCTGAACGGCGCGACGCTGGCCGAGCCTGCACCGTACCGCGACATCCAGGGGCTGGAGCATTTCGATAAAGTTATCGACATTGACCAGAGCCCGATTGGCCGTACCCCGCGCTCTAACCCGGCGACCTATACCGGCGTCTTCACGCCCGTACGTGAACTGTTTGCCGGTGTGCCTGAAGCGCGCTCCCGCGGCTATACGCCAGGACGTTTCAGCTTTAACGTGCGCGGCGGCCGCTGCGAAGCGTGCCAGGGCGATGGCGTGATCAAGGTTGAGATGCACTTCCTGCCGGATATCTACGTGCCGTGCGACCAGTGCAAAGGCAAACGCTATAACCGCGAAACGCTGGAGATTAAGTACAAAGGCAAGACCATCCACGAAGTGCTGGACATGACCATCGAAGAGGCGCGCGAATTCTTTGACGCCGTCCCTGCGCTGGCGCGTAAGCTGCAGACGCTGATGGACGTCGGCCTGACCTACATTCGTCTGGGACAGTCCGCCACTACGCTGTCCGGCGGTGAAGCGCAGCGCGTGAAGCTGGCGCGCGAGCTGTCAAAACGCGGTACCGGTCAGACGCTCTACATTCTGGATGAGCCAACCACCGGCCTGCACTTTGCTGACATCCAGCAGCTGCTCGAGGTTCTGCATCAGCTGCGCGATCAGGGCAACACCATCGTGGTCATCGAACATAACCTGGACGTGATTAAAACCGCGGACTGGATTGTCGATCTCGGCCCGGAAGGCGGCAGCGGCGGCGGTGAAATTCTTGTCTCCGGTACGCCAGAGACCGTTGCAGAGTGCGAAGCCTCGCACACCGCGCGCTTCCTTAAACCGTTGCTGTAGTTGTCACACGGAGAGTTGCTGTCGGGTGGTTTCCGGCAGCAGCTCAACCGCCTGCTGATAGGAGGCGTCCACCAGGTAGTAAATTTGTGAGCCTGGAATCGATCCATCCAGATAGACGGTGCTCCAGTGCGCCTTATTGAGGTGCTTGCTCGGCCTCACGTCATCATGCTGCTGACGCAGCAAATCCGCCAGTTCAGGGCTGGTTTTCAGCGACGCCGCCGGACGGCCTTCTACCTCTTTCACCATCGCAAACAGCACATCACCTACCTTAATCTGCGTGGCTTTCCAGTCGCTGTGGACGCTCTGCTCCGCGCCGGGCTTGCTCATGCAGTACTGAAGTATCTCCGAAATTGTCATCTTTATTCCCCTTGTAGCGTGGCGATAATTTTACGCGAACCACCGTGAATACGATGCTCACCCAGCCAGATCCCCTGCCACGTTCCCAACAGCAGCCGCCCGTTGTGGACCGGCAGCATCAGCGATACGCCCAGCAAAGAGGATTTAATATGCGAAGGCATATCGTCCGCCCCCTCATAGTCATGCTCGTAAGGCGCGTTGTCCGGGACGCTCTTCAGAAAATGGTGTTCCATGTCGGACCGGACGGTGGGATCGCAATTTTCATTCAGCGTCAGAGAGGCGGACGTGTGCTGAAGCAGCAGATGCAGCAAACCCGTTCTGACGTGCGACAGGTCGCGGAGTTGCCCGATGACTTCATCCGTCACCAGGTGAAATCCGCGTGGCTTCGCGCTTAAGGTCAGGGTCTGTTGGTACCACATAGGCTGCTCCGTGATGAAAGATGAATCTTTCTAAGTGTGCAGCAAGAAGACGAAAGGTAAAACCCGCAGCAGCGAGATTTGATTAAAAAAGAGTCAAACTCGCTGCCAGGGGCTCAATACTCCGAGTTGACGATCACCTCTTCGCCAAACTTTCCGGCCATCGGCAGCGGGCGATAGGTTGAGTTAGACGCGCGTAACACCCTGATCCCTCTGGCACCCACATCCTGTGCGGCGGTAATGTCGTTATCCGAATCGCCATAAAACACTTTGATGTTTTTCTTTTCCAGCCACTGGGTTTTGGTGTTTTGCCCCTCTTTGTCACCCGCAAAAATGACCGGGTTCATGCTGGTCGCCGGGATCTGGAAATCATCCTGCAGCGTTTTAGAGACGGTTTCCGTTTTGGTCTGACTGCGGCCGGTTACAAAATAAATGCTGTCACCGCGCTTCACGTGCATGGCAATAAGCGCACGGGCAACCTCTTTCGGGATGCTGAATTCGTCCCAGCCGTTGTTCATTTTTTCCCAGAATTCCGGGTTCTTCAGATACGCTTCGCTGTCGGGTGAATACGTTTTCTTACCGCGCCAGAAGCCGGGGCTTGAGAACAGCACGGTATCGTCAATGTCAAAACCCACGGCCATTGGCGCACGGCCCATCAGGCTGTTTTCGATTTGGGCCACGGAAACCCAGTGAATGGGTGCCTGCTCGGCAAGAATGGCGGCGGTGGTGCCGGTGTAAAGCGGCGTCGGGGCAGAAGCTCGCGCGACGACGGCGCTATTAAGCGAGAACAATAAGCAGGCGGCGCTGAGCGCCAGTGTGATCTTGCGCATATTTTCCCCTGAATATTCAGTTTGTTATCGTTTTAATTTGAGCGGATGGTCAAAAAACTATCCGACCATAACCCCAGCGGGAGGTGAAGGGAAGGAGTTTTTGCTTATGAAGCGGAATAAAAAGAAGACGATCACAAAAGGCCGGGCAACGTTTTTGTGCGGCCTGATGCCCTCACCCCGACCCTCTCCCACGGGGAGAGGGTGAGTTGGTGAGTACTTACATTACAGCAGCAAACGCCTGCGCCACGCGATGAACGTTGCTGGCATTCAGGCCCGCCACGCACATACGGCCGCTGGCGATCAGGTAGACGCCGAATTCTTCGCGCAGACGATCGACCTGGGCCGCACTCAGTCCGGTATAGCTGAACATCCCGCGCTGCTTGAGCAGATAGTCGAAGTTATGTCCCGGCACGGCCTCTTTCAGGACGTTAACCAGCTCCTGACGCATCGTCTGAATGCGCTGGCGCATCGCTTCCACTTCCGCAAGCCAGGACGCTTTTAGCTTTTCGTCACCGAGAACCGTCGCCACCACCTGCGCACCAAAGTTCGGCGGGCTGGAGTAAATGCGGCGCACCGTCGCCTTAAGCTGGCCGAGCACGCGACCTGCCGCTTCGGCGTCTTCACACACCACGGACAGACCGCCAACGCGTTCACCGTACAGGGAGAAGATTTTAGAGAAGGAGTTACTCACCAGAACAGGCAGCCCGGCGCTGGCAGCGGCGCGGATGGCATAGGCATCTTCTTCCATGCCCGCGCCAAAGCCCTGGTAGGCAATATCGAGGAACGGGATCAGGTTGCGAGCCTTCAGTACCTCGATCACCGCATCCCACTGGGCATTGGTGAGATCCGCACCGGTCGGGTTATGGCAGCACGGATGCAGCAGCACAATGCTGCGCTCCGGCAGGGTGTTCAGTTTTTCCAGCAGCGCTTCAACGCGCACGCCGTTAGTTTCGCTGTCAAACCATGGATAGGTCGCCACTTTGAAGCCTGCGCCCTCGAAGATCGCAACGTGGTTTTCCCACGTCGGGTCACTGACCCACACGCCTGAATCCGGGAAGTATTTTTTCAGGAAGTCTGCACCCACTTTCAGCGCCCCCGAGCCGCCCAGCGTCTGGATGGTCGCCACGCGTTTTTGCGCGAGCACCGCGTGATCGGCACCAAAAAGCAGCGGCGCAATGGTGCTGCGGTAGGTATTTAACCCTTCCATCGGCAGATAGAGCGACGCGCCGTGTGGAACCGCGTTCAGACGCGCTTCGGCTTCGGCAACGGCCTGCAGCTGAGGAATAAAACCCTCGTGGTTGTAATACAAACCGATGCTAAGGTTCACCTTGTCGCTGCGAGGATCTTCTTTGAAACGCTCCATTAAGGAGAGAATTGGGTCGCCGGCATAGGCGTCAACTTTCTGAAACACGCGATGATTCTCCGGAATTCGATGAGGCAGGGATTTCAACAATAAACCGGAAGTGGGAGAAGGTCGAGAGGATGTTAATAAAGTTGGAGCGAGGATAAAAACCTCACTCCATTGGCGGTTCAATCAATGTACTTCATCGCTACCCGCGAGGTCAGACGCGTGATAAGTTCGTAAGCACTTACTTTCGTGATTTCAGCAATGCGTTCAACAGGCAGCCCTTCCCCCCACATCACAACATCATCACCAGGCTTATCCTGGGCTTCAGGCCCCAGATCAACACAAATCATATCCATGGCCACGCGACCGACAATCTTCACTTCGCGACCGTTGACCAGAACCGGCGTACCCGTTGGAGCTGCGCGGGGATAGCCATCACCATAGCCCATCGCCACCACGCCAAGACGGGTATCACGCTCGCTGGTCCAGGTACCGCCGTAGCCCACCGGCTCCCCCGCTTTATGGTCTCGCACGGCAATCAGGTTAGAGACCAGCGACATAACCGGCCGGAAGCCAAAGTCCGGCCCCCAGGGTTTGTTCTCCAGCGGCGACACGCCGTAGAGAATGATGCCCGGTCGCGCCCAGTCGAAATGCGACTGCGGCCACAGCAGAATACCGCCGGATGCCGCAATCGAGCGCATCCCCGGCTTGCCTTCGCAGAAGGTATTAAAGATATCCAGCTGCCGCTCGGTCGCACCGCACTCGGGCTCATCGGCACGGGCGAAGTGGCTGACGATATTCACCGGCTGGCGCACGTTTTTGCACCGGCATAAACGCTGATAGAACGCTTCGGCGCTCTCCGGACGCACGCCCAGACGGTGCATGCCCGTGTCGAGCTTCATCCACACGGTCACCGGCTCGCTCAGCTCGGCGGTTTCAAGTGCGGCCAGCTGTTCTTCGTTGTGCACTGCCGTATGCAGATGCTGGTCAGCAATGGTCGGCAAATCTGTGGCTTCGAAAAAGCCTTCGAGGAGCAGAATCGGTTGGGTAATCCCCCCCGCGCGCAGGCGAAGGGCTTCTTCAAGACGGGCGACGCCAAAGGCGTCGGCATCGGGGAGCGTTCGCGCGGTCTCAAGAAGACCGTGTCCGTAAGCGTTCGCTTTCACGACTGCAACGAGCTTGCTGGCGGGTGCCAGTTCACGCAGACGTTGCAGGTTGTGTCGCAGAGCGCGGCGGTTAATGACAACAGTTGCCGCTTGCATTTGAATTCCTTAGAAATTACTCATCATCATATTGAGGACCGGCATAGTTGTCGAAACGCGACCACTGTCCGTTAAAGGTCAGACGCACCGTCCCGATCGGGCCGTTACGTTGTTTACCAATAATAATTTCGGCGATCCCTTTCAGGTCGCTGTTCTCGTGATAAACCTCATCACGGTAGATGAACATGATTAAGTCGGCATCCTGCTCGATGGAGCCGGATTCACGCAGGTCGGAGTTGACCGGACGCTTGTCGGCACGTTGTTCCAGGGAGCGGTTCAGCTGCGACAGCGCAACGACCGGCACGTGCAGCTCTTTGGCTAACGCCTTGAGCGAGCGGGAAATTTCGGCAATTTCCAGCGTACGGTTGTCGGAGAGCGACGGGACGCGCATCAGCTGAAGGTAGTCGATCATGATAAGGCCGATACCGCCGTGTTCACGGGCGATACGGCGCGCGCGGGAGCGAACTTCCGTCGGCGTCAGGCCGGAGGAGTCATCGATATAGATGTTACGCTTTTCCAGCAGAATGCCCATGGTGCCGGAGATGCGCGCCCAGTCCTCATCGTCGAGCTGACCGGTACGGATGCGGGTCTGATCCACGCGCGACAGCGATGCCAGTGAACGCATCATGATCTGCTCGGAGGGCATCTCAAGACTGAAGATCAGTACCGGTTTATCCTGCAACATCGCCGCGTTTTCGACGAGGTTCATCGCAAAAGTGGTTTTACCCATCGACGGACGCGCGGCGACGATAATCAAATCCGACGGCTGCAGGCCGGCGGTTTTCTTGTTCAAATCGTCATAGCCTGTGTTCACGCCGGTGACGCCATCGTGCGGCTGCTGGAACAGCTGTTCGATACGGGCAACGGTGGCGTCGAGAACATCGGCGATGTTTTTTGGGCCTTCGTCTTTATTGGCGCGGCTTTCGGCGATTTTAAAGACGCGTGACTCAGCGAGGTCGAGCAGGTCTTCGCTGGTGCGGCCCTGCGGATCAAAACCAGCTTCGGCGATCTCATTCGCCACCGAGATCATCTCGCGAACGACGGCACGTTCGCGCACGATATCGGCATAAGCGCTGATGTTCGCCGCACTAGGCGTGTTTTTTGACAGTTCCGCCAGATAGGCAAACCCGCCGCAGCTGTCAAGCTGACCAAGACGCTCCAGCGATTCCGCGAGCGTGATCAGGTCGATCGGGCTACCCGACTCCTGCAGACGCGCCATTTCGGTAAAGATGTGGCGGTGCGGGCGGGTATAGAAATCTTCCGCCACAACGCGCTCGGCGACGTCGTCCCAGCGTTCGTTATCCAGCATTAAACCGCCCAACACCGACTGTTCCGCTTCAATCGAGTGCGGCGGGACTTTTAACCCTGCGACCTGGAAATCACGCTCGCGAGGTTCAGTCTGTTTGTTGAAGGGTTTGTTTCCTGCCATAGTGAATGGAGTTACCGAGATAAAGAGTGGGTCGAAAGATTACCATATTTTTCTTACGGAGGGAGCATGGCAACGCGCATTGAATTCCAGAAACACGGTGGGCCAGACGTACTGAAAGCGGTGGAGTTCACCCCCACCGCGCCTGGCGAAAACGAAGTGCAGGTTGAAAACAAAGCCATCGGCATAAACTATATCGACACCTATATTCGCGGCGGGCTCTACCCGCCTCCGTCGATGCCGAGCGGACTGGGCACCGAGGCCGCCGGTGTCGTCGTCAAAGTGGGCAGCGCGGTCAAGCATATTAAAGAGGGCGACCGCGTGGTGTATGCGCAGTCTGCGCTAGGCGCTTACAGCTCCGTCCACAACGTTCCGGCGGATAAAGCCGCCCTGCTGCCTAACGCCATCTCCTTTGAGCAGGCAGCAGCCTCGTTCCTGAAAGGTTTAACCGTTTACTACCTGCTGCGCAAAACCTATGAAATTAAACCCGACGAGCAGTTCCTGTTTCATGCCGCAGCGGGTGGCGTCGGGCTCATCGCCTGTCAGTGGGCAAAAGCACTGGGCGCGAAGCTGATCGGCACCGTCGGAAATGCACAAAAAGCGCAGCGCGCGCTGCAGGCGGGCGCCTGGCAGGTGATTAACTACCGTGAAGAGAGTATTGTTGAGCGGCTGAAGGAGATCACCAGCGGCAAAAAAGTGCGCGTGGTGTATGACTCGGTAGGGAAAGACACCTGGGAAGCCTCGCTGGACTGCCTGCAGCGCCGTGGTCTGATGGTAAGCTTCGGGAATGCGTCAGGCGCGGTGACCGGCGTTAACCTGGGCATCCTGAACCAGAAAGGTTCTCTGTATGTGACTCGCCCTTCCCTGCAAGGATACATCACCAACCGGGAAGAACTTGAGGAAGCCAGCAACGAGCTGTTCTCGCTGATCGCCAGCGGCGTCATTAAGGTGGATGTGGCAGAGGCGCAGAAATACCCGCTAACCGATGCGCAGCGCGCGCATGAGGTGCTGGAGAGCCGGGCGACGCAGGGGTCGAGTTTGTTGATTCCCTGAGCCCCAAAAAGAAATTGGGCTTCCCGTGGGAAGCCCTTTCTTTTTTTAGTTCGGCTGTATGTAGGGTACAGCTCGATGAATTCGTTATCGGCAGTCATAGTGACAGATTCGATAAGTAAATCCTATTCTGTTCTAAGCCATACTGCCGGAAAAGTTACAAGTATGTGACGAACCCCTCAATACCTTAGTAACGGAAGCGGTTATTGCGCTGATAACTGGGCACTTTTGGCGCTTTAATCGCCCGAATCACCCACACGACCGCGATGGCCAGCAGTAGCCACGGCAGCAGTTTGATCGTCAGGGCAAACAGTCCGCCAATAAACATGACCACCGTCGCCACCACGATAGCCGCCAGAATGCCGAGCAGCGAAACGCCTGTCGCTAACAGCATGACAAAAAAGCCAATCACAAAAAGTAGTTCCAGCATGGTGCTTTCCCACGAGTTCCCGAGTAATGCAGTAAACATTACAAGAATCATGCCAGTATTAACCTGTTGTTATTAAAGCAAAACGCCCCGCGAGAATTCGCAGGGCGTGGTGAATTTGACGAACTTTTAGCGAAAGTTATCGCTTGTCTGCCACCAGGCGCAGCGCATGTTCCAGCACCTCAATATCGGCGCCGGCTTTATGTGCGTTTTCGCTCAGGTAGCGACGCCACTGACGCGCGCCCGGAATGCCCTGGAACAGCCCAAGCATATGGCGGGTGATATGGCCGAGATACGTACCGTTGCTCAGCTCGCGCTCAATGTAAGGATACATCGCACGCACGACGGCAACCGGATCGGTGTCTGCGCCTTCGATGCCAAAGATTTCGCGATCGACCGTCGCCAGAATGCCCGGGTTCTGATACGCCTCGCGCCCAACCATCACCCCATCCATATGTTCAAGGTGCGCTTTGGCCTCTTCCAGCGACTTGATGCCGCCGTTAATGGACATGGTCAGGTGCGGGAAGTCACGCTTCAGCTGATACACGCGCGGATAGTCCAGCGGCGGGATCTCACGGTTCTCTTTGGGGCTCAGGCCGGAGAGCCAGGCTTTTCGCGCGTGGATGATGAACGTCTCGCACTCGCCCTTTCCGGAGACCGTATTGATGAAGTCGCACAGGAATTCGTAGCTGTCCTGGTCGTCAATGCCGATACGGGTTTTGACCGTCACCGGAATGGAAACGACGTCACGCATCGCCTTAATACAGTCCGCCACAAGCTGGGCATTCCCCATCAGGCAGGCACCGAACATGCCGTTTTGCACGCGGTCGGACGGACAGCCAACGTTCAGGTTGATCTCGTCGTAGCCGCGCGCTTCCGCCAGCTTCGCGCACTGCGCCAGCGCGGCCGGATCGCTGCCGCCCAGCTGCAGGGCAACCGGATGCTCTTCTTCGCTATAGGCCAGGTAATCGCCCTTCCCGTGGATGATTGCGCCCGTAGTCACCATTTCGGTGTACAGCAGCGTATGGCGGGAGAGCTGGCGCAGGAAATAGCGGCAGTGTCTGTCCGTCCAATCGAGCATCGGCGCAATGGAGAAACGGTGTGCAGGGAAAGCGGTCTGTGATTCTGACGACATGGCGAAGTTTTAAGCATCTGGTGGAAAAGGGGCGCTACTATAGCACAAAGAAAAGCCGGAGGCGCAGCGCCTCCGGTGGACTTTAGAACGTCATGCTCAGTTGAGCCCCTGCACCCCAGGTTTCGTCTTCACCGTACAGGCCCATCAGGTCGACATGAACGGTACTGAACGGCGCGAAACCGACACCGCCGGTAAAGACATTGCTGTCGTTACCCTTCACGTCCGCGCGATAACCCGCACGCACCGCCAGCCAGCTGAGCGGCGTCACCTCGGCACCCACGCCAACATACTGCGACGTATCTTCGCTCTTAAATCCTTTGGTTTCCGTCAAATCGCCATCGGCGGTCAGCGTCACCAGATCGTTGTGCCAGGCGGCTCCGGCGGTCACCAGCGGACGGATCTGGTAGGTATCTTTATAGCTCACCACTTCTCCCGTCCGCCCGTTGCGGATACGGATATCTTTGGTGTCGATATCGCGCGACATCAGGTTTTGGCCACTCACGCCGACCGTCCAGTTCTCGCCGAAATCAGCCGCAATACCGGCATCGACGTTAAAGCCCGTATCGTCTGTGCGGTAGCGGCTGTCGTTCCACTTGTTACTGTCGTAATCGTAGATTGAGGTGGTGTAGTTATAGACCCAGGTTTTTTGCAGTTTTGGCGTCACGCCTACGGAAACCGGGACGCCGCCGAGGTCAAACTGACGGGCAACGGCAACGCCGTAGTCAGACACAATCGCCGCCCGGCCAGACGCTGTTGAGTTGAGGTTTTTAGTGATCTGATCCGTGCCGTTCAGCGCAGCGTCCAGGGCAACACCGGCAGCCACCACTTTGCTTCTTTGAATACCGCGCAGATAATCAATATCTTGCTGATCGATAGACGAGCTAACCCGGCCATGAGCATAGCCTTTCGCCATAAAGGCCACGGAAAGCACATCGTTAGGGATACTCACCGCAAGCCCTGCTCCTGCCGTCGCGCGTGCGGTTTTGCCTTTGAGATAGTCCAGCTCATCGGCGAGATCTTTGGCCGCGTCCTGGAATTGATTAATGGAACCTAACGGATTAGTGATAATCTCCCTTGGCGTGAGGTCATCAACCACGTCCTTGTAGTGATTAATTTTGTCGTTGATGGTATCAATCTCGTCCTGAAGATTGTCTTCATCCGTCACCTGCACCCCAACGGCTGGCAAGATGACCGTCACATCATCGTCTGGTTTTGCCTTTGCCAGCAGCGCCGGGTTAATTAACGCCCCACTGCCATAGCTCCCGGAGGCAACGCCCGTCCCGCCCATGGCGTCACTCCGTGATTCTGTCCAGGTATTGGCTGCTCCCGCCTGATTTGCCATAAACAAGGAGACAGCAATGCTAACCACCGAAAATTTAAAATTTTTTTTCACAGTATGCCCGTTATAGTCTGTTATGAAATAACCCCTGTCTGTTATCACCCAAACAGGAACGAACTATTGCTGTGAATAAGTAGTAAAAGACCCGCTATTTCTGTCCCTAAGTAAAACTCCCTTACGGCCTGTTATATTTTGTGACGGCCCTCAATATTTATAGATGAGGAAATTATTTTTTCCCAGGTTTTCCATCATGCGGTCCAAAAAACTGGGGTGGGTGGTCTACCCAGCGATCCTCACGGGTAGCGGCATACACGGGGTTGAGTGGATAGTAGATGCGATTGTGCTTCTTGTTGGCCTCGCCTACGACCAGCAACCGCACCTCTTCCTCCGTGTTGTTGATAAATGTGTGGCAGATACCGGTTCCGGCAGGAAATCCCACGCTGTCGCCAGGTTCAAGTTTCCATAGATAGCCATTTATCCACGCTTCTGGATAACCTTCGAGCACATAAATGAACTCTTCTTCATCGCTTTCAGCATGCGGATAGGACGTTCTGCGCCCGGGCGGCAAACGCTCATGATGGATACCAATGCGCCTGAGCCCAAGCTTACGAGCCAACGGGGCGCCGATAGAAAAAAGCTCATCGCTATCTGGATAGGTCGAATCATCCGCACCTTCTACGTCGCGCCAGTGCCGAATACAGTCAGGTTTTTTCATTGTTTATTTCCCGGTTTGTAATGGGTCAGGTATAGCACAGACTGGCGGATCTCGGTGTTTTTACCAGAACATGATAAAGTGGGGGTTTTCCGTCCTATAACATCCGGGGTGCTACATGGATAAGTCCACAAAAGAGCTGTTAGCGCAGGCCGAAAAGCTGTGCGCGCAACGCAATGTGCGCCTGACTCCGCAGCGCCTTGAAGTATTACGTCTGATGAGCCTGCAGCAGGGTGCCATCAGCGCCTACGATCTGCTCGATCTTCTCCGCGAAAGCGAGCCGCAGGCAAAGCCGCCAACGGTTTATCGCGCCCTGGATTTCCTGCTTGAACAAGGGTTCGTGCACAAGGTGGAATCCACCAACAGCTATGTGCTGTGCCATCTGTTCGATCAGCCCACCCACACATCGGCGATGTTTATCTGTGACCGCTGCGGCGTGGTGAAAGAAGAGGCTGCGGAAGGCGTGGAAGACATTATGCATACGCTGGCAGCGAAAATGGGGTTTGCCCTGCGTCATAACGTGATTGAGGCGCACGGGCTCTGTTCCGCGTGCGTGGAGGTGGAAGCCTGTCGTCATCAGGACGCGTGCCAGCACGACCACTCAATTCTTGTGAAGAAAAAGCCGCGTTAACGGCAAAAGAAAAGGCGGCTTAGAGCCGCCCTGTGGGTTATTCAACGTTACCAGCGGTAGTCGTTACGGGTTTCCCAGTCTTTGACTTCGTTTTCCGCCTGATCTTTCGCGTAGCCGTAACGTTCCTGAATTTTACCGACAAGCTGATCGCGTTTACCTTCAATGACGGTCATATCGTCATCCGTCAGCTTACCCCACTTTTCTTTCGCTTTACCTTTGAACTGCTTCCAGTTGCCGCCGATTTCGTCTTTATTCATCATCGTGTCCTCTTAAGTTAAGCGTCGGGTCGTAACGTCCGTTACGTTCTTTTCTGCTGGACGTGATAATTATTGTAGTTAAGGATTCGGCAGTTGGTTTCATATTCGGAATCTTTAACCGTCACGATATATCGTGACGTGAAGAGAACCAGGTATTGTTTTGCCAGTGGCGGTGCCAGATAAACGCCAGCGACAACCCTCGCAGCGAGAGGAAAACGGCCAGGGCCAGCCACAAACCGTGATTACCCAGCCAGGGGAGCGTCAGCAGCGTCAGACCAAACCCTGCAGCCGCGACAGCCATGCTGTTGCGCATTTCCGCTCCGCGCGTCGCACCAATAAACATGCCGTCCAGCAGATAACACCAGACGCCAACCACCGGTAAGACGACTTGCCAGATGAGATAGTGGCTCGCCAGCTCGCGCAGCGCAGGAAGAGACGTAAGCAATGCAACGATCTGCTCACCAAAGCAGGCGTAAACCAGGCCAAACGCCAGCGCCACCAGTCCCGACTGACGGCAGGCTGCCCGCCAGACGTCCCGAAGCTGCCCGCTTTCGCGCGCACCGTACGCCTGCCCGGAATGCGCTTCTACCGCATAGGCAAAACCGTCCAGCGCGTAGGCGGTAAAGGTCAGTAGCGTCATCAATACCGCGTTGACCGCAACGATTTCTGGCCCCAGTCGAGCCCCGAAGACCGTCAGCGCTCCGAAGCAGAGCTGAAGCAGCAGCGAGCGCAGCATGATGTCTCGGTTAAGCGCCAGCAGCTTACGGATATTGCCGCGCCATGCGGTTTTGAGCAGCGCCAGGGAGATGCCGCGCATCGCCAGCACGCGCCAGACCATCCACAGGCCAATGATAAAGGTTCCGTACTCGGCAATCGCCGTCGCCAGCGCCGCGCCCTGCACGTTCATATGCAGACCCATGACCAGCCAGACATCCAAAACGATATTGAGCAGGTTACCCACCACCAGCAAAATCACGGGTGCACGGGCGTACTGCACGCCCAATAGCCACCCCAGCAGAACCAGGTTAGCCAGTGACGCGGGCGCGCTGAGCCAGCGGATTTCAAGGAAACGTCGCGCCTGCTCTAATACCGCCTCGCTGCCGCCAACAACATGGAGCGCAAGGTCGATCAGGGGCGCACGCAATAAAACGATTAACGCACCCGCGCCAAGCGCGAGGATCAGCGGCTGGACCAGCGCGCGCGCCAGACGCAGCGGATCTTTCGCGCCATACGCCTGTGCGGTAAGGCCGGTGGTGCTCATGCGCAAAAAGAGCAGCAGCATAAACAGGAAGCTGGTTGCCGTCGCACCAATCGCCACGCCGCCAAGATAAACAGGCGAATCAAGATGGCCAATAACGGCAGTATCGACCAGACCCAGCAGGGGTACGGTAATATTGGAGAAAATCATCGGCAGAGCAAGACGCCACAATGCCTTATCGGATGCCGTCAGCAGTGACATGAAAAATACCGGGTGTGGAGAATGAAGCAGGCTACAGCGGCACCATAGCCTGTCAGGAAGAGGTTACAGCCATTCGCCGTTGCGAATGACCCCAACCGCCAGTCCTTCGATAGAGAAGTTGTGTTCGCGCAGATCGACCACAATCGGGGAGAACTCGTTGTTTTCAGGCAGTAGCTGAACGGTGTTCCCCTGTTTTTTCAGACGCTTGACGGTCACTTCGTCGTCAATGCGCGCGACCACCACCTGGCCGTTACGCACATCCTGCGTTTTGTGCACCGCAAGCAGATCGCCGTCAAGAATACCGATGTCTTTCATCGACATACCGCTGACGCGCAGCAGGAAATCAGCGCTCGGTTTGAACATGGCTGGATCGACCTGGTAATGGCCTTCAATATGCTGCTGTGCCAGTAAAGGCTCACCGGCAGCAACACGCCCCACCAGCGGAATGCCCGTCTCTTCTTCCACCAGCAGGCGGATACCACGTGACGCGCCCGAAACAATCTCAATCACGCCCTTACGCGCCAGCGCTTTCAGGTGTTCTTCGGCAGCATTCGGAGAACGGAAGCCCAGACGCTGCGCGATTTCCGCACGCGTGGGTGGCATACCCGTCTGGCCGATATGATCCCGGATGAGATCAAACACCTCTTGCTGCCTGGTCGTTAACGCTTTCATTCCGCCCCCTGGGTGTATATACAGTTATGCTGTGAGTATATACAGTCAAAGGCGATTTTGGAACCAAAAACTGCACAAAAAACCAGGGACTTAATTATTCCTCGAGGCTCATCGGAAATGTGACCAAAGCAGCGTGACCCAGGTGATAGCGGCAGTGATAATCGCCAGCAACACGGCAGCAGAGCCCATGTCTTTTGCACGGCCAGAAAGTTCATGGAAATCTGAACCAATGCGATCAACCACGGCCTCAATAGCGCTATTAAGAATTTCCACTATCATCACCAGAAGCACGGAACCGATAAGAAGTACGCGGGTAATAGCATCAACATCAAGGTAACAGGCGACGATCACCGCGATGATAGCGGCGACGCCCTCCTGGCGAAAGGCGGCTTCGTTGATCCACGCGGCACGGAAACCTTTCCATGAATAGCCGGCGGCTTTGATGATACGTGTTAACCCAGTGGTATTATTGGCCATTAAAAGAACCTTTTATGAAAAAAAGCGTCAGTAACAGGAACTGTAGCGCGTTTCGCTACAGCCTGAAGTATGACGGGTAACAACAGAAATTTTGCGCGCTTTCTGTTATCCTTGCGCCGCAATTGCATTATTAACCAGAGGCTTTACATCGTTTATGTCCGGCTGGCCACGAATTTACTACAAATTACTTAATTTACCATTAAGCATCCTGGTAAAAAGCAAGTCTATCCCAGCAGAACCCGCGCTGGAATTGGGGCTCGATACGTCACGTCCTATTATGTACGTTTTGCCTTATAACTCGAAGGCAGACTTACTGACGCTTCGCGCCCAGTGTCTGGCGCATGACTTACCTGACCCGCTTGAACCGCTGGAAGTTGACGGGACGCTGCTGCCGCGCTATGTGTTCATTCACGGTGGACCGCGCGTGTTTACCTACTACACGCCAAAAGAAGAGTCCATCAAGCTGTTCCATGACTATCTCGACCTGCACCGCAGCAACCCCGATCTGGATGTGCAGATGGTGCCGGTATCGGTGATGTTTGGTCGTCGTCCGGGCCGTGAAAAAGGTGAAGAGAACCCGCCGCTGCGCATGCTTAACGGCATCCAGAAGTTCTTTGCGGTCTCCTGGCTGGGGCGCGACAGCTTTGTGCGTTTCTCCCCTTCCGTTTCGCTGCGTCGCATGGCGGACGAACACGGCACCGACAAGATCATCGCGCAAAAACTGGCGCGCGTGGCGCGTATGCACTTCGCCCGCCAGCGCCTTGCTGCCGTTGGGCCGCGTCTCCCGGCGCGTCAGGATCTGTTCAACAAGCTGCTGGCCTCCAAAGCGATTGCCCGCGCCGTCGAAGACGAAGCGCGCAGCAAGAAAATATCGCATGAGAAAGCCCAGCAGAACGCCATTGCGCTGATGGAAGAGATTGCAGCGAACTTCTCTTACGAGATGATTCGCCTGTCCGATCGTATTCTCGGCTTTACCTGGAACCGTCTCTACCAGGGCATCAACGTTCATAACGCCGAGCGTGTACGTCAGTTGGCGCATGATGGCCATGAGATTGTCTATGTTCCCTGCCACCGCAGCCATATGGACTACCTGCTTCTTTCCTACGTGCTCTATCATCAGGGGCTGGTACCACCGCACATTGCAGCCGGTATCAACCTGAATTTCTGGCCAGCAGGTCCGATTTTCCGTCGCCTGGGCGCATTCTTTATCCGTCGTACCTTCAAGGGCAACAAGCTCTACTCCACCGTGTTCCGCGAGTATCTGGGCGAACTGTTCAGCCGCGGCTATTCCGTGGAGTACTTCGTGGAGGGCGGTCGTTCCCGTACCGGACGTCTTCTCGATCCGAAAACCGGCACGCTGTCGATGACCATTCAGGCGATGCTGCGCGGAGGAACCCGTCCAATCACGCTGGTGCCTATCTACATCGGCTACGAGCACGTGATGGAAGTGGGCACGTACGCGAAAGAGCTGCGTGGTGCAACCAAAGAGAAAGAGAGCCTGCCGCAGATGCTGCGCGGCCTGAGCAAGCTGCGTAATCTCGGTCAGGGCTACGTGAACTTCGGCGAACCGATGCCGTTGATGACGTACCTGAACCATCACGTTCCCGAGTGGCGCGAGTCCATCGATCCTATCGAAGCGATTCGTCCAGCCTGGCTGACGCCAACGGTCAACGGCATCGCGTCCGAGCTGATGGTGCGCATTAACAACGCCGGTGCGGCTAACGCCATGAACCTGTGCTGTACGGCGCTTCTGGCTTCGCGTCAGCGCTCGCTGACCCGTGAACAGCTCACGGAGCAGCTGGATTGCTATCTGGATATGATGCGCAACGTGCCGTATTCCGTTGATTCAACCGTGCCTTCTGCGACCGCCAGTGAGCTTATCGATCACGCGCTGCAGATGAACAAGTTTGAAGTCGAAAAGGACACGATCGGCGACATCATCATTCTGCCGCGCGAGCAGGCAGTGCTGATGACCTACTACCGAAACAACATCACCCATATGCTGATGCTGCCGTCGCTCATGGCGGCTATCATCACCCAGCATCGCCGTATTTCGCGTCAGGAACTCTTGCGTCACGTTGAGACGCTCTATCCGATGCTGAAAGCGGAGCTTTTCCTGCGCTGGAGCAAGGATGAGCTGGCGGGCGAGCTGGATAAACTGACGGAAGAATTACGTCGTCAGGGGCTGATCACCGTCACGAACGACGAGCTGCACATCAACCCGTCACGCTCCCGCACCCTGCAGCTGCTGGCGGCCGGTGCGCGCGAAACGCTGCAGCGCTACGCCATCACGTTCTGGCTGCTGAGCGCGAACCCGTCTATCAACCGCGGTACGCTGGAGAAAGAGAGCCGGACGCTGGCCCAGCGCCTGTCCGTTCTGCACGGCATTAACGCCCCTGAATTCTTCGACAAAGCGGTCTTCAGTTCCCTGGTCCTGACGCTGCGCGATGAAGGCTTCATCAGCGATACGGGTGATGCAGAGCCGGAAGAGACGCTGAAGGTATACCAGATGCTGGCAGAGCTGATTACCTCGGACGTGCGTTTGACGATTGAGAGCGCCACACAGGGCGAGTAACGCAATGCCGGGTTATGGCCCGGCCTGACGCCCTGGATAATAAAAAGGCCCGGTAAGCGCTGACGCTACCGGGCCTTATTTTTTGCCTTGTTAAATCACCGCCCTCAGCTGAGCAGCGTAAAGGCAATCATCCCGACAATTGCCCCCGTCGTACCGAGGATGGTTTCCATCAGCGTCCAGGTTTTCAGGGTTTGCGCTTCGGTGGCACCGGTAAATTTACCGAACAGCCAGAAGCCCGCGTCGTTAACGTGAGAGACCACAATCGAACCGCCCGCGATACAGATAGACAGCGCGGCCATCTGCGCACCGGAATAGTTCAGCTGTTCAATCACCGGCATCACCAGACCCACGGCGGTTAAACACGCCACGGTTGCGGAACCCTGGATGATACGTACCGCCGCAGCCAATACGAAACAGGTTACCGCAATCGGCAGGCCCATCCCGGTCAGCGCTTCGCCCAGAGCCGGGCCCACGCCGGAATCCACCAGTACCTGCTTGAACACGCCGCCGGCACCGATCACCAGCAGGATAATCCCCGCAGGCTGCAGCGCGGCACCGCAGATCTCCATCACCCGGTCTTTTGGCATTCCCTGACGCATCGCCAGGCCGTAAATCGCCACCAGACAGGCCACCAGGATCGCCGTGAACGGGTGACCAATGAACTCAAACCATTCATAGGCGCTGGAACCCACCGGCACAAAGCGCGCGGCGATGGTTTTCAGACCCACCAGCACCAGCGGGAGCAGGATCAGCGACAGGCTGAAGCCGAAGGACGGCATTTTGCCCTCGCCCAGGTGCGGCTCGGTGATGTCATCCGGAATATGCAGCTCAACGTAACGGCTGATGAAGTTGCCCCACAGCGGACCGGCAATAATCATTCCCGGGATTGCCGCGCACAGGCCAATCAGGATCATCCAGCCAAAGTCAGCGTGCATCTGGGACGCCAGCAGCATCGGCGCAGGCCCAGGCAGCAGAAACGCCGCGGCCGCCGCCACGCCCGCAAACAGTGGAATAACCAGCTTCACGAGGTTTGTGCCGGTATGGCGCGCCATGGAGAACGCGACGCTTATCAGCAGCACAACGGCCACTTCAAAGAACAGCGGCAGCGCGCAAATCAGGCCCGCCAGGCCAATCGCGTAGTGCGCGCGGCTGTGGCCGAAGGATTTCAGCATTTTTACGGCAATCTGGTCGACCGCGCCCGTCTCGTGCAAAATCTTGCCAAACATCGCGCCAAGGGCCACCACAATCGCCAGGAAGCCCAGCGTACCGCCCATCCCTTTTTCCATCGTCGCGGCGATCTTGTCGAGCGGCATACCGGAAAAGAGACCTGCACCTATAGAAACCACCATCAAAGCAACAAAAGCGTGCATACGCGCCTTCATCACTAAAAACAGCAGCAGCAACACGGAACCCACTGCTGTCAAAACTAGCGTTAATGTACTCAAAACTTACTGCCTTTTATTAATGACCTCGATGGTGCTGGCAACAACACCCTCCAGTGGCTGATCGATATCAACCACTAAGACGTCTTTCTCGTCTTCACCCGGCTCCTGCAGCGCTTCGAACTGCGTCACCAGCATCTGGGTTTTGAAGAAGTGACCTTTACGCGCCTTCAGACGGCTTTCAATCACCTCGAAATCCCCTTTCAGGTAGATGAAAGAGAGGTTCGGGTTACCGTCGCGCAGCAGGTCGCGGTAGGTTTTTTTCAGCGCAGAGCAGACGATCAGGGAGACTTTATTGGTACGCTGCATAGCGAACGCGGCGTCATTCAGCGCCTGCAACCACGGTTTGCGGTCGTCATCGTTCAGCGGCTCGCCGGAGGCCATTTTCATGATGTTGCTGCGCGGATGGAGGAAGTCGCCATCAAGGAACGCAGCCTGGAGTTGATGCGCCACTTCGCTGGCTACGGCTGATTTCCCGCTACCGGAAACGCCCATCAGGACGTAGACGTGGTGATAGTGATTAGTCGTGCTCAAAGGGTGTCCCTCAGTCAATTGTTACGGGTAACAGTTATCGGTAACATTGTCCTGCCGGGGCAAAAGAGAAGCAATATCCAAACGTGCGCGAAGTGAATAAGTGTGAGCTACTTCAAATTTGTCAGTTCAAATAGATCCACCCGGTGACAAGGTGAAACCTAAATCTAACATTTTCGGGGTAACTGCCTCACCACGAATGCGCGCCAGCAGGCGTTCTGCGCCAATACGGCCCATACGTTCACGCGGGGTCAGGACGCTCGCCAGACGCGGCTCCATCACCTGGCCAATGTCGTGGCCGTGGAAACCGGCGATCGCCATATCATCAGGGATCTTTAGCCCCAGACGCTGACACTCAAACGCCGCGCCAACCGCCAGGTCATCGTTGGTACAGAAAATACCGTCCAGTTGCGGATACTCGCGTCGCGCCTGACGCATCAGCTCAATACCCGACGTATAGGAAGAGGACTGCTCCACCATCACGCTGTACGGGGTTAAGTTTGCGTCGAGCATCGCCTGCTCGTATCCCTTCTGTTTGATGATAGTACGTTCATCAAGACGCGCACCCAGATAGGCGATATGACGATGCCCACGGGCGATGATGGCCGCCGTCATCTGGCGCGCCGCTTCGAAGTTATCGAACCCAACGGCAATATCGAGACACGGCGACTGGCTGTCCATCAGCTCCACCACAGGGATACCCGCCACTTCGATCATTTTGAGCGTGCGGGCAGTGTGGGTACGTTCGGTTAAAATCAGGCCGTCAATGTTCCAGGAAAGCATCGACTCAAGACGTTCCTCTTCCAGTTCCGGCTTGTACCCATAGTGAGCGAGCATGGTCTGGTAGCCAAAAGCATCGGTGACGCTTTCAATTCCCCGCAGTACTTCGGCGAAAACCTGGTTGGTCAGGGATGGAAGCAGGACGCCCACCGCACGGCTGGTCGCATTGGAGAGAATATCGGGTGCGCGGTTGGGGATATAACCCAGTTCATCAAGGGCAGCGGCAATCTTGCCACGTAACGCCACGGAAACCTGTTCCGGGTTACGTAAAAAACGGCTGACCGTCATTTTGGTCACACCGACGCGATCGGCGACATCCTGAAGTACGGGGCGTTTCTTTTTCATCGTCCTGAGAAATCTTGAAGTGAGAGATTTGCTCAGTTTATCACGGACAAAGCCCATCCTTCCCCTGTCAAAGGGAAGGATGGGTATTTATTTATGTTTTATTACACCGGCGGCAGGTCAAACAGCAGAATTTCGCTTTCGCTGTCGGCATGCACGGAGAGCGCCTGCTCATCCCAGATGGCCAGACCATCGGCGGTGGTTGCTTTAGTGCCGTTGATGGACACTTCACCTTTCACCACCTGGATCCAGACGCGGCGGTTAGCGGCAATCTGATGGACAGACTGTTCGTCTTTCGCCAGCGCCCAGCGGTACAGCTCCATATCCTGATGCACTTTCAGGGAACCTTCACGCGCATCCGGGGACAGCACCAGCTGTTTGCCCTGTTTCGCGTCGAAGCGGCGCTGCTCGTAGCGCGGCGTGATGCCGGTCTCTTCTGGAATGATCCAGATTTGATACAGGTGCAGTTTTTCCGTTTTGCTCGGGTTGTACTCGGAGTGACGCACCCCGGTACCCGCGCTCATAATCTGGAACTCGCCCGCCGGAACCTGCTCTTTGTTGCCCATGCTGTCCTGGTGCTCAACCGCCCCTTCCAGCACATAGGTCAGGATTTCCATGTCTTTGTGCGGGTGGGTACCGAAGCCCTGGCCTGCATCAATCACGTCGTCGTTAATCACGCGCAGTGCGGAGAAGCCCATGAAGTTCGGGTCGTAGTAGTCGGCAAACGAGAATGAATGCCATGAGTCCAGCCAGCCATGATTCGCGTGACCACGTTCGTTTGCTTTGCGTAAGTAGATCATTGTTTTCACCCTCAGTTCGTTTCGATGGAGTAAGTGTGGACGCAAACCGCCTGGGATCATAGAGGGTGAAAATTGACTCCTCTGTTCAAAAATTATGAACAAGCGCAGAGGAGCCGTTTTTGCTTATTTTGCGAGGGTTACCGTGGCAGGAGAAGCCTGTTCGAAGGCCCGTTCAAGGATTTCGAGGTTGGTCAGAACGTCAGATTCCTTGACGTAATTCGGCGCGCCGGATATGAGGGTTTCATAGAGCGCATCGTAGACGCGACCATAGTCGCCAGTTTCCGGTTTCAGCTCCTCCCTGACCGTTACGCCCTCATCGTTCACGTACTCCAGGACGCCCACGGAATCATCCGCCGCAAAACCCGGTTCGCCCGGCATGATGTTAGCCTTCAGGCTGGTCTCCTGCTGGTCAATACCGTACTTAATGAACGAGCCTCGGGTGCCGTGAACGATAAATTTCGGGTAGTCGATCTTCACCAGATGGCTGGTTTTGACGATGGCTTTCAGGTCGCCGTAGAACAGCTGTGCTTCAAAAGTATCGTCCGGGTTGGCTTTATTACGCAGGCTGCGGATGTCATACGTCACGTGGTCCGGTCGGCCAAACAGGGAGATGATCTGGTCCATGGTGTGCACGCCCAGACCATAGAACGAGCCGTCCTGCGGCAGGCCGGGCTGAGTTTCCGCTACCGGACGGTAGTAATCGAAGTGGCTTTCTATTTCCACGATGTCGCCCAGCTTGCCGCTTTCAATCGCTTTTTTCGCCGTCAGGAAGCAGCTGTCAAAGCGACGGTTCTGATACGGCGTAACGGTCAGGCTTTTGCTTTTCGACAGCGCGAACAGCTCTTTCGCTTCGGTGATAGTCGGGGTGAACGGCTTTTCCACCAGCACGTTTTTACCCGCTTCGAGCGCGCGTTTCGCATACTCAAAATGGCTGTCCGCATGGGTGCAGACGATAACAAGTTTAACCTGCGGGTCGCCCAGTACCTCATCGAGATCGCTGGTGAAGTGGATGTGGGAATACTGCGGGAATTGCTCTTCCGGCTTCGCACGGCGGCGGTAGATATGGGCCACATGCCAGCTGTCTTTACGGGTGAGAACATACGGCAGGTGATAGCGGGTCGTACTTTTACCAAATCCAATAAATGCGCAATGTAGTGTCATAGCTCAGTCCTTTTGGAAGGTTACTGAGTCTAACCATAACAAAAAAAAAGCCAGCTAAAAGCTGGCTAAAGTAATACTGGAAGCAATGTGAGCAATGTCGTGCTTTCAGGTTCCCGTAGAGGTCTTCCTGAACGCAAAGCAATAATAATCATTCTCATTCGCACTTGTCCAATACTTTTTGCAAAAATTAGCGGTTGACTCAAATTTTAAAGTCATTGATGTTGGAAGGGACGTTTAACTGACTGAGGAACAAGGAATGAGTGAGATAGTGATACGCCATGCGGAACCGAAAGATGCTGAAGCCTTACGCCAGAACTATATGCATCCGGGGGTGTATCACGACACGCTACAGCTACCTCATCCTTCCCTTGAGCACTGGCAAGAACGTCTTATCGCAAAACCCGGCCAAAAACGCCTTGTCGCCTGCATTGATGAACAACTTGTTGGCGATCTGATGCTTCAGGTGGAAGCCAGCCCGCGACGCAGCCATGTGGCCACATTCGGTATCAGCGTTGCGGCGCATGCACAGGGGCGCGGCGTGGGCAGTGCGTTAATGCGCGAGATGATAAACCTTTGCGATAACTGGATGCGTATTGAACGGATTGAATTAACGGTGTTTGCCGATAATCCTGCCGCTCTGGCGCTGTACCGGAAGTTTGGTTTCGAAATCGAAGGCACCGGCAAGAAATTTGCCCTGCGCAACGGCGAGTATGTGGATGCGTATTATATGGCGAGAATGAAGTGACACTTTCTCCTCTCCCCATAGGGCGAGGGAGAAAAGACCGCACCGTGCGATCCCCTCTCCCCTATGGGGAGAGGGTTAGGGTGAGGGGAATAATTAATACCCCGCCGACAAATCATCCACTGAACGCGGGTCCGATGCGCCAAACAGCGCCCCGTCCGGCCCCACCATAATGCTCTGCGTGCTGCCCATCGCCTCTTTCACCGCCACCTTCTGCCCACGCTGCTCAAGCAGTTTAATGGTGTCCGGGCTAAAGCCCTTCTCCACGCGCAGCTCGTCCGGCAGCCACTGGTGATGGAAACGCGGGGCGTTGGTGGCTTCGGCGACATTCATCCCAAAGTCGATGCTGTTCACCACCATTTGTAGCACGGTGGTGATAATCCGGCTGCCGCCTGGGCTGCCGGTTACCAGCCAGGTTTTCCCGTCTTTCACCACGATGGTGGGCGACATGGACGACAGCGGACGTTTCTTCGGCCCTACCGCATTCGCATCGCCGCCGACCAGCCCGTAGACGTTCGGCACGCCCGGTTTGGCAGAGAAGTCATCCATCTCGTTGTTCAGCAGAATGCCGCTGTTGCCCGCCACAATTCCGGTGCCGAAGGTGGTGTTGAGCGTATAGGTCACCGCCACCGCGTTACCGTCTTTATCCATCACCGAGAAGTGAGTGGTCTGGTTGCTTTCATACGGCGCCAGCTTGCCGGGGCGGATCTCGCTCGACGGCTTAGCCTTGTTGATGTCGATCTGATCGGCAATGGATTTGGCATAGGCTTTGTTGGTCAGCGCCTGCCACGGCACCTTCACGAAGTCCGGATCGCCGAGATATTCCGAGCGGTCGGCATAGGCGCGTTTTTCCGCTTCCGCCATCACCTGCATGGCATCCGCACTGCCGAAGCCGAACTTGTGCATATCGAAGTTTTCGAGAATATTGAGGATCTGCACGATGTGGATCCCACCGGAAGACGGCGGCGGCATGGAGAAGACCTCGTACCCGCGGTAGGTGCCGCTAATCGGCTCGCGCTCCACCGCCTTGTATTCCGCCAGATCCGCTTTGGTGATGAGCCCGCCGTTCTTCTGCATCTCTTGTGCAATCTGGTCGGCAATCGCTCCTTTGTAGAAGGCGTCCGGACCGTGCTCTGCAATCAGCTCCAGGCTTTTAGCGAGGTTCTTCTGCACCAGCTTATCGCCCTTCTTCAGCGGCTCGCCGTCTTTCCAGAAGATCGCTTTGCTGTTTTCATGATTCGGAATGACTTCGCTGCCGTAGGTTTTGAGATCGTCCGCCAGCGCATCGTTTACCACAAAGCCGTCCCGCGCCAGCTTGATGGCAGGCTGCACTACCTTGTTCAGCGGCAGGGTGCCGTATTTTTCCAGCGCCAGCGAGAAGCCCGCGACGGTGCCCGGCGTGCCGGTCGCGAGATGCGAGGTCAGGGATTTTTTGCTGTCAGGGTTGCCCTGATCGTCGAGGAACATATCGCGAGACGCCTGAGCAGGCGCCATCTCGCGGAAGTCGATGGCCGTCGTTTTGCCGTCTTTGGTGCGCAGCATCATAAAGCCGCCGCCACCCAGGTTCCCCGCCTGCGGATGCGTTACCGCCAGCGCATAGCCGACGGCGACCGCGGCATCCACCGCGTTACCGCCCTGCCTGAGAATATCGACGCCCACTTTTGTTGCCAGCGCATCCACGGACGCTACCATGCCATGGGTTGCCCGCACGGGATGAAAAACATCTTCCTCCACGCCGTAAGAGACCGGAGGCGCCGCGGGCGGGTTGGCCGCCACGCTAAATGTACCGCCTGCCATCAGCGCGGCGATGGCGACCCAGCGCAAAAACGTTGGTTTCATGATTGTTGTTCTCCAGGTGAAGGGATCCATATTCCCCGCTTAAGCCTGGTTCACAACTCCTAAAAAATCATCGTCATGGTGAAATCAGGGTAAACTTAAGAGAGACCTCAAGAGGAGGAAATGACAATGAAACGCTTGATGATTCTTACGGCGCTGATCCCGTTTGCCGCGCTCGCACAGCCACTCAACACCATGAACAACCCGAACCAGCAGGGCTATGTCATCCCGAGCCAGCAGCGTATGCAGACCGAGATGATGAGCCAGCAACAGCAGCAGAAAGGGATGCTTAATCAGCAACTGAGAACGCAGACCCAGATGCAGCAGCAAAGCCTGCAAAATCAGATGAACGCCAACACCCAGCGCGTGCAGCAGGGGCAGGTGCGCGAGCAGCCGCTGCCGAATAAAAACGGCGGGATGTTAGGGGGAATGACGTCGTCAGGCAGCGGACAGCAGCATATGCTGCCGCCGCAGTCGAATGGCAGTATGCTTAATCCGCAGAACTAAAGTCCGGGCCTATCAGGTCGATTGCATCGGTACAGATGCTGTCCACGCCCCAGCGCAGCAGTTCGGCTGCACGCTGGGGTTTGTTAACCGTGTAGACCAGAATATGCAGACCCGCGTCTTTCAGCATCTTCACCCGCGTCTCATCCAGCAGCCTGTGATTAAGATGGATAGAGACACAGGCTAAGCGCGTCGTCAGCTCGCGCCAGTCCTCGCGCCACTCGTCGAGCAGCAGCCCGCGAGGCAGCTCCGGTACGGCCGCCTGTGCCGCTTCCAGTGCGTCAATTTCAAATGATGACAGCAGCGGCGCGGTCATCCCTTCCCACAGCTCGCGCGCGGCCAGAGCAATCACTTTGCCCGTAAGCGGCCCGGTGCCGATGGTCGGTTTGATTTCGATATTGGCCATCATGCCGTGCTGGCGACAGCGATCCGCCACTTCCGCCAGCAGCGGCAGCGGTTCGCCTTTGAATTCACCGCTGTACCAGCTTCCGGCGTCTACCTTCAGCAGGTCGCGCCACGGCAGTTCGCCCGCGACGCCCCAGCCGTTGCTGGTGCGCTCGAGGTTATCGTCATGCAGCAGGAAAATCTCGCCGTCTTTCGACAGCTTGGCGTCGAACTCGATCATCGTGTGACCGTAGCGCGCGCCAACGTCAATCGCCGCCAGCGTGTTTTCCGGCGCCAGCTTACCGCCGCCCCGGTGGGCGACGACGTGGGGATAAGGCCAGTTGCTCATACTCGTTGTCCTGTTTCACCGTCAAATAAGTGCAGGTGATTTTCCGGCAGGTGGAGCCACAGCGTGCTGCCGGCTTTAGGGCGCTCCTGATGTGCCAGACGCACCACCATTTTTTGCTCGCCCCAGCGCCCGTGCGCCAGGTTATCTGCACCCAACATCTCCAGCGTGTCCATCACCAGCGGCACGCCGCCTTCCGCCTGAGAGGTTAAACCGATATGTTCCGGGCGGATACCGAGCGTCATCTTACGCCCGGCGTAGCCACGATAGTACCAGTTGATCGGCAATGCCATCCCGCTTTCCAGCTCAAAGTGCGAGCCCGCGCTGCTGATGCGCCCTTCCAGCAGGTTCATCGCCGGGCTGCCGATAAAGCTCGCCACAAAGCGGGTAGCCGGTTTCTCGTACACTTCCACCGGGGTACCAATCTGCTCGGCAACGCCTTTGTTCATCACCATCACGCGCTGGGCGAGCGTCATGGCTTCGACCTGATCGTGGGTCACGTACAGGGAGGTGGTTTTCAGACGACGGTGCAGCTGCTGTAACTCAAGACGCATCTGCACGCGCAGCTTGGCGTCGAGATTAGAGAGCGGCTCGTCGAACAGGAATACCGCCGGATCGCGCACGATGGCGCGCCCCATCGCCACGCGCTGGCGCTGTCCGCCGGAGAGCTCTCGCGGGCGGCGCTTAAGCAGGCCGTCGAGTTCCAGAATGCGGGCGGCCTCCTTCACGCGCTCGTCGATATGGCCTTTGCCCATGCCGCGGATTTTCAGCCCCCAGGCCATGTTCTCTTCCACGCTCATGTGCGGATAGAGAGCGTAGTTCTGGAACACCATCGCGATGCCGCGGTCTTTCGGCTCCATCTCGGTGACGCGCTGGCGGTCAATCCAGATATCCCCGGAGGTCACACGCTCCAGCCCCGCCACCATGCGCAGCAGCGTGGATTTGCCGCAGCCGGACGGGCCGACCATCACGATAAACTCCCCGTCCGCCACGTCGAGCGTCAGCGGCTGAATCACCTGGGTTTTGCCGTCCCAGCTTTTGGTTACTGCCTGAAGTTTTAAACCTGCCATCTTATTTCTCGCTATCGACCAGGCCGCGGACAAACGCGCGCTGCATGGCTAAAACAATGACTACGGGTGGGATAAGGGTAAGCAGCATCGCCGCCATCACCTGGTTCCAGAGGGTGGTGCCTTCGCCGGTGGCGATCATGCCTTTGATGCCCGCCACGGCGGTGCCGAGGTTGACGTCCTGAATAATCAGCAGCGGCCACAGGTACTGGTTCCAGCCGTAGATAAAGGTGATCACAAACAGCGCCGCAAGGTTAGTTTTCGACAGCGGCAGCACGATATCGCGGAAGAAGCGCATCGGCGACGCGCCGTCGATGCGCGCCGCTTCAATCAGCTCGTCCGGCAGGGTCATAAAGAACTGGCGGAACAGGAAGGTGGCGGTCGCCGAGGCCATCAGCGGCAGGGTTAAGCCCGCGTAGCTGTCGAGCATCTTCAGGTTGGCGATCACTTCCACCGTCGGGAAGATACGCACCTCTACCGGCAGCATCAGGGTAATAAAAATCATCCAGAAAAACAGGTTACGCAGCGGAAAGCGGAACCAGACGATGGCGAAGGCCGAGAGCATCGACACCGTAATTTTGCCGACCGTAATGCCGAACGCCATGATGAAGCTGTTGAGCATCATCAGCCAGAACGGCGCGCTGTTGGCGCCCACGCCCTGGGTCCAGATGGTCCTCATATTCTCGAAAAGATGCGTGCCTGGGATCAGCGTCATCGGCGTGTCGAACACCGCTTTGGTGTCCAGCGTGGCGGCGACAAAGGCCACGTACAGCGGAAACAGGATGACGATGATCCCTAAAATCAGCATGGTATGGCTGAAAATCGTCAGCCCGCGACGGTTCTCAATCATTGGTAGCGCACCTTACTTTCAACATAGCGGAACTGCACCACCGTGAGGATGATGACGAGGAACATCAGCACGACGGACTGCGCGGCAGAAGCGGAGAGATCCAGCCCGGCGAAGCCTTCGCGGTAGATCTTATAGATAAGCGTCGTTGTCGCCTGCACCGGGCCGCCCGCGGTCGCCGCGTCGATCACCGGGAAGGTGTCGAAGAAGGCGTACACGAGGTTAACCACCAGCAGGAAGAAACTCACCGGGGCGATCAGCGGCAGCGACAGCCTGAAGAAGCGACGAATAGGCCCTGCTCCGTCAATTGCCGCGGCTTCCACCAGCGAGCGCGGGATGGACTGCAGCGCGGCAAAGAAGAACAGGAAGTTATAGCTGATCTGCTTCCACACCGAGGCGAACACCACCAGGAACATCGCCTGACCGCTGTTCTGGGCGTGGTTCCAGTCGTAGCCGAACTCTGCCAGGAAATGGGTAATCAACCCGCGGCCGGGGTTAAACAGGAAAATCCACAGTACGGCGGCGACGGCGGGTGCCACGGCATAAGGCAGCAGCATCAGGGTCTGATACAGGCGGCTGCCGCGCACCACGTAATCCACCAGCGCGGCGAAAAACAGCGAGGCGACAAGACCGCTGACGGTGACCAGCGCGCTGAACTTCATCGTCGTCCAGAAGGCGTCCAGGTAGTAGCTATCATGGAACAGCGCGGTAAAGTTATCCAGGCCAACAAACTGGCTGGAGAGCCCGAACGGATCGACGCTTTGTACCGAGTACCACAGCGCTTCGCCCGCAGGCCAGATAAAGAAGATAACGGTGATGACCAGCTGAGGCGCGACCAACAGGTACGGCAGCCAGCGGGAACGGAACACCGGACGGGATGATGACATGGAGATTGGGTTCCTGAACAATGCCGGGTGGCGGCTACGCCTTACCCGGCCTACATGGGGCACGTCGTAGGCCCAGTAAGCGAAGCGCCACCGGGCGAATCACAGATTACGATTTGGTCGACTGCTCAAAGCGGCGCAGCAGCTGATTCCCGCGCTCTACCGCAGAGTCCAGCGCCTGCTGTGGCGTTTTCTTCCCGGTCCACACGCTTTCCAGCTCCTCATCCACGATGGTGCGGATCTGCGGCATGTTGCCCAGGCGCAGGCCTTTAGTGAACGGCAACGGCGGCTTGTTCAGCATCTGGCGCGTCGCGATGTCCGCGCCTGGGTTCTTGCTGTAGAAGCCCTGCTCGCGGGTCAGGTCATACGCGGCTTTGGTGATCGGCAGGTAACCGGTCTTCTGGTGCCACTCGGCGGCGTTTTCAGGCTTGGCCAGGAAGTCGAGGAACTCGGCCACGCCTTTATAGGTGCCCTTGTCTTTACCCTGCATGACCCACAGGCTCGCCCCGCCGATAATGGCGTTCTGCGGCGCGCCCTTCACGTCAGCGTCATACGGCATCATGCCCACGCCATAGTTGAATTTGGCGTAGTGACGGATATCCGCCAGCGAGCCGGACGAGGCGGTGGTAATGGCGCAGTCGCCGTTGTAGAACTTCTCGGTGGATTCGTCTTTACGCCCGAAGTAGCTGAAGTCGCCCTTCTTGTTCAGGTCGGCAAGCAGCGCGATGTGCTTCACCTGCTCCGGCTTGTTGAACTCCAGTACCGCATCGGTGCCGTCGAAGCCGTTGTTTTTGGTCGCCACCGGCAGGCCGTGCCAGGCGCTGAAGTTTTCAATCTGGATCCAGCCCTGCCAGCCGCTGGCGTAGCCGCACTTCATCCCCGCCGCTTTCAGCTTCGTGGTGTACTCCGCCAGGTCCTGCCAGGTTTTTGGCGGCTGCTCCGGGTCTAAACCGGCTTTTTTGAAGGCGTCTTTGTTGTAGTAGAGCACCGGCGTAGAGCTGTTAAACGGCTGGGACAGCAGATGGCCGGTTTTGGAATCGGTGTAGTAACCCGCTACGGTCGGCACGAACTGGGATTCATCGAAGTTGATACCCGCTTCTTTGAACACTTCATAGACCGGCTTGATGGCTTTGGAGGCCATCATAGTGGCGGTACCCACTTCATAAACCTGTAACAGTGCAGGCGCGTTGCCGGTACGGAAGGCGGCGATGCCCGCGCTCAGGCTCTGCTCATAGTTGCCTTTGTACACCGGCACAATTTTGTAATCCGGATGGGTATCGTTGAAACGTTGCGCCAGGGAGTCAACTTCTTTACCCAACTCCCCTTCCATTGAATGCCAGAACGGAATGGTGGTGACAGCCATTGCGTTCGTCGCAAAAGCCAGACCCAGTGCCAGACCCAAAGCTGTGTGTCGTAACGATGTCATTGTCATCTCTCTTATTGTACCGGATGCGCGATATCACGCGTTTTATGCTCGCGAGGTAACATGACATGCTCGAATTACAGAAAAATAACTGTTTGTTTACAGATAAGTGACAGCCAGGCGTCAGGGGGATGATGGTTGTGTGAAGGGGGTTGGATGGTTGGGTGCGGTCTGGTGCCCTGACCCCGGCCCTCTCCCACAGGGAGAGGGAGAAAACACTAAAAAAGGCAACTTGCGTTGCCTTTTTGCTTTTACCTATCCGCCCAGATACGCGCTCCGCACCGCTTCGTTCGCCAGCAGCGCGTCGCCGGTGTCTTCCAGCACCACGCGGCCGTTCTCCAGCACGTAGCCACGGTCAGCCAGCTTCAGCGCCTGGTTGGCATTCTGCTCGACGAGGAAGATGGTCATCCCCTCTTTGCGCAGCTGCTCAATGGTGTCGAAGATTTGCTGGATGATGATCGGCGCAAGACCGAGCGACGGTTCGTCCAGCAGCAGGAGACGCGGCTGGCTCATCAGCGCGCGGCCTATCGCCAGCATCTGCTGTTCACCGCCGGACATGGTGCCCGCACGCTGAATGCGGCGCTCCCACAGGCGCGGGAAGAGCTCATAGACCCACTTGATGCGGGTCTGGTATTCATCGCGGTGGGCGAAGAACCCGCCCATTGCCAGGTTCTCTTCCACCGTCATGCGGGAGAAGACCCGGCGCCCTTCCGGAACAATCGCCACCGCTTCACGCATGATTCTGGCGGTCTGCCAGTCGGTAATATCTTTACCATCAAACACGATCCGCCCGCTGGTGGCGCGCGGGTCGCCGCACAGGGTGCCGAGCAGCGTAGTTTTACCCGCGCCGTTGGCGCCAATCAGGGTCACGATTTCACCCTGATTGATGTGCAGGCTGACGTCGTGCAGCGCCTGGATCTTGCCGTAGTGCGCGTTGACCTTGTCGAACGTTAACATCGCTTTTTCCATCTTATGCCTCACCCAGGTATGCGCGGATCACGTCCGGGTTGTTGCGGATCTCTTCCGGCGTGCCGTTTGCCAGCGGCGTACCCTGGTTAACCACGTAGATACGGTCCGAAATGCCCATCACCAGCTTCATGTCGTGCTCGATCAGCAGAATGGTAGTGTCGTGGTGATCGCGCAGTTCGGCAATCAGCTCGTCCAGCTCTTTGGTCTCTTTCGGGTTGAGCCCTGCCGCCGGTTCGTCGAGCATCAGGATCTCCGGCTGGGTCACCATGCAGCGCACAATCTCCAGACGACGCTGGTCGCCGTAGGCCAGGTTGCTCGCCTGACGGTTGGCGTGCTGCAGCAGGCCAATTCGGTCGAGCCAGGTCGCCGCGCGGTCAAGCGCTTCATCCTGCGCGCGGCGGAAGGCCGGGGTTTTCAGCAGGCCGGAGAACAGCCCGGTTTTCAGCTGCTGATGCTGAGCGACCAGCAGGTTCTCAATCACCGTCATCTCGCGGAACAGACGCACGTGCTGGAAGGTACGCACCACGCCCATGCGGGCAATCTGCTGGCCCGGCAGCCCTTCAAGATGCTTGTCGCGCAGCATGATGGTGCCGCCCGTCGGCTTGTAGAAGCCGGTCAGGCAGTTAAAGACCGTGGTTTTCCCCGCGCCGTTCGGGCCAATCAGGGAGACAATCTCTTTCTTGTGTAGATCCAGTGACACATTGTTGACCGCCAGCAGGCCGCCAAAACGCATCATCAGACCGTTAACGGATAATAATGGCTGACTCATGCCTGCTCTCCTTTCGCCTGAGTGCGTTTCAGCTTCAGCTGTGGACGAGTCATCGGCAGCAAGCCCTGTGGACGCCAGATCATCATCAGCACCATCAAACCACCCAGCATCAGCATGCTGTATTCGTTAAAGTCGCGCATCAGCTCGCGCGAGACCACCAGCAGGATGGCCGCGAGGATAACGGCGAACTGCGAGCCCATACCGCCCAGCACCACAATCGCCAGCACAAAGGCGGATTCGGCAAAGGTGAACGATTCCGGGCTTACAAAGCCCTGACGGGCGGCAAACAGCGTCCCGGCGAAACCGGCAAACGCGGCGCTGATGGTGAACGCGGTCAGCTTGATGCGGGTCGGGTTCAGGCCCAGGGAACGGCAGGCGATCTCATCTTCACGCAGCGCTTCCCACGCGCGGCCCAGCGGCATGCGCAGCAGACGGTTAATCACGAACAGGGTAATCACCACCAGCAGCAGCGCCACCAGATAGAGCCAGATTACGCGGTCGGACGGGTCATACTTCACGCCGAAGAAGTTACTGAAGGTGTCCCAGCCGCCTTCGCGGGCGGTACGGCTGAACTCCAGGCCGAAGAAGGTTGGTTTCGGGATCTGGCTGATGCCGTTCGGGCCGCCGGTCACTTCGGTGTTGTTAAGCAGCAGGATACGGACGATTTCGCCGAAGCCTAAGGTCACAATCGCCAGGTAGTCACCGCGCAGGCGCAATACCGGGAAGCCAAGCAGGAAGCCGGCAGCGGCAGAGACCAGCCCCGCCAGCGGCAGGCAGGTCCAGAAGCCGAGGCCGTAATAGTGGTTCAGCAGCGCGAAGGTGTAGGCGCCGATGGCGTAGAAGCCGCCGTAGCCCAGCACCAGCAGGCCGGAGAGCCCCACCACCACGTTCAGACCGAGACCGAGAATCACGTAGATCATGGTCAAGGTGGCGATATCCACGGTGCCGCGAGACACCACAAACGGCCACGCCACGGCGGCCACCAGCAGCGCTACGAGGAACAGCTTCTGCTTAACGGTAGACCCGTCGATGGCCGGCAGAACGAATTTCGGCCCGGAGACGTTTTTCAGCGACTTCTGGAACAGCGGACGCAGCAGCTGGAACAGGAACACCACGGCGGTGCCGATAAACACCCACTGCCAGCGGATGTCGGGGGCGGTATCCACCACCAGCTTCGTCCCGTCCAGACCTAGCTGGACGCCCATAAAGACGCCCGCCAGCACGAAGAACATGGCGGCAGAGAGCAGCGCCATTGCAAAATGCATCGGTTTCATACTTTCTCTACCTCCGGACGGCCCAGAATACCGGTAGGCATCACCAGCAGAACCAGAATCAGCAGGGCAAACGACACCACGTCTTTATATTCCGTGCTCAGATACGCCGAGGAGAGCGCCTCCGCCACGCCCAGGATCAGGCCGCCAATCATCGCGCCCGGAATACTGCCGATACCGCCCAGTACCGCCGCGGTGAAGGCTTTCATCCCGGCCATAAAGCCGATGTACGGGTTGATCACGCCGTAGAACTGGCCGAGCAGGACACCCGCCACCGCCGCCATCGCGGCGCCAATCACGAAGGTCAGGGCAATCACGCGGTCGGTGTTGATGCCGAGCAGGCTCGCCATCTTCAGATCTTCTGCGCAAGCGCGGCAGGCGCGTCCCATCCGCGAGTAGCGGATGAACAGCGTCAGGGCAAGCATCGCAATAAAGGTCACGACCCAGATAACCAGCTGCATGGTGGTGATAGACGCCGCGAAGTTTTCGCTGGCCCCCACAATCCACTGGCCGTTAAACAGGCTTGGCAGCGCCACGTCGCGCGAGCCTTCGGTCAGGCTGACGTAGTTTTGCAGGAAGATCGACATCCCGATGGCGGAAATCAGCGCAATCAGGCGCTTGGAGCTGCGCACCGGCCGGTAGGCCACGCGCTCAATGCTCCAGCCGTAGGCGCTGGCAATCACAATCGCGCCGACAAACCCGGCGGCGACCAGCAGCCAGCTGCTGTCGATGCCCATCATCATCAGGGCGGCAATAATCATAAAGGAGACGTAGCTACCGATCATGTAGACCTCGCCGTGGGCGAAGTTGATCATGCCGATAATGCCGTAAACCATCGTATAGCCGATGGCGATCAGTGCGTAGGTGCTTCCCAGCGTAACGCCGTTAAACATCTGCTGCAGGAAATAGAGAAACTGCTCGGACATATGCAAACCTTTTTATACCCGCCCGTCAGTCCGGGCGGTGGGATAATTATTTGGCGGCCGAGGACGAACCGTCGGCGTGCCACTTAAAGACACCAAACTCAAATCCCTTCAGATCGCCTTTCTCATCCCAGTTCAGCGGCCCAATCACGGTGTTCGCCCCGTGTGCTTTTAAATCTTTCACCAGATCCAGCGGTTCTTTGCTGCCGGAGCGATCCAGCGCGGTGGCCAGAGACTGTACGGCCGCATAGGTGATCCAGACGTACGGACCACTCGGATCTTTCTTCTGCGCCTTGAGCGCGTCCACGATAGCCTTGTTGGCCGGATCCTGGTCATAGCGTTTTGGCATCGTCACCAGCATGCCTTCGGCAGAATCCCCGGCGATGTTTGACAGGGAGGCATTGCCCACGCCCTCTGGCCCCATAAACTGGGTTTTCAGACCGGTGGCGCGCGCCTGACGCAGCATCTGCCCCATCTCCGGGTAGTAGCCGCCGTAGTAAACGAAATCGATATTCTCTTTTTGCAGACGGGCGATCAGCGCGGAGAAGTCTTTCTCACCGGCGGTAATGCCGTCGAAGAAGACGATGTTCGCGCCGCCTTTTTTCAGGCCGTCCTGAACGGAGCGCGCCAGGCCTTCACCGTACTGCTGCTTGTCATGAATAATGGCGATACGCTGCGGCTTGACGGTTTCAAGGATGTATTTGGCGGCGGTGGGCCCCTGAGAGGAGTCCAGCCCCGCGGTGCGCATAATGTGCTGATAGCCGCGCTGGGTCAGTTCCGGGTTGGTCGCACCGGGGGTGATCATCAGGATGCCTTCGTCTTCGTAGATATCAGACGCGGGCTGGGTGGAGGATGAACACAGGTGGCCGATCACATACTGGATACCGTCGTTGACGATTTTGTTGGCGACCGCGACGGCCTGTTTCGGATCGCAGGCGTCGTCATATTCCACGCCCACCAGCTTGTCGCCTTTGATGCCGCCCTTAGCGTTGATGTCTTTGATGGCCTGGCGCGCACCGTTGAACTCCATGTCACCCCATTGGGCAACAGGGCCGGACATCGCACCCACTACCGCAACTTTAATGTCCTCCGCCATAGCGGCATGCGAGATCGACAGTGCGACCATCCCCGCGATTAACGTCTTCGCGTTCCTTTTCATCTCTGAATCCCCATTCGTGATGTCGTGTTTATATTTTGTTTTATTATGGTTAAAAAGCATTCTGTACTTTTAATGAACAACGCTATTTTTACCAGTGCCTTTAATGGTTTAGCGCAGGTTTTTGTCAAAAACCAGACTAAAATCTCTATTTTTCAGGCGATTAAGCAAAGATAATATTCTGAAATCAGGCAGAGATAAACAAATAAAAGTGCAGTTTGCAGCATAAAATAACGGTACAAAGCGCCGAATAAATCACTACCCTTCAGGTTAAAATTCTGCTTATTTTTCGATCCATGTGTTTTCAAACTGCCCATCGCGTTGCCAAAAAACTAATCACCTGGTTAATGAGAATAAAAAGAGGAAGCCGCTGAGTGAATAAATTGAGTACACTGCCCCTACTCAATCTGATTTGGACAAGTAGCTAATGAAACTGACTATCGTGCGTCTGGTGACCTTTAGCGACCAGGATCATATCGACCTGGGCAAGATCTGGCCGGAATATTCCCCTTCGTCTCTACGCGTGGATGAGACCCACCGCATTTATGCCGCGCGTTTTAACGAGCGCCTGCTGGCAGCGGTTCGCGTCACCCTGAGCGGTACAGAAGGGGCGCTGGACTCGCTGCGCGTACGTGACGTCACCCGTCGTCGCGGTGTGGGACAGTATTTAATTGAAGAAGTGATCCGCGAAAACCCGAGCGTGACCTCATGGTGGATGGCTGACGTCGGCGTGGAAGACCGCGGCGTGATGGCGGCGTTTATGCAGGCGTTAGGGTTTACGGCGCAGGAGAGCGGTTGGGAGAAGCGTTTGGGGTGAATTGTGCGGTGCGGCCTGATGCCCTCACCCCGGCCCTCTCCCACGGGGAGAGGGTGCAAACACTAAAATGGCAACCTTACGGTTGCCATTTGCGTTTATTTGGCGTCAGTAGCAGTCCCGTTAGCATGCCAGTCAAACACGCCGAACTCGAAGCCCTTCAGGTCGCCCTTCGCGTCCCAGGAGAGTGGCCCCATGACGGTCTGGACCGTGTTCGCTTTCAGCCAGGTGGCAATCTCAGCCGGTTCGGCTGACTGGTTCAGGCCCGCCTGCAGAGATTGCAGCGCCGCATAGGTGGTCCAGACGAACGCGCCGCTTGGATCCTGTTTCTTCGCCTTGATGGCATCTACGATAGGTTTGTTCGCTGGCACCTGGTCGTAGTTCTTCGGTTTGGTCACCAGCAGGCCTTCGGCTGATTCGCCTGCAATGTTAGACAGGGAAACGTTCGCCACGCCTTCCGGACCCATAAATTGGGTTTTCAGGCCCGCAGCGCGCGCCTGGCGCAGGATCTGCCCCATTTCCGGGTGGTAGCCACCGTAGTAAACGAAGTCGATATTCTCTTTCTTCAGACGCGCCACCAGGGTGGAGAAGTCTTTCTCACCGGCGGTGATCCCGTCGAAGAACACCACGTCGGCATTGGCTTTCTTGAGGTTGTCCTGCACTGAACGCGCCAGACCTTCACCGTACTGCTGCTTGTCATGAACGATGGCAATGCGCTTCGGCTTCACTTTTTCAACGATGTATTTCGCCGCGGTTGGGCCCTGGTCAGAGTCCAGACCGGTGGTGCGCAGGGTCAGCTTATAGCCGCGCGCGGTCAGCTCCGGTGCGGTCGCCGCCGGAGTGATCATCAGGATACCTTCGTCTTCGTAGATGTCAGACGCGGGCTGAGTAGAGGAAGAGCACAGGTGACCGATAACGTATTTGATCCCGTCGTTCACCACTTTGTTCGCGACCGCGACCGCTTGTTTCGGGTCACAGGCATCATCATATTTTACGATCTGCAGTTTTTCGCCCTTGATACCGCCCTTAGCATTAATGTCTGCAACCGCCTGCTCAGCGCCGGTAAACTCCTGGTCGCCGTACTGTGCTACCGGACCGGACATCGCGCCAACCACAGCCACTTTGATGTCTGCCTGTGCCATGGTGCTGAATGCCAACGCGATACATCCTGCCAGTAACGCTTTACCCTTCATGTTCATCCTGAGATTCCCCATTATTATGGTTATTACGATTGTTGTGATGTTGTTGTGCAGCGCTTTATGTCAGTTATAGGTGTGCTGTTCGCGCTTTTTCAGCATACTCTGCTAAAACATACCCGATTTTTATGATTTTGGAATAGCTAATTTGAAATGAATATATGATAGGCCCGGCAGGGATTTTCGCCGGGCATGTGGCTTTAACGTGTCAGCGAGGCGGAGATAATGTCCAGCGCTTTACGGAACTGCACTTCAGGGATCGTCAGCGGATAGAGGAAACGAATGACGTTGCCGTACACGCCGCAGCTCAGAAGAAGCAGCCCTTCCTGCAACGCGCGCTCCTGCACCTGGCGGGTAAATTCCGGCGAAGGCTGGCCCGTTTGCGGGTCGTTAAACTCCACCGCCACCATTGAGCCCTGGGCGCGAATGTCCGCGATATACGGGCAGTGTTCCTTCGCTTTGTTCAGCACTTCCACCAGGTGATGGCCCAGATGCGCCGAGCGCGTGCAGAGATCTTCCTCATCAATCACGTCGAGCACGGCATGCGCCGCGGCAATCGCCAGCGGGTTACCTGCGTAGGTGCCACCCAGCCCGCCCGGCGCGGGCGCATCCATCACCTCAGCACGTCCCGACACCGCCGAGAGCGGCATCCCGCCCGCCAGGCTTTTCGCCATGGTGATCAGATCCGGTTTCACGCAGTGGTGTTCCATCGAGAACAGCTTGCCGGTGCGGGCGAAGCCGCTTTGCACCTCGTCGGCAATCAGCAGAATGCCGTGGGTATCGCACAGGGCGCGCAGCGCCTGCATAAAATCAGCAGGAGCGATGTTGAAACCGCCCTCCCCCTGAACCGGTTCGAGAATGATCGCCGCGACCTGGTCAGGAGCAATATCCGCTTTAAAGATACGTTCCAGGCTTTTCAACGCCTCAGCGGTGCTGACGCCGTGCAGTTCATTCGGATACTGCGCGTGATACACCGAGCCGGGGAAGGGCCCAAAGCCGAGCTTGTACGGCGCAACCTTGCCGGTCAGCGCCATGGTCATAAAGGTGCGGCCGTGGAACGCGCCGCCGAAAGTAATAAGGCCGGGACGTTTGGTGTACGCCCGGGCAATTTTGACCGCGTTTTCGACCGCCTCTGCTCCCGTTGAAAAGAACGCCGTTTTGGCAGGGCCTTCAACGGGCACGCGTTCGTTGATACGTTCGGCAAGCGCCACATAGCCTTCATACGGCACGATCTGATACGCCGTATGGGTAAAGGCGTGGAGTTGTTTTTCGATGGCGGAAATGACTTTGGGATGGCGATGGCCGGTATTCAGCACCGCGATACCGGCGGCGAAGTCGATGTACTCGTTGCCTTCCACGTCCCACACCGTGGCGTTTTCAGCTTTATCGGCATAGAAGTTACACATCACGCCGATGCCGCGCGGCGTCGCCTGTAAACGCCGGTCGTTCAGTTCGTTGTTTTTCACCCTGTCCCCCTGAGAAAGTCGCCTGCTTAGCGCATCAGTAAGTGTTTGCCAGGGGGAGGGAATTCGCCAGAGCGGGCGCTAAAAAAACAAAACCCCCGAATTTGCATTCGAGGGTTCTCGGTGTACTTCGCGGAAATTACGCTTCGATAGCGGCGCGAAGTTTTTTCATGGCGTTCTTTTCAAGCTGACGGACACGTTCCGCAGAGACGCCGTAGCGGTCGGCCAGCTCCTGCAGCGTGGACTTGTTGTCTTCGTCCAGCCAGCGGGCGCGGATAATATCCTGGCTACGTTCGTCGAGGCCTTCCATCGCATGGGTCAGCTTGTTCGCGGCCTGATCTTCCCAGTTATCCTCTTCGATGCCATCAGCAAAGTTAGAGGTTTTATCCTGCAGATACAGAACCGGTGCCATCGGCTGGCTGTCAGATGCGTCGTCGTCTGAGGACATATCAAAGGTCATGTCCTGCGCGGCCATACGGGATTCCATCTCACGCACGTCTTTGCTGGTTACGCCCAGCTCGCGCGCCACCATTTCCACTTCATCCTGATTGAACCAGCCCAGACGCTGCTTGGTTTTACGCAGGTTAAAGAACAGTTTGCGCTGCGCTTTTGTCGTGGCGACTTTCACGATACGCCAGTTGCGCAGCACGTATTCGTGAATTTCTGCTTTGATCCAGTGCACGGCGAAGGAGACCAGTCGCACACCCACTTCCGGGTTAAAGCGACGTACAGCCTTCATCAGACCGATGTTACCTTCCTGAATCAAGTCCGCCTGCGGCAGGCCGTAGCCCGCATAATTACGAGCAACGTGAACAACAAAGCGCAGGTGAGACAGGATCAGCGTCTTAGCTGCTTCCAGATCGCCCTGGTAATGCAGCTTTTCAGCAAGCTCCTTTTCTTCCTCGGCCGTTAACATCGGCCAGGTGTTCGCAGCCCGGATATAAGATTCCAGGTTACCAACAGGGGCTAAAGCTAAAGTTTGCATTTCTTTGGTCATTCATTCCTCTCAATGTTTCTTCTGGTCCAGGTCGTCCCCGTCAGGCAACAACCATGCCAAAGCGTTTGAGCAACGAGATTAGCATTCACTCTTTTATCAGACAGTGATTTTATCCACAAGTTCCAGGTGCAACGGTGAATAAATTACGCACAAAATGTGACATGGAGATGATAACAGGGGAAGAGACAACAGGGACGCTTTCCCTGCAGAGCGAACATCTCGGTGCAGGGAAAGATTATATCACGCTTTTATTAGTCGGGAGTAAAGTGACGTAAATGTTGAACGGTTGCCAGCCAGGCTGCCACCCACCCAATCATCGAGCACACCAGCAGCAGTAACAGGCACTCATCGAAACCTAAGCCGCTGATATTAAACTTCGTTCCGAAAACCTGCGCCACTTCAGTCACGGCAGACGAAAGCCGCATCACCAAAATTTCTGACAATATCAGTGAAAGAAATGCGCCGGAAAAACCGAGCAGTGCGCCACCGTAAAGGAACGGTCGGAGGATGAAGCCATCCGTCGCACCAATCAGTTTCTGCACGTTGATGGTATCGCGACGGGCAAAGATGCTCAGGCGTACGCTGTTACCAATGACGAGGAAGACCGCCGCCACCATCAGCACGCCAATCATCGCCGCGACGCGTCCTACCAGCCCGGTCAGGGCTGAGAGACGCGCAAACCAGCTGTCATCCATGCGCACTTCATCAATGCCCTTAATGCGCGTGATGCGATCGCGCAGCGTGTTAAGCGAATCGGTCCCCTGGAAATCCAGCTTCGGGATCACCACCGCCACGGCGGGCAGCGGGTTCTCTTCGAGCATATCCAGCGCGCCGCCAAAGCCAGACCAGTTACGGAACTCGCCCAGCGCGTCTTCACGTGAGAGATAGTTGACCTTCTCCACGCCCTGCTCGGCCTGGATTTGCCCAACCACCTGCGCCGCGGCGTTATCGTCGAGCGCTTTATCCAGATAGACCGTGATCTGCGGGGACGGATAATACTGTGAAGCCGCCTGGTTGACGTTTTTATAGACCATATAGCAGACGCTTGGCAGCGTCAGGGAGATGGCAATCACCATCACCGTCAGGAACGTCGCCAGCGGTTTGCTTTTCAGGTCCTGCAGCGCGCCGTGGAAAGCGTAGCGTACCTGTTCGTTAAACACGTTGGTTTTACGGGAGGCCGGTTTTGTCGCGGCATTCTGGCGCTTCGGCGCATTACGATTGCCGTCACCACCGCCCTGCGGCTTACGGAAACGGTCAAACCGGTTCCCGAACTGCCGAATCTGGTTTATTGCATCACGCTTGTTCACCGTGGCCTCCGTGCAAATGCCCGTCGCTCAGGGTCAGCATGCGGTACGAACGACGGGAAATGAGCCCGATATCGTGCGTCGCCATCAATACGGTGACCCCTACGCGGTTGAATTCCTCAAACAGACGCAAAATCCCTTCTGACAGGGCATCGTCCAGGTTACCGGTCGGTTCATCCGCCAGCAGCACGGCAGGCTTGTTCACCACCGCGCGGGCGATGCCCACGCGCTGCTGTTCACCGCCGGAGAGCTGGATCGGAAAGTTCTTCGCTTTGTCCAGCAGCCCGACCTTATCCAGCGCCGCAGAGACGCGACGGCGGATATCGTCATAGCTGGCGCCGGCAATAATCAGCGGAATGGCCACGTTATCGAAAACGGTGCGATCCATCAGCAGGTGGTGATCCTGGAAAATCATGCCGATCTGACGACGCAGGAACGGCACTTCGCGGTTTTTCAGGCGGCTGATTTCATGCCCGCCGAAAAAGATTTTCCCGGCGCTTGGCCGCTCGATCCCACAGATAAGCTTGAGCAGGGTACTTTTCCCCGCGCCGGAATGGCCGGTCAGGAATGCCATCTCGCCCGGCTGCAGGTGGAATGTCACCCCCTGCAGCGCTTGTCTCCCACCGAGATAGGCCTTGCTGACGTGTTCAAAGCGAATCATTGTTAGTCCTCTCGGGCAAATAATGCCTCAATAAAGTCGTCCGCCTTAAACGGACGTAAATCCTCAATACGCTCGCCCACACCGATGTAACGGATAGGAATGCCGAACTGGTCAGCGACGGAGAAGATCACCCCGCCTTTCGCGGTGCCGTCCAGCTTGGTCAGCGCGATCCCCGTCAGTCCTACCGCTTCAGTGAACAGCTTCGCCTGACTGATGGCGTTCTGTCCGGTGCTGGCGTCAATGGTCAGCATAATTTCATGCGGTGCGTCTTCGTCCAGCTTCTTCATGACGCGAACGATTTTCTTCAACTCTTCCATCAGGTGCGATTTGTTCTGCAAACGCCCTGCGGTATCGGCAATCAGCACGTCCACGTTGCGCGCCTTCGCCGCCTGGATGGCGTCGAAGATCACGGACGCGGAATCCGCGCCGGTATGCTGGGCAATCACCGGAATGTTGTTGCGCTGACCCCAAACCTGCAGCTGCTCAACCGCCGCCGCACGGAAGGTGTCGCCCGCCGCCAGCATCACCGATTTGCCCTGCTGCTCGAACTGACGCGCCAGCTTGCCGATGGTGGTGGTTTTACCCACGCCGTTCACGCCGACCATCAGAATAACAAATGGCGTTTTGCCTTCAATATTAAGCGGTTCGTCAACTTTTGCGAGAATTTCACCCATCTCGTCTTTCAGCAGGCCGTACAGCGCTTCGGCGTCGCGCAGCTGTTTGCGGCTCGCCCCTTCGGTCAGATTGGCGATGATCTTACGGGTGGTTTCCACGCCGACGTCCGCAATCAGCAGCTGTTCTTCCAGCTCTTCAAAGAGATCGTCGTCGATCTTCTTGCCGCGGAACAGACTGATAAATCCGGAACCTAAGTTTTCTTTGGTTTTGAGCAGGCTGCGCTTCAGGCGGGCGAAGAAACCTTCTTTGGTCGGTTTTTCCTGCTCCTGAACGATCTCTTCTTCCGGTTCTTCTTCCACCGGCACCACGATGACCGCTTCTTCAGCGGCTTCCGCCGCCAGCGCCTGGGCTTCAAGCTCTTCGTCGGTCAGTTCTGGCTCGAGCGCCGCTTCTTCTTCCACCGCCTCAACGATTTCAACGGTTTCCGCTTCGGCCTGCCACTCTTCGGCAGACACCTCTTCGGCTTTCACCTCTTCCGGCAGCGGCAGCTCTTCATGCTCGATAACGGCCTGCGGCGCTTCGGTAATGTCATCAACGACAACCGGTTCTGGCTTCTCGCTCTCCTGAACCTGTTCCGTGACCTCAACCACCTCTTCTGCAAAGGATTCAACCTCTTCTTTGCTGTGCGCCGTTTCTTCCGCGTCGACTACCGCGGCGGTTTCTACAGGCGTTTCAGGCGGTGACTGCTCTTCAACGGCTTGTTGCTCTTCGGTTTTCTGTTCTGTTTCTTGCTCTTTTTCACCGAAGCCCAGCCAGGAAAAGAAGCCACGTTTTTTTTGTTTTGCCATCTGCGACTACACTCCTCGCGGCGCTATATACATGGAAGCTAAAAAAATGATGAAATAGTCTAACACTTTACTTAATTGACATCACCGCCCGCAATCGCAGGCCAATTGTTAACAGAGCTTTCCTGAGATGAAGAAACCCAACCGCGCCCCGGCCGGTCAAATTCGTATTATCGGCGGTCAGTGGCGAGGCCGGAAATTACCGGTGCCGGACAGCCCCGGTTTACGCCCTACTACCGACCGCGTGCGCGAGACGCTGTTTAACTGGCTGGCCCCGTCAATGGTAGACGCCCACTGCCTGGACTGCTTCGCCGGAAGCGGCGCGCTCGGTCTGGAAGCGCTGTCGCGCTATGCCGCCAGCGCCACGCTGCTGGAGATGGAGCGCGGCGTAGCGCAGACGCTGCAGCAAAATCTGGCGACGCTGAAGGCGGGCAACGCCAAAGTCGTGAACACCAACACGCTGAGTTTTCTTGCGCAGAAAGGCACGCCGCATAACGTGGTGTTTGTCGACCCGCCGTTCCGTAAGGCGCTGCTGGAGGAGACGCTATCCCTGCTGGAGCAAAACGGCTGGCTGGCGGATGACGCGCTAATTTACGTTGAAAGCGAAGTGGAAAACGGTTTACCGCCGGTTCCCGCTCACTGGGATCTGCACCGTGAAAAAGTCGCGGGTCAGGTTGCTTATCGTCTGTATCACCGTCAGGCACAAGGAGGATCCGATGCCGGTACTGATTAATCTGGGACGTTTGCTGATGCTGGGCGTCTGGGCGTTTTTGATTCTGAATCTGGTGCACCCGTTCCCGCGCCCGATGAACATTTTCGTTAACGTCGCGCTGATTTTCACGTCGTTTATGCACGCCCTGCAGATGGTGATGCTGAAAAACGGCCTGCCGAAAGACGGCCCGCAGATGACGGGCTGGCAGCAGCTGCGCGTGTTTATCTTCGGCGTATTTGAGCTGCTGGTGTGGATGAAGAAATTTAAGGCGCAGGCGAAGAAATAAGGTGCGGGCTGATGCCCTCACCCTACCCCTCTCCCACAGGGAGAGGGAACCGTTCGTGCATTATTCCGTACTGAACCCTTCAAATCGCGACCCTTTGTAGCTCAGCGTTCCTTTCTCTCCCACTGTCAGCTGATGGTACTGCTGCGCCTCCAGGCGGAAGGTCATCTCCAGGCCGCCCGTTTCCGGCTTAAAGCTCGCTTCATAGCGCATTGTTGTGCCCGCAGGCGTCACCTGCTGCTGGCGTGAGCGGCGGTCATTGAGCGGTTTCTCGCGTTTGTTGGTCACCACCACGCGCTTTTGCATCAGGGGTGCGGCATCGTTATCCGCCTTCTCGCGGCGCTGCTGTACGAAGCGGAACGAGGCGGCAATGACGATAATCGCCACCACGATAATGAAAAACAGCGGCATCTTGCTCATTCTACAATCCCATCAGATTATGCGGAATTCAGGATACCCTGCCTTCCCCGCCATTGCCAAACGCCCGCCCGCGTCACTACACTGGATCAGAAACTGATTATTCAGACTTAACAGATACAGGGAGTTAATATGCTTTGGTCATTTATCGCTGTCTGTTTTTCCGCATGGCTTTATGTCGATGCGTCGTACCGCGGTCCCACCTGGCAGCGCTGGCTGTTTAAACCGGTCACGCTGTTGCTCCTGTTGCTGCTGGCCTGGCAAGCGCCGATGTTCAACGCCGTCAGCTATCTGGTGCTCGCCGGGCTGTGCGCCTCTCTGATTGGCGACGCCCTGACCCTGCTGCCGCGCCAGCGCCTGCTGTATGCCGTAGGGGCATTTTTCCTGTCGCACCTGCTGTATACCATTTACTTCGCCAGCCAGATGACGCTCTCTTTCTTCTGGCCGCTGCCGCTGGTGCTGCTGGTGATTGGCGCGCTGCTGATTGCGGTGATCTGGTCACGTCTGGAAGAGATGCGTTTGCCGGTCTGCACGTTTATCGCCATGACCCTGGTAATGGTGTGGCTGGCGGGCGAGCTGTGGTTCTTCCGTCCGACCGCTCCAGCGATGTCCGCGTTCTTCGGTGCCGCGCTGCTGCTGATCGGGAATGTCGTGTGGCTGGGCAGCCACTATCGTCGCCGCTTCCGTGCGGATAACGCGATTGCCGCCGCCTGCTACTTTGCCGGGCACTTCCTGATCGTGCGTTCGCTGTATATTTAAATAAGTCTTGACTCTGGAGTCGACTCCAGAGTGTATGCTGCGGTTAATGAGAAAATTATCATTACCGGAGACTGCCATGTCGACTCCAGAAACATCTAAAAAAGTTCCACAATTCTCGGCACTTAAGCTCAGCCCGGTTCCGTCGAAAGACGACTGCTGCTGCGAAGGCGCGTGCAAAACGCAAACTGAAATGCTGCCTGAAAGCGGCAACCGCTACAGCTGGGTCGTTAACGGCATGGACTGCGCCGCCTGTGCGCGCAAAGTGGAAAACGCCGTCAAACAAGTGCCGGGCGTGAGTCACGTTCAGGTACTGTTCGCCACTGAAAAGCTGCTGGTTAGCGCCGATAAAGACGTCAGCAAACAGGTGGAAGCCGCCGTCAGCAAGGCGGGCTATACCCTTCGTAGCGAAACGGCGCCCGCTGAAAAAGCCTCTTCCCTGCAAGAAAACCTGCCGCTCATTACCCTCATCATCATGATGGCCCTGAGCTGGGGGCTGGAACAGTTCAACCACCCGTTCGGCAACCTGGCGTTTATCGCCACCACGCTGGTCGGGCTGTTCCCGATTGCCCGTCAGGCGCTGCGCCTGATGAAAAGCGGCAGCTGGTTTGCCATCGAAACGCTGATGAGCGTGGCGGCTATCGGGGCGCTGTTTATTGGCGCAACGGCAGAAGCGGCGATGGTGCTGCTGCTGTTCTTAATTGGCGAACGTCTTGAGGGCTGGGCAGCGAGCCGGGCGCGTAAAGGGGTCAGCGCGCTGATGGCGCTGAAGCCGGAAACCGCCACGCGCGTGGTAAACGGCACGCGTGAAACGGTCGCCATCACGACCCTTCGTCCGGGCGACGTGATTGAAGTCGCGGCAGGCGGACGCTTGCCTGCAGACGGCGCGCTGCTTACCGCCACCGCGAGCTTCGATGAAAGCGCCCTGACCGGCGAGTCCATTCCGGTTGAACGTGAGGCGGGTGAAAAAGTGCCTGCGGGTGCCACCAGCGTCGACCGTCTGGTACAGCTCACCGTGCTTTCCGAGCCGGGCGACAGCGCCATCGACCGTATCCTGAAGCTGATTGAAGAGGCCGAAGAGCGCCGCGCGCCGGTCGAACGCTTTATTGACCGCTTCAGCCGGATCTACACGCCCGCCATTATGCTGGTGGCTCTGCTGGTTACCGTCGTCCCACCGCTGTTCTTTGGCGCGCCGTGGGAGGACTGGATTTATAAAGGGCTGACGCTATTGCTGATCGGCTGTCCGTGCGCGCTGGTGATTTCCACCCCGGCGGCCATTACCTCCGGGCTGGCGGCGGCGGCACGTCGCGGGGCGCTGATTAAGGGCGGCGCGGCGCTGGAGCAGCTGAGCCAGGTTCAGCAAATCGCGTTCGATAAAACCGGTACGCTGACCGTCGGCAAACCGCAGGTGACCGGCGTATATCCGCAGGACATCAGTGAAGATGAACTGCTGACCCTGGCCGCCGCCGTTGAACAGGGTTCCACTCACCCGCTGGCGCAGGCGATTGTGCGTGAAGCGCAGTCGCGCGGGCTGAACATCCCTCCGGCAACCGCCCAGCGGGCGCTGGTCGGGTCAGGGATTGAGGCCACCGTTGACGGTAAAAAGGTACTGATTGTCGCGGCTGGCAAGTCTTCTACTCCAGAGGTGGAGGCGTTAGAACAGGCCGGACAAACCGTCGTGACCGTCCTGCAGGTCGGCGTCGCAAAAGGGATGCTGGCGCTGCGCGACACCCTCCGCGATGACGCAAAAGAAGCTGTGGTGGCGCTACATCAGCTGGGCGTGAAGGGCGTGATTCTCACCGGCGATAACCCTCGCGCGGCGGCAGCAATTGCGGGTGAGCTGGGGCTGGCGTTTAAAGCCGGATTGTTGCCTGCGGATAAGGTCAGCGCGGTAACGGAGCTGAACGCTCGCGCACCGCTGGCGATGGTCGGTGACGGGATTAACGATGCTCCGGCGATGAAAGCGTCCACCATTGGTATTGCGATGGGCAGCGGGACCGACGTGGCGCTGGAAACGGCTGACGCGGCGCTGACCCACAACCGCCTGACCGGGCTGGCGCAGATGATTAGCCTGGCGCGTGCGACACGGGCCAATATCCGTCAGAACATCGGTATCGCGCTGGGGTTGAAGGGGATTTTCCTGGTGACCACGCTGCTTGGCATGACCGGGCTGTGGCTGGCGGTACTGGCGGATACCGGGGCAACGGTGCTGGTGACGGCGAACGCGCTCAGGTTGTTGCGTCGCCGGTAAAAAAACGCCCGGTGGCGCTGACGCTTACCGGGCCTACATATCCTGCTAAATCGTAGGCCGGGTAAGGCGAAGCCGCCACCCGGCTTTTTTTATATGAAGTAGCTCATCGCCAGGCCTAAAAACAGCACCAGACCGACGTAGTTATTGTTCATAAACGCCTTGAAGCAGGCGTCGCGTTCGCGCTTCGCAATCAGCTTTTGCTGGTACGCAAACAGCAGTCCCGCCACCAGCACGGACCAGTAGAACTCCCAGTTCAGCCCGTTCAGACGACCAATCGCCACCATCAGCGCCAGTACCGCAACCTGCAGGATACCGATAATCAGCTTGTCCTGACGGCCAAAGAGGATGGCGGTTGATTTGATGCCAATTTTCAGGTCATCGTCGCGGTCAACCATCGCGTACTGGGTGTCATACGCCACGGCCCAGAGAATATTCGCCAGGAACATCAGCCAGCAGCTGAGCGGTAAGGACTCACTAACCGCCGCAAACGCCATCGGAATCGACCAGCCAAACGCCGCCCCCAGCACCACCTGCGGCAGATGGGTGTAGCGCTTCATAAACGGATACACCCAGGCCAGGGCCAGCGCCGCAACGGAAAGCAGAATGGTCATGGTGTTGAGGGTTAACACCAGCAGGAAAGAGAGCAGCACCAGAACAATAAACAGCACGCGGGCTTCTTTCCCGGTAACCTGCCCGCTGGGTAACGGACGACCGGCAGTACGCTTTACATGGCCGTCGAATTTACGATCGGCATAGTCATTCACCACGCAGCCCGCCGCGCGCATCAGCCAGACGCCGGCTACGAACACGCCAAGGATCCACAGCGGCGGCACGCCAGGCGTGGCGAGCCACAGCGCCCAGAGGGTCGGCCACAGCAACAGTAACGCGCCAATGGGTTTATCGGTACGCATTAAGCGGTGATACGCCAGCAGCTTATTCTGCGTCAGGCTCCACTCCATTTTTTCTTCCTCTTAGTACAACGGTGATGCCGGTAAAAAAAGCTCCGTCAGAATTAACGGTTTACCGCTCAGGCGAAGGCGGGAACGACGCCCCCAGAGTTCGGCATCACGACCAATCTCAATAAAATCCCGGGTAAGCTCAGACGAGGTGAAAAGGTAACGCCCCAGCGGCGTTTTCCCCAGACGTTGCAGCGCCAGCTCGGGCCCGGAAAGGGTGGACTCGGGCACCACCGTCCGCCCGGCAAGCCACGGCTCACCGTCAGCACAAAGTAAAATTTCACGCAGCCAGTAACGTGGCTCTTGCGGCAGCAGCGGCAGCTCGCTGGCAATCTCATCGCCAGAGACAAACCCTTCCTGAATCAGGGTCACCGTAACCGTTTTACCCTGCTGCTCAAAACGTTTCGTCATGGAATCTTCCAGCAGCAACCAGTCCAGTTGCTGCGGTTCAAGCGCAGGTATTTGGTCGAAATAGCGCAGCGCACGCAGTTGCGTTAGCGCAGGGTGTGACATGCCAGACTCTCCGATACATAACGTAATGGCATTGTATCGCAGAAACACGGATTGAGGGGGGCCAAACGTTATTTAACGATCACGATCGCAACAAGAGTGCAACAGCCTGGCGGAGACGAAAAAAAGTGCGCCCATTCAGGCGCACCAAACGACTAACAAATCAGCACTGCGGGGAAACGGTTACCCCTTGCCTTTTACACTGCTGATAAAGGTGGAACGGGCAGTGGTTGAACCTAAACGTTCGGCTTCATCAAGCAGTTTCAGCGCTTTATCGACATCGCCGCGCTTCACCGCCTGCTTAATGGCATTGTTGAAGTACTCTTCGGTGTCGTTCAGTACCGGTTTGGATGGTTTCGCTGGAGTCGGGGCAGAGGCTGGCGCGGTTACTGGAGCAGCAGCGACAGGCGCAGCATAGGCTGGTGCGGCCGTGTTACCAACGGTTACCGGACCCGGGCCAGACGAGCCAAACAGTGGGCCAACCAGTACGCTGGAAGCGCTATTGGTGGAGACTTTTAACTTCACCAGACCATCCGTTGCGTGGCGGGCAATAGGATCAGGAATATCCGGTACCGCGTTGCCGGTACCTTTCGCATACGCTTTTGCAGGGTCAACTAAGGTGGTTGTTTGTTGCAAATCTTTATCGGTAGTAAATACCAGCACGTAGATTTTTTGCTGACCCAGAGCCGGGGTCAGACGCATCACGCCTTGCAGGCGATCAGCACTCATTACGCCGGGTTCCTGGTAGGTAAAATACTCGCTCGGGAAGAACGCAGATGGCGTCATGTTTTGATCGAGGATCAGCACATTCGGCGCAAATACGCTGGTCTGTTTATTCACTTCGCTGGTTAGCGTTAACGTTAGCTCACCGATATTGGCCGGGACGCTATAAGCCGCTACGGGCCCCGTGATACCGGGCACATTCAGCTGCTGCCCACCAGTGGAAAGCTGGGTGGATTGCGTTTTGGATTGATCAACCGGTGTCCAGGTCAGTTGCTGCAGCGCCGCCGTCGGAACTGAAGGCGCCGTGGTCGTATTCTGAGGAACAAAATTTACTTCCGCGAATGTCAGCGCCGGCACACTGGCCAGCAGCCCCGCAGAGAGGCACAGCGCGACGAGACTTTTCTTCATTTTCATTGTTATTACCTCTGATAGCAGTGAGGACTGCGGTGGCCAGGCAATAGCGCGCAGTACCCTAAGGAGAGAGGGGCTTGCGCCCCTCTTTCAGGTCATTACGTCAGGTCTTGCGAATTACCACCAGATTTCCATCTGGGCACCGAAGCTCCACTCATCAGTGTCACCGCGGCCGAGGCCTGCAGTCTGCATACCGAAGTTGGAGTTGTAGTTGGAGCTTGTAGAGATCGGGCTACCGGAGGTGTCGTAACCCCACTTCTCATCCCACTTGGCGTAGGTTGCGAAGACACGGATTGCCGGACGAGACCAGATGCTGTCGCCAGCCTGCCACTGTTGAGCCAGTGTGATTTTGTACTGGTTGTTGGTTTCGTCAGTTTTCTGAGATTTGACGTTGTCGTAGCCCACTTCCAGCAGGGTACTCATGATTGGCGTCCATTTGTACATAGGACGCACGCCGACGGTCCACCATTTGGTGCCGTTGTTGTTATCCCAGTCGATATCCTGATACATACCGACGTACATCAGATCCCAGTTGTCGGCCAGGGAAATTGCACCGTGGTCGAGGATACGCAGCAGGCTACCGTTGTTGTTGATGCCATAACCGTAGAGTTTGCCGTCGGTATCGTCCTTACCAAGACCAATGCTCGCACCCTGGTTCAGACCTTTACCCTGAGAGGTCATGGAGTCCGTTGCATACTGAACAACAAATTTGTTATAGCCTTTCAGCATGCTCTGGGTATGTTCTGCGGTGAACATCCAACCATCTTTCGATGCTTTTGGCTGCAGATAGTAGTTATCGTTAACGTTGGTGTGACCGTAGTCAACACCCAGTTCCAGCGTACCGCCTGGGTTGACTTCCATCTGAGCTAAACGCACGTCAAACACGTCGTTCGCTGTGTCGGTGGTGTAGTCACGGACGCTGTTGCTGGCGAAGGTTGAAGAACCGCCAGCTTCAGTAGAGCGGCTGGCTGCCAGAGAGAGCTTACCGAAGCCCAGGTCGATGTTTTCGATACCCGCACCAGGACCTGAAATATCCCAGTAGTAGAAGTCGATCATGTGAACGTCATGACGCTGATAGAAGCGCTTACCGGCCCAGATGGTGGAACCTGGCAGCCATTCAATCAGGTTTTTACCCTGCACGTTGGCTTCACGGAACGCCGGATCAGTGGCTTCCCAGTCATTCTGCTGCGCAACGGAATACGCGACGTTGGTGTCGAAATAGAAGCTCTTATCGCCTTCTTTCCACACTTCCTGACCCAGTTTCAATTCCGCATAGGTTTCACATTCGTTACCAAGACGGTATTTACTTTGAGCACCCGTTGCCTGGAAGCACTGCTGAGCACCGCCACTCCCGGTCCAGCCAATGCCGGAACGAGCATAACCTTTAAAGTCCACGGCGCCTGCCTGGGCAGACAGGATGCCTGCCGCAACGGCGATTGCCAGAGGGACTTGTTTGCGCAGAGTAATCATCATTCTATCTCCTGAGATCATTGCTTTTCTTTGAACACTTCACCTGTCGGTTTCGTGTCTTCTTTTGGGATTGCTTAAACGCCTGGCTCTTTGTGCAACCGACGACATGCAGTGCCATCCTCACGGAACAGATGGCAACGCTCTGGCGGCAAGCCGATAGCGAATCTGGCACCCTCTTCTACCAACACCACGTCGTTCTGGCGGTAGACCAGGTTCTGACGGATGGCGGGGATCTGGATATGAATCTGTGTTTCGTGACCAAGCTGTTCGACGACCTGAACGTCACCTTCCAGGGTCACATCGGCGATGTGGCTCGGCAGCAGGTGCTCAGGACGAATACCGAGGGACATGTTTGCCCCGACCTGTACGTTGGCGCTGTCGACCGGCAGCCAGACCTGCTGGCGGTTTGGCAGCTCCACCTGTACCTGTTCAATCGCGGTCGCGGTCACTTTGACGGGCAGGAAGTTCATCTTTGGCGAGCCAATAAAGCCCGCAACAAAGCGGTCTGCCGGGTAGTGATACAGCTCCAGCGGTTTGCCCACCTGCGCCACGCGACCGGCATCCAGCACCACGATTTTGTCGGCGAGGGTCATCGCTTCGACCTGATCGTGGGTGACGTAAATCATCGTGCGGCCAAGACGCTTGTGCAGACGGGAGATTTCGATACGCATCTGGACGCGCAGGGCGGCATCCAGGTTAGAGAGAGGTTCATCAAGCAGGAACACGCGCGGTTCGGCCACCAGGGTACGGCCAATCGCCACACGCTGACGCTGGCCACCGGAGAGCGCTTTCGGCTTACGCTCCAGCAGGTGCGCCAGCTGTAACACTTCCGCCACCTGCGTCACGCGCTGGTTAATAACCTCTTTCTTCGCGCCGGCCAGCTTCAGGCCAAAGGACATGTTCTCGGCAACGGAAAGATGGGGATAGAGAGCATAAGACTGGAACACCATACCGACGCCACGTTCGGCAGGTGGGATGTCGTTCATTCGGGTATCACCGATCAGCAGGTCGCCGCTGGTGATGGTTTCAAGACCGGCAATCATACGCAGCAGAGTAGATTTACCACAGCCTGATGGGCCAACAAACACCACGAATTCGCCTTCGTTGATGTCCAGATTGATGTCTTTCGACACCACAACGTCACCCCAGGCTTTCGTTACATTACGCAGCTGTACGCTCGCCATGCCCTTCTCCCTTCGTTACAACCTGTCACCGACAGAAACATTCAAGATAAGTTCACTATGGGGTATCCATTACTTTCCCGAATCCTCCACCCCCCGCCTTTTTTATGGGGGAGGAGGCGGGAGGATGAGGGAGCAGGCTCTGCGACCGCTGCGGGAGGGCTGAGGCAAAATTCGTGAAGCCGCCTGCAAAATTCGGTGGGTTTTTATGTGCGCCAGCACTCATAACTTAAATTTATGCAACGGAGATCACACAAACCGGGGGTGGGGCGTAGGGGTTGGGAGGATGGAAAGAGGATGTCAAATAAGGAGACTGAGACACGTTGAACCACTGAAGTCATACCACGAGACATCACCAAAAAGGATGGCAGCTATGAATATCAAGACTGGCGCACGCGTTTTCGCATTGTCCGCCCTCGCAGCAATGATGATTTCCGCACCGGCGCTCGCCAAAATTGAAGAAGGCAAACTGGTTATCTGGATTAACGGCGACAAGGGCTATAACGGCCTGGCCGAAGTGGGCAAAAAATTCGAGAAAGATACCGGCATCAAAGTGACCGTAGAGCACCCGGACAAACTGGAAGAGAAATTCCCGCAGGTTGCGGCAACCGGCGACGGCCCGGACATCATCTTCTGGGCGCATGACCGTTTCGGGGGTTACGCGCAGTCTGGCCTGCTGGCTGAAGTGACGCCAGACAAAGCCTTCCAGGACAAACTGTTCCCGTTCACCTGGGACGCCGTTCGCTATAACGGCAAGCTGATCGCTTACCCAATCGCGGTTGAAGCCCTGTCTCTGATTTACAACAAAGACCTGGTCCCTAACCCGCCGAAGACCTGGGAAGAGATCCCGAAACTGGATAAAGAGCTGAAGGCGAAAGGTAAATCCGCCCTGATGTTCAACCTGCAAGAGCCGTACTTCACCTGGCCGCTGATTGCTGCCGACGGCGGTTACGCGTTCAAGTTTGAAAACGGCAAGTATGACGTGAAAGACGTGGGCGTGGACAACGCAGGCGCGAAAGCGGGTCTGACCTTCCTGGTGGATCTGATCAAGAACAAACACATGAACGCGGATACCGACTACTCCATCGCGGAAGCGGCGTTCAACAAAGGCGAAACCGCGATGACCATCAACGGTCCGTGGGCCTGGACCAACATCGATAAGAGCAAAATCAACTACGGCGTGACGCTGCTGCCAACCTTCAAAGGCAAGCCGTCTAAACCGTTCGTTGGCGTGCTGAGCGCAGGCATCAACGCTGCCAGCCCGAACAAAGAGCTGGCGAAAGAGTTCCTGGAAAACTACCTGCTGACCGATCAGGGTCTGGATAAAGTGAACAAGGACAAACCGCTGGGCGCCGTCGCGCTGAAATCCTTCCAGGATCATCTGGCGAAAGACCCACGTATCGCGGCCACCATGGATAACGCCCAGAAAGGCGAAATCATGCCGAACATCCCACAGATGGCCGCATTCTGGTACGCCACCCGTACCGCGGTTATCAACGCTGCAAGCGGTCGTCAGACTGTCGATGCCGCGCTGAAAGATGCTCAGGGTCGTATTACTAAGTAAGCAGAAAAACGGCGGGTGGCGCGTGCGCTTACCCGCCCTACGACTACGGCACGATCCGTAGGTCAGGTAAGCGCAGCGCCACCTGACGATAAGATTCCACCGTTGTAGAGGAAGAACCCCATGGATGTCATTAAAAAGAAACGCTGGTGGCAAAGCGACGCGCTGAAGTGGTCAGCGATCGGTCTGCTGTGCCTGCTGGTGGGTTACCTTGTTGTTTTAATGTACGTACAAGGGGAATATCTGTTCGCCATCATGACGCTGATTTTAAGCTCTGCTGGCCTGTATATTTTCGCTAATCGTAAAGCCTATGCCTGGCGCTATGTCTACCCGGGCGTGGCCGGGATGGGGCTGTTTGTCCTGTTCCCGCTGATTTGCACCATCGCCATCGCGTTCACCAACTACAGCAGCACCAACCAGCTTGCACAGGAACGCGCGCAGCAGGTGCTTCTGGACCGCTCATATCAGGCGGGTAAAACCTTCAACTTCGGCCTGTATCCTGCCGGAAACGAGTGGAAGTTAGCGCTTACTGACGAAGCAAGCAGCAAATACTATGTCTCCGACGCGTTCAAATTTGGCGGCGAGCAGAAGCTGGCCTTAAAAGAGGCACAGGCCCTGCCGGAAGGTGAACGTGCCAACCTGCGCGTCATTACCCAGAACCGTCAGGCGCTGACCCAGCTCACCGCCGTGCTGCCAGACGAAAGCAAAGTGACGATGAGCTCGCTGCGCCAGTTCTCCGGCACGCAGCCGCTCTATACTCTGGCGGATGACGGCACGCTGACCAATAACCAGAGCGGCGTAAAATATCGTCCAAACAACGACATTGGTTTCTATCAGTCCATTACTGCCGACGGCAAATGGGGTGATGACAAACTCAGCCCGGGCTACACCGTCACCATCGGCTGGGACAACTTTACCCGCGTGTTTACCGACGAAGGCATTCAGAAACCGTTCTTCGCCATCTTCGTCTGGACGGTGGTCTTCTCCGTACTGACCGTGATCCTGACCGTTGCCGTGGGTATGGTGCTGGCCTGTCTTGTACAGTGGGAATCCCTAAAGGGCAAAGCGATCTACCGCGTGCTGCTGATTCTGCCGTATGCCGTGCCGTCGTTTATCTCGATTCTGATTTTCAAAGGGCTGTTTAACCAGAGCTTCGGTGAAATCAACATGATGCTGAGCGCGCTGTTTGGCATCAAACCGGCCTGGTTCAGCGACCCAACCACCGCCCGCTCGATGATCATCATCGTCAATACCTGGCTGGGCTATCCGTACATGATGATCCTGTGCATGGGCCTGCTGAAGGCTATCCCGGACGATCTGTACGAAGCCTCGGCGATGGACGGCGCGGGCCCGTTCCAGAACTTCTTTAAGATTACGCTGCCGCTGCTCATCAAGCCGCTCACCCCGCTGATGATTGCCAGCTTCGCCTTTAACTTTAACAACTTCGTGCTGATTCAGCTGTTGACCAACGGTGGTCCGGATCGCCTTGGCACCACGACGCCGGCAGGTTATACCGACCTGCTCGTGAGCTACACCTACCGTATCGCCTTCGAAGGCGGCGGCGGTCAGGACTTCGGTCTGGCGGCGGCGATTGCCACCCTGATCTTCCTGCTGGTAGGCGCACTGGCGATTGTGAACCTGAAAGCCACACGTATGAAATTTGACTAAGGAGGGCATCGATCATGGCAATGGTACAACCCAAATCTCAGAAGCTGCGCCTCCTGGCGACGCACTTAGGCCTGCTGATTTTCATCGCGGCGATCATGTTCCCGCTGCTGATGGTTATCGCCATCTCCCTGCGTTCGGGTAACTTCGCTACCGGGAGCCTGATCCCGGACGAAATCTCCTGGGAGCACTGGAAGCTCGCGCTGGGCTTCAGCGTAGAGCACGCGGATGGCCGCGTCACGCCGCCGCCGTTCCCGGTGCTGCTGTGGCTGTGGAACTCGGTGAAAATCGCAGGTATTACCGCGATCGGTATCGTGGCGCTGTCCACCACCTGCGCTTACGCCTTTGCTCGTATGCGTTTCCCGGGCAAAGCGACGCTGCTGAAAGGGATGCTGATTTTCCAGATGTTCCCGGCCGTGCTGTCGCTGGTGGCGTTGTATGCCCTGTTTGACCGTCTGGGCCAGTACGTACCGTTTATCGGACTGAACACCCATGGCGGCGTTATCTTCGCCTATCTTGGCGGTATCGCACTGCATGTATGGACCATTAAAGGCTATTTCGAAACCATCGACGGCTCGCTGGAAGAAGCGGCGGCGCTGGATGGGGCAACCCCGTGGCAGGCGTTCCGCCTGGTACTGCTGCCGCTGTCGGTGCCTATCCTGGCGGTGGTGTTTATCCTGTCGTTTATCGCCGCCATCACCGAAGTACCGGTTGCCTCACTGTTACTGCGTGATGTGAACAGCTACACCCTGGCCGTCGGTATGCAGCAATACCTCAACCCGCAAAACTACCTGTGGGGTGACTTTGCCGCGGCGGCCGTACTTTCCGCCATCCCGATTACCGTGGTGTTCCTGCTGGCGCAGCGCTGGCTGGTCAACGGCCTGACGGCGGGCGGTGTGAAAGGTTAAGTTTCATTTTGTTATGCCACTGCAACCCTCAACTTTAGACGTATTGTATTGACCCAACTTGTGACTGTTGTTAGGCGGCCTCCGGGCCGCCATTTTTTTATTCTCGCTTCAGCCGCTTCGAGTTACACAGCCAGAGGGTGATCACCAGCAGCAGGATCGCTGCCGAGTAGATCAGCACGTCGAGCGGGGATTTATGATCGACGATGATCAGCCGCACAATCGCGGTGATCCCAATGTAGACAAAATAACGCAGCGGGAAGTGAAAGCCGGACTGAAAGTACTTCACAATCAGGGCGATAAATTCAAAGTAGAGAAAGTAGACCACCAGGCCTTCCACCAGCGCATATTTGCTGGTTTGTTCAGGGGCAAACAGTACATCCGCCAGATGCACCGTCTCTTTACCCAAAAAGACGACCAGTATCAGGCCAAGGCTCAACAGACCGAGGTTCAGCACGGTCTGGAGGATAGTTGAGATAAACTCAACGCGCGGGCGAGTCAGGGATGTCATACAGCACCTCATTCTCCAGGGCGAGGTTTCTGTATAACGCAAAAATGTGACGGAGATCTATATTTTTTAATTATGTTTTATGTAGGGAGGTAACCGATGGATCGTAAACCAACCGGGGTTCGCAACGTGACGTGCGGCGACAATGTGACCGTATATGAACCCACTAATCTTTACGACTGTGTACTGGGCAACGGCGTATTCGTCGGCCCGTTTGTTGAAATCCAGGGCAATACGCGCATCGGTGACGACAGCAAAATTCAGTCGCACACCTTCATCTGTGAGTATGTGACCATTGGTAAGCGTTGCTTTGTTGGCCATGGCGTGATGTTTGCCAACGATATGTTTCGTGAGGGGAAACCGAACGCCGACCGGACCAGCTGGGGCCATATTACCATCGGAAATGATGTGTCGATTGGCAGCGGTGCCACCATTCTGGCGGTCTCCATTTGCGACGGAGCGGTGATTGGGGCGGGAAGCGTGGTGACGAAATCGATCGTCGAGAAAGGTGTCTATGCCGGGAACCCGGCAAGGCTGCTGCGCCGCTTGTAGTTCGCCCGGTGGCGCTGCGCTTACCGGGCCTACAAAAACCGTAGGCCGGGCAAACGCGGTGCCGCCCGGCGTGAGGCATCAGCGGAAGTTAATGTTCTTATCGCTGGTCATGTCGTACAGCTGGAACTTACGTCCAAGCTGCTGACCCCCGTCGCGCGTCAGCGGCGTCCAGCCGATGGCCGCGCGGCTGCGGGTTGGGCCTGACGAGAACAGATCCAGCGGAATCGACACGTAAACCCCTTTGGTGAAGTCCCCTTCCCCATATTCGTCCGGCGAGACGTTGGTGATGGTGGCGTAGCCGCCCACCACGACGCCGCTGTCGAAGTGTTTGGAGATGTCCAGCGTGCCGCCCTTATCGCCCGCCAGGTACTGGCCGACGCTGGCTTTCACCAGCACATCAGGTGCAAACGACGGCGTCCAGTAGGCGGTCAAATGGCCCGTTTTGACGCTGTAGTCGGTGAACTTCATCATGTCCTGGGCGCTGCGCCAGTCACGCTGCTTGACGTAGTTGGCATCAACCCCGAACGCCCAGTTGCTGTCGACAGGACGATAAAGCACTTCCGCCCCCGCGCCGCCGTACATGGTTTCCAGATACCCGCCGTACACCTGGCCGTAGAAGCCGTTGCCGAAGTACTGGAAATAGTTGGCCTGCAGGTTATTCACGTAGGCATCGTTCTGCACGTACTCACGCACGCGGGTACGCACGCGCGGCAGCTGTGAGTCTTTTGGCGGGTTGGTATAGTTGAACTTGTCGTAGTTGTTAGCGATGTTGCCAAACAGGCTGCCGGTGGTCAGCAGGTGGTCGGTAAGCCACAGATCCGCCGTCGCCATGACGCCCAGCTGATACATGTAGAAGTTTTCCGGCCCACCGACGGACTGGTTCAACACCGGATCGATATGGAAATCGAAGCGCGACTTGTCGATATACCAGCCCTGCTCGGTGGTCTCCGGCACGATCGGCTCTACGCGTTTTTGCACCAGCTCGGTTTCATGCCCGAGCGGTTCGCCTTCCAGGTGGCGCTTAAGGCTGGCAACGTCCGTTTCCGTCGTCACCTGCGGCAGGTTGAGACGATTCTCCGTCACGCGGATCGTGCGGATCCCGTCCGGGAGATCGTTCATAACGATCCGGTTGGCGCGTTCGATCCCTTCGCGCGAGTCGCGGTATTTCACCTGCTCGCCGGTCACGTACAGCGTATCGCCTTTCACCTGAATTTTCGGATCCGCCAGACCGGCATTGTATTTCAGCAGCGTCAGCTGGTTTGCCACCACGGAGTGCTGCAGAATCGCATCCTGCGGCTCCGGCTGGTATGCAGGCCGCGCGTTATCATTGTAGTGCGGCCGCATGTCGTTAAAGTTGGTGCGCAGCGTGAAGCCAAACATCACCGTATTGCCGCGCTCGTAGCTGAGGTTAACGTCGGCCCAGTCGGTGACGCGATAAATGGCGCCGATGTTAAACTTGCTCTTCTGCTCAATCTTCCCGGCGAAGTCCTGCGAGTAGTCATTCCCTTCATACTCCAGCTTCAGGCGTAATGGCTGCCAGGGTGTTTGATACTCTACACCGCCAAACAGCGACGCCGGACCGTGGAACATCTGGTCACCGTTGATGGAGCCCGCTTTCTGGTAGCTGTTATCGCGATAGCAGTATTTATCGCTGTAGGAGCAAAACGGGTTTTTTACGTTGCCGCTGGTGCCGAGATAGCCCCATCCCATACCGAGTGAGAAGTCGAACGGCCCCCAGGCCTTGCTGGCCACGATGTATTCCGCGTCAAACAGGCCGGTACCGCCGATATCTTTGGCACCCACTGAGACCTGCGGCATCCAGTAGCTCTCTTCCCACAGGCGCAGCTTGACGTCGAAGGCTTTATCTTTGTAGGTCTGATCGCCTGAGAACGCCTCGACGCTGCTGTATTGTTTCGTCCGCACGTCGGTATAGCGCAGCGTGGTTTCAAGCCACGGGAACAGCTGCACCGACGCCGAGTAGTAGCGATACTGGTCGTTATCACGGTAGTTAAGGCTAATTTCCCCCTCGCGCGCCATACGCGCGGTGGGCGTTTGCAGTAAACCGACGCCGCCGAAGTCTGACTGAGACGGGCCAATGGGTGCCGGATACGTTTCTGCATGGCAGGCGGCACTCACGCAGAGCGCCAGCATGCTGTAGAGATAGGTTCTTTTCATTATTCCGGTATCCGCTGAATCAGGGAGTGAAGGATATCGGCGTTAAGCCCGTCATACGCCTTCGTCCAGAAATGGTCGGCAAAACCGACAAAAATAATGCTGCCCGGCATGGGTTCGATATGCCGTTTATTCCAGTAAGCGACGGGAGCTTTTTGCGTGTGGCCGTCAGGGTAAACCACCCAGGCGTAGCTGTTATCCGCGCCGCTCAGCATGCTCTGCTCGTCGAGGTAGCTCGCCACGTCACGACCGGGCGTAAAGGGCTTTTTACCCGGGCTGCTGATAAGCCCCATCACGGTCACCGTCGTCGGCTTCGCCGGCAGCCAGAGCGTATAGTCTCCTTCCAGCGCGGGGTTGCCGTTTTCCGTGACGCGCACGTCATCCGGGTCAAGATTGACGTTCTGACGGCCCGTCACCTTCAGCGCCTGCAGCTGCTGACGGACGCTGTTAATGGCCGCCGCGTCGTCGCCATCTTCCTGCTCCGCGAGTCCCGTCAGCCTCGCAAGGAGCGCCTTGTGCTGTTGTTCCGCTTCAGCGGTCTTCTGCCGTTCAGCGATGACCGCGCCCGGCCACCAGCTGTTGGCGAGCCTTGGCTGTCCGACGAGATCGAGCAGATGCTCGGCGTGGGTTAAGGTTTTGGGTTTTTCACTGTCCGGCGTGTAGACCTTTACTGTCCCGGCGGACCATGCCAGCGGCGCGGCAAAACTGGCGATAAGCGCAACGTGAATGAGCGTTTTCATGATTTCGCCGCCTTGATCAGGGTGGTTTTGACCGGGAAGAATCCGGCACCGAGATACTGTAAGGACTGACGGATCTGCCCTTCCTCGTCGATCCAGAAGCGGTTGTGCCAGGTGGCCTGGTCGGTGGTGACCTCTTCATCCAGCACGCGAACCTGCGTTTCGTCGCTGCCGACTTTCACGCTGTCGGTGCCGTCCCAGCGGAAGGTCGAGCGTGCCGTGGCGTAACGCACCTGCTTGTGTTCGGTCCAGCCCATCGTGCGCGTCCAGCCTGCGCCGTCGGCGATCTGGTTCGGCTTGATCAGCGGGTCGTCGGCGATATTATTCACCTCCAGCAGGTTATCGCCGCCCAACAGGGTTTTCACGATACGGCCATGCTGCGTCACGATGGTGGCCTGATCCTGCGTCACCCATTTCTGCTGCCCGTTTTCATCGAAAGCGAGCACCACAAACAGTTGCGGGCCATCGTTAAGCTGCATGTACTGACTGGCATAGGGCATGTTCTGAAGTTCGTCATCGGTCAGATGCACGCCCGGTGTGCCGAACAGGCTTTCCCACAGTGAGTTCCCCAGCCCTTTAGTGGTGGCCGAGCACGCCTGCAGCAGCAGGCAAATCAGAATGATTGCAGGTCGCTTCACGACTCTTCTCCGAAGGGGCGAAATAACCACACCGAAGTGTGGTTATGATTAAAACACCCGCTATTACTGGGTGCTGGTTGTCGTGGTGGTCGTGGTTCCGGTGTTGGAGCCATCACCGCCACCGGTTGCCGCCAGCGCGACACCCACGGCTGAACTTACGGTGCTGGCGCTGGCTGCGGTAGAACTTCCCGCAGACGCAGACGTCGCAGCCGAACCTGCCGCTTCCCCGACCTGAACCGGAGCTGCATAGACAGATGTCGCCGCAAGCGCAGATATGGCAAAAATGCCATACAGTACTTTCTTCATAACAATTTCCCTTCAATGAATGAATGGAGATTTGCCCGAAAAGAATTTCAGGCGGAATCGAGTATACACAACTACTGCCGTGGGTTTGCCGTAAGAGGAAATAGGGAGAGGGTTTTCGGACTAATGGTTAAAATGGAAATGAAAGACAAATGACATAAATATATAATATATAAAAATCAATAACTTATAATATAAATATATTAATGGACTACTGCGTATTTTCTTAAAATAAACCGCAGCAATTAGCGGGTTAACCGTCTTTTTCGGATTAAACTCAGAACCAGAATTTGAGTTAACTAACAGACATCAGGAATTATCCGATAAAAAAATGCCGGCATTTCGCCGGCACGTTTTCATGACGTTTTAATTACGCACGCCATGCTTTATAACGGTTGATCAAACCATTTGTTGAGCTGTCATGGCTGGTAATCGCTTTATCATCACCCAGCTCTGGCAGAATACGGTTTGCCAGCTGTTTGCCCAGCTCAACGCCCCACTGGTCAAAGGTGAAGATGTTCAGGATCGCGCCCTGCGTGAAGATTTTATGTTCATAAAGGGCGATCAGCGCACCCAGGCTGAACGGCGTGATTTCGCGCAGCAGGATGGAGTTGGTTGGACGGTTGCCTTCGAACACTTTGAACGGCACCACGTGGTCCAGCGTGGCCGGGTCTTTACCCTGGTCACGGTATTCCTGCTCAACCACCTCGCGGGATTTACCAAACGCCAGCGCTTCGGTCTGTGCGAAGAAGTTGGACAGCAGCTTCGGATGGTGGTCGGACAGCGGGTTATGGGTAATAGCCGGGGCGATGAAATCGCACGGTACCATTTTGGTGCCCTGGTGAATCAGCTGGTAGAAGGCATGCTGACCGTTAGTACCCGGCTCGCCCCAGATGATTGGGCCCGTCTGGTAGTCCACCGCGTTGCCATTACGGTCAACGTATTTACCGTTGGATTCCATGTTGCCCTGCTGGAAGTACGCAGCAAAGCGGTGCATATACTGGTCGTACGGCAGGATCGCTTCGGTTTCAGCGCCGAAGAAGTTGTTGTACCAGATCCCGATCAGCGCCAGCAGTACCGGCAGGTTTTTCTCTGGTGCGGTGGTGGAGAAGTGTTTGTCCATCGCGTGCGCGCCGGAGAGCAGCTCAACGAAGTTGTCGAAGCCCACGGACAGGATGATGGACAGGCCAATTGCAGACCACAGAGAGTAGCGGCCACCAACCCAGTCCCAGAACTCGAACATGTTCGCGGTGTCGATACCGAACTCGCTGACGGCTTTACCGTTGGTAGACAGCGCCGCGAAGTGTTTCGCCACGTGCTTGTTGTCGCCCGCGGTTTTCAGGAACCAGTCGCGCGCGCTGTGGGCATTGGTCATGGTTTCCTGGGTGGTAAAGGTTTTAGACGCAACCAGGAACAGGGTGGTTTCCGGGTTCACGTTCTTCAGCACTTCGGCGATGTGGGTACCATCGACGTTAGACACAAAGTGCATATTGAGGTGGTTTTTGTACGGACGCAGCGCTTCGGTCACCATGAACGGGCCGAGGTCAGAACCGCCGATACCGATGTTTACCACGTCGGTGATCGCTTTGCCGGTGTAGCCTTTCCAGCTACCGGAGATGATCGCTTCGGAGAAGGTTTTCATCTTTTCCAGCACCGCGTTCACTTCCGGCATGACGTCTTTGCCGTCAACGATGATTGGCGTATTGCTACGGTTACGCAGAGCGACGTGCAGCACGGCACGGTCTTCGGTGCGGTTGATCTTCTCACCGGAGAACATGGATTTGATGGCGTCCGCCAGCTCGGTTTCTTTCGCCAGATCCTGCAGTTTTGCCAGCGTCTCTTCGGTAATGCGGTTTTTAGAGAAATCCACCAGCATCAGGTCGTCGAAAGTCGCGGAGAACTTGTTGAAACGATCGGCATCTTTCGCGAACAGATCCGCGATGGTGACGTCTTTCATTTCATCAAAATGTTTCTGGAGTGCCTGCCAGGCAGCGGTCTGCGTTGGGTTGATGTTTTTCATTAGCAATACTCTTCTGATTTGAGAATTGTGACTGCGGTCGATTGTAGCGCCTGCAAATAAAAATTGTGATGGTTTTTATGCCATTGCCCTAGCCTGCATCAAACACAGGTGAAAAGACCCGAAAAGTATAGCTGCTGAAGCGCCTTCCAGGAGCGGTGAAATGTCGGTCAAAATGCCCTAAAACGGAGCATAAAATCTGGCCCTGTTATAAGTCCTGTTTCTCAGGGGTACCCCCCCATAAAAAATCCGCATAATCCCAGCATTGACAGGACCTCCCCCGCATTTTATTTATAGGGCCGTATTTTGCGCCTGCACCTGTTTTCGTTTCACTCTTGTGCCAAGGTCGCTTATTCATTCCCTGACACGAGGTTGTTATGACGAGTTTTGTGGTCGCCAAATTTGGCGGCACCAGTGTGGCCGATTACGATGCCATGAACCGCAGCGCCGATGTGGTGCTGGCCGATCCGAATACCCGCCTGGTGGTGCTGTCTGCATCTGCCGGCGTGACGAACCTGCTGGTTTCTCTGTCTGAAGGACTGGAAGCGACAGAACGTTTCGTGAAGCTGGATGCACTGCGCAAAATTCAGTTCGACATTCTTGAGCGTCTGCAGAACCCGAACGTCATCCGCGAGGAAGTGGAACGCCTGCTGGAAAACATCACCACCCTGGCAGAAGCCGCCTCGCTGGCCACCTCCACCGCCCTGACCGACGAACTGGTCAGCCACGGTGAGCTGATGTCCACCCTGCTGTTTGTGGAAATCATGCGCGAGCGTAACATTCAGGCGCAGTGGTTTGACGTGCGTAAAGTGATGCGCACCAGCGACCGCTTTGGCCGCGCCGAGCCGGACGTTGAAGCACTGGCCGAGCTGACCAATCAGCAGTTGGCCCCGCGTCTGGCAGACGGCATCGTGATCACCCAGGGCTTTATCGGCAGTGAAGCGAAGGGCCGCACCACCACGCTTGGCCGTGGCGGCAGCGACTACACCGCCGCGCTGCTGGGCGAGGCCCTGCATGCCACGCGCGTGGATATCTGGACTGACGTTCCGGGTATTTACACCACCGACCCGCGCGTCGTTTCTGCGGCGAAACGTATTGATGTGATCGCGTTTGAAGAAGCGGCGGAAATGGCCACCTTCGGCGCGAAAGTGCTGCACCCGGCAACGCTGCTGCCTGCTGTGCGCAGCGATATTCCGGTCTTTGTCGGCTCCAGTAAAGATCCAAAAGCGGGCGGCACGCTGGTCTGTAAGAAAACGGAAAACCCGCCGCTGTTCCGCGCCCTGGCCCTGCGCCGTCGCCAGACGCTGGTGACGCTGCACAGCCACAATATGCTGCACTCCCGCGGTTTCCTGGCGGAAGTGTTTGGCATTCTGGCGCGCCACAACATCTCCGTGGATCTGATCACCACCTCTGAAGTGAGCATTGCGCTGACGCTGGACACCACCGGTTCTACCTCAACCGGTGATACCCTGCTGACGCAGTCGCTGCTGATTGAGCTGTCTGAACTGTGCCGCGTGGAAGTCGAAGAAGACCTGGCGCTGGTTGCCATCATCGGTAACAAGCTGTCACGCGCCTGCGGCGTGGGCAAAGAGGTGTTTGGCGTGCTCGACCCGTTCAACATCCGCATGATTTGCTACGGTGCGTCCAGCTATAACCTCTGCTTCCTGGTGCCAGCCGATCAGGCCGAGCAGGTCGTGCAGAAGCTTCATCAGAATTTGTTTGAATAAGCGCAAGAATGGCCCGGGCGTTTTCACTACCGGGCCATTCTTTAGCTTTTCATTACTGTTCTCATCAGCAACGAATCCAGATCTTTTAAATTTCCTTCTCTGCTGTCGGGTAGTACCGGCGGTACTTCTCCTCTCACCAGCTCATTTTGCAAATAAGCGTGGAGTAATGGCCGTTTAGGACCATATTCCGCTTCACCTGCGCGCTGTTTTATTTCCAGCAATGCATCGATTTCCGCACGTAACGGCGCACACAGTTCGCTCCCGGCAAGCAGTTCGGCAAAACGCATCGGTGGAACGCCTTTCCCCGCTTCTACCCACCGCGCCGCCAGCAAAGGGCGCAGAACATAAAAGTACTTTTTCAGCCGAACCGTTTCCCCCTGTAAATATCCACGGAAGTTTTTTCGGGCCATCGAGTAGTAATGCCAGCGGGCGCGCAATGGCGAAAACCACGCGGGTATCAGCGCGCGCAACTCGGCCAATACCGTCTCATCCTCCTGATAAACAACAGGGGAATCCAGCCACTCGATAAGCGTCGGGTTTGCCCCCTTCAGCAGGCCCAGTGCCTTGCGCCATTCCCAGCCACAAACGTCCAGTTCATCATCTATCGGCAGCTCGATCACATCCCGCTGGGATTCGACGCGCAGATACCATTCTGGGCGGTGAACGTACAAAAACCGCACATCATAATCGCTATCCGGTGAGGCAAATCCCCATCCCCGGCTGCCCGATTCACAGGCGTAGAGCACGCGCACGTTATAGCGCTGCTCTATATCGCGAAGTTGCGCGCAGACTCGTGCGCGCATCGCGCTATCAACATCGTTGTTGCTCATTTTTTTATCCTTTTACACACACTACCTGACGCAGGGTATGAACGATCTCCACCAGCGACGATTGCGCGGCCATCACGGCATCAATGTCTTTATAGGCCATCGGCGTTTCATCGATCACCTCATTGTCTTTGCGACACTCTACGTGAGAGGTCGCCTGAATATGGTCGCTAAGGGTATAGCGTTTTTTTGCCGCCGTTCGGCTCATCACTCTCCCAGCACCGTGGCTGCAGGAACAGAAGCTTTGCTCGTTGCCGAGGCCACGCACGATGAAGCTCTTTGCGCCCATTGAGCCCGGAATAATCCCCATCTGCCCTTTCTGCGCCGACACCGCACCTTTGCGCGTGATCAGTACCTCTGCCCCAAAGTGATGCTCTTTCTGCACATAGTTATGATGGCAGTTAACCGCCTCCTGCTGCGTAATAAAGGGCTTAGTCACTTCGCGAGAGAGCGCCGCCAGCACGCGCGACATCATCACTTCCCGATTGTGGCGGGCAAAATCCTGCGCCCACTCCACCGCCTCGATGTAGTCCTCATAGTGACGACTCCCCTCCTGAAAATAGGCCAGATTTTTATCCGGCAGATGTCCCAGGTGATGCTGCATATCCTGCTGTGCCAGGGCGATAAACACATTACCGATGGCGTTTCCTACGCCGCGCGAGCCACTGTGCAACATCACCCAGACGCGCTGCTGCTCATCGAGGCAAATTTCAATAAAGTGGTTTCCGGTACCCAGCGTGCCCAGATGCTGGTAGTTGTTGGTTTTCAGCAACTGCGGGTATTTATCCGTGAGTTGTTTAAAACGTGGGGCCAGCACCCACCAGCGATCGTCCACTTCTTTCGGTGGCGTTTCCCACGCGCCTTTATCACGTCGAGAACGCGTATTGGTTCTCCCATGCGGTACTGCCTGTTCAATGGCGCTACGTAAACCGCTGAGATTATCCGGCAAATCACCGGCCACCAGCGACGTGCGAACGGCAATCATCCCGCAACCAATATCCACGCCAACCGCCGCAGGAATAATTGCCCCTTTGGTCGGAATCACGCTGCCGATGGTTGAGCCTTTACCGAGATGAACGTCGGGCATCACCGCAAGGTGTTTGAAAATAAACGGCATCTTTGCGGTATTCAGTAACTGCGCTTGTGCCTCTGGCTCCACGGGCACACCGTGAGTCCACATTTTGATCGGGGCGCCGTTTGGCGCTGTCAGTAATTCAAAATCATTCTGTTGCATTGCGTTATCCTTTCAGGTTAACAAGGCCGTGTAATACCTGGTCCAGGCCACCAAATACTGAAATTTTGTCGATACGCTCCGCGACCCTTTCCAGGGTTTCCAGCTCTTTTAAACGCAGCGCCACCGGGTTGTTCTCCATCACCTTTGCGGTGTTTAACAGCGATCGTGTCGCCGCCGTTTCTTCACGTCGGCGAATAACATTCGCCTGGGCCGATTTTTCGGCCTCTACCAGACGGGATAAAATCGTTTTCATATCACCAGGTAAAACAATATCTTTTACCCCAAGCGACGCAATTTCCATTCCAAAGGATGACAGGCGGCCTTGTACCTGTTTGCTGACCACCTCATCAATGATCTGCTTATCTTCCAGTAACTCATCGAGCGTGCGGGTGCCGACCGCCTCACGCAGTGCGAACTGTAGTTCGCGGTACAAATGTTCCAGCGGTTTCGTAAGCTGTCCGCAGGCCTGCAGCACGTCGCTGTAGCGCCAGTTAGCCGCCAGGTTCAGGCGCAGGTTAACTTTGTCCTTCGTCAGGATCTCCTGCCCGCTCACTTCTACTACCTGAAGGCGCGTATCCACTACCTCTGCCTCGACGAGATGGTTAATTTTCCAGTATGCCGTCAGTCCCGGCGGTAACAGTGCCTGAATTTCTCCGTCGATTTTCACCACCCCGACGTGCCAGGCAGGCACCTGTACGACCAGCATCGCGTCGCGCCCTTTTACCGCGCCATTGCGACGCGGCTGCAGAGCAGCATTCATCACGTCCTCCGGCACCCGCACATCGCGGGTATCAATTCTTCGCAGGCTCAACGCCGCATCCTGCTGCCAGTACAGACGACGTGTACAAGGCGGCACAATCTCCTGCAATACGCCGTTGTTCGATAACACCCCGATTTCATCCGCAGTAAGATCAACCGCCAGGCAGTAACGTACCACCCAGTCAGGCTGAAAGCGGCGCAGATAATCCGCCAGCGCACCCGGCACCTCGCTGCCATCCTGGCTCACCACCAGCACGTCGTCAGTATTGAACCAACCCAGACGGTGTTCACCCGCCTCCAGTACCCGGTAATAATCGCCAGCTTTTGCTACCAGTCCTAACTGACCTTTTTTTATCGTGATTTTTTTAGCCATTTTATATTCCTTAAAGTCAGGCGCGGGTGCAGGCACGAAATCACAGGGGAATGCCTTTTCGCCTGCGATCCGGCGCCATTACCGGCGACCTTCATTGGGATTGCTGACTGCGCAATCCCCGTTTTTACTTTGATGTTTACAACCAGTTTTCATTGGGAGAATGAATCGGGAATCGAACCCTTCTGTCTGTCATTGGTTGACGGAACGCCCCCGGAAAACAGCCTTGCCGTTCCTGGTGCGCCGACGGGGCCTTAACCCCCAGTGTGCTCAACGTCGTGACGTTATCTGTATTGCCAGAAGCGTGCCAAAAACAAAAATCGCCGTTTTATTTTTTTATTTTATTGATAATTAATGATTTTTTATTTATCAGGCTTTTCATGCATTGTCGTTCGGTTCAACATTTTTTATCCTGTTATATCGACAATTATCTTTCTGGATAAACATGAAGAAGCGGAAGGTGGTGATCGGGGTGCTTGGCACCGTGATGGATAAACGGGGAAAGCGGGCTAATCGCTTTCGCAAATGGCGACCGACCGTCGGGCTGTGCCAACAGCCGGATTTCCCGGTCGACAGGCTGGAGCTGCTACATCAACCGCGAGATCTCGGCATGGCTCAGCAACTGGCGGAAGATATTGTGCTGGTTTCCCCCCACACCGAGGTGCGTCCCAGCACGGTAATCATTGAAGACCCGTGGGATTTCGAAGAGGTTTATGCCGCGTTTCTCGATTTCGCCACCCAGTATACTTTTGATACCGATCACGAAGAGTATTTCGTCCACATCACCACCGGCACGCATGTGGCGCAGATCTGCTGGTTCCTGCTGACGGAAGCCCGCTATCTTCCCGCCAGCCTTTTGCAGACTGGCCCTGCCAGAAAAGAAGCCTCTGCTGAGGAGACTGCAGCCGGAACTTACTCAATTATCGACCTGGATTTAAGCCGCTACACAACCCTTACCAACCGTTTTCAGCGCGAGCAGCAGCAGTCAATCTCATTTCTGAAAGCGGGCATTGATACGCGAAATGCCACCTTTAACACTCTTATCGACAAGATTGAACGCGTGGCGCTACGTTCAACAGCCCCGATTCTGCTGACCGGCCCCACCGGCGCGGGCAAGTCGTTCCTCGCGAACCGCATTTATCAGCTTAAGCAGTCACGCCATCAGGTATCCGGCAAGCTGGTTTCCGTCAACTGCGCGACCCTGCGCGGTGATAACGCCATGTCCACGCTGTTCGGCCATGTGAAAGGAGCCTTTACCGGCGCACTATCGGCGCGCAGCGGCCTGCTGCGTGAAGCCGATGGCGGCGTCCTTTTCCTCGACGAGATTGCCGAACTAGGCCTGGATGAACAGGCGATGCTGCTCAAAGCCATTGAAGAGAAAACTTTTTTCCCGTTTGGCTCCGATAAAGAAGTTCACAGCGATTTTCAACTTATCGCCGGAACCCACCGTGATATGCGCCAGTGGGTGGCAGAGGGACGTTTTCGTGAAGATCTCTATGCCCGTATTAATATGTGGAGCTTTGCCTTGCCCGGCCTTGCCCAACGGAAAGAGGACATCACGCCGAATGTCGACTACGAACTTCAACGTTTCTCTCGCGAAACCCAGACGCAAATCCGCTTCGATAAAGAGGCGCGCGAAGGCTATCTGGCCTTTGCCTGTTCCAGCAGGGCGCTGTGGCGGGGCAACTTTCGCGAACTGAGCGCCAGCGTCGCACGCATGGCGACGCTGGCGGAACGAGGGCGTATTACTCAGGATCTGGTGCTGGAGGAGATCTCACGTCTTCAGACCGACTGGCAAACTGACGTGACGCAGCCTGCAACTGACATGGAGATTGACCTCTTTGACCAGCGGCAACTTGAAACGGTGCTGGAGGTATGTCGCCGCAGCGCATCGTTGTCTGAAGCCGGACGTGAGCTGTTTGCCGTTTCACGGCTCAAAAAAGCCAATCCTAACGACGCCGACCGACTGCGCAAATATCTGGCTCGCTTTAGTCTGAGCTGGGAAAGCATCCGGTCATAATTCATTTGAATATTACTTCCTTACGCGATAAACAATAACTATAGCCGGGCTCGATCCCGGCTTTTTATAACAAACACACACAACATTCATCGCAAGGAAATCATTATGTTATCCGCTATTACGCGGCTGTTCCCGCTATGGGCGCTGCTGCTCTCCGTACTCGCGTATTACACCCCCACCACGTTCACCGGTATTGGTCCGTGGGTCACCACGCTGCTGATGCTGATCATGTTCGGTATGGGCGTGCATCTGAAAGTCGACGACTTTAAACGCGTGCTGTCTCGCCCTGCGCCCGTCGCGGCAGGAATATTTCTGCACTACCTGGTGATGCCGCTCGCGGCGTGGCTGCTGGCGATGGCCTTTAAGATGCCGCCCGACCTCTCCGCCGGGATGGTGCTGGTGGGCAGCGTGGCCAGCGGCACGGCGTCCAACGTCATGATCTATCTGGCGAAAGGTGACGTGGCGCTCTCCGTCACTATCTCGTCCGTCTCTACGCTGGTGGGCGTGATTGCCACGCCGCTGTTAACCCGCCTGTACGTGGATGCGCATATTCAGGTGGACGTGATGGGCATGCTGCTGAGCATTCTGCAAATCGTGGTGATCCCGATTGCGGTGGGGCTGGCCATTCACCATCTTTTCCCGCGAGTGGTGAAGGCCGTTGAGCCATACCTGCCCGCGTTTTCGATGATCTGTATTCTGGCGATCATCAGCGCCGTGGTAGCGGGCTCCGCCTCACACATTGCTTCCGTAGGCTTTGTAGTGATCGTCGCGGTGGTGCTGCATAACACCATTGGTCTGCTGGGCGGCTACTGGGGCGGGAAACTGTTTGGCTTCGACGAATCGACCTGCCGCACGCTGGCGATTGAGGTAGGGATGCAGAACTCCGGCCTGGCGGCGGCGCTTGGTAAAATTTACTTCTCCCCGCTGGCGGCCCTGCCTGGCGCGCTGTTCTCCGTCTGGCACAACCTCTCCGGCTCGCTGCTGGCGGGCTACTGGTCCGGCAAACCGATTGATGAACAAACAAAAAAAGATGCGGTGAAGCAGGGTTAATTTACGCTGCTTGCTTTACACTGAAGCCTCTCTCTCAGGAGGCTTCAGCAATGGCTACACCACGTTTGACCCAGAAAGACATGACCGAAGCCGAGCAGCGCGAACTGAAAACGCTTCTCGACCGCGCCCGTATCGCACATGGCCGCACGCTGACGAACGCCGAAACCAATCAGGTGAAAAAAGAGTACATCGATAAGCTGATGGCGCAGCGTGACGCCGCGGCGAAAAAAGCCCGCAAGCTGAAAAAAGAGCAGGCTTATAAACCGGATGCAGAGGCGACCTTTTCCTGGTCGGCCACAACGTCTACCCGTGGAAGGCGCTAATCAGCGCCCTTTCTTTTTGCGCCCCGGCTGGGTAAAGCGTTTTCCGTTGCCCGGCTTGCCGCGCCCTTTCTCTTCCGCCTGCGGCGCCTTCACCACCGGGCGCTTAATCGCCTGGGTTTTCGGTTTGGCTTTGGTCTTCGGCTTCGCTTCGGACGAGGAATTCTCGATAAGCTTGAACAGCTCGATCAGTTCGTCGTCCGTTAAGTCGCGCCATTCGCCCAGCGGAATGCCGGACAGGCTGACGTTCATGATGCGCGTGCGCTCAAGCTTCGTCACTTCATAACCGAAATGTTCGCACATGCGGCGGATCTGGCGGTTTAAGCCCTGCACAAGGGTAATACGGAACGCGAACGGCGCTTCTTTCTTCACCTTACACTTTTTCGTAACGGTACCAAGGATCGGCACACCGGCGCCCATACCGCGAATGAAGTCGTCCGTGACCGGCTTATTCACCGTCACAATGTACTCTTTCTCGTGATCGTTGCCGGCACGCAGGATCTTGTTGACCAGATCGCCGTGGTTGGTGAGGAAAATCAGCCCCTGAGAGTCTTTATCCAGACGGCCAATCGGGAAGATACGGCTGCTGTGGTTCACGAAATCAACGATGTTGTCCCGCTCACCGTCTTCCGTGGTGCTGACAATCCCAACCGGTTTGTTCAACGCGATAAACACCAGGTCTTCAGCATCACGCGGTTCGATGAGCTGACCATTCACTTTAACCACATCGCCAGGCACCACCTGATCGCCGATGGTGGCGCGTTTGCCGTTAAGAAACACGTTACCTTGTTCAATGTAACGGTCAGCCTCGCGACGTGAGCAGATCCCGCTCTCGCTAATGTATTTGTTTAATCGGGTTGATTGAGTTGGCAGCATAGTTTCTCCTGTGAAGGGCGAAATATACCTTACCTTGCGGCTGACAAAAAAGTGTTAGTAACCGTTGATCAAAAAATCGAGTGCATCCCGCAATGAAGCACGGTTTTGCGTAAGATCGGCGACACGCTCGCCTAACTCTTTTGGCGATATGCCTGCCATCATGTGCATCATTACCACACAGGGTTTACCCGCTATCTCAACGACAGGGCACACTTTCGCAGGTGGCTGAATGCCTCCCAGATGGCTAAGTTCAACTGCGGGGGCGACCAGAACATGCTTCATCACATTAGCCACGGGATGCTGCATATTGATTAGCCAGGGATAGGCAGTTTTCCCCTTACCTTCATTCTCATAAGCAAAATATTGCTCCATCAGAACGACCTCTGAAAGTCACTAAAGGAGCCGTTTTCATCAACCCACTGGTTAATGGCCTCGATAGAAGCTTTATTTTCTGCTAACCACTCTGCACGCTGATGCGCACGAAACTGCTCCTGCAGTGCAGCCGTGAGCACGGCAGAGAGATTAAGTTTAAGCCGTCGCGCCTCTTCAAGGATTTCAGGTGCTAACGACACGTTGACTGATTTTTTAATGCCATGAGTAGTGCGCATGAAAACCCCCATCGGAATGCGCATGAATTGGCGAAGTGTAGCGTAATAAACGACCATTTTCTATTCCCTAAAAAACGTAAGGTCTAAAGGGTAAATGGCGCTTGATAAGGTGTCACGCCTCGCAACAAGGTTTTGCGAGGCGCTTTCAGAGATTAATACTCATCCCGCTGGTCATCTTCATCCGGCTGTTCCATCACGCTGTACGCCACCGCGCAGAACAATGAGTTGAGGCGCTTCATATCCCCCAGCAGTCCCAGGTGGAGTGAGCTGGTTTCGATACTCTGCACGTTCTGCTGGTGCAGACGCTCAACGTGGGCGTGCGAGTAGCGGCGGTTAAGAATGCGGAAACGATGCTTGTTGCGGCGCAGGCGGCGCGCGCTCGGCACATCGCTGGAGAAGAATACCGACATCGCCAGCTTGAGGTTGCTGACCAGCTGTTCGTGCAGCGCTTCCAGCTCCTTCAGGCCTTCACCTGAAAACGCACGACGCGCGGCAAGGGATTTGTCGGCGATCTCGCTGCCCATGCGTTCAACGATATCCGAAGCCTGCTCAAGGTTAAGCGACATCTCGATAATTTCCGCCCAGCGGCGGGACTCCTCTTCCGCCAGCTCGTCCTGCGGCATGCGCGCCAGGTAAAGCTTGATGGCGGTATAGAGCACGTTGATATCGTCAGCTAACCTGCGCAGCTCTTTCTCTTCACGCGGCTCGCCGTGCATCACCTTTTGCAGGCCTTCGAGCATGGTTTCCATCGCGTCGCCCATGCGCAGCGTCTCGCGCGCGGCATTCGCCAGCGCCAGCGCCGGGGTATCCAGCGCGGACGTATCCAGGTGCTTCGGTTTCAGGCGCGCATCCAGCTCCGGTTCGTCCTGAATGAGGCGTTCGCAGAAGCGCGCCATCGACCCGGCAAAAGGCACCATCGCCAGGCAGCGCACCAGGTTGTAGAACACGTGGAAATAGATCACCAGCTCCGCTTTCGGCAGCGGGAGGTTGTCCATCAGGTTCGCCAGCGGGTGGATAAAGGGCAGGATAATCAGGCTGCCCACCAGCTTAAACAGCAGGCTGCCGAGGGCCACGCGGCGGGCGGCGGCGTTGGCCGCGCTGTTATTGAGCATCGCCAGCAGGCCCGAGCCGAGGTTGGCACCGATCACCAGGCACAGCGCGACCGGGAATGAGATCGCCCCGGCGGCGGTGAGCGTGGCCGTCAGGAGCACGGCGGCCAGGCTGGAGTAGCTGACGATGGCAAACACCGCGCCAATAAGCGCGTCGAGCATGATGTCCCCGGTCAGGGAAGCGAAGATGACCTGAACGCCGTTGGCCTCGGTAATAGGGGTGACCGCCTGCACAATCAGCTCCAGCGCCAGCAGGATCAGCCCCAGGCCAATCCCCACGCGTCCAAGCTGGCCGGCCCGCGTCTGTTTGCGGCCGAGGAAGAAGATCACGCCTATAAAAATCAGCAGCGGTGACAGCCAGGAAAGATCGAACGTCAGGATACGCGCCATCAGCGCGGTACCTACATCCGCACCCAGCACAATGACCAGCGCCGGGGCCAGCGCCACCAGATCCTGCGCCACAAAGGAGGTGACAAGCAGGGTTGTGGCGTTGCTGCTCTGAACCAGTGCCGTTACGCCAATACCCGCGCAGAAGGCGAGCGGCTTCTTCTCAACGCTGCTGCTGAGAACGGTACGTAAGCGCGCGCCAAATACGCGCATTACGCCGGTACGGACGATATGGGTGCCCCATACGAGCAGTGCGACTGCAGAGAGCAGATGTAACAGGGTCAGCACGGAAGGTTTTCCTCCTTATCGTTATTCGTTTTCCATAGGTTCAGTATAAGGGGTTAAGCGTAAGAAAGAGACAAGGCACCCTTGAGGTGCCCTGTTTGTTGTAAGGAAAAGTGATTTTAGTCGGCGTCGTAGCCGAGATTAGGGGCCAGCCAGCGCTCCACTTCTGATACGCTCATCCCTTTGCGCAAGGCGTAATCTTCGATCTGATCCCGCTGCAGCTGCGCCACGGCGAAGTACTTGCTGTCCGGATGGCTGAAGTACCAGCCTGAGACTGACGCACCCGGCCACATGGCGAACGACTCGGTGAGCTTCATACCTGTATGCGCTTCGACGTCCAGCAGTTTCCAGATGGTGCCTTTTTCGGTGTGTTCCGGGCAGGCCGGGTATCCCGGCGCCGGGCGAATGCCCTGGTAATTTTCGCGGATCAGATCCTCATTGCTGAGGTTTTCGTTCGCCGCGTAGCCCCAGTGCACCTTACGCACGCGCTCGTGGAGGTACTCGGCGAAGGCTTCCGCCAGGCGGTCGGCAATCGCTTTCACCATGATTTTATTGTAATCATCGTGCTGCGCTTCGAACGCGTCCGCCAGCGCATCTTCTTCCAGACCGCCGGTTACCGCAAAGGCGCCGATATAGTCGGCTTTACCACTTAACTTCGGCGCGACGAAATCGGCCAGGCAGTAGTTAGCAAAGCCCACTTTCTCGGTTTGCTGGCGCAGATGGCGGCTGACTGCCAATACGTGGGTGCGGGTTTCATCGCGATAAATTTCAATGTCGTCACCCACGCGGTTCGCCGGGAACAGCCCCACCACGCCGCGCGGGTTGAGGGTTTTCTCTGCGCTCAGCGTGTCGAGCATGTCGTTGGCATCTTTAAACAGGCGCTTCGCCTCCTCGCCTACCACCTCATCCTCCAGGATGCGCGGATATTTACCCGCCAGCGACCAGGTCATAAAGAACGGCGTCCAGTCGATGTAGTTGCGCAGCGTCTCGATGCTGGCGCTGACCTCCTGAACGCCCAGACGATGCGCGACCGGCGGCGTATAGCTCGACCAGTCAAAGGCCAGATCGTTGTCGCGCGCCGCCTGGAGTGAAACAGGCGGGGTGCGCGGCTTCTTACGGCCGTGCTGGATGCGGACGGTTTCGTACTCTTTGCGGGTGCGCTCAACAAACTCGTCGCGCTGGGTGTCAGAGAGCAGCGCGGAGACCACGCCCACGGTGCGCGAGGCGTTCTGCACGTACACCGTCGGCCCGCTGTAGTTCTGCTCGATTTTCACCGCCGTGTGCGCTTTGGAGGTGGTCGCGCCGCCAATCAGCAGCGGAATTGTGAAGCCCTGACGCTCCATCTCCTTCGCCACGTTAACCATCTCGTCCAGCGACGGCGTAATCAGCCCGGAGAGGCCAATCAGGTCGGCGTTCACTTCGCGCGCGGTCTTGAGGATTTTATCCGCCGGGACCATCACGCCGAGGTCGATAATTTCGTAGTTATTACACTGCAGCACCACGCCGACGATATTCTTGCCGATGTCGTGCACGTCGCCCTTGACGGTGGCAATGACCATCTTACCGTTGCTGGAACCTTTCTCTTTGCTGGCTTCGATGTAGGGCTCAAGATACGCCACCGCCTGCTTCATCACGCGGGCGGATTTCACCACCTGCGGCAGGAACATCTTGCCTTCGCCAAACAGATCGCCGACCACGTTCATGCCGTCCATCAGCGGGCCTTCAATCACCTCAATCGGGCGGGCAGCCTGCTGGCGCGCCTCTTCGGTGTCGAGCTCGATAAATTCGGTAATGCCTTTAACCAGCGAGTATTCCAGACGCTTTTTCACATCCCAGGAACGCCACTCGGCCTGCTGAACGTTTGCCGCCTCATCCGATTTGCTGCCGCGGTATTTCTCCGCCAGGTCCAGCATGCGCTCGGTGGCGTCGTCGCGGCGGTTAAGGATCACGTCCTCGACGGCATCGCGCAGCTCGGCAGGAAGGTCGTCGTAAATCGCCAGCTGTCCGGCGTTAACGATCCCCATGTCCATGCCGTTGCGGATGGCGTAGTAGAGGAACACGGCGTGGATCGCTTCACGCACCGGGTCGTTACCGCGGAACGAGAACGACACGTTCGATACGCCGCCGGAGATCAGCGCATGCGGCAGCTCGCGCTTGATGTCCTCGCACGCGCCGATAAAGTCCTGAGCGTAGTTATTATGCTCTTCGATGCCGGTCGCCACGGCGAAGATGTTCGGGTCAAAGATGATGTCTTCCGGCGGGAAGCCCACCTCTTCGGTCAAAATCTTGTACGCGCGGCGGCAAATCTCGATTTTGCGCTCGCGGGTATCCGCCTGGCCCACTTCGTCAAAGGCCATGACCACCACGGCGGCACCGTAGCGGCGGACCATTTTCGCGTGGTGGATAAAGATATCAACGCCCTCTTTCATCGAGATAGAGTTGACGATGCCTTTACCCTGAATGCACTTCAGCCCTTTTTCGATGACTTCCCATTTGGAGGAGTCAATCATGATCGGCACGCGGGCGATGTCCGGCTCACCGGCGATCAGGTTGAGGAAACGCACCATCGCCGCTTCGGCGTCGAGCATCCCCTCATCCATGTTGATATCGATAATCTGCGCGCCGCTTTCCACCTGCTGGCGGGCGACGTCCAGCGCTTCGCTGTACTTCTCTTCTTTGATCAGGCGCTTGAACTTTGCAGAACCGGTGACGTTAGTACGCTCACCCACGTTTACAAACAGGCTATCGTCGCCAATGGTCAACGGCTCAAGGCCGGAAAGGCGACAGGCAATCGGAAGCTCGGGCAGCCTGCGCGGCGGCAGTCCGGCGACGGCGTTGCTCATGGCCGCGATGTGCTCCGGCGTGGTGCCGCAGCAGCCACCGACAATGTTCAGGAAGCCAGACTCGGCCCACTCGCGGATTTGCGCCGCCATGGTGTCGGCATCGAGATCGTATTCACCGAACGCGTTCGGCAGACCGGCGTTCGGGTGGGCGGTGACGTAGCATTCCGCTATACGGGACAGCTCCTGCACGTACTGGCGCAGTTCATCCGGCCCCAGCGCGCAGTTAAGGCCAAAGGAGAGCGCTTCGGCGTGGCGCAGGGAGTTATAAAACGCTTCGGTTGTCTGGCCGGACAGGGTACGGCCAGAGGCATCGGTGATGGTGCCGGAAATCATGATCGGCAGGTCAACGCCCAGCGCCTCAAACTCCTCTTTCACCGCGTAAATTGCGGCTTTGGCGTTGAGGGTGTCGAATACGGTTTCAATCAGGATCAGATCGGAGCCGCCTTCCAGCAGAGCTTTGGTCGATTCCCGGTAGGCGGCAACCAGCTGGTCAAAGGTGATGTTACGAAACGCCGGGTCGTTGACGTCCGGTGAAATCGACGCGGTGCGGTTCGTCGGGCCTAGCACCCCGGCAACGTAGCGCGGCTTGTCCGGCGTGCGGGCCGTCCACTCGTCGGCGCAGGCGCGCGCCAGCTTAGCGGCTTCCAGGTTGATTTCCGCCGACAGGGATTCCATCTGGTAATCCGCCATGGCGATGGTTGTCGAGTTGAAGGTGTTGGTTTCAACGATATCCGCACCCGCTTCGAAGTAGGCGTTGTGGATATCCTTAATCACGGACGGCTTGCTGAGCACCAGCAGGTCGTTGTTTCCTTTCAGGTCACATGGCCAGTCGGCAAAGCGCTCGCCGCGGAAATCGTCTTCACTCAGACGATAGCCCTGGATCATGGTGCCCATGCCGCCGTCCAGCACCAGAATTCGTTCATTTAACTGCGCACGCAGTTGCTCTACTTTGCTGCTCACACTTGCTCCCGACAACGCTCAACAAGGCCAAAAGGCTGGGTTCCATACTGGCACAATCTCGCAGGGTGGAAAAGCCACTCAGGGGTAACATGAGACATGTTCACCATCACTCCTCCGATCAGTCAGGATAACGGTTGCAAATCCACCAAATAAAACGAAAATGATTTCCACGATACAGAAAAAGGAGATCGCCATGGTCGCGACCGTTCCCGCCAAACGCGGCAGAAAGCCTGCTGCCACCGCCGCCGCACAACAGGGCGGACAGGTTCAATCGCTCACGCGTGGTCTGAAGCTGCTGGAGTGGATAGCCGAGTCGCACAGCAGCGTGGCCCTGACGGAGCTGGCCCAGCAGGCTGGCCTGCCGAACTCCACAACGCACCGTCTGCTGACCACCATGCAGCAGCTGGGCTTTGTGCGTCAGGTGGGCGAGCTGGGGCACTGGGCGGTGGGCGCGCACGCGTTTATCGTCGGCAGCAGCTTCCTGCAGAGCCGCAACCTGCTGGCGATTGTGCACCCGATTTTGCGCAAGCTGATGGAAGATTCCGGCGAGACGGTAAACCTGGCGGTACTGGACCAGAGCGACCATCAGGCGATTATCATCGACCAGGTGCAGTGCACGCAGCTGATGCGCATGTCCGCACCGATTGGCGGCAAGCTGCCGATGCACGCGTCCGGGGCGGGGAAAGCATTTCTCTCGCAGCTGAGCGAGGAGCAGGTGACGGGGCTGCTGCACCGTAAAGGGCTGCACGCCTACACCCACGCCACGCTGGTGTCGCCCGTGCATCTGAAAGAAGATCTGGCCCTGACCCGCAAGCGCGGCTATTCGTTTGATGATGAAGAACATGCCCTGGGCCTGCGCTGCCTCGCGGCCTGTATTTTTGACGAGCACCGCGAGCCGTTTGCCGCCATCTCCATCTCCGGGCCGATTTCGCGCATGACCGACGACCGCGTGACCGAGCTCGGTGCGCTGGTGATTAAGGCGGCGAAAGAGGTGACGCTGGCGTACGGTGGGATTCGTTAAAATTGAGTGCGGCCTGATGCACTCACCCCGGCCCTCTCCCTCAGGGAGAGGGAGAAAAGCGGATGCAAAACCGCTGCTTGCGGCGGTATGCATACACATCTTCCACGTGCCCGTTTTTGATCCGCGTTTGCAGTCCGCGCCAGTAGCTGGCGCGAAACAGATCGGCATGCATCTCTTCGAATAGCGGTCCGATGCGCGGATCGGCACACAGCCAGTGACGAAACTCTTCGGGAAACACATCGCCCGGCGAAACGCTGTACCACGGCTCACCGGAAAGCTCATCTTCCGGGTAGCGGGGCGGTGGGATATCGCGGAAATTCACTTCGGTCATGTAGCAAATTTCGTCGTAATCGTAGAACACCACCCGCCCGTGTCGGGTGACGCCGAAGTTTTTAAACAGCATGTCGCCCGGGAAAATATTGGCGGCGGCAAGCTGGCGAATCGCGTTGCCGTACTCTTCAATGGCATCCCGCAGCGCCTGACCTTCGGACTGCTCAAGCCAGATATTCAGCGGCACCATGCGGCGCTCAATATAGAGATGGCTAATCACGATTTTGTCACCCAGATCGGTGATTTTCGCGGGCGCTTCCTGCATCAACAGCGCCATGAGCGCCGGGTCGATCTGCTGTTTATCCAGCACAAAGTTTTCGAATTCCTGAGTATCCGCCATGCGCCCGACGCGATCGTGCTCTTTAACCAGCTGATAGCAAGCGCGAACGTGCGCGGCGGTCATCTCTTTCTGCGGGGCGAATCTGTCCTTAATCACCTTAAAGACCCGGTCGAAACCCGGCAGCGTAAAGACCAGCATCACCATACCGCGAATGCCTGGCGCTTCGATAAACTGCTCATCGGCCGTGGTGACATAACGCAGGTATTCCCGGTAGCTTTCCGTTTTAGCGTGCTTCTGGCAGCCAATCGCCATATACAGCTCGGCGGTGGTTTTACCCGGCAGGATCTCGCGCAGCCACTCCACCAGTGCGGCAGGTAACGGTGCATAGACCATAAAATAGGAGCGGGCGAAACCAAACACGATGCTGGCCTCGGCGCCGGTGGTCAGGCAGGTATCGACAAACAGTTCCCCGTCGTCGGTACGGTGAATCGGCAGCAGAAACGGCACAATGGCGGTTGGCGTAACCAGTTTGCCCACCAGCCAGGCGGCTTTATTGCGGTAGAAAAGCTCGTTGGCCACCTGCAAATGGCTGTGGCTGAGCACCTCCGCGCCGAAGGCTTCATTGAGATGGGCGTAGATATAGCCGATATCCCGGGTTTTATTCTCCCAGGGCAGGCGCAGCGGCAAATCCGTTAGCACGCGGTGCAGGAGCTTTTCCCATCCGCGATCGGGAAAGAAATCTTTCGCCAGCGGACGTGGGATGGTTCGAAAGCGCCGCTCGGGCTGGGAGCTGAAGATAAATAACCGCTCAGGAGATAATGAGCGGTGGTCAAATAACCGGCAATAGACGGAGTTGAAAAAGCTCTCCGCAATCTCGAAGCGCGGGTAGTCGGGTAACAAATGGGTGTAATGCTCTTTTACGCGCAGTAAAAATTCCGCGTCCGGACTTTTACCGTCGGTAATACAACGCAACTGCTCCACCACCAGACCCACGTGGTGGTCATAAAGATGGATACGCTGCTTCATGGCCTGCTGAACCGCATGCCAGTCTGCGTGTTCGAAGCGCTGCTGCGCGCCGGAGGTCACTTCAAGAAAACGACCATACTGGGCATCGAAGCCCTGCAAAATAGTTTGGGCAATCAGTAATTCCAGGCCACGCGACATATATTCCCCCTCACCACCAACCCTCTCCCCAGGGGGGAGAGGGGGAAAAGATTAGAACTGTGCTTCTTCCGTTGAACCCGTCAAGGCGGTGACGGAGGAGGTGCCGCCCTGAATAATCGTGGTCACATTATCAAAGTAGCCGGTGCCCACTTCCTGCTGGTGAGAGACGAAGGTATAACCATCTTTGCCCGCCGCAAATTCCGGCTGCTGCACCTTCTCAACGTAGTGCTTCATGCCCTCACCCTGCGCATAGGCGTGCGCCAGATCGAACATGTTGAACCACATGCTGTGGATGCCTGCCAGAGTAATGAACTGGTATTTGTAGCCCATGTCGGACAGCTGCTGCTGGAAGCTGGCGATCGTTTTGTCATCCAGCTTTTTCTGCCAGTTGAAGGACGGCGAGCAGTTGTAGGCCAGCAGTTTGCCCGGGTACTTCGCATGAATGGCATCAGCAAAGCGTTTTGCCAGCGCCAGATCCGGCGTAGACGTTTCACACCAGACCAGATCCGCGTACGGCGCGTACGCCAGACCGCGGCTGATCGCCTGCTCGATACCCGCGTGGGTACGATAGAAACCTTCACTGGTACGCTCGCCGGTGATGAACTCGCTGTCGTACGGATCGCAGTCAGAGGTGATCAGGTCAGCCGCGTCGGCATCGGTACGGGCAATGACCAGCGTCGGCACACCGAGCACGTCAGCAGCCAGACGCGCGGCAACCAGCTTCTGCACGGCTTCCTGAGTCGGAACGAGCACCTTACCGCCCATGTGTCCGCATTTCTTCACTGACGCCAGCTGATCTTCGAAGTGAACGGCCGCTGCACCGGCCTCAATCATCGATTTCATCAGCTCGAAGGCGTTCAGCACGCCGCCGAAGCCCGCTTCCGCATCTGCAACGATCGGCAGGAAATAATCAATAAAGCGCGGATCGTTAGGTTCGATGCCCGCCGCCCACTGGATCTGATCTGCACGACGGAAGGTGTTGTTGATCCGATCCACGACCGACGGCACGGAGTTAGCCGGATAGAGCGACTGATCCGGGTACATGCTGGAGGCCAGGTTGGCGTCCGCCGCGACCTGCCAGCCGGAGAGGTAAATCGCCTCAATACCGGCCTTCGCCTGCTGCAGCGCCTGACCGCCGGTCAGCGCGCCGAGGCTGTTGATGTAGCCCTTTTTAGAGCCACCGTGCAGCAGCTTCCACATTTTAGCCGCGCCATTTTGCGCCAGCGTGCATTCCGGATTGACCGAGCCGCGTAATTTCACCACGTCCTCCGCGCTGTACGGACGGCGGATGCCTTCCCAGCGAGGTTGTGTCCACTCTTTCTTTAATTCTTCGATTTGTTGGGTACGGGTTTTCATGTGCAGATGCTCCATATTGTTATGTGATGAGTTACGCCAGGAAGCGGTAGCCCGGCAGGGTCAGGAAGTCGATTAAGTCATCTGATGTGGTGATTTGCTCCATCAGGCGCGCAGCGTCGTCAAAGCGTCCGCTGCTGAAGCGGTGTTCGCCCAGCTCGTCCTGGATCACCCGCATCTCTTCGGCCAGCATCTGGCGGAACAGGGATTTGGTCACCGGCTTGCCGTTGCTGAGCGTTTTTTGATGGTGGATCCACTGCCAGATAGAGGTACGTGAGATCTCTGCCGTCGCGGCATCTTCCATCAGGCCGTAGATCGGCACGCAGCCGTTGCCGGAGATCCACGCTTCGATGTATTGCACGGCGACGCGAATATTGGCACGCATGCCCTCTTCCGTCCGCTCGCCCGCACACGGAGCCAGCAGCTGTTCTTCAGCCGTTGGGGCATCCTCTTCGCGCGTAACAAACAGCTGGTTTTTATTGTCACCGAGTACGCGGTTGAAGACCTCCATCGCCGTATCGGCCAGGCCGGGATGGGCAATCCACGTGCCGTCGTGACCGTTACGGGCTTCAAGCTCTTTGTCGGCCTTCACCTTGTTGAGCACCTGATTGTTGCGCTCTGCGTCTTTGCTCGGGATAAATGCCGCCATGCCGCCCATCGCAAAGGCACCGCGCTTGTGGCAGGTTTTGATCAGCAGACGCGAGTAGGCGCTCAGGAACGGTTTATCCATGGTCACGACCTGGCGATCCGGCAGCACGCGATCGGGATAGTTTTTCAGGGTTTTGATGTAGCTGAAAATATAGTCCCAGCGTCCGCAGTTCAGGCCGACAATGTGGTCTCTCAGGGCGTGCAGAATTTCATTCATCTGGAACACGGCGGGCAGCGTTTCAATCAGCAGCGTGGCCTTGATGGTGCCGCGCGGCAGGTTGAAACGATCTTCCGCGTAGCTGAAGACCTCGCTCCACCAGGCCGCTTCCTGCCAGGCCTGCGTTTTTGGCAGATAGAAATACGGGCCGCTGCCCTTCGCCAGCAGGGCTTTGTAGTTGTGGAAGAAATAGAGCGCAAAATCAAACAGGCTGCCCGGAATGGCTTCCCCACGCCAGGTGACATGTTTTTCAGGCAGGTGCAGCCCACGTACGCGGCAGATCAGCACCGCCGGGTTCGGCTTGAGCTGGTAAATTTTGCCGGCTTCATTGGTATAGCTGATGGTGCCGTTCACGGCGTCGCGCAGATTGATCTGCCCGTCGATAACTTTGTTCCAGTCAGGCGCCAGTGAGTCTTCAAAATCGGCCATAAAGACTTTAACGTTGGCGTTCATGGCGTTGATCACCATTTTGCGCTCTACCGGACCGGTGATCTCAACGCGACGATCCTGTAAATCTTCAGGGATGCCGCGGATTTTCCACTCGCCACGACGAATGGAAGCGGTTTCCGAAATGAATCCAGGCAACTTGCCATCGTCAATTTCCTGCTGCTGATGAATACGTGCCGCCAGCAGCTTATTACGTTGCGGCGTAAAGCGAGTCACCAGTTCAGTCAGAAATTCTACCGCTTCCGCCGTCAAAACTTGCTGTTCTTGCTCGCCATACGGCTGGGTAAAGGCCAGTTCATCGACCGTCGTTGCCTGTTGAGTCATTACTCTGCTCCTCATCAAAGATCCAAAATCACGCTCCCGATGCGAACGAAAGATCGTTGGGTAGTTTTCGCTCAGCAGAATTAAGACTATCTCTATTTTTTCCAAAATCAAAAACAATTTCCATTTTAATTGTTAATTGCAATTAATTAATTGATTTTATTGAGATTAAAGTTTGACTGAATGATGAGGGGTATTTCGGAAATAAAAAAGGCACCCGAAGGTGCCTGATTTGAATAGCTGAAACGCTTTAGGATCGTTTAGTGCAGACGATTACTCCAGCGTTGGATTCATGTGACGCAGATCGTATGGCGTTATCTGATAGACGTAATAGTTGAGCCAGTTAGTGAAAAGCAAATTCCCGTGGCTGCGCCAGGTTGCTCTCGGTTTGTTTTGCGGATCGTCTTTCGGGAAATAGTTGTACGGCACATCCGGATTAAGACCCGCTTCGACATCACGGAAATACTCTGACGCAAGGGTATGCGGATCGTACTCAGGATGCCCGGTTACGAATGCAATGCGTTTATCCTTGCTGGCAAACAGGTAAGCGTCCCCATCTTCCGTTTCTGCCAGGATCTCCAGATCGGTGTAATCACGAATCAGCTGGGCCGGGAAATCGGCGTAGCGAGAATGCGGAGCCAGGAAAGAGTCATCGAAACCCCGCGTCAGCAACGCATGTGGATGGAGAATATGGTGTTCGTATACGCCGGAGAGCTTTTCAGTGCGGGTTTGCTTGGGGATGCCATAGAGAATATTCAGTGCGGCTTGTACCGCCCAACAGACAAACAATGTGGACGTAACGTGATCTTTTGCCCACTCCAGCACCTGTTTGATCTGCGGCCAGTAGGCGACATCGTTAAATTCAACCAGACCCAGCGGGGCACCGGTCACAATCAGTCCGTCGAAGTTTTCCCCCTGAATGTCATCGAAGTTACAGTAGAAGTTGTTCAGATGCTCAGAAGGCGTGTTACGTGACTCACGGGCATCGATTCGCAGCAGCTGAATATCAACCTGCAGCGGGGAGTTCGACAGAAGACGCAGGAACTGGTTTTCTGTTTCGATCTTTTTTGGCATCAGATTGAGAATAAGCACCTTCAGCGGGCGAATTTCCTGACCTGTCGCGCGCGAAGCCGTCATGACGAAGACGTTTTCTTCACGCAAGAAATTGACGGCTGGTAGCTCGTCCTGCACCCGAATCGGCATAGCTTTATATCCTCACAGCATACGTATAAACGTTTAGACATCCAGATAGCTAACGATACCCAGAAATGGTTTGAATGTCGAGTCTGCAAGCAGAAGGTGAGAAAGTTTCAAGGAGGGGGAAAACAAAAGCAAAAAACCCCGCACCTTACGGTACGGGGTTCTTCTTAATTGATGCCTGGCAGTTCCCTACTCTCACATGGGGAGACCCCACACTACCATCGGCGCTACGGCGTTTCACTTCTGAGTTCGGCATGGGGTCAGGT
>NZ_JBVPGT010000026.1:0-306375 GCF_055817355.1 Enterobacter sp. PL_is379
ATCAAATTAAGTAGTAAGCCGGTGCATAAATCCGGTGGTTACAAGCAGTCTTCGGTGGAGCGGTAGTTCAGTCGGTTAGAATACCTGCCTGTCACGCAGGGGGTCGCGGGTTCGAGTCCCGTCCGTTCCGCCACTTATTAAAAGCCCTGAGCTAACGCTCAGGGCTTTTTTCTTATCTGACGTTTAATTATTGCGAAATTAGCAAAAATCCTCTGCGTTTTGCGATCTTTTTCTCTATAACACCGCCAGCGATAATCGTCCTCAGTTTACGAACATAACGATTGAGGAATATTATGACTCTCCCTGCATTTGGTCTTGGCACTTTCCGCCTGAAAGACGACGTTGTTATCGCATCAGTTAAAACCGCACTCGAACTGGGCTATCGCGCAGTTGATACGGCACAGATCTATGAAAACGAAGCTGCCGTTGGACAAGCTCTCGAAGAGAGCGGTGTACCGCGTAATGAGCTGTTCATTACCACGAAAATCTGGATTGAGAATCTCAGCAAAGACAAGCTTATCCCTAGCCTGAAAGAGAGCCTGAAAAAACTGCGTACTGACTACGTCGATCTGACGCTGATCCACTGGCCATCACCAAACGATGCCGTCTCCGTAGAAGAATTCATGCAGGCGCTGCTGGAAGCGAAAAAGCAGGGCTTAACCCGCGAAATTGGGATCTCCAACTTCACCATTCCGCTGATGGAAAAAGCCATTGCTGCTGTTGGTGCAGAAAATATTGCGACCAACCAGATTGAACTGTCTCCATACCTGCAAAACCGCAAAGTCGTGGACTGGGCAAAACAGCACGGGATCCACATCACCTCATACATGACGCTGGCCTATGGTAAGGCGCTGAAAGATGAAGTGATTACGCGTATCGCTGAGAAACATAACGCGACTGCTGCGCAGGTGATTCTGGCATGGGCAATGGGGGAAGGTTATGCCGTGATCCCATCATCAACTAAGCGTGAAAACCTGGCCAGCAACCTGTTAGCAACAAATCTTCATCTGGATGCTGACGATAAAAAAGCGATCGAAGCCCTGGAGTGCAACGATCGCCTGGTCAGCCCGGAAGGCTTAGCCCCTCACTGGGATTAAGTTTTACCCACCCTCTGTAACCTGAACCTTCACACAGCTCCTCCGGGAGCTGTTTTTATATGTTCACTCAGGAAGTCAATAAAGGCCCGTATGCGCGTGCTCACCGCTCTGTCACTGTAATAGACCGCACTAAAAGGCATCTCGACCGGCAGACGCTTATCGGCCATTAACTCCACAAGTTCACCGCGCGCAATTTCTTTATCAATCATGTAATCCGATAAACAGGCGATGCCATTCCCGGTAAGGCACAGCTGCTTCAGCGTTTCCCCGCTGTTTGAGGATAATCCGCAGGTAATTTCATGAAGTTGACCATCATGACAGGCGACAGGCCAGGTGTTCAGCGACACCGGCTCCGTAAAGCCCAGGCACAGATGCTGCTTCAGTTCTTCAACCGTCTCCGGTTTACCATGTTCAGCAATATACTCTGGTGATGCGATAATTTTGCGGTAGCTGGCAAACAGAGGGCGGGCACGCAAGCTTGAATCGGTCAGGGTTCCTGCCCGGATAGCCACATCCACTTTACGCTCGATGAGGTTGATAAACGTCTCTGAGGAGACCAGCGAGAGCGTCATCTCCGGATAACGTTCGCGGAAAGGTTTAATCAGCGGCATCAGAAAGTGAAGCACCACCGGCGTGGCCGCATCAATGCGCAGTAACCCACGCGGCGTGCTGCGGGTCTCCATAATCTCCGTCTCCGCTGCAGCCATCTCCTGCAGTACCGACTGCACGCGGCGAAAATAACGCTCTCCTTCTTCCGTCAGGCTCAGTTGACGCGTCGTTCGGTTGAGCAGACTCACCCCAAGCTTCATCTCCAGCTTTTTTACCGAGCGGCTAATGGCTGAGTTAGCCTGTCCCAGCTGTTCGGCCGCGCGGCTAAAGCTGCCGCTTTCGACGACGGCGACAAAGATTGTCAGCTCTTCTGACGTTGCTTTCATTGTTGCACCACCTGCAAAATTCTATTGATATTTTGACCATTTTTGTTATTTAAGCACTGGCGCATACTGCCTGTCATCTTAATCCTGATGATACGGAGTATTTTATGCCACTGGCGCTTCTTGCCCTGACGATCAGTGCCTTTGCAATTGGCACGACCGAATTTGTTATCGTGGGGCTGGTTCCCACTATTGCTAACCAGCTTGCGATCTCGTTGCCCTCCGCCGGGCTGCTGGTGTCCATCTACGCCCTGGGCGTCGCCGTCGGTGCGCCCGTGCTGACGGCCCTGACCGGACGTTTTCCGCGTAAGCAGCTGTTAGTCGCGCTGATGGTGCTGTTCACCGCCGGCAACGTGTTGGCCTGGCAGGCACCGGACTACACCACGCTGGTCATCGCTCGTCTGTTGACCGGCCTTGCACACGGGGTGTTCTTCTCGATTGGTTCTACTATTGCAACCAGCCTGGTACCCAAGGAGAAAGCGGCGTCTGCCATTGCGATCATGTTCGGTGGGCTGACCGTCGCTCTTGTTACGGGCGTACCGCTGGGCACGTTTATCGGACAGCACTTCGGCTGGCGTGAAACGTTCCTGGCCGTCTCCTTACTGGGCGTCATTGCCCTGGTGACCAGCCTGCTGCTGGTACCGTCGAATATTCCTGGCCGGGCCAGCGCCAGCCTGCGCGATCAGCTGAAGGTGCTCACGCATCCGCGTTTGCTGATCATCTACGCGGTCACGGCGCTGGGCTATGGCGGCGTATTCACCGCCTTCACCTTCCTTGCACCGATGATGCAGGACCTGGCAGGCTTCTCCCCCAATGCCGTGAGCTGGATTTTGCTGGGATATGGTATCTCCGTTGCGATTGGCAATATCTGGGGCGGCAAGCTTGCGGATAAGCATGGTGCGGTACCGGCGCTGAAATTCATCTTCGCCGCCCTGGTTGTTCTGCTGATGATTTTCCAGTTCACGGCTTCGCTACACTACGCCGCGCTGGTCACGGTGCTGGTCATGGGGATCTTTGCCTTTGGTAATGTGCCTGGTCTTCAGGTTTACGTTGTCCAGAAAGCCGAGCTCTATACGCCAAATGCGGTGGATGTGGCATCGGGTCTGAACATTGCCGCATTTAATATCGGCATCGCGCTGGGCTCCATCATTGGCGGACAAACCGTAGCGCATGTTGGATTAACCCAGACCCCGTGGATTGGTGCGGTGATTGTCCTGGTCGCCTTCCTGTTGATTGGCCAGAGTGGACGTCTTGATAAACCCGCTCGTGTCGCGCTGGGATAAAATCAGTAAGTGCTTGCTTACAAAACTGGAAAGCGGTTTCTCAGAAATTGCGTTGAAAGTATGACCTAAAGTCCCTATAACATTAGAACCAGTCCGTTTTCCGGGCTGGTTCATGTTACAGAGGCTGTTTCCAAAAGTGCGAAAAAATACCTATGCCATGCGTTATGTTGCCGGAATGCCCGCGGAGAGGATCTTGCCTCCGGGGTCATTTGCGAGCATAAGCCAGGCATTACCCGCCGGCACTCCGTTAAGCAGCGATGAAAAAATCCGTGTACTGGTGTGGAATATCTTTAAGCAGCAGCGTGCAGAGTGGTTATCGGTCCTCAAGAATTTTGGCAAAGATGCCCATCTGGTTCTGCTCCAGGAGGCGCAAACCACCCCTGAGCTGGTCCGGTTTGCCACCACGAACTATCTTGCCGCCGACCAGGTGCCTGCATTTGTTCTGCCACAACACCCCTCAGGCGTGATGACGCTTTCAGCAGCACATCCCGTCTATTGCTGTCCTCTGCGCGAACGTGAACCTATTCTGCGTCTGGCAAAATCGGCGCTGGTGACGGTCTATCTGCTGCCGGATACCCGTATGTTGATGGTCGTGAATATCCACGCGGTAAACTTCAGCCTGGGCGTGGATGTCTACAGTAAGCAGTTACTTCCCATTGGCGATCAGATAGCGCATCACAGCGGACCCATTATTATGGCAGGCGATTTCAATGCCTGGAGCCGTCCACGCATGAATGCGCTGTATCGCTTTGCGCGCGAAATGTCGCTGCGTGAAGTTCGTTTTAGCGATGACCAGCGCAAAAAAGCCTTTGGTCGTCCTCTCGACTTTGTCTTCTATCGTGGTTTGAGCGTGCATGACGCCTCTGTTCTGGTGACGCGCGCCTCGGATCATAACCCTCTACTAGTCGAATTCAGTCCCGGCAAACCTGATAAATAATGGTGTGTCAGGTCTGCCGTGGGGCAGGCCTGCGCGGGTGCTGCCCTTTATTTTTCACTCACAAAGGACAGTACGATGACAACAACACACTCCCAACATGACAACGTAGAAAAACAGTTTGGTTCTCAGGCAAGTGCCTATCTGAGCAGCGCCGTACATGCTTCTGGCCGCGATCTGGTGCGTCTCGGTGAACGTCTGGCGGCATTCCCGCAGGCCCACGTGCTGGATTTAGGCTGCGGGGCAGGGCATGCCAGCTTTACGGCTGCACAGCATGTCGCGCACGTTACCGCGTATGACTTATCCAGCCAGATGCTGGACGTCGTTGCCGAGGCGGCGAAAGCGAAGGGGCTGGACAACATTGATACGCGCCAGGGCTATGCCGAATCCTTACCTTTCGATGATGCGTCGTTTGAGGTGGTTATCAGCCGTTACTCCGCGCACCACTGGCATGATGTCGGCCAGGCATTACGCGAAGTCAAACGTGTTCTGAAGCCGGGCGGCATCTTCATTATTATGGATGTGATGTCCCCTGGACATCCGGTGCGCAATATCTGGCTGCAGACGGTCGAAGCGCTGCGCGATACCTCGCACGTGCAAAACTACGCCGGCGGAGAGTGGTTGTCATTCATCACTGAAGCGGGACTGATCGCGCGTGCGTTGATTACAGACCGCTTACCGCTTGAGTTCAGCTCGTGGATCGCGCGTATGCGCACCCCGGAAGCATTAAGCCAGGCAATCAGGCTGTATCAGGAGAGTGCGTCCGCAGAGGTAAAGGCATACTTTGAACTGCAGGACGATGGCTCGTTTACCAGCGATACCATCATGGCTGAAGCGCAAAAAGCGGGATAAACAAAAAAGGCACCGAGGGGAATCGGTGCCTTTTTATCTTTCGATCGTGCTATCAGGAGTCTGGCGTCGCGCTGTTCTTCACAAACAGCGTCAGCTGGTCGCCAGGTTTCAGATTGTCAGTATCATTGTTCCAGCGCATCACATCCTTGATGTTCACGCCGTGTCGTTTTGCGATACTGGACAGTGAATCGCCCTTGCGCACGCGATAGGTAATGCTATCGCTGTTGCTGGCGAGACGCTGTGCGCTGCTACCTGCACCTACCGTCAGAGTCTGACCCACTTTCAGGCCTGAACTGCGCAGGTTATTCCACTGCTGCAGATCTTTCGCATTCACGCCAAGACGTGACGCAATGCCCGAAAGCGTATCACCTGAACGAACCTTATAACTGCGGCTGTTAACTGATGAGACATCCGCGATCAGCGTTGACTGAACGGCGGCGATTTCACCCGAAGCTAAAGACTCACGTAACTGCTCAGCATGTTTCTGCGGAACCATTACATACTGCGGGCCACTTGCCCCCAGGGTTGAGCCTTTAACGCCAGCATTAAAGGTTTTCAATTTACTTACCGACATACCCGTCATATCAGCAACCTGTTGAATATCAACCGGATTGCTGAGGCGAACACGCGCCAGTGCACGACTTTCGTCTGGTGTTGGCAGTTGTACACCGTAACGCTTGCTGTTCTTGAGAATATCGCTCAATGCCAGCATTTTCGGTACGTAAATCTTTGTTTCCTGTGGCAGTGAGAGCGACCAAAAATCGGTGGATTTACCCCGTGCTTTATTCGCTTTCATTGCCTTCAGTACACGACCTTCGCCGCTATTGTACGCTGCGACCGTTAACAGCCAGTCACCGTCAAACATCTTGTTCAGACGTTGCATCATGTCGAGAGCGGCTGTCGTTGAAGCGACAACATCGCGACGCGCATCATAGTTGCGGGTCTGTTTCAGACCATAGTTTCGCCCGGTGCTCGGAATGATCTGCCAAATGCCTGCGGCATTGGCGCCAGACGTCGCGTGTGGGTCAAAAGCGCTCTCCACTATGGGTAGGAGTACCAGCTCCATAGGCATGTTACGTTTCTTAACTTGCCCGGCTATCCAGTACATATACGGCTCTGCCCGTAACGTTACATCGTGGAGATAGCTCTTATTACTTAAATACTTCTGTTTCTGTTCGCGAATCCGGGTATTTTCCGGAATTCCCATCTTTAGCTCGTCGCCAATAGAGGTCCACAAGTCTTGATCCTGCGCGAAAGATGTTCCATCGTCCATCCAGCGCGCCGAACTTGCAAACTTCCCTGCTTCCCCTTGACCAGCTGCAGAAAGGCTCTGTGCGTGCTGTTGTACGTTGCTGCCGTTCTGCGACTGGCAACCTACAAGCAGGACAGAGGCGAGTAATATCGCTTTTGCCTTCATGTGTGTGTCAATAGTTGCTTAAAAGACGAGCGATAATAACGGCGAAATTTTGAAAAGGCAACCCGCAATTATCTGAAGTTATCTTTCTTTGACCTTAACCATGCAAATCGCTGTTCTGGTTGTTGCAAATTTGTTTCTTGGTTAATTTTATTAATTAAATCAATATCATCTGTTCGTAAAAATAAATTAATTTGGCGCTCGTTTTTCAGAATTACGGGTAGTGTTTTTTGGTCTTTTGCACGTAACTCCTTCACTTTGTGATAATAATCCTGAATCGCCCGATCCTCGGGTAAGAGGCTCACGGCAAACTTCATATTTCCTAATGTATACTCATGGGCGCAACAAATAATGGTGTCATCGGGTAACGCATTAATCTTCTGTAAAGACTGGTGCATTTGAGCTGGTGTACCTTCAAACAGTCTTCCGCAGCCTCCGGAGAACAACGTGTCGCCGCAAAAAAGATAAGGTTTACTGTAGAAACACAGATGTCCCAAAGTGTGACCTGGTGTAGCAAATACGGAAAACTCCCACTCGCGTATGAGGATAGTTTCGCCTTCTTCGACTACTTGCGTGACGCCCTTATCTTGTGCCTCCGCCGGTCCGTAAACCACCAGATGCGGAAAATGAGCGCGCAGTTCAGGCACGCCGCCAGTATGATCGTGATGGTGATGCGTCAACAGAATGGCTTCCGGCTGCCAGCCGTTCTCTTTTATTGCGCGCAGAACGGGGGAGGATTCTCCGGGATCGACAATGACGCATCGGCGATCGTCGTCAACCAAAACCCAGATGTAATTGTCCTCAAAGGCTGGAATACTGATAAGATTCATACATTACCTCTTATAGCGTGGCGGGTGTTTTGATGAAACCGGCAAGGATACCTCAGACTGTCGCAGCACCGGAACGTTGGGCGGAATTGCCCTGGGGTGAATACTATCGCGAAGCGTTAGAACAACAGCTGAAGCCCTGGCTTGCGAAGATGTATGGCTTTCACCTGCTTAAGATTGGCAATCTCAGCGCGGAAATCAATACCGAAAGCTGCGCTATCTCGCATCAGGTCAACGTCTCTCTCGGCGGAGCGCCGGTTCAGGTGAAGGCAGACCCGTTGCATCTGCCGTTTGCAGAGAAATCCGTTGATGCCTGTTTGCTCGCCCACACGCTGCCCTGGTGCAGCGATCCGCATCGTCTGCTTCGCGAAGCCGATCGTGTGCTGATTGATGACGGCTGGCTGGTACTGAGCGGATTTAATCCGCTAAGCCTGATGGGCCTGCGTAAGCTGGTACCGGTACTACGCCGGGCCCCACCTTACAACAGCCGGATGTTCACCATGATGCGCCAGCTCGACTGGCTTTCGCTGCTGAACTTTGAAGTGCTCTGCTACGGTGGTTTTCAGGTGCTGCCCTGGGCGCGGCAGGGGGGCGTTGTACTGAGTACCCACCTCCCCGCGTTGGGCTGTTTGCAGTTTATCGTCGCGCGTAAGCGAACCATTCCCCTTACGCTTAACCCCATGAAGCAGAGCAAGTCGAAAACGCCCATCCGCCAGACCGTCGGTGCCACGCGGCAGTACAAAAAAACCGATTAAACGTCGGGCTGATAGCCCGCATCTTCATGAGCGGGATTGGATGCCGCAGCACGCGCCAGTTCGTCGCAGCGTTCGTTTTCCGGGTGGCCTGCGTGGCCTTTAACCCACTCCCACTTAATCTGGTGCTGGCCCAGCGCAGCATCAAGACGTTTCCAGAGATCGACGTTCTTGACCGGTTTCTTATCGGCGGTTTTCCAGCCGCGTTTTTTCCAGTTATGGATCCACTGGGTAATCCCCTGGCGCACGTACTGACTGTCGGTGCTTAACACCACGTCACAATGTTCTTTTAACGCCTCCAGCGCCACGATGGCCGCCATCAACTCCATCCGGTTGTTGGTGGTCAGAAAATAGCCTTCGCTAAAAGTTTTTTCGTGCTGGCGATAGCGCATAATCGCGCCGTAACCGCCGGGTCCTGGGTTACCGAGACAAGATCCATCGGTGAAAATTTCTACCTGTTTACGCATCTCTGGTAGACTTCCTGTATTCGAAACGTTCAGTAAAACGATAAGTCTGACATAAATGACCGCTATGAGCACTGCAATTACTCGCCAGATTGTCCTCGATACCGAAACCACCGGTATGAACCAGATCGGCGCGCACTACGAAGGGCATAAGATCATCGAGATCGGCGCCGTTGAAGTGGTGAACCGTCGTCTTACGGGGAACAACTTCCACGTCTACCTCAAACCCGATCGGCTGGTGGATCCGGAAGCGTTCGGCGTTCACGGGATTGCCGATGAGTTCTTGCTGGATAAGCCGACGTTTGCTGATGTCGCTGACGAGTTCCTGGAATATATCAAGGGTGCCGAGCTTGTCATCCATAACGCCTCGTTCGATATCGGCTTTATGGATTATGAATTCAGCAAGCTTAATCGTGATATCCCGAAGACGAATACCTTCTGTAAGGTGACGGACAGCCTGGCGCTGGCAAGGAAGATGTTTCCCGGCAAGCGTAACAGCCTGGATGCGCTCTGCTCGCGCTACGAGATAGACAATACCAAACGAACGCTCCACGGGGCGTTGCTCGATGCCCAGATCCTGGCGGATGTCTATCTGACGATGACCGGCGGGCAGACCTCAATGAAGTTCAGTATGGAAAATGAATCCCAGCAGACGCAAGGCGAAGCGGGCATTCAGCGTGTTGTCCGTCAGGCAAGCCGGTTGCGGGTTGTTTTAGCCAGTGATGAAGAGCTTCATAACCACGAATCCCGGCTTGATCTGGTCCAGAAGAAGGGCGGTAGCTGTATGTGGCGCGCCTGAAAAAACGCCGGAATGCCTGTAAAATCATCGTTTGGGCGATTTTTGCAGCAAACGATTCAAAACGCGAGAAAAAGCGTTGACGAGATCGGAGGCGCACCGTAATATGCGCCTCGTTCCCCAAACGGGAACAGTGGAGCGGTAGTTCAGTCGGTTAGAATACCTGCCTGTCACGCAGGGGGTCGCGGGTTCGAGTCCCGTCCGTTCCGCCACTATTCAGAAGGCCTGAATCAGAAATGATTCAGGCCTTCGTCGTTTCAGCATTCTGTAATCTCATCCCCTCAACTATCGTTAACAAAAAGTTAATATATATGGTGCAATTAATTAACAATTGCACAAATATAGTGCGTTATCTGCACTGGTATTGTGCATTTAACCACCGAACCTCTCTTCAGACCTCAGTCAGAATGTGTCTTTCTGTAAAAATAATTCACGCAGAATCATTTGGTTATCTTCCGCTTTCCAAAAAAACACCGAACCAATTGCATATTGGTTTGGTTATTGCTTAATCATTAGCACGATAAGCTTCATTCCATATCAATAACTTATCGTTAATAAAAATAAAATTATGATGAAAGCGAGCGAACCAATATGGAAAAACCGTCACGGTTTCTGGCCAATTCCAGCACCGCGCTTGAGCAGCTGCGCGGGCTAATCAACCAGCATGAGTCAACACCAGGCATACCGCTGCCCACGGAACGTGAGCTGTCGGACACTCTCGGCGTAGGGCGACGTGAAGTGCGTCGTGCGCTGGACGTGCTGGAAGAAGAGGGGCGCATCTGGCGTAAGCAGGGCAAAGGGACCTTTATTGGTCCGGCGGCACCTGTTGAACCGCTGGCCCTTCAGGGATTGGTTCAGCAGACCAACCTTCTGGAAGTGATGGAAGCTCGTCTACAGCTCGAACCCGGCTTAGCCCGGCTTGCGGCACTGCGTGCCACCAGGGAAAACCTCGCGCTCATGCAGCGCATGCTGGAACGCATCGATAAGGTCAGCCCGGATGACCGCGATCTCAACGAACTGTGGGATAGCGCCTTTCACCGGGCGATTGCCGAGGCGGCGGGCAACCGTCTGATGCTCGGCCTGTTTGATGCGATTGATGCCGTGCGGCGTGAACCGGGCTGGCAGCATCTTCGCGAGCTGGCACGCACCCCCGAACGTGTCGACAGCTATAACGACCACCACCACAAGATCATGGCTGCGATTATCCATCGCCAGCCTAATGAAGCCGCGGCCGCCATGCGCGAACACCTGCTCAGCCTGCAAGCCGCCCTGATTCAGGCGATCCACCTCGAGGACGACTTCACGCCATGACGACAATACCCTTTAAGGACGCCACGCCCGTATTGCGAGTGCAAAACCTCAACGTTACGTTTGCTGGCTCGCCGGTTAGCGTGCTTGATGGTATTTCTCTGACCGTTAGGGCAGGCGAAACGCTCGCGCTGGTGGGGGAGTCCGGCTGCGGGAAAAGTATCACCTCACTGGCGCTGATGGGGTTACTGCCCCCCAGCGCGCGGATCGTCAGCGGGGAGATGCAGTTTCGCCGCCACGACCTGCTAAAGCTCTCACCGCGGGAATATGCCGATCTGCGCGGCAGCGAGCTGGCGATGATTTTTCAGGAGCCGATGACCTCGCTCAATCCGGCGTTTACGCTGGGCGATCAGCTTAGCGAAGCGGTTATACGACACCAGAACGTCTCGCGCGCAGAGGCGATGAAGGTCGCGCTGCAGATCCTCGAGAAGGTGCAGATCCCGGCGGCTGAGATGCGCCTGAAAGCGTATCCCCACCAGCTTTCCGGCGGCATGCGCCAGCGCGTGATGATTGCGATGGCGCTGATTAACCGTCCCAAACTGCTGATTGCTGACGAGCCCACCACCGCGCTCGACGTCACCATCCAGGCGCAAATCCTTGCCTTGCTCAACGCCTTAAAAGAGGAAACCGGCACGGCGGTGCTGATGATCACCCACGATTTAGGCGTGGTGGCAGAAGTAGCCCAGCAGGTCGCCGTGATGTATGCCGGGCAGGTGGTGGAGCAGGGGAGCGTGGAGGCTATTTTTGCCGATCCGCAGCACCCGTACACCATCGGCCTGATGGGCTCGATCCCCTCGCTGGGCGCACGTAAGGGCCAGCTCTCCACCATTCCCGGCGCGGTCCCGCTCCCGGAATCCATGCCGAAGGGCTGCCGTTTCGCGACGCGCTGCCCGTTTGCGCAGACGCGCTGCCACGCTGAAAAACCGCAGCTCACCACGCTCGGCGCGGGCCATCAGGTCGCCTGCTTCCGCGTGCCGCTCGAACAGCACATTGCCCTGGGAGAAATAGCATGACCACGCCCATTCTTGAAGCCCGTGACCTCAGCAAGCTTTTCCCCGGCCCGAAAAAACTCTTTACTCCGGCACGGTTTGTCACGGCGGTCGATCGCGTTTCGCTTGCCGTGATGCCGGGCGAAACGCTGGCGATCGTCGGCGAGTCCGGTTCCGGAAAATCCACGCTTGGCCGTCTGCTGCTGCGCCTGCTGGCCGCCAGCGAAGGGCGCGTGTTTTACCAGGGGGAAGAGATCACGCATGCCTCGGGGGCGCGCCTCAATCAGCTCCGGCGCGAGCTGCAGATCATCTTTCAGGATCCCTTCGCCTCGCTCAACCCGCGCATGACGGTGGAGCAGATCGTCGGCGAGCCGCTGTGGCTGCATCAGAACATGAAAAAAGCGGATCGCCAGTACCGCGTTGCCGAGTTGCTCAAGACTGTAGGCCTGCCCGCCGCCTGGGCCGGCCGATATCCGCACGAGTTTTCCGGCGGGCAGCGCCAGCGTATCGGCATTGCGCGCGCGCTGGCCTCGGGACCGAAGCTGCTGCTGGGTGATGAGCCGGTATCCGCGCTGGACGTCTCCGTTCAGGCGCAGGTGGTCAACCTGCTGGAAAGCCTGAAGCACCAGCTGGGGCTGACGATGGTGATTGTCGCCCACGGCCTGGCGGTGATCCGCCATATGAGCGACCGCGTGGCGGTCATGTATCTTGGGCAAATCGTCGAGCTTGCCACCGTGGATGAGATTTTTGACGCGCCGCTGCATCCCTATACCCAGGCGCTGATCGCCTCGGCGCCGCAGATGCAGCCGGGCATTGAGCGAGATGCGCCGCTGCTGCAGGGGGATCTGCCCAACCCAGCCAGCCCGCCGTCCGGCTGTCGTTTCCACACCCGCTGCCCGTACGTCACCGACGAATGCCGTCAGGTCGAGCCGATCAATCAGGTGCTCGACGGCGGGCGTCAGGTTGCCTGCCACCGCTGGCAGGAGATCAACCGCGATCGCAGCGTTATCCAGATTGCACCGCCATCCGCCGCTTTTCTGCGCCGCCGCGCGCTGTTTGAACACGCGGCCACTCACTCGTCCCTTCCTTCAAGGAACTCATGATAATGACAATGCGTAATTCTCTTTTGACCGTACTGGGAAGTGTTATGTTGCTTGGCGCGGCGCTGCCCGCCCATTCTGAAAGCGTGCTGCGAATCGGTCTGGGCGCTGACCCGGACATGCTCGACCCGCATCTGGCGCGCACCTACTATGGCCGCTTCGTGTTTGCCTCCCTGTGCGACAGGCTGGTGGACGTGGATGAAAATCTGAAGGTTGTTCCCGGTCTGGCTAAAGACTGGGCGTGGAGTGAGGACGGTAAAACCCTGACGCTCAATCTGCGCGAAGGCGTCACCTTCCACGACGGAGAGAAATTCGATGCCGCCGCGGCAAAATATAACCTCGACCGCGCCCTGACCCTGAAAGGCTCCCTGCGTAAAAGCGAGATCTCCTCCGTTGAATCGGTCGAGGTCACCGGCCCAATGCAGATTGCGCTGCACCTGAAGACCCCCGATGCCGCGCTGCTGATGCAGCTCACCGACCGCGCGGGCGCGATGATGGCCCCCGAGGCGGCGAAAAAGCCTGACTTTGCCGCCCATCCGGTCTGCTCCGGCCCGTATAAATTCGACAGCCGCGTGTCCCAGGACCGTATTGTTCTGACCCGCTTCGACAACTACTGGAATAAAGACGCCTACCACTTCGACAAAATTATCTATCTGCCGATCCCGGATGCCTCCGTGCGTCTCGCGAACCTGCGCGCGGGCGATCTCGACCTGACCGAAGGCATCGCCGCCAGCGATGTGAAAACCGTCGAGGCTGACAGTAAGCTGGCGCTGGCGAAGGTAACGGGCCTGGGCTATCAGGGCATCACCTTTAACATCAACAACGGCAAGGTGCCAGCTAACGATCCGTTTAAGGATGCCCGCGTGCGCGAGGCCTTCTCGCAGGCTATCGACCGCGATGCGTTAAACCAGGTGGTCTTTGAAGGGCTCTACACCCCGGCCAACCAGGCGTTTTCACCGGTCAGCCCGTATCACGTCAACCTGCCGGTGCCGCCGCGTGACGTCGACAGAGCCAAAGCGCTGCTGAAAGCCGCCGGTGTGACCACGCCGCTGACCGTCAACCTGCTGGTGCCGAACAACCCTACCTCGCAGCAGGTGGGACAGGTGCTGCAGGCGATGGTGGCCGAGGCGGGCTTCACCCTGAACCTGCAGATGACCGAATTCGCCACGCTGCTGGATCGCCAGCAGAGCGGTGACTATCAGCTGAGCTTCTCCGGCTGGTCGGGACGCCCGGATCCGGACGGCAGCATCTACGGCTTTATCAACAGCAAAGGCACCCTTAACGACGGCCGCTACAGCAACGCGCAGGTTGACGAATGGCTGACCCAGGCACGCCAGAACACCGACCAGGCCGCGCGCCAGCCGCTGTACGACAAGGTGGTGAAGCAGCTGCAAACCGACATGCCTATTGCCTACCTCTACTTCGAGCCGCGCATTTTCGGCCTGAACAAAAGCGTGCAGGGCTTTAAGCCTTACCCGGACGGCATCGTGCGTCTGGCGGGTTTGACGCTGGCGAAATAACCGTCCTGAGGAGAGCCCATGCTGGAACTGATTTGCAAACGTCTGCTGCTGGCCGTCCCGACGCTACTGCTGGTGAGCATGATGGTGTTCGGGCTGCAAAAGCTGCTGCCCGGCGACCCGCTGATCGCCATGGCCGGCGAGGAGCGCGATCCGGCGGTCATCGCTCAGCTGCGTGCGGAGCTGAACCTCGATGCGCCGATCCCCGTGCAGTATTTCCACTGGCTGACGCGGGCGCTGCAGGGGGATCTGGGCGTCTCCTTACGCACGCACGAGCCGGTGACGCAGCTGATCGCCAGCAAGCTGCCGGTCACGCTGGAGCTGTCGCTGCTGGCGATGATTATCGCGCTGGTGTTTGGCATCAGCATGGGGATCCTCGCGGCTGTGAACAAAAACAGCTGGGTCGATCACGGGGCGAACTTCGTGGCGATCTCGGGGATCTCGATCCCGCACTTCTGGCTGGGGATCCTGCTGATTCTGGTTTTTTCGGTGAACCTGCAGTGGCTACCCGCCTCCGGCTACGTGCCGTTCAGTGAAGATCCGATCCAGAACCTGCGTACGCTGCTGCTGCCCGCGTCCGTTCTCGGAACGGGCCTCGCGGCAACGCTGATGCGCCATACCCGCGCCTCGATGATTGCCGTGCTGAAAGCGGATTACATCCGCACCGCGCGCGCTAAGGGGCTGCTGCCGAAGGCGGTGATCTTAAAGCACGCGTTTCGCAACGCGCTGGTGCCGGTGATTACCCTCACCACGCTGCTGTTTGGCGAGCTGCTGGGCGGCGCGGTGCTGACCGAGCAGGTTTTCACCATTCCGGGCTTCGGCAAGATGATCGTCGACTCGGTATTCAACCGTGACTACGCGGTGGTGCAGGGTGTGGTGCTGATCGTGGCAATCGGCTTCCTGATGCTCAACCTGCTGGCCGACGTGCTCTACGTCCTTATCAACCCGAAAATGCGAGGTTAACCATGGCGGAACTGACGACGCAAACCGTTACGCCCGCGCTGCCGCGCGCGCAGAACCGGGTACTGAAGAAATTCCTCGGCAATAAAAGCGCGGTCATTGGCGCGGTGGCGGTGGGGTTCTTTGTGCTGGTGGCGCTGCTGGCGCCGTGGATCGCCCCGTTCGATCCGGTGAAAGCCAACTTCCTGGCGGTGCGCAAAGCGCCGTCGGCGATGTACTGGTTCGGCACCGACGAGCTGGGGCGCGACATCTTATCCCGCATTATCTGGGGGGCTCGCACCTCGCTGATGGCGGGCTGTATGTCGGTGGTGATTGCGGTGGTTATCGGCGTGCCGCTGGGGCTGGTGGCGGGCTACTTCCAGAAGATGTGGGACGGCGTGATCTCGCGCTTTATCGAGGCGCTGCTGGCCTGTCCGTTCCTGATCATGGCGATCGCGCTGGGGGCATTTTTGGGCCCAAGCTTGACCAACGCGATGATCGCCATCGGCCTTTCGGCGATGCCGATCTTCGCCCGCCTGACGCGCGGCCAGGTAATCGCCATTCGCAACGAAGAGTATATCGACGGCGCGCGGGCGATTGGCCTGCCGGATCGCTGGATCATCATTAAATACGTCCTGCCCAACGTGATGTCGCCGATCCTGGTGCAGGCCACGCTGGCCATTGCCTCGGCGATTATCGCTGAAGCCAGCCTGTCGTTTTTGGGGCTGGGGCAGCAGCCGCCCAATCCGTCCTGGGGGTCCATGCTTAACACCGCGAAAGGGTTTCTTGAGCAGGCCCCGTGGATGTCCATTTTCCCCGGCGTGGCGATTTTTCTTGCCGTGCAGGGCTTTAATTTACTCGGCGACGGGCTGCGCGATGCGCTCGATCCGCGCCATGACTAAGGAGTCATGATGACCAAAGCGCTTGATTTTACGTCCGGTTACGATTCACGCCGCCCGCCGATGCTGGGCCATAACGCCGTTGCGACGTCTCAGCCGCTGGCGGCGCAGGCGGGCATGAAGATGCTGCAGCTGGGCGGGAATGCCGTGGATGCGGCCATTGCCACCGCGATGGCGCTGACGGTAGTCGAGCCGACCGGCAACGGGATCGGCAGCGATGCCTTTGCCATCGTCTGGGACGGCGAAAAGCTGCACGGTCTGAACGCGTCCGGTCGTTCGCCAGCCAGCTGGCATGCAGATCTGTTTGCCGGTAAAACAGCGGTGCCAGAAATCGGCTGGGACGCGGTGACCGTGCCGGGGGCGGTATCCGGCTGGGTCGCGCTGGCGGAACGCTTCGGCACGCTGCCGCTGACCACCCTGGCGCAGCCTGCCATTGACTATGCGCGCAACGGTTTCCCGGTCTCGCCGCTGATTGGGCATCTCTGGCAGCGCGGTTATAGCAAGCTGAAAGATCAGCCGGGCTTCAGCGCCTGCTTCGCGCCGGAAGGCCGCGCCCCGCGCGTGGGGGAGATCTTCCGCAACCCGGCGCAGGCGAACTCGCTGGAGCTGATCGCCCGCACCAACGGCGAAGCCTTTTACCGCGGCGAGCTGGCGCAGAAAATTGCCGCTTTCGCCAAAGAACATGGCGCGCACCTGACGGCTGAAGATCTGGCCAACCACCGCGTGGACTGGGTCGAGCTGCTGTCGCGCGACTTCGCGGGCGGTTCGGTGCAGGAGCTGCCGCCTAACGGTCAGGGGATCGCCACGCTGATTGCGCTCGGCATTCTTGAGCAGTGCGGCATTGAGAAGCATCATCCGGATTCCGTGCAGTCTCTGCATCTCTCCATCGAGGCGATGAAGCTGGCGTTGGCGGATCTCGACCGCTATGTGGCGGACGAAGAGCACATGGCGTTCGCGGCGAAAGAGCTGCTGAGCGACCATTACCTGAAGTCGCGCGCGGCGCTGATCAACCACGACAGCGCATCTGATTTTGTCTACGGTTCCCCGACGCAGAGCGGCACGGTCTACATCAGCACCGCGGATGCCAGCGGGATGATGGTCTCGTTTATTCAGTCCAACTATATGGGCTTCGGTTCAGGCATCGTGGTGCCGGATACCGGGATCAGCCTGCAAAACCGGGGCTGCGGGTTTGTGCTGGATCCTAATCACCCGAACGCGCTGGCGGGCAGCAAGCGTCCGTTCCACACCATCATTCCGGGCTTTGCGATGGACGGCAACGGCCAGCCGCTGATGTCCTTCGGCGTGATGGGCGGCCCGATGCAGGCGCAGGGGCACATGCAGATGGCGCTGCGCATCATGCTGCACGGGCAAAACCCGCAGGCGGCAATCGACGCCCCGCGCTGGCGCGTGGTGCAGGGCAGGGAGGTGATCGTTGAATCGACGTTCGATCGCAACACGATTGCCGCCCTGCGCGCGCGCGGGCATCAGATCGTGGTGGAAGATCCGCTTCAGGACTACAACTTCGGCGGTGCGCAGGTGATTTACCGCCTGCCGGAAGGGCACTACGTGGCCGCGACGGAAAGCCGCAAGGATGGGCAGGCGCTGGTGAGTTAATGTTTTATCCTCCCTCTCCCTTTGGGAGAGGGGCGGGGTGAGGGGAAAATTTCAGCCGATGCTAAACGGATCCGCATCCTGCCACGCCGGAAACTTCTCCCGGTACTCTTTCAGCGCCGTTAACGACAGCTCCGCATCAATGCGCGTCGCCTGGTGCGGCTCGGCGGTGGCGATGATCTCGCCCTGCGGATTCACCACCCGACTGTCGCCGCGATAGTGATGTCCGTTGCCGTCCGTTCCCACGCGGTTACAGCCCACCACGTACGCCTGGTTCTCAATCGCGCGCGCCACCAGCAGCGACTGCCAGTGCAGGGAGCGCGGTGCAGGCCAGTTGGCGACATACAGCGCCAGGTCGTAATCGTTGCGGTTACGCGACCACACCGGGAAACGCAGGTCGTAGCAAACCAGCGGCAGAATACGCCAGCCTCGCCACTCGAACACCACGCGCTCGTGACCTGCTTCATAGTGATGATGCTCATCCGCCATGCGGAACAGGTGGCGTTTATCGTAAAAATGCACTTTCCCTTCCGGCTCCACCAGCAGGAAGCGGTTCACCGGCCCGCGTTCGGTTTGCAGGGCGGCACTACCCGCGATCAGCGCGTTGGTCTGCTGAGCTTTGGCATGCATCCAGGCGACCACCTCATCCTGCGGCATTGACTGTTGTGCCGCTTCCATGGCGAAGCCGGTGGTGAACATTTCCGGCAGGACAATCACATCACGCCCGGTAATGTCTTCCAGTTGACGATCAAAGTGGCGCAGGTTGGCGGGGCCATCCATCCACACTAAAGGTTGCTGCAAAATAGAAATCTTCAGACCAGGCACAATTCAGACTCCTCAAACGACCACTTTTTGACACTGTAGCACGACATAACGAGAAAATGTGGCAATAAAAAACCCCGCGCGCGGCGGGGTTTGTATAAGCGAAACGCGTTACGCCGCTTCAGGTTTACGGTGCTTCTCCGGGAGCTTTACCGGCTGCGTCGCCAGTTCGTCCGGTTCGAAATCATCCACGTTAATACTGCGCAGACGGCTCTCTTCAGCTTTCACCAGCAGAGCGGCTTCATCTTTATTGATAATGCCACCGGCGAGCGCCTGTTTTGCCAGTTCGTCCAGACGGGTAAACGGCAGGTTTTTGCCCAGCTGTTTACAGATCTTCTGGTGAATCGGATCGGCAGCCATCACGTCCAGCAGCGCCTCTTCCAGCAGACCCACCGGGTTATGTGGCGTCGGCGTCAGATACTGACCACGACCGATACGGGAGCGGGTTGCGCTCGGTACCTGCAGGATCTTCGCCACCTTGTGGTCCAGCTTGTCGGACGGCGCCAGGTGGTGACGACCGGTCGGGAAGATCACCACGCGCAGGGCGCCTGCCACAAAGCGGTTCGGGAAGTTCGCCAGCAGATCGTCAATCGCCTGTTCAGCCTGATACATCGCATCCTGCACGCCCCAGTGCACCAGCGGCAGATCCGCTTCCTGACGGCCTTCATCGTCGTAACGTTTCAGGACCGCAGAGGCCAGGAAGATCTGGCTCAGCACATCGCCCAGACGGGCAGAGATACGTTCGCGACGCTTCAGGCTGCCGCCCAGCACCGCCATGGAAACGTCAGACAGCAGGGCCAGGTTGGCGCTCAGACGGTTCAGATGCTGGTAATAACGTTTGGTCGCATCGCCGGTCGGCGTGGCGCTGGTAAGGCCGCGCGTCAGGCCCAGCCAGAAGCTGCGCACCTTGTTGCTGCCCACGTGACCGATATGTTTGAACAGCAGCTTATCGAAGGCATCCACGTCGTTGTTCTGCGCGGCGGCCATCTCTTCCAGAACGTAAGGATGGCAGCGAATTGCGCCCTGACCGAAGATCATCATGCTGCGGGTCAGGATGTTTGCGCCTTCCACGGTGATGGCAATCGGTGCGCCCTGATAGCCGCGCGCCAGGAAGTTGCCTTCGCCGAGCATAATGCCTTTACCGCCTGCAATATCCATCGCGTCAATGATTGACTGCTGCGCGCGGTGGGTACAGTGGTACTTCACAATGGCCGACAGTACGGCTGGTTTTTCGCCCAGCATAATGCCGTAGGTAATCAGCGTGGCGGCGGCGTCCATCACGTAGGCGTTGCCCGCGATACGCGCCAGCGGCTCTTCGATACCTTCCATCTTACCGATGGAGATTTTGAACTGACGGCGGATGTGAGCGTAGGCACCAATCCCCATCGCGACCGACTTCAGACCGCCGGTTGAGTTCGACGGCAGGGTAATGCCGCGGCCCACCGACAGACATTCCACCAGCATACGCCAGCCCTGACCGGCCATTTTCGGGCCACCGATGATGTAGTCAATCGGCACAAAGATATCCTGACCGCGGGTCGGACCGTTCTGGAACGGCACGTTCAGCGGGAAGTGACGACGACCAATCTCGACGCCTGGGGTAGAGGTTGGGATCAGCGCACAGGTAATGCCCAGATCTTCTTCACCGCCCAGCAGTTTTTCCGGGTCAGAGAGCTTAAAGGCCAGACCCAGCACGGTGGCGATAGGTGCCAGGGTGATATAACGCTTGTTCCAGGTCAGGCGCATGCCCAGCACCTGCTCGCCCTGCCACTCACCCATGCAGACCACGCCGGTATCCGGGATCGCGCCCGCATCGGAGCCCGCTTCCGGGCTGGTCAGCGCGAAGCACGGAATTTCCTGACCGCGTGCCAGACGCGGCAGGTAATGATCTTTCTGCTCTTCCGTACCGTAATGCTGCAGCAGTTCGCCCGGCCCTAAGGAGTTAGGCACGCCAACGGTAATCGCCAGGATCCCGGAAACGCCTGCCAGCTTTTGCAGCACGCGAGCCTGAGCGTAAGCGGAGAACTCCAGACCGCCGTACTCTTTCTTGATGATCATCGCGAAGAAGCGATGCTCTTTCAGGTACGCCCACAGCTCTGGCGGCAGATCGGCCATTTCGTGGGTGATGGCAAAGTCGTTTGCCATACGGCAGGCTTCTTCTACCGGGCCGTCAATAAACGCCTGTTCTTCCGCGGTCAGGCGCGGCTGCGGATAGTTATGCAGCTTTTTCCAGTCCGGATTGCCCTGGAACAGGTCGCCTTCCCACCAGGTAGTGCCCGCATCAATCGCTTCTTTCTCGGTACGCGACATTGGCGGCATCACTTTGCGGAAGCCTTTGAACACCGGCGCAGAGATCATTGATTTACGCATCGGCGCCAGGTTAAACGGCAGAAGAATGATGGCAAGAGGGACTAAAAGCCAGATATTCCAGAGACCTGCGACGCCAAGCGCAGCCGTCCAGGCCAGAAGAATCAGGCTGCTCAGGAATAAACTTACGCGGTGATAGAACAACACACCGAGCAGAACAACGGTTGCGAGAATGCTCAAAATCATCATAAAGAAAAGCTCCCTTGCTTGTAGGAGGTCTGACCACTTGTGATGATATGGTTGTAGTTGATGTAAATTCCTTTAGCAATGTGTTTACAAAATAATTACAACCTGGTTCACATTGTTCGTGTTTTAGCCGGCACAAAAAATCAAAACGCCGGACGATTCGCATGGCTTTAGCTTCTCGCTTTTCGCGCTATCCGGTACACTCCACTGTGTTATTTCATCAATACTGAAGGATTATCCTCATGTACCAGGATCTTATTCGTAACGAACTGAACGAAGCGGCGGAAACGCTGGCGAACTTTCTGAAAGATGATGCCAATATTCACGCTATTCAGCGCGCAGCGGTCCTGCTGGCCGACAGCTTCAAAGCCGGCGGCAAAGTGCTTTCCTGCGGTAACGGCGGTTCCCACTGCGACGCGATGCACTTCGCAGAAGAGCTGACCGGACGCTATCGCGAAAACCGCCCGGGCTACCCGGCGATTGCGATTTCAGACGTGAGCCACATCTCCTGCGTAGGCAACGACTTCGGTTACGATCACATCTTCTCCCGCTACGTTGAAGCGGTAGGCCGTGAAGGCGACGTGCTGCTGGGGATTTCTACCTCCGGCAACTCCGGCAACGTGATCAAAGCGATCGCTGCCGCGCGTGAAAAAGGGATGAAAGTCATCACCCTGACGGGTAAAGATGGCGGTAAGATGGACGGTACGGCGGACGTTGAAATCCGCGTTCCGCACTTCGGTTATGCTGACCGTATTCAGGAAATTCACATCAAAGTGATCCACATCCTGATCCAGCTGATCGAAAAAGAGATGGTTAAGTAAGACTTCGCTGGGGGCACTCTTGCCCCCGCTGTTGTGGAGGTGACGTATGTGCGAACTGCTCGGGATGAGCGCCAATGTGCCAACCGATATCTGCTTTAGTTTCACCGGGCTGGTTCAGCGCGGTGGAGGAACCGGGCCGCATAAAGACGGCTGGGGCATCACCTTCTACGAAGGCAAAGGGTGTCGCACGTTCAAAGATCCACAGCCCAGCTTTAACTCACCGATTGCCAAACTGGTGCAGGACTACCCCATCAAGTCCCGCTCGGTGATCGCCCACATCCGTCAGGCTAACCGTGGCGAAGTGGCGCTGGAAAATACCCATCCGTTTACCCGCGAGCTGTGGGGCCGTAACTGGACCTACGCGCACAACGGGCAACTCACGGGCTATAAGTCGCTGGAGACGGGCAATTTCCGCCCGGTCGGCGAAACGGATAGCGAAAAAGCCTTCTGCTGGCTGCTGCACAAACTGACGGAGCGCTATCCCCGCACGCCCAGCAACATGGCTGCCGTGTTCAAATACATCGCGACGCTGGCGACCGAGCTGCGTGAAAAAGGCGTGTTCAACATGCTGCTCTCTGACGGCCGCTATGTGATGGCGTTCTGCTCGACGAATCTGTTCTGGATCACCCGCCGTGCGCCGTTTGGCGTGGCGACGCTGCTGGATCAGGATGTGGAGATAGACTTTCAGAAGGAGACCACACCGAACGATGTGGTCACAGTCATTGCAACGCAGCCGCTGACGGGCAACGAAACCTGGCAAAAGATTATGCCAGGCGAGTGGGTGCTATTTTGTCTCGGGGACCGTGTAATTTGACGCCAGCTGTGGATGGACGACTTCGTGGCTCAGCGGTTTGCTGACCACGTAACGGCCATCTACGATAGAGACCACCGGTGGCTTGTGGGTCTGCTCAAAGTAGTCGTAACCTGGCTTCAGCTGTTTCCAGAAATCCGCGTAGTATGAGTACTTGTGACGCGCCATGTTGGCGTCCGTCATGCGGAACGGATAGATGCTGACCTGTACGCTAGGCTGTCCAAAGACCAGCGCGCCGGTCACGAACTGGAATATCTCATCAATGCCGGAATCGGTCATCGCATAACAGCCGATAGACACGCAGGCACCGTGGATCATCAGGTATTTACCTTCATAACCGTGCGCACGGTCATAGGCATTCGGGAAGCCGATGTTAATGGCTTTATAGAAGCGGCTGTCAGGCTTGAGCTGGCTGCGCTGAACGTTGTAGAACCCTTCCGGACTTTTGAAGTCGCCCTGACGCTGTTTTGGCCCCAGCCCGCCGGAGTAGTTACAAATTTTGTAACTATCAAGCAGCTGATAGGTCTCGCCCATTTTCACAAACAGATCGAGAGTGCGTTCTTCCTTGAAGATTTGAATATAAACCGGCGATCCCATTAACTGCTGTTTATATTCCTTGCTGACCGGCGTCGTTGAGCTATTACTGCTGAGCAGTCCGGCAAACGACATGCACGGAATCAGAAGCATCGCAATGAACAATGCGATTTTACGCATACTACTAGTTCCTTGATAAAACCATGACCAACTTGCCAGGACGGCAAAAGAGACCCGAAATCAGATTATTCTGTTAGGAGCGCTCACATTAGCACCGCTATAGATTTTCGCAAGAGCCGGGCGGTGAGTTTACAAATTAGTTTTACTTTATAAACCATCAAAATCGCGATGGCTCCAGGAACTTTGCGCATTAGCTCGCAATTTGGCACGCGCTACGGCGGATTCCCTGCCCGCGAGAAGGGGAAAATGTTACACTTCGCGCCCACTGGATTGTTGTTCATGGAAACCTGCTAACCACATGTTTAAAATAAAAAAAGGACTTGATCTGCCGATTGCAGGCGTGCCCGCGCAGCACGTTTCGACAGGCGCAAGCGTTAATCATGTCGCCATTGTGGGCGACGACTACCTGGGAATGCGACCTTCTATGTTGGTACAGGAAGGCGATCGCGTGATCAAAGGACAGGCGCTCTTTGAGGACAAAAAAAATCCCGGCGTGATGTTTACGGCGCCCGCGAGCGGCACCGTTGTGGCGATTAACCGTGGCGAACGACGCGTTCTGCAGTCGGTGGTTATTCGCATTGAAGGCAACGAACAGCGTGAATTCGCCCATTACGATGCCGCAGACCTCGCGTCGCTGAGCCGTGACGCCGTTCAGGCTCAGCTTCTGGCGTCCGGTTTATGGACCGCGCTTCGTACGCGTCCCTTCAGCAAATCCCCTGTTCCGGGCACGGAACCGGCCGCGATTTTCGTCACGGCCATCGACACCAATCCGCTTAGCGTGGACCCGCAGCCGGTTATCCTGGCGCAGCGCAAAGCCTTCGATGCCGGGTTGACCGTTTTAACCCGCCTCACGTCAGGGAAAGTCCACGTTTGCCAGGCCGGCGGCGGCAAGCTTGGCGGGCATCCGCAGGGGCAGGTCACGTTTAATGAGTTTGCTGGCCCGCATCCGGCGGGTCTGGTCGGAACGCACATCCACTTTCTTGAGCCGGTAAGCCTGACGAAGCGGGTCTGGCATCTGAATTACCAGGACGTTATCGCCATCGGTAAGTTTTTTACGACGGGTGAACTCTGCGCGGAACGCGTCATCGCCATCGGCGGGCCGCAGGCTGCACACCCGCGCCTGGTGAAGACGCTGCTGGGAGCAGACATCAATGAACTGCTGGTGGGGGAAACCAAAGAGGGTGAAAACCGCCTGATTTCCGGTTCGGTCCTCAGCGGACGCCATGCTGCCAATGCACACGCGTATCTGGGACGTTTTCATTTGCAGGTCAGCATTGTGCAGGAAGGGCGTGAGAAAGAGCTGTTCGGCTGGGTGCTGCCCGGTGCGGAAAAATATTCCGTTACCCGCACTACGCTGGGCCATTTCCTGCGTAATAAGCTGTTTAGCTTCTCGACCAGTACGCACGGCGGCGAGCGCGCCATGGTCCCGATTGGTAACTACGAGCGCGTCATGCCGCTGGATATTCTGCCGACCATGCTGCTGCGCGATCTGCTCGCCGGTGATACCGACAGCGCGCAGGCGCTGGGCTGTCTGGAGCTTGACGAAGAAGATCTGGCGCTCTGTACCTATGTCTGTCCTGGAAAATACGAATATGGACCGGTATTGCGCGAGGTGTTAACCCGCATTGAGCAGGAAGGATAACCGATGGGCTTAAAACACCTCTTTGAAAAAATTGAGCCGCACTTTACCGAAGGGAAGCTCAAAAAGTACTACCCGCTGTATGAAGCAACGGCGACCATTTTCTACACGCCGGGGCTGGTGACGAAAGGCGCGGCGCACGTTCGCGACGCCATCGACCTTAAGCGGATGATGATCCTGGTGTGGTTTGCGGTCTTCCCGGCGATGTTCTGGGGGATGTACAACGTCGGTCTGCAGACCATTCCGGCGCTGCACCACATGTACGATGCGCAGCAGCTGGCGCAGGTGCTTCAGTCTGACTGGCACTACCGTCTGGCCCATTCGTTAGGGGTGAGCTTCGCTGCAGACGCGGGCTGGATCAGTATGATGACGCTGGGCGCGGTGTTCTTCCTGCCGATTTACCTCACGGTATTTATCGTGGGCGGCTTCTGGGAAGTGCTGTTTGCCATCATCCGTAAACACGAGATCAACGAAGGCTTCTTCGTGACCTCGATTCTGTTTGCCCTGATTGTCCCGCCCACCTTACCGCTCTGGCAGGCAGCGCTGGGCATCAGTTTCGGCGTGGTGATTGCCAAAGAGATCTTCGGCGGCACCGGGCGGAACTTCCTCAACCCGGCGCTGGCGGGACGTGCGTTCCTCTTCTTTGCCTATCCGGCGCAAATCTCAGGCGATCTGGTCTGGACGGCGGCAGACGGTTTTTCCGGCGCGACGCCGCTTTCACAGTGGGCAGCCCACGGTGGCGAAACGCTGGTGAACAACGCGACGGGTCAGCCAGTCACCTGGCTTGATGCCTTTATTGGCAACATTCCGGGCTCCATCGGTGAAGTCTCGACGCTGATGATTTTGCTTGGCGGGGCGATCATTCTTTTCGGACGTGTGGCCTCCTGGCGGATTGTGGCGGGCGTGATGATCGGCATGGTGCTGACCGCCACCCTGTTCAACGTTATTGGTTCTACTACCAACCCGATGTTCTCCATGCCGTGGTACTGGCATCTGGTGCTGGGGGGCTTCGCGTTCGGCATGATGTTCATGGCGACGGACCCGGTCTCGGCCTCGTTTACAGACAAAGGTAAATGGAGCTATGGCGTGCTCATTGGCGCGATGTGTGTCCTGATCCGCGTGGTCAACCCGGCGTATCCGGAAGGGATGATGCTGGCCATTCTGTTTGCCAACCTGTTTGCGCCGCTGTTCGACTACCTGGTGGTGCGGGCCAACATCAAGCGGAGGAAGGCGCGTGGCTGAGGTTAAAAATAACGACAGCATCAGCAAAACGCTGCTGGTGGTGCTGGTGCTCTGTCTGGTCTGTTCCATCGTCGTGGCCGGTTCTGCCGTGGGGTTAAAACCCCTGCAGCAGGAGCAACGCGCGCTGGATAAACAGCGCAACATTCTGGCCGTGGCCGGGCTGATGCAGGAAGGAATGAGCGCAGACGACGTTTCGGCCGTCTTTGCCGAACGTATTTCCGCGCGGCTGGTGGATTTAAAAACGGGTGAACTGCTGGATAAAGACCCGGCAACCTTCAACCAGGCGCTGGCGCTGAAAGATCCGCAGATGAGCGTGACGCTCGAGGCATCGCAAGATCCCGCCGGGATTAAGCGCCGCAGCAACCTGGCCGAAATTTACCTGGTGCGTGACCCCCAAAAACGCATTCAGGAAGTGGTACTGCCGATCTACGGCAACGGCCTGTGGTCAATGATGTATGCCTTTGTGGCCCTGGATACGGATGGCCGCACCGTTAAAGGCATTACGTATTATGACCAGGGCGAAACGCCGGGGCTGGGCGGCGAAGTGGAAAATCCGAACTGGCGGGCACAGTTTGTCGGCAAGAAAGTGCTCGACGATAACGGTCTGCCTGCGCTGAAGGTGATGAAAGGGGCGGCACGTCCCGGTGACGACTACGCGGTCGACGGGCTTTCCGGCGCCACGCTCACCTCAAACGGGGTGCAGCACAGTTTTGATTTCTGGATGGGCGAGCTGGGCTTTGGTCCTTTCCTGAAAAACGTACGTGAAGGAGCGCTGAACAATGGCTGATACCGGTGAACTGAAAGAAGTGAAAAAGGTGCTCATTGGCCCACTGCTCGCTAATAACCCGATCACGCTGCAGGTGCTGGGCGTCTGTTCGGCCCTGGCGGTAACGACCAAGCTGGAAACGGCGGTGGTGATGACGCTGGCCGTCACGCTGGTCACGGCGTTTTCGAGCATGTTTATCTCGATGATCCGCCACCACATTCCCAACAGCGTGAGGATCATCGTGCAGATGGCGATCATCGCCTCGCTGGTGATCGTGGTCGATCAGCTGCTGCGCGCCTTCGCCTATGAAACCTCCAAACAGCTCTCGGTGTTTGTCGGGCTGATTATCACCAACTGTATCGTCATGGGGCGTGCGGAAGCCTACGCCATGAAAATGCCGCCGCTGGCGAGCTTTATGGACGGTATCGGCAACGGCCTGGGCTACGGCGCGATCCTGCTGACCGTGGGGTTCCTGCGCGAGCTGATTGGCAGCGGCAAGCTGTTTGGCATCACGGTGCTGGACACGGTACAGAACGGTGGCTGGTATCTGCCAAACGGCCTGTTCCTGTTGGCCCCTAGCGCATTTTTCATTATCGGTTTGCTGATCTGGCTGATTCGTACGCTGAAGCCAGAACAGCAGGAAAAGGAGTAACCGACGATGGCTCATTACCTGAGTTTGTTTGTGCGCGCGGTGTTTGTTGAAAACATGGCGCTCGCGTTTTTCCTCGGCATGTGTACGTTCCTCGCCGTGTCTAAAAAGGTCTCCACGGCATTTGGGCTGGGGGTGGCGGTCACGGTTGTGTTGGGGCTGTCGGTTCCGATTAACAATCTGGTGTACAACTTCGTGCTGCGGGACGGCGCGCTGGTGGAAGGGGTTGATCTCAGCTTCCTGAACTTCATCACCTTTATCGGGGTGATCGCAGCGCTGGTGCAAATCCTCGAGATGATCCTCGATAAGTACTTCCCGTCGCTGTACAACGCGCTGGGGATCTTCTTGCCGCTGATCGCGGTGAACTGCGCCATCTTTGGCGGCGTCTCGTTTATGGTTCAGCGTGATTACAACTTCAGTGAATCCGTGGTGTACGGTTTTGGTTCCGGCATCGGCTGGATGCTGGCGATAGTCACCATGGCGGGGATCCGCGAGAAAATGAAATATGCCAACGTGCCTGCGGGTCTGCGTGGCTTAGGGATCACCTTTATCACCACCGGTCTGATGGCGCTGGGCTTTATGTCCTTCTCCGGTGTGCAGCTATAAGGGCTAACAGATGGAAATTATCCTTGGCGTGGTGATGTTCACGCTGATTGTACTGGTGCTGTCAGGACTCATTCTGGCGGCGCGCGCGAAGCTGGTGAATTCCGGCGACGTGGTGATTGATATTAACGACGATCCGCAGAATCAGATCCGCACGCCTGCGGGAGATAAACTGCTCAACACGCTCTCCGGTAACGGTATTTTTGTCTCCTCAGCCTGCGGCGGCGGCGGCTCCTGCGGACAGTGCCGCGTGACGGTAAAAGAGGGTGGTGGCGATATTTTGCCCACCGAGCTGGCGCATATCACTAAGCGTGAGGCAAAAGAGGGCTGTCGTCTGGCCTGTCAGGTTGCGGTGCGCCAGAACATGAAAATTGAGCTGCCGGAAGAGATCTTCGGCGTAAAAAAATGGGAGTGCGAGGTTATCTCTAATGATAACAAAGCCACCTTTATCAAAGAGCTGAAGCTGCGCGTACCGGAAGGGGAAGATGTTCCGTTCCGCGCCGGGGGTTACATTCAGATTGAGTGTCCTGAGCATACCGTGGCGTATGCGGACTTCGATGTGCCGGATGAATACCGCGCCGACTGGGACAAATTCAATCTCTTCCGCTTTGTATCCGAGGTAAAAGAGCCGACGCTGCGCGCCTACTCGATGGCCAACTATCCGGAAGAGAAGGGCATTATTATGCTCAACGTGCGTATCGCCACGCCGCCACCGAATGTGCCGAATGCATCGCCGGGCGTGATGTCGTCATATATCTGGTCTCTGAAGCCGGGAGATAAGGTGACCATCTCCGGTCCGTTCGGGGAGTTCTTTGCGAAAGATACCGATGCGGAAATGGTCTTTATCGGCGGCGGTGCCGGTATGGCCCCGATGCGCTCGCACATTTTTGACCAGCTCAAGCGGCTCGGCAGCAAGCGTAAAATCAGCTTCTGGTACGGGGCGCGTTCGCTGCGCGAAATGTTCTATGACGACGAGTTTGAACAGCTGGCGCGTGAAAACCCGAACTTTACCTTCCATGTGGCGCTCTCCGATCCGCAGCCGGAAGATAGCTGGACGGGCTATACGGGGTTCATCCACAACGTGCTTTATGAAAACTACCTCAAACAGCACCCGGCGCCCGAGGACTGCGAGTTCTATATGTGTGGTCCGCCGATGATGAACGCCGCCGTGATTAAGATGCTGAAAGATCTCGGCGTCGAAGATGAGAACATCATGCTCGATGATTTTGGAGGCTGATGATGCTGACGTTTCTGGCAACCTTTGTGGTTTTTGTGCTTGTCATCTTCGGCATGTCGTTAGGCTGGATCGTTAAACGGAAAAGCATTCAGGGCAGCTGCGGCGGTATTTCCTCCATTGGGATGGAAAAGGTCTGCGACTGCCCGGAACCGTGCGATGCGCGGAAAAAAAGAATGGCCCGCGAGCAGCAGCGCATCATTTAATCTGCCAGGTCGGGTAAGGCGAAGCCGCCACCCGACAATTCCCACGCACACTTCTCAACCCTCATTTGTTTACTGTATACTTATCCAGTGATGAGTGAGGGCTTACTATGCGCAAAATAATCCATGTCGATATGGACTGCTTTTTTGCAGCAGTGGAGATGCGTGACAACCCGGCGCTGCGGGATATTCCCATCGCCATTGGCGGCAGCCGCGTTCAGCGTGGTGTCATCAGCACCGCCAACTATCCTGCGCGCAAATTTGGCGTGCGCAGCGCCATGCCGACGGCGATGGCCTTAAAGCTTTGCCCTCATCTCACGCTTCTGCCCGGGCGGTTCGACGCCTATAAAGAGGCTTCCCTTCATATTCGGGAAATCTTCTCCCGCTATACCTCTCTGATAGAGCCGCTGTCGCTGGACGAAGCCTATCTGGATGTGACCGACAGCGTGCATTGCCACGGCTCCGCCACGCTGATGGCGCAGAAGATCCGCCAGACGATTTTCAACGAGCTGAATCTGACGGCATCGGCGGGGGTCGCGCCCGTTAAATTCCTCGCCAAAATCGCCTCCGATTTAAATAAGCCCAACGGCCAGTACGTCATCACGCCGGAAGAGGTGCCTGCGTTTTTGAAAACGCTACCGCTCGGTAAAATCCCCGGCGTCGGGAAAGTCTCCGCCGCAAAGCTGGAAAGCATGGGGCTACGGACCTGTGAAGACGTGCAGCGAAGCGACCTCGCCATGCTGCTGAAGCGCTTCGGGAAGTTTGGCCGCGTGCTGTGGGAGCGCAGCCAGGGGATTGACGATCGCGATGTGAACAGCGAACGGCTGCGGAAATCCGTCGGCGTTGAGCGCACCCTCATTGAAGATATTCATGACTGGTCCGAATGCGAAACCATTATCACGGAACAGCTCTACCCGGAGCTGGAGCGACGCTTAAGCAAGGTGAAGCCAGACCTGCTGATTGCCCGTCAGGGTATCAAATTAAAATTCAACGACTTCCAGCAGACCACGCAGGAACACGTCTGGCCGCGACTGAATAAAGACGATCTTATCGCGACGGCAAAAAAGGCATGGGAAGAAAGACGAGGCGGGCGAGGGGTGAGGCTGGTGGGATTGCACGTCACGCTGCTGGATCCGCAGTTAGAGCGACAGTTGGTATTAGGATTGTAAAAAAGCCCGGTGCGCTACGCTTACCGGGCCTGCGTTTTTCACCCTCTCCCTGTGGGAGAGGGCTGGGGTGAGGGAATTACTTAACGGGGATCGCTTTCAGCAGTTCCGTCAGCAGCGTCCAGTAATGGCCAACGCTTTCGATATGAACCTGCTCATCCGGCGAGTGTGGACCGGTAATGGTTGGCCCGATAGATACCATGTCCATATCCGGATACGGCTTCTTGAACAGACCACATTCCAGACCGGCGTGGATCACCTGAATGTTCGGGGTGCTGTTGAACAGACGCTGATAGGTTTCACGCACCAGCGCCATCACCGGTGAACTTGCATCCGGCTGCCAGCCCGGGTAGCTGCCTTTGGCAGAGGTTTTTGCTCCCGCCAGCGTACCCAGCGATTCCAGCATGCTCACCACGTACTCTTTACCGCTGTCGATAAGGGAGCGGATCAGGCAGATGATTTCCGCGCTGTCGTCGCTCATGGTCACCACGCCCACGTTCAGCGAGGTTTCCACCACGCCTTTCGCCACGTCAGAGTTGCGGATCACGCCGTTTGGCGTCGCGTTCAGCAGCTGAACGAAGGTGTCACGAGACTTCGCGGTCAGCGCGGCTTTATCCGTGGAGACGGATTCCAGCACCACGGTCAGGTTCTTCTCTTTCGCCGACAGTTCGTTTTTCAGGATATCCAGGTATACGGTGGAGAGTTTTTTCAGCTCGTCGGCTTTTGCCGCCGGTACTGCCACGGTGGCGAAGGCTTCGCGTGGGATCGCGTTGCGCAGGGTACCGCCGTTGAAATCAACCAGACGCAGATCCAGCTCAGCCGCATGGCCTGCCAGGAAGCGCGCCAGCAGCTTGTTGGCGTTGCCCAGACCCAGGTGAATATCGCCGCCGGAGTGGCCGCCTTTCAGACCTTTCAGCGTCAGCTTGAAGGTCTGGAAACCGGCAGGAATCGCTTCGCGTGACAGCGGCAGGGTAGAGATGAAATCAATCCCGCCCGCGCAGCCCATGTAGATCTCACCTTCTTCTTCAGAGTCGGTGTTGATCAGGATATCCGCCTGCAGCCAGTTCGCCTGCAGACCGAACGCGCCGTCCATGCCCGCTTCTTCGGTCATGGTCAGCAGCACTTCCAGTGGACCGTGCTCAACGCTGTCGTCAGCCAGTACCGCCAGCGCAGAGGCCATACCGATGCCGTTATCCGCGCCCAGGGTGGTGCCGCGTGCTTTCACCCAGTCGCCGTCGATGTACGGCTGAATAGGATCTTTAGTGAAGTCGTGAACGGTGTCGTTGTTCTTCTGTGGCACCATGTCCAGGTGCGCCTGCAGCACAACCGGTTTGCGGTTTTCCATGCCTGCGGTGGCGGGTTTGCGGATCAGAATGTTGCCAACCTGGTCACGTTCCGCATGCAGACCTTTTTCCTTCGCCCAGCCCATAATATGTTCGGCAAGCTGTTCTTCATGGTAGGAAGGGTGTGGAATGGAGCAGATTTTGGCAAAAATATCCCACAGCGGCTGCGGAGATAATTGAGACAGTTCAGACACGATAAGTCTCCTTGTCGAGGCGCTGCAAACAAGGTTGCAGGTCACAGGGTTAGCAGGTTAATAGTTACCACAAGTCAGGCTTGCGAGATGAAACTGAGAATACCACTTTCTCCGCTGGCTGGTAGCATAAAGCATGTAAAAACACAGGCAGAGGGCGCTAAACACTGGTTTTTAGTGCGCCAGATCTCTATAATCTCGCGCAACCTATTTCCCCCTCGAACACTTTTTAAGCCGTATAAAAACAGGCTGGGACACTTCACATGAGCGAAAAATACGTCGTCACCTGGGACATGTTGCAGATTCACGCACGCAAACTGGCTGCGCGTCTGATGCCTTCCGAACAGTGGAAAGGCATTATTGCCGTCAGCCGTGGCGGTCTGGTACCGGGGGCGCTGCTGGCACGTGAGCTGGGTATTCGTCATGTCGATACCGTTTGCATCTCCAGCTATGACCATGACAACCAGCGTGAGCTGACCGTGCTGAAACGCGCGGAAGGCGACGGTGAAGGTTTCATCGTGATTGATGACCTGGTAGATACCGGCGGTACTGCGGTCGCTATCCGCGAAATGTATCCGAAAGCACATTTCGTCACTATCTTCGCGAAACCGGCGGGCCGCCCGCTGGTTGACGATTACGTGATTGATATCCCGCAGGATACCTGGATTGAACAGCCATGGGATATGGGCGTGGTCTTCGTACCGCCGATTTCAGGCCGTTAATCCCAGTACGTAACTTTACACGCCCGGCAATGCCGGGCGTTGTTCTTTTTGGCCTGCCACGCGTTACAATAGTCTTCATATGACGTATTCATGGAGGCAACGCAATGACGCAGGCGAATCTCACCGAGACACTTTTCAAACCCCGTTTCAAACACCCTGAAACGTCGACGCTGGTGCGTCGCTTTAATCCGGGTACCCAGCCTGCCGTCCAGTCCGCGTTAGACGGTAAAAACGTGCCCCACTGGTATCGTATGATTAACCGCCTGATGTGGGTCTGGCGCGGTATCGATCCTCGTGAAATCCTTGACGTGCAGGCGCGTATCGTGATGAGTGAAGCCGAGCGTACCGACAGCGAACTCTATGATACGGTAGTGGGCTATCGCGGCGGAAACTGGATCTACGAGTGGTCTAAACAGGCAATGCTCTGGCAGCAGAAAGCCACCCAGGAAGAGGATGCCACGCGCAGCGGCAAGCACTGGCTGCATGCGGCCAATCTCTACGCCATTGCCGCGTATCCACATCTGAAAGGTGATGAGCTGGCCGAGCAGGCACAGGCGCTGGCGAATCGCGCCTATGAAGAGGCGGCTCAACGCCTGCCGGGCCAGATGCGCGAACTCGAGTTTACCATTCCGGGTGGGTCATCCATTACCGGGTTCCTGCATATGCCTGAAGGTGAAGGCCCGTTCCCGACCGTCCTTATGTGCGGTGGGCTGGATTCGTTGCAGATCGATTATTACAGCCTGTATGAGCGTTACTTCGCACCAAAAGGGATCGCCATGCTGACGCTGGATATGCCCTCAATCGGCTTCTCCTCCAAATGGAAACTGACTCAGGATTCCAGCCTGCTGCACCAGCATGCGCTAAAAGCGCTGGAAAACATTCCGTGGGTCGACCACACCCGCGTGGCGGCATTTGGCTTCCGCTTTGGTGCAAACGTCGCGGTGCGTCTGGCTTACCTTGAATCTTCTCGCCTGAAAGCCGTCGCCTGCCTTGGTCCGGTCGTTCACGCCCTGCTCAGCGATCCTGCACGCCAGGGGAGCGTACCTGAAATGTACCTTGATGTGCTGGCCAGCCGTCTTGGCATGCATGATGCATCAGACGAAGCGCTGCGCGTTGAGCTCAATCGCTACTCGTTAAAAACGCAAGGGTTGCTGGGACGTCGCTGCCCAACGCCGATGCTGTCGGGATTCTGGAAAAACGATCCGTTCAGTCCGGAAGAAGAGTCGCGCTTAATCACGTCGTCATCTGCGGATGGCAAATTGTTAGAAGTGCCGTTCAGCCCGGTCTATCAGAATTTCGATAAAGCGCTGAAAGAGATTACGCGCTGGATCGCTCAGAGATTGTGTTAATAGATTGCTAAATTTTGCTGGTTTGGTAAAACAGTGGCTTCACAAAAGGAGATCGCAATGACGTTACCGAGTGGACACCCGAAAAGTAGACTGATTAAGAAGTTTATGGCTCTCGGCCCGTATATTCGAGAAGAGCAGTGTGAAGAGAATCGCTTTTTTTTCGACTGCCTGGCTGTATGCGTCAACGTGAAGCCTGCACCCGAAAAACGTGAATTCTGGGGCTGGTGGATGGAAATGGAAGCAGAGGAAAAACGCTTTACGTATAGCTACCAGTTTGGCCTGTTTAATAAAGACGGCAACTGGCAGGCCACCTCTATTAAAGATCAGGAAGTGATTGACCGCCTGGAATATACGCTTAAAGAGTTCCATGATAAGGCACGCGCACTGCTGGCGACTCTGGATCTCAAGCTCGAGCCCGCAGATAACTTTTCCAGTGAAGCGGTGAAGCTGACTGCCTGATGGTGTCCCAGCGCCGGGTGGCGGCTTCGCCTTACCCGGCCTACAAAAAATGATGGTTTTCTCCCTCTCCCCGTGGGAGAGGGCCGGGGTGAGGGCACCAGCACGCATTAATCCCCGAAATAAAAAAAACCGGCACAGGCCGGTTTTTTATTTCGCATCATCAGAACTGGTAGGTCATACCCACGGCAACGATGTCATCGCTGCTCACGCCCAGTTTATTTTTGTCGTCAATCTGGTTGATTTTATAATCAACAAAGGTGGACATATTTTTGTTGAAGTAATAGGTCGCGCCAACGTCAATGTATTTCACCAGATCTTCGTCACCAATACCTTCGATATCTTTGCCTTTAGACTGGACATAACCCAGGGACGGACGCAGACCAAAGTCGAACTGATATTGTGCGACCACTTCAAAGTTCTGCGCTTTATTTGCAAATCCGCCAGAAATTGGCGTCATATTGCGGGTTTCTGAATACATCGCTGCCAGATAAATATCGTTAGCGTCATATTTCAGACCGGTTGCCCAGGCTTCGGCTTTCTGCCCCTGGCCACGCGCCAGCAGGTTCTGCGCGTTGGTGCGGTCAGAGTTGGTGTAAGCGCCGCTGACGGCGAAATCGCTGCCGCCGAAGTCATAGGTCAGAGAGGTACCAAAACCGTCACCGTTCTGTTTCTTGGCGTCACGGTTTTCGTTTTTGCCCTGGTACTGCAGGGTCATGTCCAGACCGTCAACCGCGCCGAAGAAGTCGGTGTTACGGTAGGTAGCAAGACCGGTCGCACGCTTGGTCATGAAGTTATCGGTCTGCGCGGAAGAGTCGCCGCCGAACTCAGGGAACATGTCGGTCCATGCTTCAACGTCATACAGGGCACCCAGGTTACGACCGTAATCCAGAGAACCAAAGTTTTTCAGCTTCAGGCCCGCGAACGCCAGACGGGTTTTCTGAGAGGAGTCGCTCTCGGCTTTGTTACCTGCAAATTCAGATTCCCAACGGCCATAGCCCGTCAGCTGATCGTTAATCTGGGTTTCGCCTTTAAAACCGAAACGAACGTAAGTCTGATCGCCATCTTTGGTGGCATCATCGCTGATGTAGTGCATGGCTTTCACTTTGCCGTACACGTCCAGCTTATTACCATCTTTATTATAAACTTCAGCTGCGTGAACGGATGCAGAAGCCACTACGCCCATAACCATTAATGCCAGAGTGCTCTTTTTCATTTTCGATCCTGTCTTATAAACGCGCTAAAAAATTCGCTGGACGATAAGCTCATGCTTAAGTCCCGTGAAAAAACAGGAAGGGTTTTATCGTTCTGGAATGAAACTTTTATGACAAACTAAGAATAATTTTAAAAAACTGTGATTTATTATTTCGGTAATAAAAGTGTCAAATTCTCCCGCTACGCTTCCTGATCCCGCGCAACAAAGTGTTTCGCGATGTGCTAAGGCAGTTGGCAACGGGGCTGACTCCTGCTAAAACGTTCGTTCGACATTACTTTCCCTTATCGTTGAACGGCAGAGAATCATGAGTGACAGCCAGACGCTGGTGGTAAAACTCGGTACCAGTGTTTTAACAGGCGGATCGCGCCGCCTAAATCGCGCCCACATTGTTGAGCTTGTACGTCAGTGCGCTCAGTTACATGCCGCAGGGCATCGTATTGTGATTGTGACCTCCGGGGCGATTGCCGCCGGGCGTGAACACCTGGGTTACCCCGAACTCCCCGCGACGATAGCCTCCAAACAGCTGCTGGCCGCCGTGGGGCAAAGCCGACTCATTCAACTCTGGGAACAGCTGTTCTCTATCTATGGCATCCACGTCGGGCAGATGCTGCTGACGCGTGCGGATATGGAAGACAGAGAGCGCTTCCTGAACGCCCGCGATACCCTTCGCGCGCTGCTGGACAACAATATCGTTCCGGTCATTAACGAGAACGATGCCGTTGCTACCGCTGAAATCAAAGTAGGCGATAACGATAACCTCTCTGCGCTGGCTGCCATTCTGGCCGGTGCCGATAAATTACTGCTTCTGACCGATCAGCAGGGGTTGTTCACTGCCGATCCGCGCTCCAACCCGGAAGCCGAGCTGATTACCGACGTTCACGGTATCGACGATGCGCTGCGCGCCATCGCCGGTGACAGCGTGTCCGGCCTCGGAACGGGCGGCATGGGGACCAAGCTGCAGGCTGCTGACGTCGCGTGCCGCGCCGGTATCGACACCATCATTGCGGCGGGCAGCCGCCCAGGCGTGATTGGTGACGTGATGGAAGGCATCTCCGTCGGCACCCGTTTCCACGCTCAGGAATCCCCGCTGGAAAACCGCAAGCGCTGGATATTTGGCGCGCCTCCGGCTGGTGAACTCGTCGTCGATGAAGGGGCTACCGCCGCGATTCTGGAACGAGGAAGTTCATTACTTCCTAAAGGAATTAAAAGCGTGACAGGCAACTTCTCCCGTGGTGAAGTGATCCGTATCCGTAATCTCGAAGGCCGCGACATCGCCCACGGCGTAAGCCGCTATAACAGCGATGCCCTGCGCCGCATCGCGGGTCACCATTCGCAGCAGATCGACGCCATTCTGGGCTACGAATATGGCCCGGTTGCCGTACATCGCGATGACATGATTATTCGTTAAGGAGCCAGAACATGCTGGAACAAATGGGCGCTGCCGCGAAGGCCGCCTCTTACAAACTGGCGCTCCTTTCCAGCCGCGAGAAAAACCGCGTGCTGGAAAAAATCGCTGATTATCTGGAATCACAGTCACAGGAAATTTTGCTCGCCAACGAGCAGGATTTACTGGAAGCGCGCCGCAACGGTCTGAGCGAAGCGATGCTCGACCGCCTGGCGTTGACCCCGGCCCGCCTGAAAGGCATCGCCGACGATGTTCGTCAGGTCTGCAATCTGGCCGACCCGGTAGGGCAGGTAATCGACGGCGGGCTGCTCGACAGCGGTTTACGCCTGGAGCGCCGCCGCGTGCCGCTCGGCGTTATCGGCGTCATTTATGAAGCCCGTCCAAACGTGACGGTGGATGTCGCCTCCCTGTGCCTGAAAACCGGCAACGCCGCTATTCTGCGCGGTGGGAAAGAGACCTGGCGCACCAACGCCGCGACGGTGAAAGTCATTCAGCAGGCGCTGGAAGAGTGTGGCTTACCGGCGGGTGCTGTGCAGGCGATCGAGAGTCCGGATCGTGCGCTGGTCAACGAAATGCTGCGCATGGACAAATACATCGACATGCTGATCCCGCGCGGCGGCGCTGGCCTGCATAAGCTGTGCCGGGAGCAGTCGACGATTCCGGTGATCACCGGCGGTATCGGCGTGTGCCATATCGTGGTCGACGATAGCGCTGAGATTGCACCGGCGCTGAAGATTATCGTTAACGCGAAAACCCAGCGTCCAAGCACCTGTAACACCGTTGAAACGCTGCTGGTGCATCAGGATATTGCGAACACCTTCCTGCCGGCCCTGAGCAAACAGATGGCAGAGAGCGGCGTGACGCTGCATGCTGACGCCAGTGCGCTCGCGCTGCTGCAGGATGGCCCGGCTAACGTGGTTCCCGTCAACGCGGAGCAGTACGACGACGAGTTCCTGTCACTGGATCTGAACGTGAAAATCGTTACCGACCTTGACGACGCCATTGCACACATCCGTGAGCATGGGACGCAGCATTCTGACGCCATCCTGACGCGTACGCTGCGCAATGCCGATCGCTTCGTGAACGAAGTGGATTCCTCTGCGGTGTACGTTAATGCCTCCACCCGCTTCACCGACGGCGGCCAGTTCGGCCTCGGCGCTGAGGTGGCGGTCAGCACGCAGAAACTGCACGCGCGCGGTCCGATGGGGCTGGAAGCGCTGACCACGTACAAGTGGATCGGCTTCGGCGACGATACGATTCGTGCGTAAATAATAACGGGTGATGCAAAAGTAGCCGTTTGATTCAAAAGGGCATTGACGCATCACCCGGATAGATCTAACCTTTTGCCCCGTGGTTACACTCGTAACCGGCCTCTCAGGGCCGATATAGCTCAGTTGGTAGAGCAGCGCATTCGTAATGCGAAGGTCGTAGGTTCGACTCCTATTATCGGCACCATCTTTTATAATAAAATCATCAAGTTATTATTGCATTGTTTTGCTTTGTTCAACACTAATGTGCAATTTTGCGCGTTGTAGATGTGGCAAAATTGTGGCAAGTACAGTGAGATTGTTTGTGGCTCAATGCAAGGGTATGCTAACGGCACGTGTTACCTTGTAGCTCCCGTCGATCTTGTCTTTTGAGCAATATTACTACTTTGATGGTTTCTGGTTACGGATGTTGTCAGTCCAGTTCGCAGCCAGCACAGTTTGACCTAAAGGATGTTATTACAATAACCTACGCAGGCATTCAAACACGTTTAGTCTGCCATTTAGGTTATTGCATTCACTTGACGACCCATTTGCATTTCACTTAGTCATATCTAACAAAAAAATGCATTCGATACCCTACTATTGACAGGCAGCTTTGAGCGATCTGCTGACATTACCAGCATAGTGGCGTATTAATCATCTAGGAGCAGGTCACAATCTCAGCCATCAAGCTCTGGACTAACCCAACTGTGAAACGCTGCAGACTAACAAGACCATCTTCGTCGTCCTCGCCGTAGAAACGTGTGAAGGCAACCGATCGCACCTTCTCATAGTCTTCACCATGTTCATCGCCTCCAAAACGCTTGGCGAGCGCCGCCAGCACGTACTTCAAAGACTCTTGGTCCTCCTCTGAACGAATAGAGCTATGACTTCGCTAGAGACAAAGTCGCTTACTTAGCTTCCCTGTTTCGATGTTGCAACTCACATATTTTTAACTTTCAGAATGTGTTACCCAATAGTTCGTGCTAATGCTACTATTTGTATTCAATCGGATTAATGATGTTGTTACGCGAGTCCATTGAACTCAACATAAGGGAGTATATGGGGTTAGCTGAAACATTAGTTAGTATTCCGCAGTCTGAAAGAGGCGGTGAGATTGCTCAACGTGGGTTTGACTATCAAACTTGCTGGGCTTTATCTCAAATGCTGGAATATGAACTAGATGAAAAGAACTATGTGTTTATCTTCGAATATCATGATGATGTTCTTATTCTTGATGACGAAGTTTCTCCAACACAACTCACATTTGCTCAAGTAAAAACAAGAGAGAAACACTGGACTGCATCCACTCTTAGTAATAGCACCAAGAAGAACCCAATATCTATCATCGGTAAGTTATTTATTCATCAAAAGAATTTCGCCGAATATTCACCCAAGCTCCTTTTTGTTACTAATGCTTCTTTCAATCTATGTGAGGAAAACGGTGGTAAGTCTTGTTTTGGTGCAAATGAAGTCAAAGTGGAGTATCAGACGAGCTTTAAGAAAGCAATCAAAGATCAAGTAAAGCTTGATGACTCCAGTATCGATCTTTCTGTTATGCGTTTCGTTCAATCCTCATTAAGCCTAGATGACCACATTACACATCTAAAAGGTAAACTATGCGATTTCCTTAGCAAGAAGTTTGGCGATAGCATTAGCCTGAGTGTTAATGCATTAGCTTCTTTGCTTGAACAGGCGTGTCGAGAAAAATCCAAGGTAAAATCCGCAGATATTATTAATTTTCCTGAACTTATCTCACGAAAGGGTTTCTCATCAGAAGCATTGAATGGTGTGCTTGATTCCTTGAATGCAAGTAATAGTTTAAAGCCTGATTGGGACAAAGCTAGTCCCCTATTCAATGATCTTGGCAAAACATCGCTTCAGCTCATTATCCTGCAAGCCATGTTCTCACAAATTTGCATCGACCTTAACCAAAACAAAAAAAATCCTTCGACTGTATATCTAGAATATGCAATTAGCCTTTACGATGAGGCGAGTGCTCACTCGGATTTGAAATTATATCTAACTGAAACCATGTACAAAATTGATGCACTTTGTCCAGATTATGCATTGACTTTAAAGTCAGGGAAGAAAGAATGCATAGTTATTTACTCAATAATTCAGAAGCTCTTAGAGGGAGGTGAATAATGAAAAGCATATACTTTAAAAGTGCTCATATATTATCCCTTCGCGATAAGAAAGGATTCTCCTTCAAGTTCTCACCTGATATTAATATCATTACAGGTGAGAACGACACAGGTAAGTCTAGCTTTATTAAGAGCTTATATCATACATTAGGTGCTGATGTTCGACTGGATAAAAAGTGGAAAGAAGATAACTTTGTTTCAAAAGTTGTTATTTGTGTTAATAATCGTGACTATGCGTTTCTTCGCCACGAAAAACGTATTTCCATTTTCGATATAACAGCAGGACAAGAGCATCACTTAGTGACCTCTAGCTCTCGTGCAGAGATTGCATTAGCTGTGCGTGATGTCTTTGATTTCAATTTGGAGCTTGTGACTAAAACTAATTTGGTTCAGGGACAAGCACAACCAGCAAGTCTTTATCTCCCTTACTATATTGATCAAGATAACGGTTGGGGGAAAGTTTTAGATTCATTTAGCAGTTTGGCTATGTATGAGGACTGGCAAAAAAATATCTTGAATTTTCATACTGGTGTAAAACCAAAGGAGTACTATACTTTACAAGGAAAGATTAATTTAATTGATATCGATCTTGTTGAAATCCGAACGACGTTAAAAGCTCTAAAGAGAGCTAAAAAGCGATTCGAAGAGTCATTTGGAAGAGTACTTTTCGATGTGGATGTAAAATATTATGAAGAGCTGCTGGAACGTTTCCTTCGTAAGTGCCAAGACTTACATCAAGAAGAAACAGAATACAGAATTAAGCTCATAAAAATATTATCTCTACGAGATGAATTAGTAACAGAAATAGAGGAATCAAAAAGACAGCTCGATGAAAATGATATAGATTCTTTGCTACCATCGGCAGGCTTAGAAGCAAGATATGTAGTACTTGAGAATAAAGAAAAGCTATTGCAAATCATACCAAAGTTGTATGAGGAAAAATCTGTATATGATGATCAACTCTCTAAAATTAAAGAAGATTTGAAACAGGCTATAAGCTTAAGCTCAGAACTCAAAAACATGCTTCTGGAAGTCAAAGAGCAACTGACTCTTCAAGACGTTATTAAGTCTCAAGCAAGTAAGCAGGTTGAGGTAACTTTCGATGAGCAAATTAACGAATTACTGCTAAAAATAGGCGAATTGGATGTTGCTAGAACTCAGCTTTCAAAAGAAATAGCAAAGTTCGAAGATAAAAAGCGAGCAAAAGAAATCAATGATAAGTTTAAAGAGTCACTGAAGTTTGCGCAAACTGAGTTAGGTATCAAAGATCCTAAAGTTGGAACTATTCTTCAATATGGTCCGATTTCTAAGAGCGAAACAGGCAGCCGTGCTCCAAGATCAATATTGGCTTATCACTATGCTCTTCTAAAAACAATAGAAGATAAATCGACAAGTCCTATGCTTCCAGTAGTAATTGACTCGCCTAAACAACAAGATCCAGATCCGCGTACAACAAAAAAGTTATTCGATTTATGTATTAATGGTTTATCAACTAATAGCCAGCTAATTATCGGCTCAGTTTCATTTGAAAGAGAAACGAATCAGTTTAAAACACTTATTATGACTGAAAAATACAGTCTGCTAAAATCAGAGCTTTACAATCAGGTTTATCAAGAGATTATGCCTCTTTATGAACGAGCTGCGTTATCATAATCTGATCATTTATATGGGAACACGCTCATCACTATGAGTGTGTCTCCTCATAGTTACGCTAGCTATCAATTAAATTAGCCTATTCAATTGACCAGCTCTTCATTGATCAACAATAAGTGCTATTAGCTACTTCAGCTTTCGGCACAGAGCGGACGAGATGGCTGGTTTGAAGGTCCGCTGTGAGCGAAAAGCGGAAGTTCGTAAGGTATTGCTAACACGCCGGGTGCTAATCGACTGGGAGTAGGTCATATTAGCAGCTCGAATCAGAGATTGTCGTTCGGCGGTCAGAGGCACCTGAACGACTGAATCGACCTGTTAAATCCACAGCACTAAGTGGTCGGTCAACATGATTGATTAAAAATTCTGACGCTAAGTTCGTTGCTAATGAAGTTGCTCAACTCAAAATAAATGGAATATCCTTTCGAAGTTTATGCGAAAGTTCATGATCAGGATAATACTCTACTGCTAGTTTCCACACCCGGCTTGCCTCATCATAATTTCGCGAATTCCAATACAGCCCTCCAAGATTGAACAAAGCAAGTTCGTTTTTCTCGTTTAATGATAAGCATTTTTCATAAGAATCGATTGCCTCTTGGATATATCCTTGAAATTCGTATGCAACTGCGACCTGGAACCAGCTAAAATCATCAGGTTGAATTTTTTCAGCTTGCTCAACTAAGATAGGTAAGCTTTCTTTGAAGCGCTCAAGTTGATTAAGAGCAACTCCGAGACAGTACCCATATTCACCACCAGCAATCTCATAAGCTTTACGAAAATACATCGTTGCATCTTCCCATTCATCTTCATCTTGAGCCCAATGGCCTATACGATCCCAAAGAAAAGCAGTATCTTCATCATTAACATTTTGTATTCGCATCTCAAACTCTTTTTTAAATTCATGATACGAGTACTTAGATGAATTATCATTTACTCTTAGATAATTTTTCGCTAATAGAATTTCTCTTGATGCATCAGGGTGGTTCGGATGCATTTCTAAAAAGCGAGTCCAAAAAGGCAAGCTTAACTTAGTAGAAACAGGCGAGGTTCGACAGAACGTAGCAACTAACATCAAGCACCATTGCCACAATTCATCTTTATTATCATTTCGAGTTAATAAACTATTAATCTCTCTATATGCCGAGCGATAATCCTCCATATTGAAAAGAGTATTTATGCGCCACTTTTCAACAAAGATGATTTTATGTTGATGATTCCTTGGGAAAAGAACTAAATCTAAGTGCTCCAATGCTAGTTCATAATTACCCTTACGATTATGAATAACACCTACCGCTAAATTAGCTTCATTTAAGTTCGGTTCTAAATCCAGTGCCTTCTTATAGCATTCAAAAGCTTCATTTTCTTTCCCCAATCGTGAATAACTGCTACCCATGTTTTTGTAACATTGTGCAGCTAGTTTTCCTTCCTCAACCAAATGTCCCAGAGCGTTCTTATACTCTTGAATAGCTTCTTTGTCTCTTTCAAGAGCTGTATATCCATTACCTAATGAATAATATAAACTCATCTTATTTATATTACCCTCATCGATTCTTTCTCTAAGATATTTTATACCATCCAAGATCCTTTCTTCATTACTATCAACTTTGTCCATGCCTTTATTTATTTCCGACATATATGGAACGATCATAGCTGGATGGTTGGCGCCGAAAATAGCTAAAAACTCATCGAAATTAGCACTTATCACATCGTCATGATTATTTTCATATAGTGAGTTAAGCAGTTCTTGAGCTAACTTTTTATCTTCCGGTATATGTATCTTAGGTATGGCTTTATTAATAGCCTTAGTAATGTTTGAAATAGGTTTGGTTATCAAATCGATTCTTGCATTGCGATTATTTATGGCGTTAAACCTCGCCACCTCTGCGATTTCATGCAAACGAGACTCGGAAATATCCTCAATGAACTTTACAGTCAATGTTTCTTGCTCAATCCATTGTTTTTCAGATTGTTCATAATCCCTTATTACGGCTTCGGCGAATGTTATTTTTAGATTATTACTTGGAGCATGAAAACATACATAGAATGAATAAGGATGCATTAGTAGGTAATTTAGGTTAGCTCTATTAACAGATATACTAATCGAACCATCATTGTTTAATTCTTGTTCAGTTCCTTTCAATTGAACAAACAATCTAATGTTAGTTGCTTGACCATTTGTAGTAATTTCAAGTTGATAGTCAACGCCGTAATCATTTATATCCTGACTTTGAATAAAAAAATCGTTTGAATCTCTGAGGAAATTTTCAAAAGCTGATATTGCAAGTCTTTCAATCCTATGATTCCTGTCTCTTTTGGGGAAATCATTCAAATGCTGCATTTTCTGTCCCTATATACTGTGCACGGAGATATCAACCTCTCTATTAAACTCGATTTCAGTATTTTGGCAACAATTTGAAGCAACTGTAACTTAGAGCGTGTACAGCCTGGAATCCCCGCTGGCGGTGCCGGCGGGCGACAACTTTTGATAACTCAATCCCATCACTAGCGAACTGAACTGCTATCCGTTGATTAATACATAGTGATGCCAGCAATGTCCGCTCCTGGCCCGAAGCGGACCGCCTGGAACACCGCGAAATCTGCTTAGAGCGAGGAGCAGACATTCAACGTCATGCCAGAAACTGGAAGACTGACATGTAAAGTTGTGGTAGCAGATTATCGTTGTATTCACAGGTATTACGAAGGAATATCAGATACCGCCCTCTCCACAATGACACAGCCCTGCTCCGCCAACAGCACATCACTCGCACACGGAAATATCGACTAGGGTATTGAATCCGCTGGTGGGCTGTCCGTAATAATACGGTCAATAGCCTGCCATGAAGCGTAATTGGAAGGAAATACCTTATCTAATTTTGAGTGATCCACCACAATTAAGCTCTTGTTCGACCGTTGAATCATGGTGTTATAAATCATACCGCAATCAATCAACGCTTCGCCGGTCAGCTGTAACGCCGCTGGCTCCCAGGATGGCATAATCTGCCGAATATTGTTCAGAGATTTGTTTGAAGCAGTGAGCGAGAATGGAGCAGCGGATTTGTAGGTGTTCAAGTACTTGTTCCACCATATCCAGCCCTTTCAGGTGGGGGTGGCGCGCGGCGAATTGCTGAAACTCTTGCTCATAGAGCAGGCGTCTGAGCAGATTTTTTTGCCAGGGGGCTGGCCTGTGGCCAGAGATCCTCAAGTACATTATCGAAACTAAACATGGTGATTTCTCCTCCCATCTTGCCGATGACAGTATAGGCCGAAGATGACGCTTACATTTCATTACAATGAATAAACGACACTTTAAGACGGGAGAATGATCACAGTTAACGTATGGTTAGCCGCGCAGGTTGTGATCGATGGACGGTTTTTAAATGACAAAATTGTCATCTGGCGAGCCGCTTTCTGTCTCTCTGCGCGCTGTAGACTAGCGGTATTTCTTCCCGGACGCATGATTGCCATGAAATTACTTCACTCAAGGCCATTTCAGATAATTTGCCTGTTGGTGGGCTTCTCTGTCGTTTATCTCCTTTTCTTTCGCCAAAGTAGCGTCGCTGCCACGCCGCATAAATCCGCCAGCCCGCTGGTGAGCCTGGCGCAGGCGCAGGTAAAAAATCTGCCGTTAATGCTGACGACGCAAGGCCATGTGGTGTCGCTCAACCAGGTGGATATCCAGTCACAGATCACCGGTACGGTGAAAACCGTGGCGTTCAGGGAGGGGGATTTTGTTCAGCAGGGGCAGCTACTTTTTACGCTGGATGATAGCACCCAGCAGGCGGCGCTACGCCGTGCTGTAGCCGCTCAGGCGGAATCGCGCACTTTGCTGGATAAAGCGCAGCGTGATGTCGTCCGCGGACGCGGGTTGAAAGCACAAAACTACATTTCGGCCTCCGACTGGGACACGTTGCAAAGTGTGCAGCAGCAGTACAGTGCTCAGTACACCGCCGCGCAGGAGGATATCCGTACCGCGCAGGCGCAGCTCGGTTATACCCGCATTTATGCTCCAGTGAGTGGTAAAACCGGTGCGTTGAATGTTCATCCGGGGAGCCTGGTGCAGCCCGGCAGCGCTTCGCCGTTGGTGAGCGTCAGTCAGTTTGACCCTATCGGGGTATCGTTCACGTTGCCGGAAAAAAACCTCAATGCAGTACTTGCGGCACAATCTCAGGGGCCGATCGCGGTATCAGTCAGTAATGCCAAAGGTGAAAAAGTCAGCGGCACGCTGGATTTTATCAATAACACGGTGAATACCGAGACTGGCACCATCGCGCTAAAAGCACATTTCGCTAATGCCGGGCGTCTGCTGTGGCCGGGAGCCTTTCAGTCGGTCACCGTTGAAGCGGGGGCCGAGCAAGTTGTTGTGCTGCCACCGCAGGCCGTTCAAAACGGCCCGGATGGGCATTTTGTCTTCCTGGTAGATAAGCAAAACCAGGCGGTCACGCAGCCGGTTAATCTGCTGCGGATCCAGCAGTCGATGGCGGTGGTGGATGGCCTCGCGCAGGGTACAGCGGTGGTGGTGGAAGGGGCGAATAACCTGCGTCCTGGCGTGACCGTGGCGGTAGCGAAAAACGTGGGGCAGAACTGATGAAATTTGCTGAGCTCTGCCTGTCCCGCCCGATTGCGGTGATGCTGCTGTGGCTGGCGGTGATCGTCACGGGTGTTATCTGCTGGACAAAACTGCCGGTGGCGGCGCTGCCATCTTTTGATATGCCGACCATTCGCGTCAATGCGTCATTGTCCGGCGCCAGCCCGCAGACGATGGCCTCGTCGGTGGCGACGCCGCTGGAAAAGAATTTGTCCACGGTGCCAGGCTTGTCGATGCTCACATCTACCAGCCTGCAAGGGGCGACCACGATTGTGCTGGAGTTTGATCCCTCGGTGAATATCGACTCCGCAGCCGTGGATGTGCAGTCGGCGCTCTATCAGACCATGAAAAAGCTGCCGTCGCAGATGACCACGCCGCCGTCATTTCGCAAGGTAAACCCGGCGGATGCGCCGATTGCCGCGATTGCCATTGATTCGCCCTCCATGACGCTGTCCGATCTTAACCGTCTTACTGACAACCTGATTTCGCCCGCGCTGTCGACCATTAAAGGTGTGGCGGAAGTGACGGTGATTGGGCAAAAACGCTATGCGGTGCGGGTGGAAATTGACCCGGAGCGGCTGGCGGCAACGGATCTGACCTTAACCGATGTGCAGGCTGCGCTGAAAGCAGCCAACGCCAACTCGCCAATTGGTGAACTCGACGGCAAACGGCAAATGATGATGCTGCAAACGCACGGCGATCTGATGAACGCCGCCGATTTCGCCAATGTGATTATCGCCACCCGCAACGGGCAGCCGGTGCGTTTGTCGGATGTTGCCAGCGTGCAGGACAGCATCGAAAACGCGCTGAGCTACAGTGCGGTTAACGGACACACCGCTATCGTGCTGAGCATTAACCGCCAGCCTGGGGCGAACATTGTTTCTACGCTGGATGCCATCAACCAGTTGCTGCCCAAATTGCAGGCGCAGATGCCGCCGTCGGTCAACATGCAGTTGCTTAATGACCGCTCGTTATCGATTCGCCAGGCCATTCATGATGTCAATATCACCCTGGTGTTGACGATTGCGCTGGTGATTATGGTGATCATGCTGTTCCTGCGTCATTTCCGCGCCACGCTTATCCCGGCGCTGAGCGTGCCGGTGTCGTTATTGGGAGCGTTTGCCCTGATGTATGCGCTGGGTATGAGTCTCGACAACATTTCCCTGATGGGGCTGACCATCGCCGTTGGGCTGGTGGTGGATGACGCGATCGTGGTGCTGGAAAATATTATGCGCTATCGCGAGCAGGGAGAGACAAGCTGGCGCGCCGCACTGCTTGGCGTGCGAGAAGTGGCTTTCACCGTGTTGTCGATATCGCTGTCGCTGGTGGCCGTATTTATTCCTATCTTCTTTATGCCGGGCACGCTGGGTTTGCTGTTCCATGAGTTCGCCTGGGTGGTCTCGCTGGCGATTGCTGTCTCGGCGGCTGCGTCACTGACGCTTATTCCGCTGCTGGTGCCGATGCTTATCAAAAAGAGCCACGCCGAAGCCGCGGAACCTGCCTGGAGCCGGGCATTCGAGCGCGGCTTCGATGCGGTGCTGTGCCGTTACAGCAAGGCGCTGCACTGGGCGGTGAATCATAAATTATGGATGGTACTGGCGGCACTGGCGACCGTGGTACTGACCGCGTTGCTGTATATCAGCGCGCCAAAAGGATTTTTCCCGCAGGAAGATATTGGGCAACTGACGGTAAATATCGATACGCCGCAGGATATGTCCTATGACGGGCGATTAGTGGTGGCGCAACAGTTGGGCAAAACGCTAGTCGCGGATCCGGCGGTGAGCGCAATGCTGACTAAGGTCGATCATGACACGACGCAACTGGTGCTGACGCTTAAAGATCAGTCGCAACGCCCACCGATGGCACAAGTGATTGCCCAAATGCGCGCAGAAACCCAGTATCTGCCCGGCATCACGCCGTTCTTTAGCGCGGTGCAGAATCTGAAAGTGGGCGGTCGCTCAGCGAAAAGCAGTTATCAGTACACCTTGCAGTCGGTCAACAGTGGTGATGGGCTATCGTTAAATGACTGGGCCAACAAGTTAATGGACGGCATGAAGAAAACCGGCGTGTTTGTGGGTATTAACAGCGATGCGCAGCTCAACGGCTTGCAGGCAGATTTACAAATCGACCGCAACAAAGCCTCGCTGATGGGCGTCGATATCGATCAGATCCGCAGCAATTTGTACGCCGCGTTTGGTACGCAGCAGGTATCGACAATTTATGCGCCGGAAGATAGCTATCAGGTTATCATGGAGGTGAACAATGCTTTCCGGCAAAACGAGAGCGATCTGTCGAAAATCTATGTGCGTTCGTCGGCAAATACGTTGCTACCGGTAACCACTTTTACGCATGTGACGCGCAGCCAGGGGATCACGGCGGTCAACCACCAGGGGCAGCTTCCGGCCATTACGGTTTCGTTCGATCTGGCGCCGGGTAAATCGCTGTCGGACGCCACGCGCGCCATTAATCAGGTGCAGCAGGATATCCAGATGCCGGGTTCGGTGTTTGGCAGCTATGCCGGGCAAGCGGCGCTGTACCAGCAGTCCCAGAGCAGCCAAATCTGGTTGATTGTCATTGCGCTGGCGGTGATCTACGTGATCTTAGGTGTGCTGTATGAAAGCTGGATCCATCCGCTGACCATTTTGCTGGGTTTGCCATCGGCGGCGGTCGGCGCATTGTTGGCGCTGCGGTTGCTGAATCTCGATCTGACGTTTATCGCCATGATTGGCATTTTGCTGCTGATAGGTATTGTGAAAAAGAACGCTATCATGATGATAGACTTTGCGCTTGCGGCTCAGCGTACGCAGGGGATGTCGCCGCATGATGCAATTATTCAGGCCTGTATTCAGCGTTTTCGGCCGATAATGATGACCACGCTGTGCGCGATGATGGGGGCGCTGCCCATCGCGTTTGGCTGGGGGGCGGGCGCTGAGCTACGCCAGCCGATGGGTGTGGCGGTGGTCGGCGGGTTGCTGTTCTCACAACTGGTTACCCTGTTTATTACGCCTGTGTTTTATCTGTTGTTCGCAAGCGTTGGTGACAAGCAAGCGCAGTTGCGCGATCGGGTGGAGGCATAATGAGATTACTGCTGGTCGAAGACCAAACTATGGCCGCTGACTATATTGCCAAGGGGCTGAAAGAGAATGATTTTGTCGTCGATGTTGCTAACGATGGCGTCGATGGCCTGCACTATTTGCTGACCAATGAATATGACCTTGCGATCCTGGATGTGATGCTGCCGGGGATGAACGGCTGGAAAATCCTTGAGCTGGTGCGTCAGGCGGGCAGATTAACGCCAGTGATGTTTTTGACCGCGCGTGATGATGTGGATGATCGGGTGCGCGGGCTGGAGCTGGGCGCGGAAGATTACCTGATCAAACCATTCTCTTTTAGTGAACTGCTGGCACGCGTGCGGGTAATTATGCGGCGGCGAGCGGCACATACGCCGGTGGTGGATGAGTCGGTAATGCAGATAAGCGATCTGCAACTCGATTTTCTTAAACACCGGGTAATGCGCGGTGGTAAACGCATTGAACTGACCCAGAAAGAGTTTATGTTGCTCAGCCTGTTAATGCGTCGCAGCGGGGAAGTGCTGTCGCGTACGGTGCTGGCGGAGCTAGTATGGGATATGAATTTTGACCCGGAAACAAATGTTATCGATGTGGCGATCCGCCGCCTGCGCAGCAAAATTGATGACGGCTACGAGGTGAAGCTGTTGCACACGTTGCGCGGCGCAGGCTATGTGCTGGAAGAGCGAAATGATGCTGATCCCGCGTAATTTCCCTATTACCCTGCGGCTGACGCTCTATTTTTCCATCGCCATGGGGCTGGTGTTGTATATCGTTTCGGGTCTGTTGTACTCCACCATGCGCAATCAGTTGAGCCAGAAGGACGAAGATGAGTTGCGCAGTACACTGCGCTTTCAGCAGGAGATTGCCGCCACTATCAGCGAGCGCCAGGGGCCGAAAGATCTCTGGCAGCAGGAGTTGTTTGAGTTCGTGGCGCGTCAGGAACGCTTGTCGCTGCGCATTATCAGCCCGGACGGTAAAGTGTGGGCGCAATCGAGCAAGATGCGAGTGCCGCAGGAAGATTTCCCCACGCCGTCTCCGGAGTTTAGTTATACCTCGTGGCGCTACCATAAGCACGAGGTCAGTGAAAAGTACCTGATTGCCTCCACCAATTTCGTCCTTAAAGACAATCAGTCGTGGCTGGTGCAGGCAGCGCTCAATGTGTCGCAAAACAACGAGATTATTGAAGATTACTGGACGCGCATGCAGGGTGTGGTGGCGCTGGCGATTGTGCTATTCGCCGCCATTGGCTACTGGCTGGCTCGTCGCGGGCTGCTGCCGCTGCGTACCATGAGCCGTGAGATCGCGCATATTCATGCCGCAGATTTACATACCCGTCTCTCCATACAAGATTGGCCTTCGGAGCTGAACACGCTCTCCGCCTCGTTCGATGGTATGATGATGCGGCTGGAAGCCTCGTTTGCCCAATTGACTCGCTTTTCTTCGGATATCGCGCATGAGTTGCGTGGCCCTATCAACAATCTGATCTCAGCCGCCAGCGTCACGCAAAGTAAAGCGCGCACTGCGCAGGAGTATCACGAAGCGCTGACCGCTATTGTCGAAGAGGGAGAACGTCTGTCACGAATGATCTCCTCGATGCTGTTTCTGGCGCGTGCAGACAATAGCCGTGAACCGTTGAAGCTTGAATCACTTAACAGCGCAACGGAGTTCGCCCGGCTGGTGAATTTCTACGATGTGCTGGCAGAAGAGAAACACATTACGCTTACCAGCGAAGGTGAAGTGACGTTTTACGCCGATCCTATTCATTTGCAGCGTGCGCTCTCTAACCTGTTGTCAAACGCATTACGCCATACCCCTGCAGGCGGGCATATCGTGCTCAGCGCAACGCAGCAGGCTAACGATGTCTGGCTCAGCGTAGTGGATAATGGCGAAGGCATTGACTCGCGTCATCTGCCGCACATTTTCGATCGTTTCTATCGCGTGGATGATGCACGCAGCAAAGCGGAGAATACCGGTCTGGGGCTGGCGTTAGTGAAAACCATCGCCGAAATGCACGGCGGTAAGATCACGGTGACCAGTGAGGAGGGCAAGGGCAGTCGCTTTACGCTGGTGCTGCCGCAGCGCAAGCCAACCTGACAGAATTGTCATCCAGGCGTTGAGTGAGAGTCATCATAGCAGGCGGATAATGGGCATTATCCGCTCCTCACTCAGGTTTACGTTATGCAAACACACTCTTTGTCTGATTCCACGAAAACACGCTTCAGCGCTTATGCCTCCTATATTCGCCAGTTTATCGCTTCCCCGCGCACGGTGGGGTCTGTGGTTCCGTCATCGGCTGCACTGTGCAAAACAATGATGAATCAGATCGACTGGTGCGACAGCCTCGTCGTTGCCGAACTGGGGGCGGCAAACGGCGTACTAACGAAAGGGCTACTGACGCGGATGCGCGCAGACGCCCAGTTAGATGCGTACGAAATTAACCCGCGCTTTCTTCAACAACTGGGGGCAATTAACGACCGACGATTGCAGGTGGTTGCCGCCTCGGCGGAGCAGCTTCTTCGCCCTTACGACGCTATCTTCTCCTGCTTACCATTGTTATCGCTGCCGGTGCGTGTGGTAACGCGGATTATGCGACAAATCCATCAGAGTCTCTCGCCGCAGGGAACCTATATTCAGTTTCAATACAGCCCGCTGTCAGAGAAATTATTGTCGCGTTATTTCTACTGGCAACGCGTCGTGGTGGTGAAAAATGTACCGCCTGCTCTGGTTTATATCTGTACGCCACGAAAAATTAACGAAACCTCTATTTAGCGAGATAGCGATCATGAACTCTGTACAAAAAAATACGCCGTGGCTTAATAAAGTCCCGGAGGTCACGGTAATATTTTGGCTGATAAAAATGATGTCGACGACGGTTGGGGAAACCGCGGCAGATTTTCTGAATATGGATTTAGGCTTTGGTCTGATTAATACATCATTTGTCGTCGGCGGATTGCTGGCGGTGACACTTTATTTCCAGATGCGCGCCACGCGTTATATTCCGGTGTTGTACTGGCTGGTCGTGGTGTTTATCAGTGTGTTTGGTACGTTGGTTACCGATAATTTAACCGATGCCTGGCATGTGCCGCTGGCATGGTCTTCAGCCTTTTTCACGCTGGCATTGATCACGACCTTTGCTGTCTGGTATCGCCGGGAAAAAACGCTCTCTATCCATCATGTCGATAGCGCAAAACGTGAAGGTTTTTACTGGCTGGCGATCCTCTTTACCTTTGCGCTGGGCACCGCGCTGGGTGACTGGCTGGCGGAAGGATTGAGCATGGGATATGACGTTACTGCCGGCTTTTTTGGCCTTTGGTTGCTGTTTATTGCTGCGGCACGGTTCGTTTTCCGGGCGAACGCGGTGTTCTGTTTCTGGGCGGCGTATATTCTGACTCGCCCGTTTGGTGCGGCCTGGGGCGATTTGTTATCGCAACCGCTGGAGAATGGCGGCTTCGGTTTTGGCGCCAATGTTACCAGTGTCATTTTCAGTACCATCATTGTTGTACTGGTTGGAGGACTTTCACTGGTGGAATACCGCAAACCAACGCAAAAGCGTTAATCACCTTGTGTAAGGGCGCCGCTGATGGGCGCCTTTACACGTTTAACCCACACATCCCAGCCGATAACCAAAACCACGAACGTTCTCCAGTAGCAATGTGACGCCAGGATCGCTTAACTTGCGGCGTAAGTTGCTGATATGCCCATCTACCGCTCGTTCGCTGCCATCGAGGTCTGGCAGACAGTGGTGCAACAACTCTGAACGGAAAAATACACGCATTGGCTGGTGAATAATATGGCACAGCAGCCAGTATTCTGTGGCGTGAGCAGTGCGGAAATCTCTTTACGCTGGCTGCCTACAAACACCTGGTGCGTGTCGCGATGAATTTCCACCGTGAGGGCGTTGTATGTCTGTGCGTTCTAGCTTGCAGCAGGTAGCAGGCGACGGCGGATCACATGCAGGCGTGCAACCAGTTCGGCGATGCTAAAGGATTTCACCAGATAATCCTCCGCGTCAAGGTTGAGGGCATTCACCATATCCTTATCGTTATTTAGCGTAGAGAGGACGATTACCGGCACCGTGCTTTGGCGTTTTATTGCTTGCAGCAATTCCAGACCCTTTTGCGGCGGAGATTCAATAACAATAAAATCAGATTTATTAATTAGCGTGAAATTAAAACCGTGATAGCTGTTTTCGAAAATTTCACGCGAAAATTTTATTTTAATATGCCGACGAATTGTCGGTATGTTTATTGGCATAGGCTATTAAGATGGTTGGTTTATTTTCTTGTGGCTGCATTGCTTCACCTCTTGTTGTCAGAAGATTTCCCGCCAGGCGGGTTTATTACCTGCAATTATCACCGTCTAATAATTAGAGGGTCTCAACGTCAACATGACAATATTGTCATGTTGACGTTGGACTCGCGTCACTACGCTAATGAGATAATTCTTCCGTCAACTATTCCTGTCGGGAGATACCACAATGAAACGAAATATGATTTATCTGCTGCTGATCATTTCTGCACTATTTACATTCGGGCAAACCGCCGCGGAAGCCAGAGTGAATAAAGTTGGGGAAACCTGGGTGCTTTCACCCGCTGCCTGGCACCCTAACCCGAATAAAATCCATGAAAACTATCCCTTCGATTTAAATGAAAAATCGACCGGTGATACGGACTCTGCAAAGCTACTTTCCACACAGAAAAAAGCGCAGTCGCAACAGGATTCCCACACTGAGGTGTTATTCACGGAATGAAAAAACGTCCAAAGATAGCTACCGGGTTAGGATTTTGCCTGCCTGTGCTGATAGCTGTGCCGGTGGTGGCCTGGCTAACCGGTTGGCACTGGCAGGCGGAAGCACAATCGCCACAACTCGGTTTTTTCTACTTACTCACACAGACGGTGAGCAACCCCGTTGGGGTGTTCACTGCCGTCGTGCTGTTGGCTGCGTTACTGTGGGTGCTGAAACCGGGTAAAGCGCATCGGTGGAAATGCGCATTGCTGATTATGGCACCGATTGCGTTGGGACAGGTGGCGGTTAGCGTGTTGAAACGAGTGGTACAGGAACCACGTCCCTATGTGATGTGGCTGAACCATGATCAACCGCAGGCGGTTGCGCAATTTTACAGTGAAGAACCGGCGAAGCGAGGTATGACCGTGCTGAATACGCTGCATGATAACCGCGCGATCCCTAGCTGGCAGCAAGATCACTGGGCGAAGGAGAGCACCTGGTCGTTCCCGTCGGGGCATTCGATTTTTGCCGCGGCCTGGGCGCTGCTGGGCGTTGGCGTGCTGTGGCCGCGAAAACGCTTTCTTGCTGCGTTTATCCTCACCGCATGGGCTGCCGGCGTACTGGTTAGCCGCCTGTTTTTAGGTATGCATTGGCCGGTGGATTTACTGGCGTCTATTGGCCTGGCGTTTATCCTCACTCGTCCGTCGGTGGTTGCGATAAACCGCTATTTGCCGCCACCGGGCGACAACATTCTGTAAGAGGAAAAAAAGCCCTCTCCGGGCGGAGAGGGTTACAGTTTCAGAGGGTGCCGCGTTCGGCAAGATCGAGGGCGAAATAGCTGAAAATCAGATCCGCCCCTGCGCGTTTGATGGCGCCGAGGCTTTCCAGCACCACTTTGTCTTCATCAATCGCGTCTGCCTGAGCGGCAAACTTGATCATCGCGTATTCTCCGCTCACTTTGACCTGCTACCCGATGATTAACATATTATGATGCCAGCAATGTCCGCTGCTGGCACTGAGCGGACCGGCGCGAAGATCGATGTCCGCTGTGAGCGAAGAGCGGAACTTCGCGATTAATCTCGCAGTCAAATAGTTGCATTACTCACATTACGGCGTATTAATCAATGGAGAGCAGATCAATAAGAACAGAAATAAACATTCCAAGCATTACTACAAGTCTGACATTAGAGCCAAACACATAATCCGTTCCCAGTGATTCACAAAAGGCGAATTATTGATTATTGTTTGAAATATAAGGTGTTTAGCAGCATTTTTATCTACGGAGATTGGTAGTACTGAGTTATATAGAGCTAAAAGCACAACTAACCTCGCACCAGCTTCTTTAGAGTATCTTAAAGATAAATCAAAATCGTTAAAATGTTTTTCCACTCTTTGTTTATGTGCATTATCCCAATCAGCAGGTGGCGAAACAAAATACTCAATAACTCCAGGCTCATCATTTTTGCCAACCAAGTATCTAGCCGATATCCACTGTTCATCATAATAACGGCTATCGTCTAAATAGGGATGTATTATCTGTTCTGCTTCATTTCTTGCAAAAGCTTCCCCTTTACCATCCATATTACAATCTCGACAAGCTGGCACAAGATTAACAGGCAATATAGAAAACTGAGGATAGTGAGCTTTAGGCAAATAATGATCTAAATTTCGAGGTCGCCCAATCCCACCACAAAATGGGCATTTTTCATTAGCAGCAGTCATCAGGGCATCATAAATAGTTCGAGCAGGCTTTTTCTTCCCAACAACATAATTTCCATAAAGCTTAACAAAGTCAGATTTCTTTAACCGACCTACAACAATAGGGTCTTCCTCATTTTTTATTTGCAGTGGTTGTATTGTATAAAGTTCACCAGTTAATGCCGATGCATTGTATGAAGCTGCCAATGTTTGCAAATCAGTTATTGCTTCATTCACTTTCAGCAACAAGCCCGGATTACCAGTTATGCCTTCGCGGCAGCTAGTCAGCATATCGGCATATGTATAAGCAGGTTGTTTAAGTTTTAACATCACTTAACACTCCGATCTCTGTGTGTGACAAGCGCTTTTAATAGAGCTCGGGCTTCAACACCAAGCTGGTTACGATACTCATCGACTATATCCTCATATGTTCCACCTGACTTAACAGATTGGACTAATAAATCGTGAAAACCGGATTTAACTACTTCAAGACCAAATACCTCTCTTGTTAAGATTCCTACATTCTCACCAAATGTTTCAATGTCTGGCCTGCGAGATTCGGTAGACAATCTTGAACGATTGATTTTCCAAACACATCGTTTAGGGACCTCTTGAAGTACCACAGGTGAGTGAGTTGCAATAATAGAAACACCATTTCTATCAAGTAGCAAATCAGACAGTGCACGAATAAAAGCAGACAGCAACGGTGGATGAAGATGGCTCTCTGGTTCATCAATTAGCACTAACGTTTTTTCTTCCACCGTTGCAACTAAACGTGTAAGTGTTAATAACACTACCGCATGACCGGAGCTCATTCTTTTTATACGTTTCCGTGCATTACTAACGAGCATCTCACCATTATATCCTGCTAGATTTTTCAGCTCCATGCTTGCAAAATTTTCATCAGACTCCAAAGTATCAATAGCCTGCAGCCATCTTTCACGCTTAGGAATCTGGCTAAAGCATAGCGTCAAAGCTTGTAGAAAGTCTTCATGAATATCATTTAGTCCTTTCAGCGACTCTCCTTTTTTTTTCAAACCTATATAGAAGTAGCAAGTTCCCTTTGATGGATCAGGCTGTTCACTTGGTGGCTCGAATGGATCGAATGCGCTAAATGACACAGAGACTAAACTACTAAAGTAATCATTATCAATCGGATCATCACTCCACCCCTCCAGATCATAAAATTTTGCATTCGACGTACCTTTACTGGTAACAGCTTCAATCATTCCGTTTAGAATTGTCGTTTTCCCCACACCATTACGACCTATGATCGCGTGAATATTGGTGCTTGGTTTTTCTCCTACTTTCACCTTAAATGATAATTCGATATCGGAAATCTTGTCTTGTGCAGGGCGAATGAACTTGAACTCAAAATTAGTCAGTGGATTCTTTCCCTCAAGTACTCGCGCAAACTGCCCTTTAATAACAGACAAACTAACATACCGAAGCAAAGACGTTTTAAAGACCTCCTCATCCTTAACAAGATCTATAAGTTCTGGCGCATAAGCAATATCTTTGAGCGCCTCAAGTAATGAAACTTTGACGGATTCTGGTAAATTCGAAATTTTCTGATAATAGTCGACATCCTGACCAACGGAAAAATATCCTTCTGGGAGAATTCTAAACCTGCTTCCTAACGTGGAGTAAGTTGATTTTTCAGTAGTTTGTCCTTGAAAGCCAATCTTGACATTCCCAATATCATGCCGTTCACCTTTCTGATCAAACAGATACATGTAAAACATTGTAATGAATGAAAAGTCATTCCAACGATCCACATGCAGGTAAGCCGTACTAATACCTGCGGCAGGAATACGTTGCTCTCGGGGTACAATAATGATTTCCATATAATTTCCGAAAACCTTTTTTTGTTTAGATTCACCTAATTATATCAAAAACAACAACAGATGTGTAAATATCTTCTGCGAGAAATTTAAATATAAAAGAAAACTCAAAAATTGTTTTTGCGGTTACGCTACTAATTAAAAGAAGTATCTTCAGGAGTTCTAATTATTAGTTGAAATAATTTACATATGAGACGCAGTTGGACTTTTGACATAATAAGATTCTAGCAAAGGCAGCTTCTGGCCAAAAGCAGTCTTTCGGGTTTAAGACCTACAGCCTGACACTTCCGAATCTAAGTGGTCGAATTTTATTAGTGATGGTGGAGTAATCTGCAAATGGGTAGTCAAGTCAAATGGAACTATGTATCCATTAGTATTTGCGGCTAATTAGATGTAAGATATTAACGTCTAATGTAGGAATGTTCCATTCAGGCCAGAGCGTCAAACAAAGCCCGAACTTACCAGTCGGGCTTCTTTATGTCGGTTTTCAGTGTCGCCTGTACCACGGCTAAAATGATTTGTCCGGTCAGGACTGTGTCCCATCATCCAGGGTCAAATTTCTCAATCCTCAGTCCTCCTGGTGTTATCATGTTTTAATGAGTCACTAGTAATACATGAGTATTATTCAAAGCATATTATGTATTAGGACTAAGCAATCTAATTGAATACCATTACTTTTTTTTATTAAACCATGCCTCATGTAGCTCTTGCAGTTTCACCCAAAAATATGCATCTGTATTGAAAATTATCGCGAGTTGAAAAGCTTCCTCAAGAGTTATATTTCGCTCATTTTTTATTATTTCCAAAATTTTTTCATATGATGTATCCATCAGTTCAGCAAGTCTTGCGGGAGGCATATCCAATGGTTTCAAGAATTCTTCGTATAAAATCTCTCCGACAGTTGAAGGTGCAGCATTTATCGTCCTCATCCCCCCTCCTTTTTTTTAAACGTCATCGGATTCATTATAGTAATTTGTTTAGCTAAACAAATCATAGAGTAAGGTTGGTTTAAGTGTTTTTCTTACTCAAATTCGATATATCCGCTGTCAGGAATGAATCATTTGCAAACAGTAGTTCTTATAAAGGTTAGCTAACCAAATTTATAAGTCATCTACAATCCTCTGTTATTTACATTTTGTTTCATTTTATTTATTGCTATTTAGTTTAGCTAAACAATCTATTTCATCATGTATAATCTGTGTATTTACCCACAGATTCTGTTGATAATATTGTGCATAACTTGTTTGTTAATTTTTTATTATATGACACTTGAGGGGCTGCTTTATGACATATGAGGGGCGATTTCATGACACTTGAGGGGCTACTTTATGACATATGAGGGGCGCATGTGGATATTTTTCCCCTTAATAATCATTGCTTTAATTGAGTTTTGCACACCCCTCTAACCAGATCTTTAACCTTATATATAACCAAAAAGATTAAAGGAATTATTAAAACCTTACTGTGATTCAGAAATTGGTCAATAAAACCAATTTCATATGAAGTTAGAACCCGATGAATAAAAACCCTGTTGACATTATTCTTTTTGGCAGTAAGTTTTAATTATTCTCAATTCATAACGTTGGTTAGCAAACTTTAGCGCCTAAAATTTTAGCCGCTAAAATCCTCAAATTTCTACTGAGAGATGGGTTCTTCGATGAAATCAGTTATGCCAGAACTTATAACCGTTGAAGAGTTGGCTTTTGCATTAAAGAAAACTGTAAAAAGTATCCGCAGTGATGCAACGCGAAATCCAAAATGTCTTCCACCAAGATGCCGTCTTCCCGGTAATAAACGTCTTCTCTGGCGTAGAGAGGATGTTAAGGACTGGATAGATAAATCTGTTGAGTCAAAGACAGAAAATGACGATATAGCGAAAGAGATAAATAGGTTTCAAAGGAAACGTGGCAGGCCGCTAAAACCCAAGCCGCGAGAATAAAAATATTCCTTGGGGTATTCAGATAAGTTTCCTTTCAATAAACACATATGCTGCACACTTTTACACGACTAATACTGCACAAATGCTTTACGAAAACACACTGAGTACACAGGAATACACAATACGTACACAGATTCACAACGGCAAATGTAGGGCAGGACATGTAAAGTAGGCCCACCGTAAACGGTGCTTCTACTTTACCTTCCCTTATTCGCAGCTGAGCTGCTCAACGGAGTCCTGCTCTGCGAGGCTGATCGGCTACCGCCTGTATGGAGAATGATATGACCGTTTCTCAGACTAGAAAAAATAGTACACCAATTAAAGTTTATTGTTTGCCAGATGAAAAAGCGCAAATCCAGGAAAATGCAGAAGCATCTGGCTTAAGTGTAGCGAGTTTCATTCGTAAAGTAGCAATGGGTTATCAGGTTGAGTCTATGGTAGATATTGAACAGGTTGTAGAGCTTAGCCGAGTAAATGCTGATCTTGGTCGACTTGGTGGGTTACTTAAACTGTGGTTAGCTAACGATCCACGCACAGTTGATTTTTCACCCTCATTGATAAAAACGTTGCTTGCTAAAATAGAATCAACCAGACAAGAACTAAGAAATATTATGGATAGAATCTTGGATAAATAAATTTATGGTTTCCTAAATATCTGTATTTGTTAAAAGTACGAGTTTTCAATATTAATAATCAGTTAAATTTGAGGTGGGCAAATGAAGTTAATGCTCCGAGTATTTTCATCACTGAGAGGGATTTTAGCAGCTAAAAAATCATTAGCAGCTTCCTTTCTGGCGTCCATCATGGCATTACCGGCGACAGCCGGTATCCCTGTAATCGATGGTACTAATGTGGTGCAGACCACAATCAGCGCAGTCAACAACGTTCAGGCTGTGGCAAAACAGATCCAGCAGTACCAGACGCAGCTGCAGCAGTATGAAAACATGCTCAAAAATACAGTCGCACCTGCAGCCTATATCTGGGATCAGGCCAATTCGACCATCAACAAATTGTTGCAGGCGCAGGACACCCTTAATTACTACAAAAACCAGGCCGGGAGTCTTGATTCATATCTGAAACGTTATCAGGACGTGAATTACTACCGCTCATCACCGTGCTTTAACAGTAATGTTGAATGTACTGCGGATGAAATTAGCGCACTGCGCAAAGCTGAACAGAACAGCTCTGAGGCACGTAAAAAGGCCAATGACGCTGTATTTAAGGCTCTTGACGAACAGCAGGAAACACTGCAAAGCGATGCTGACAACCTTGCAGATTTGCAAACGCAGGCAACCGGCGCACAAGGGCAAATGGAAGCTATTCAGGCCGCTAACCAGCTTGCCAGTGCTCAAACGAACCAGTTGCTGCAAATCCGCTCGCTTCTGGTAGCTCAGCAAAACGCTGCAGCAACACTGGCACAGGCTGAGGCTGATAAAGAAGCCCAACAAATAGTCGCTGATGAAAAAGCGTTAGCTGGCGAGAACACACCAAGCCCGAAGCGAATTTGGTGAGGGAGAGCTGAATGAAAGATAAACTTTTGGTCATTTTTATTCTAATAATTTCATTAATTCTATGCTCTTGCGATAAAAAAGATGAAGGTTGTTTATCGACGCCAGAGAATAAATTGAACGAACATAACTACGATAAATGTGCCCTGCGTGGCAATAACAATCCTAGCCCTAAGCGAGAATGGTAATTATGAGAATAGTAAGCAAGCTCACTTTTTTAGGAATGGTTTTTTTGTTTTCTGTAAATGCTTATGCTGGTCAATTAGATAGTAGCGGATTACTTGATACGTTATTAGATAAGTTTCAGCAAGTAGCCAGCACATGGTCATTAGTAATTGGTGATTATGCAAATTGGCTCTTCTGGGGGCTGGTATTAATAAGTATGGTTTGGACATTTGGTATGTTGGCGATGCAAGGGGAAGGTTTAATCAGTGCACTTGCAGAAATAGTTCGTTTTTTTGCCGTGATTGGTTTTTTTTATTATCTTTTAATCAACGGCCCAGCCATATCACAATCTATAATTAACTCAATGAGACAACTTGCAGCAAATGCTTTAGGAACAAGTACTGGTATTTCACCCTCCAGCATAGTGGATATGGCATTTGTGATATTAACAAAGGTCAGTTCAGCAGCATCAATTTGGTCTCCAATGATTTCGACCATTATGATAACCGTCGCGATAATAGTATTAGTAGTAATGGCGCTTATCGCGATAAATATGCTAATAATGTTAGTTTCTGCATGGGTGTTGTGTTATGCAGGAGTTATTTTGCTTGGGTTTGGTGGCTCGAAATGGACTTCTGATATAGCAATAAATTACTTACGCACAGTATTATCGATTGGTATTCAGTTATTTACGATGACATTAATCATTGGGATTGGGCAATCATTTATAGATCAGTATTTTTCTATTATTAAAAATGATATTCCTGATCTTAATAGTCTTATTGTTTTACTTCTGGCGTCAATTATTCTTTTAGTATTGACGAATAAATTACCGTTGTTGTTATCAGGCGTTGTTGGAGGAGCGTCCTTACAAGGGATCGGTGGTTTTGGAGCAGGTATGATTACTGGCGCTGCTACTACTGCAATCAGTGGCGCTGGGGCAATGGCAATGAGTGCTACAGCTCAAGTCAGTGGTGGTGCTTCCGCTCTAAAAGCAGCATTTGAATCTGCACAAGCGGCGATGGCAGAAGAATCTGGTTCTGGTGATAAAGGTGGTTCAGGTGGAGGATTTGGCGGAGGGGAAGATACCGGTTCCGTAGATACTTCTGGAGGACAACCATCAGGCGGTTCCGGTGGTTCTTCTGCAGGGAGTAATACAGGTAGTGTCAGCGGAGGAAGCCAGGGGTTTGCTTCATCATTCTCACGAGCTGGCCGCATGGCTTCTCACATGGCGAGCGGGCTGTCTAACGGAGCTTCGGAGTATCAGATGATGAAGGGAAGTACTAATTCTATCCGAAGACAACAGACCGTTGGTGGGGAAATAGCGAATCAAATACGTAAACACACAGCCGATCGTCAGACTAACCACGAACAGGATGAGTTTGAGGGTGATAGTTTAACTGGCAGTAAAAAATCTTGATTTAGGCGCGTCAGTTAGCGCGGTAACGTTAACTGACGCTTCCACTAAACACCTGTAAGGAGGTGGATAATGGCTGATTATAATAGCTTTGTTTTGGAAGGAATAAAAATTATTTTTGCCGATAACAACAAGGAGTTTATTAAAGAGATTTGTGAACCATTGATAAATATTCTATGCATCGAAGAGTATTATTCTGCTACGGGAATTTATAATTATGATGATGCTGATGAGCAAACGGAGTTATTGAAAAAAGCAATTTTTAGTTATAGGAATAATCATTGAGAAGATAGGCTAACATAATGTTAGCCTTTTTCTTATTTTTTCGATTTCTCTAAATGGTGATTTAAAATCTCTGCTTTTGCCTCTTCATAAGTTAGCTTACCTCTTATAACTTCATCCTTTATTTTCTGGTAAAATTCTGACCCGCGAGGATCTTTACCTGATAAATATAAGCTAGCCTCTGCTTTCCTAAATGCCTCAATCCTTTTTCTCTTCGTGGTCTCATCCATTTTCATTACTACCTATGTTTTAGTCAGTTGATGAGGTAAATGATATCATTTCGATAACTTCTATTCCTTTAGAATTAATTCTGTAGCATTCGTTTTTCGATTTCCTGATGTATGAAAATGAATCTTTTTTTGTATTGCAATCTGTCTTAGAAAAAGCATCAAGTAAAAGAAAAGACTTCTGATGCTCTGGTATTATCTTTATTGAAAAAACACCAATGAATAATAATGCAATTGCTGTCGATAATAGATCTGCAACTCTTAAGTAGCTATTCGAACATATAAGTATTTTTTTAAACCATATCATTAAAATTAGTTTTGCTCTATTAATATCTTGTGCCATTGTTTTTGCAATGTATAATAGATTCTTTTTATTGGATGAAGTTGATTTTTTATTTGTTTTTTGCATTGCTTTGAACATGGTTACGATACCGAAAGCTAACCCGAAAACTAACAACATAATAACTTTGAAATCAACCTCTTGGTTTTTTTTAATCGTCTCTCTTAGCATTGCAGAAAAAGGGAGGGTCAAAATTGCCGCGTAAAAGCATTGATAAGCAGTAATTCTTCCAAAGTATAAGTATATGAAAATGCTAAGGCCATAAATGGATAGAGATAGAGGAATGGCCATTGCGAAAGCATAACCATAAGATGAGTATATTAAGTATTCCGGTTGAATATCGTAATCAAAATTAATTTTATGTTTTGCATACCACATACAAATTGAAAAAATCAATACTGTTCCAATCCATTTAATGATGCTGTGCTCAATCATTTTATTGACGATTGTTTTTTTGTTGTTATAGGCACAAAAAATGAATGCTACCGAGAGGAATAATCCACAAACTAAGAAGGTTTTATCTTGAAGTAATAATGGGAACTTCATGATTACAATGCAAGCAATCAGCAAATATATAATGGATACAATATTGAAATCAAAATTTGCAATGTGTTTTCTAATGTAACGCATAAGATATCCTTTATTTCAACTTTAACGCTAAATCCTCAGCTTTTGGATGATAATACCGCATTAGCATTCTCGGGTCTTTATGCCCCGTGATTTTTGTCAGCTCGTGCATGGGGAAAATCTCAGCCAAGCGAGAGGTCGCTTCATGCCGGAGATCGTGAAATCTTAAATCTTTGAGGAAGGTGTCATCACATTGAGGTTTAGCTTGTTCATATCTTTCTCTGGCGCGCTTTACAGCTCGATCAAAAGCGCGGGTGATCGCATCGGCACGCATTCCAAAAACCTTGTCATCAGCTTGTTTAGAACGCTCCTTTAGATTGGATAGTACCATAACAGCCTTTGTGGATAAGGGGACATCGCGAGCATTACCATTCTTAGTATCCGGCAGATGTGCAACTCGCCTATCAAGATCGATAAAGCGCCATCGAAGTTCTGCAATTTCGCTACGGCGCATGGCTGTCTCTAACGCCAGAAGAATGATTGCTGGCAATACTAATGAATGTGTTGCGGCAATGATATGTTCGATCTCGTTGGCTAATTCCTTTCCTGACGTAACACCGGTTTGCTCAGAAACTAAAGGCAGCGCTTCCAGGCGTCTGGTCCTTGAGTTCTTGGGTTGGGGTTTGCGAATGGCCTCTACGGGGTTCAGCAGGCTCTCCATGCCCCATTCTTTCCGCGAAACATTGAATACATGAGAAAGTAAGGCCAAACGCCTTAAAACGGTTGCAGGAGCATAAATTTTCAACCATTCATCTCTTAGCTTGGCGACATCGGCACTCCTGATGCTGGCCATATAGTTTTTTGCCAGCTGAGTGCCTTTTAGTATCCGCACCAATGATCGGTCTTGCACAGCTCCTTTTTTGTCGGGAACAATCTCTTTTTCATAGCGCGTTAGGGCTTCATACAATGTCGTAGATTCCGCTTCGCTGCGGCTAAGCCAAACTCCTCTCGCCATTTCTGACTCGATCATTTTGGCCCAAGCATCTGCTTCTACTTTGGTGTTAAAGGTTTTGGTTTGAGAGGGAAAACCACGTTTACGGATTTGAGCTTCCCATTGGTAGTTACCACGTTTGCGTATAGTCGCCATTTCTGTCTGATTCCTAACGAACTGTGGCAATATTGTGGCAAAAAATCTATTTAAATTCGATAGGTATTGATTTCAAAGGACCAATTTACGCATTCGTAATGCGAAGGTCGTAGGTTCGACTCCTATTATCGGCACCATTCTAACGTCTCCCCAAGTCTACTAAAGTTCACTGAAACCCCTTATACTCTGCGCTTTACAGCCCCTTTTAGTATTTCTACGTCTACTAAAGTTCCCTGAAATCTACGGTCATTTGGGGGTACTTATGGGGGTATATGCTGTTCGGTCTAGAGGAGGTACCCCCAAGTGAAACTAAACGCCCGACAGGTGGACGCCGCCAAACCTAAAGAAAAGCCCTACAAGCTGGCTGATGGTGGTGGTTTGTATCTCCTGATTAAACCTAATGGCGGCAAATACTGGCGGCTCAAGTATCGTGTAGCCGGCAAAGAGAAGCTGTTAGCGCTGGGTGTGTATCCTGAAGTCACATTGGCCGATGCTCGGTCAAAACGTGAAGAAGCGAAAAGGGGTATCGCTGGGGGTATCGATCCTATGGAAGCGAAACGGGAAGAGAAGATTGCCCGTGAAACTCAGTTAAACAATACCTTCAAAGATCTTGCCCTTGAGTGGCACAGCAGCAAATTAAAAAAATGGTCTTCTGGGTATGCTTCAGACATCTTGGAAGCTTTCAACAAAGATGTGTTCCCTTACATTGGCAAAAAACCAATAGCCGATATCAAACCGCTTGAACTGTTGAATGTGCTGCGGCGCATTGAGGGGCGCGGCGCTACAGAAAAGGCCAAAAAAGTTAGGCAACGCTGCGGGGAAGTTTTCCGTTACGCAATAGTCACCGGCCGTGCTGAGTATAACCCCGCTCCGGATCTCACCAGCGCCATGCAAGGGCATGAGTCCAATCATTATCCTTTCCTCACACCGAAAGAATTGCCTGATTTCTTCAAGGCGTTGTCAGGATATACCGGAAGCGCGTTAGTAGTTTTGGCCGCTCGTCTGCTGATTATCACCGGCTTGCGTACCGGCGAACTCCGCGGGGCATTTTGGGATGAAATCAAAATCAGTAAGGCGGTCTGGGAAATACCAGCCTCACGTATGAAAATGCGTCGCCCTCACGTGGTGCCGTTGTCCAGGCAAGCTCTTACGCTTATTGGCCAGCTCCAGGAGCTGACAGGCAATTACCCGCTTATGTTCCCTGGCCGTAACGATCCGCGAAAAACAATGAGTGAAGCCAGCATAAACCAAGTCTTTAAGCGGATTGGCTATGACGGAAAAGTCACCGGGCACGGTTTCCGGCACACCATGAGTACCATCCTGCACGAACAGGGCTACAACACCTCGTGGATAGAAACGCAGCTGGCACACGTCGACAAAAACTCTATTCGAGGTACTTACAACCATGCTCAATACATAGACGGCCGCCGTGAAATGCTTCAATGGTATGCCGACTATATGGAGGCGTTGGAAAACGGCGAAAATGTAGTGCATGGAACGTTCGGGAAAAGCGCTTAACTGTATGTATAGACAGTGCTAATTGACAGTAGTAGACTTCGGTAGACGAACAAAGAATAGGCTATGTCTAGGCTGATCCCCGAAAACCCGTACACCTCTGCGGGCTGGCATAGCCGCTCAATTAATAGAGGGCGTGAGGTGACGTAATGTTCGATTTACCGGTGCATATTGGACGCTTGCGAATTGTATCTTTGGATCAGGCAGCCTTAGTTATGGCTGGAATATCTGAAAAGGTTGATAGCGTCCAAAAAGCAGTAGAAGGGAATTATATAGGACATGAACAGGCATCTATTTACAAGGAAACCATCATACAAGCCATTCAGCTAAAGGAATTAAAGCCACTTCAAGCTTTCAAGTTAGCTGATTATAAATATGGTCTACCTGAGGCCGTCAGATTAAAAGTAGATGTTGAATCTATAACTCTGGATACTCCGATTGTTAATGCAACCTTCCTCGCAAAGGATATCTGGCCTTGGGTTGCTAATGAAATTGAGAGTGGTTTAAGGATGATTGATAGCCACTCCGCTGATTTAGATTCCGAGCAGTGCAATGAAGATTTACACGAACCCACCCAGTGGGGCAACTTCGCTGGCAAAGACACAGCACTCAAATTGATAGCCGGAATGGCAATTGCTCTCGAGAAAAGTCAGGGGAAATATCTACGTGGTGGCAAATTAAACAAATCTGAGGTGGCAAGGACTGCGACTAAACTGATCAATGACCATGGAGACGGTATCGATGTAACCAGTAAGGCACTGATTATGTTGATAGATGAAGCTCTTGAGCTTCACGCTTCCAAAATTTCGAAGTAAAGACTTCCAAAACTGACGCCGCACTTCCAAACCTTGTTTTACAGGTTCTAAAAAAACCTGTAAAACGGATCCACTCTCGCAGTTGTCACTTCCAATTAAAATCATACCGACTTCCACACAGCTAATCTGATATCTGGTTGAATTTATCTCGTACACCACAATAGACGTTATGAGGTAAATATGTCCCACTCTTTAATCAGATTGGCTGAAGTACAAAAACGCACTGGATATAGCAAGGCTTGGATCTATCGTCTTCTTAAAGACAATCGCTTTCCTAAATCGGTCAAGATTGGTTCTCGAGCCATCGCATTTGTTGAAAGTGAAGTTGATGATTGGATAAGCCAGCGTATCGAAGAACGTGATGCATTAATTTCCACAAAACCTCAACTGTAACTTAGCCCGGGAAATTTATTATGACTAACAAAAATGCCCTAGCCGGGCAGGGTTTCGCTCAACCTGAAAACAGCAGCGATGATATTTCGGTGATTAAATTTGAGGCCGCGAAAGTCCGTATTGTTAAGATCAACGGTGAACCGTGGTTCGTTGCAAAAGATGTTTGCGCGGTGCTGGAACTATCCAATTCGCGCATGGCGTTGCAGGCTCTGGATGATGACGAGAGAAATACCGTAACTTTAACTTACGGTATTCGCGGGAACCCAAATCATAGCGCTGTCTCTGAATCTGGTTTCTACAAGCTGATCGCCCGCAGCCGTAAAGCTATTACGCCGGGCACATTCGCCCATCGTTTCAGTAATTGGGTATTTCGCGAGGTTATCCCTTCTATCCGCAAAACTGGCTCTTATGGTGTGCCGTTCGCGTTCCTGAACGACTTTAGCCGGCGCATGGCGGCTTATCAGCAGGAGGCCAGCAAACGCGGGTATAAGTTGCAGCAGTGTAAGGGGGCAAAAGAAGCTCTTGAACAAGAGGAGATTCAGCTGTGGCGTAAGTATCAACCCGAGTTACTGAAGGAAGATAGCGATGAATAAAAAGGCAGGAAGAAGCCGGGATTTTTACCCGGCAGAGAGCATGCTTAATCAGCTCTTTGGCTCGATACCACGCTGCTGGAGTTCCTTGCGAATAATTCTCTTAAGCCATGCGGCTAGAGACTCATCACCATCTTGCTGTTGCGCTCGTTCCATCATCTCTCGAAGCTCTGGATCAAGCCGAAATTGGAATGGAGGATTGCCTCGTCTCTCGTTTTTGTGTGTTGACACGTCAATTACACCCGATGTAATGTGTTTATGTGTAATGACACATTACACACAGGAAATGAAAAAGACAACGCCCCGAAGTGCGGGAACACTTTCAGGGCGTCTAACCAAAACGTTAGTTGAGGTAACATTATGGCTTGCACTAAGTCTACCCAAACACGCCCTGAATTTACATGGCGTTTTCTCACCTTGGGTGAATTCACAAATCAGATCGTCAATGTTACTGCTTCCACCGAGCGCGAAGCCCGCGAAAAAACGCCAGAAGGATGTGTCTGTATTCTGGCGTGTCGATTTCGTGTTGAGGAGGTGCAGCATGTTTAACCTCCAGACCCTTACAGCTAAAGCCCGCGAGCTGCGCGGCAACGTGGTAAAAGCCACTACCACGAAAGGCACTCGCACCATGACGCCCGTTTACGAACGGGAAGAGCAGCGCAAACTGCGCGAGCGCATCCAGCAGACCCAGCCGGACTGGGTTTTACTCTGGTGGGATATTGCGACCGTTACCGGCTGGCGTACCAGTGACGTGTGCAACTTCCGTTACTCGTGCATCAACTGGGAAACCGGCATTGCAACAATCATCGTAGCGAAGCAGACCAAAGCAGCGGAAGCCAGGGCGACCCGGAAGGGGCTCGAGATTGTTCGCCAGCAGCGTAAGGACGCTGCCCGGCTTGCTGGCGATCACATTGCCTACATGCACTGGGATAGCGTGAGCTGCGACGAGCTGGCCGCCGGCATGACGGAAGAAGAACAGGCGATCGTATTTGAGCTGGTGGCAAAGGCTGAAGTTAAGCACGACACCAAACAGCTGCCGCCGGGCATTATCAAGCGACTGCGCGAACGCATGGAGCGCAACCTTATCGGTGACGACCTGGTATTTTCCCGCAGCCAGATCGAAAGTAACCGTTGCCAGTCTCTGGAAGGTAGCGTGAGTCGCCAGACAATCTGGAAGAAACTGCACAACGTTATGGTGTGGTTTACCCGCGTTGTAAACACGCGTCTGCGCCTTAGCGCCTATTCCAGCCGCAAAATTGCCGCCTTTAATCTCATGTCCGCCGGCGGCGAACAGGGTTTGCTGGTTGCCTCTGAAATGCTCGGGCACAGTAACCCGGCAATCACCCGAACTTACCTTCAGTTGGGCAGTAAGGCCTCCGCCATTCAATCCCGTCTGGCCATGGAGGTATCTGTATGAAAATGGTTATCCAATTTTGCCGTCTCGGCGCTTTTGCCGATCACGTATCTGAGCAATTAAATAGTGCGCGATATTGTTTTGCCAGCCAGTCATTAAGGGAAGGGGAGGTGAAATTATGACTCCTGTTTACGATCTGGTTCGCCGGGCCGACGGCAAAAACGTTTTCAGTTTCCCGGCCGGCGGCCGCTATCTGGTGGACACGTCAAATGGTCTTCAGTCGATGCGCCCCCTTATGGACGACGAAATCATTTTTACGGTGGAGAGTGCCGCGCGCTTTCTGAGCAAAATTGGTTATCAGGTAATCCCGCCAGCGGCGTGAGGTAAAAAATATGACGATTAAAAATTCCGGCTTAGCTGCTGATGGCCGCGCTCACCCTGAAATCAGGCCGGGCGATAAATGGAAGGACAGTCGGGGCAATATCGTAATTATCGAAAGTTACCGATTCGACAGAGTGACATTTTGCCGCGAGGGGTACAGCTCACCGTGTTTTTGCACGCCAGAACGACTGGTGCGGGAATTTGAATTTGTTTCTTCCGCGCCGGGCACCGGTGGAAGAGATATCGATCGAATTATGCGGGTGCAGGGCATCGAACGAATTCGGGTTATGCGGGAAATCATCAGGGAGCGAGGGAGCAGAAAATGAAGAATGCACCAAACCTTAAAAAGCAGCCGGCGGATCTTATGGAGGAGTCAATCATCTTTGCCGGCGCCGATGCCTGGACGTTCGCCAAAGCATGGCAGGAAATGAACCCGATTGGCGATACGGTGCCGCCGGTTGTGCTGGATAAAAAGCAGCTGGCAGAGCTGGAGAATATCCGCATTGTGGATGATGGCCGGCTCTATGCCCGGGTATGCCGCGGCGGGCATCTGACCGAACGACAGATAACCATTCTCGCCACAAAGCTGGCGGTGGCCGGCGTGGAGCGCGCTCAATTCTACTCAGAAGGTTATCAGCTTCTGGAGGACTGGACGCCACAACTGCCGCGCCTCAAAGCCGATGCGGAAGCCGGCAAAAGCATGGTGATCGGCAAACCGCTGACGGATGTAAACCTCCGCGACCTGGCTGATAACGAAAAGGCGCTCATACTGGCCGCGCGTTACACCGGCATTGCGATCAATGAAAACAGCGAAGGCGTGTACGTCTACCGCGCCGGCATCTGGGAGAAAACGTCTCTGCTCGAGCTGAGCCGCGAAATGGTGGCTATCTACAACGAGAACAAAACCAACTTCAGCAAGCGCGCGATCAACAACGTTATCGACGCCCTGAAAATCGTTATCCCGGTAATGGGGGAGCCGCGGCGCAGCCTGATCCCCTTTGCTAATGGCGTCTACGATATGGAAACCGGCGTTTTCTCCGAACACAGCCAGGATAACTGGCTGACCAACCATAACGGCGTGACCTACACGCCGGCGGTGCCGGGCGAAAACCTCCGCGACCACGCGCCGAACTTCCATAAGTGGCTAAGTTACGCATCAGATAGAGACGCAATTAAGATGCAGCGCATCGCTGCAGCGCTCTTTATGGTGCTGGCGAACCGGTACGACTGGCAACTGTTCCTCGAGATAACCGGGGAGGGCGGCAGCGGGAAAAGCGTCTTTACCCATATCGCCACGATGCTGGCCGGCGCGCATAACACCGCCAGCGGGAATATGGCGGCGCTCGACAGCGCGCGCGGGCGGGCGCAGTTCGTCGGCAAGAGCATGATAACGCTTCCTGATCAGCCCAAATATTCAGGAGAGGGCACCGGGATAAAAGCGATAACCGGCGGGGATGCGGTGGAGATAGACCCGAAACACGAGCACCAGTACACAGCCGTTCTGCGGACTGTGGTTGTGGCCACGAACAACACGCCGATGATTTTCACCGAACGTGCCGGCGGGGTTTCCCGGCGCCGCGTAATTTTCCAGTTTAACCGGCGCGTCAGCGAAGAGGATAAAGATCCAGACCTGGCAGAAAAGATATCCGCTGAAATTCCGGTGGTTGTTCGCCGGCTGCTGGCGAACTTTGCGGATCCGGAAAAAGCGCGGGCGCTGCTGCTGGAGCAACGGAACAGCGAAGAAGCACTGGAGGTAAAGCAGAAAACGGATCCGCTATATGCCTTCTGCGCGCATCTGGAGCGTTTGGCTGATTGTGTGGGAATGCTGGTGGGTAACCGTAACCCGCCTCATCGCCCCCGCATGTACCTCTATCACGCTTATCTGAAGTTTCTTGAGGCGAACGGTTTCGAGAAGCCGCTGACGCTGAATAAATTCTCTGAGGGAATGGAAAGCGCCATGCGGGAGTTTAATCACGAGTACCGCAAGGAGAGAAAGACCCGCGGCGTGGTGACTAACGTCGAACTTTCAGAGAGTGCGGAGGACTGGCTGCCGCAAGCGCACCCGTTAGCTGAGGAAAAAAGATGAATGTTTAGCTAAATATGGCGAAAGGTGTTCATAGTGTTCATTGATTGATTAAAGTTCAATTAAATCAATAAGATTGACTATGAACACCTTTGTGTAAGGTATTCATAGGGTATTCATAGTGTTCATAGGTCACTTTAACTATGTGCTCATAAAATAAACAGAAATATGAACACCATGAACACTTATAACCCCTGTATGTAGACCGGTGTTCATAGGTTAATTTATTGTTTTGTATGTAATTTATCGCGTTTATGAACACCATGAACACCTTGAGGGCAAATTCTTTAAAACGCATCCGCTCTTTTCGCGTTGTACCCCCCTGCAATTTCATTAACATCGTTTCATAAATCGCAATTGATTATTCGATTGTTGCGATTAATGGGATTTTAACGGTCGCTATAACAGGGGGCATTATGAGCAAGGTTAACGTTAAGCCCGTTCTGCTGAACGGGGAGCAGATTCAGGCTCTGAAAACCATCCAGGAGAGGGAGCGCCAGAAGTCGGGCATGGGGATCGCGCCGTCAATCCATGCTGTTGCGCGCAAGGTATTTGATGCGGGGCTATCAAAAATGGAGGCAGGGCAATGAGCTACTCAATCAAAATTGGGAAACACAGTATCGAGCTGGCGGGTTATGCCGGTAAGGTTGTTGCGCCAAATACTCAGATGGCCGCTTTATTCCGTGGTATGGCGGGCGAACTCACCAGCCTGAGGACAACGGCGCAGCAGGCCGAAGCTGAGGCGGATTTGCTGGATGTTATCCGCAACGATCCGGATCTGAACGAACAGGCAAAAAACCGCAGGGCAGGTGAAGCCCGGAACCCGGATACGCTCAAAGACTTTACCCGCGGGGTGGCAGGCGTAAGCGAGCAGGCCGCAAACATTCTCGATTACCTGAAGAACAAGCTCGCTCCGGTTAATCCATTGGCATCTGATGATGTTCAGGGATTCATGCGTGACAGCGAAATGCGTCAGGCATTCGCCCGACTGGATCGCCGCAGCCAGGAAAAAATGCTGCTGTCGATGCACAGTGGAAAGCATCAGGAGCTGGCGGACGCCTTACTGAGGGCGCACGCTGTGTGTTCGGGACTCGATACGGAACAGCTAAAACGTCTCGGCTTCTCCCGTATTGCATCAGAGAACGGGCAGGTGATTAACGCGGTTGCCGACCTGGTCGATGCGGTAAGGAAGGACGTCGCACAAATTACAGCTGTCCGAACCTGGTATAACAATCTCGTCTACGGGAAGAACGACGATCCATCAGACGTACAGCCACGAATGACCGGCCTTGACCAGTTAAGCGAACATGTCAACGCGATGCTCAAAGGCAGCCAGCGGCAGACACATTCAGAAGAGAAGCAGGCCGCCTGAGGGCGGCTTTTTTCTGCCCGGAGGGATACACCAGAATGCTATTAAGTAAATCAGCCTACGCCAGGCATATGGGCGTCAGCCGGCAAACTGTTTACGGCTGGATAGCCCGCGGTGAAATTGTAATTTCAGGCGATAAAGTGGATGTCGAAGCATCGCAGGCTAAACAAAATTCTGCTGGTGCTGGTGCTGGTGCTGGTGCTGGTGATCATCACAATGCAATGACGTGGGCGCAGGCCGCCGCGTGGGTATGGGGGCATGACGGCTGGAAAGAGCTGCCGGCTGATATTAATGCTCGCCAGCGAATAGAAGCAGCAGCCGCTGAGCTGGGTTTTGATGTTCAGCACGAGCCCGATGAACAATTGCTGATTCTCTTCCGGCCGGATGAAGAAACCCACAGCTTCTATGGCAAAGACCGTGCAGCAGGCGCTTTACGGTTTCTTCGTTCTGAGCTGGCTTACGTTGCCACAATGCACCCCGATACGCTGGATGACTGGAACAAAACTGGTTTAATGTCACTCTGCCTGCTGGACGGCGAAAAACTGTAAACCCCCACCCCCTCAAACTTGACACTTTTTCGCGAGAAACTGGGAAAAGTGTCAACCCAACCTAACGGATCCTGACGCCTACGAACAGCAGCTACAGCAGAAGTGTAAAGGGCTGGCGTTGAGATTTCTTGAGCCTTGGCTGTTAGCTTTTGTTAATCCTGATGCGAAGCAGGGCATGTGTCAGACTGTTATGGTTTGTTATGCCTTACTAGGGAAAACTAGGGGGGAAGTGTCAACCGCTACCGCTTCAGAAAACTTCAGGTACACGAACTCGCGAAGGGAAGGTGTTAAGCACTCCCCCTTTGCAACCATCCTCGAGCCTCTTTCAGATCGCTGTTCTGGTTTGCCCGGACGCTGGCGTTCAGGTTGAGTTGTCAAAAGTTGTCACCCGCCGGCAGCGCCAGTGGGGATTTTTGACAGAACGCGCTCTAAGTTACAGTTGCATCAATAAGTTACATATGTAGGAAGTGTTATAACTCAAGTTTTTGAGACAAAGTCAGAATAGTATGAATTTGTCTATAGCCGTCTACTCAAGTTTTCTACATAATGTAAGGACATAGCATGCTGTTTAAATAACAAACAATAATTCTGAAAGAGAAACATATGATAAACTTAGATATGGATGTTGTGGTTGGGCATGGGCAGAACGATTTTGAAGAATTAGAAATGAATTCCGGCATAAAGGTTTTTGCTGGAGCTTCTGACATCACCCAAATTACAACAAGCACTATTTTAGATGATTCAGTCCCAAAAAAATCAACATCTATACATGGGCTTAGGAATATGTTCAAACATACATTTGATGGGTCGTTTGGACAAAATTTTAATCTTAGAATCGATGATCCTGAAAAGATAAAAAGATTTAACGAAATTGGCCGGGTTGTTTTTTTTGATGTTATGTCATATTACATCTCTAAAGGAATGGGGATAGCTCATAATCTTAAGAGCAAGAAAGCAATCGACTTAGTAGAACGTCTTAAACCGCTTGAAAAACAACTTTTGATAAGAATTCAGGAACCTATACAGAATTTACATAAAACAGTTGAGAAACAAAAATATAATGTACTTCTGAGAAGGAGAACAGCAAATAAAGAATTAGTTGTTGCTAAAATGGATGCGCAGACGCTTTTCAATATAAATGTAGAGCATGAATCTGCTCAACCAGTAGAAGAAGATGTTATTATAACTAGGTTCAATATGTTAACAGGAACTGGTCGGCTGTTATTAGATAGACAGGCAGATTCAGTAGCCTTTAGGCACCATCTTAATTGGGAGCATGTGTTACAGTCTCAGAAAAATAAATTTTCCAGGAATCTTGATAGGAATAACAGAGGTGGTAAAGACGCTTTTATACCTATAACCATTTCTGCTTATGAGTTACGCGATCATATTGGAGAGCTTAAGGCTTATATAATTAGAGAAATATTGTAGATGAAGATGCCCTCAATCAAAGTCATTTCACTTATATTAATAGCTATTGTATGGTATTTTTACTTTTCTCATTTCAATCATTGGGATAGCCCGTTAGATATCTTTAAGACTAGCAAATGGATGGGGTTTTCCAATGATAAAGGTGATTGGGGCACTTTCGGGGATTTTGTAGGAGGTGTGCTTAATCCTATCCTAACCTTCATTACAATTGTTATGCTCATTAATTCCTTGAAACTTCAACGAGAAGCAAACGAGCAACTAATTAAAGACGAAAGAAGACAAGAGAAAGACGTTCTTCTAAAACGGTTTGAAGACGGTTTTTATAACCTTATCTCTTCAGAAAGAGAGGAGTTTAGTTGTTTTACTATTAACATTAACGGAAAAGAATACCGCTCATCTGCTGCTGTAAGTGTACTGGAAGAAGCAATTTGGGCCTTTATTGAGAAACAAATAGATGAAAAAGGAGCTTGCGAAATTGAGGATGTTAAAAATCACATAAATAAAATTGATGAGGATTCATCCATGGCAATATTTTCTATGGTGCGATGTGTATATGTTGTTTTTAAAGTTGTTAAGGATAAATGCCCTGAAGAACATCAAGATTACTACTTGGATATCTTTATGAATATGTTACCAGTTAAACTGGTAAATTTAGTGGCTATTATTTCTGTGTACATGGACTGGAAAAACGTAAAATATATCGTTGATGGTGGAAAAGGATTTTCGGATAATGAAGCAGTGAAAAAATATATAAATACCTGGAAGGGTCTTCATTAATAAAAATAATTTCTGATGTTTGTTTTAAATGTGATAATTAATAAATAATATTATAAAAGCAATGTTACATATATTTTGTTTAATATCATGATTTTTAACTTTTATAGAATTATAAGAACTAGATCATAATTATTGGGCATCGCTCGCCGCCGGGATAGGAAATTCAAATGGGGGTATCTTTGGGGGTATCAAGTTAAACGTTATAAGCTAAATGTGTTATAAATCAATTGTTTGAGTTGGGTGTTTTGTTCCTATTATCGCACCATCTTTAAACGTAGTCTTCCGACTATCAAATAAACAACATTTGTCCCTTGTGCATCAGCCATTCCTCTCCTCTGACAGCCCCGACAAACCATCACACATCTCCTGCAACTCATTAAACATCCTTGCCACATGGAAGCCATCGCACACCGAATGATGGACCTGCACCGCGAGCGGCAGCAGCACTTTTCCATCCTGCTCGTAGTATTTTCCAAACGTGAACATAGGCGAAAAGAAGTTCTTCATGTGCGCAATGTTCATATTAAAGTTCGTAAACGTTACCCACGGAATCGACGACACGAAAAAGACATTTTCCCGGGACTCTTCCTTCGGCCAGTAAGAAAGGCTATTTCCATAGCGGGCCGTATCTTCTGCATACGTGTTCTGAAAGTGATGAATATTGCCGTCATAGTGGCTCCATAGCGACGAAAACGTCTCCGTTTCGGGATGGAAAATCGTATAGCTTGGATGAATTTCATTCCAGACGACGAGCTCATCATCTTTCATGGCCATACGGAATTCCGGATGCCGGTTCATGATGTTAGACAGGAGAAAAATGATCGTGGGGTAAAACTTCCAACCCACCGCTTTGATATGTTTTCGCAGCGCGGTAATGTCGATCAGAACGGTTTGGTTAATTGTGCACTCAGCAAATGACTGGAAGATTTCAAAATGCTCCTTCCTTGGCCAACGAGATAAATCAACAGGCGTATAGGCCGGGGCTGTTTTTTTCATTGTTTAACCTTTGATTATCAATCGTCTACATGATTTTGGGCCAGAAACAACCGCACAACCATTTCAACCGTATCTAATCTTCCTGTCAATCTCAGCCTGTGGTTTTCCGAACAGGTATCCCTGCACGAGATCGCAGCCAAGCGCCTGAAGACGTTCAAGCTGCGCTTCGGTTTCAACACCTTCAGCAATGACCCGCATATTGAGGCTCTTCGCCATGCCGGTAATCAACTTAACGATATTTAGGGCATCATCCTGCGTGGATATCGGGTTCACAAAGGATTTGTCGATTTTAATTTTATCAAAATTAAGTTCACTCAGTCGTGAAAGCGAGGAATATCCCGTTCCGAAATCATCGATGGAAATTTTTACGCCCAGTGCCCGGAGCTTTTTGAGAATAGTGATCGGCATGTTGCTGTCACTGAAGAGCGAAGACTCTGTTACCTCTAACTCGAGTCGGTTGGCCGGTAGCCCCGTCTCTTTCAGAATGGACTGTACCATCGTGGTAAACGATTTAGTGCCTAGCTGAACGGGTGAGACATTCACCGAGATCCTGGCCGGCACCGCCCAGGACACCGCTTCCCGGCAGGCCATCTCAAGCACCGACTTGCCGATCTCATTGATCATCCCCGTTTTTTCAGCGACGGAAATAAAATAATCTGGCGCGAGTATCCCTTTCACCGGGTGTATCCAGCGAATAAGCGCTTCATAGCCGTAAATTTCATTGCTGAATGCATCGACAATAGGCTGGTAATACACAACGAATTCATTGTGATCGATCGCCAGAGCCATATCATGTTCAAGGGACCTGCTTTCCTGTAGTCTTTGCAGCATCCACTGACGGAAGACCTTGATCTGCTGCGAACCTTCTTTTTTCGCCTCGTAGAGCGCCAGATCGGCAAATTTGTAAAGATAATCAGAGCGTCGTTCATTATCAGATAAAACGATGCCTACGCAGGTGGCAATTTTTATCAGCTGATTATTAATCGTATAGGGCTGGCTGATATGATCGCTGATTTCTTTGGCGCGCGAAACGGCGGCGGTTTCCGTGAGTCCGCTGGAGAGAAGGGCGAATTCATCGCCGCCCAAGCGGTAAAACGTATCCGTTGCGCTGCTCATCGAGGTCAGCCGTCGGGATACCTGATTCAGCAGCAAATCTCCCGTATCATGGCCATAGGTATCGTTGACCTCTTTGAAGCGGTCTAAATCAAATAACATCACCGTGACGGGGACGTGATTTTTATCTGCCTGAAGATTAATTTTGTTGAGATCGTCCCAGAAGAAAAGGCGGTTTTTCATGCCGGTGAGGGAGTCATGATAAACATCATATTCCAGCTTCGAGTTCTGAATTTGCAGTTTTTCTTTTGATATTTGAAGTTCGTCAGCCAGGCTTTTAACCTGCATGTGTGCTTTCAGAATGTTTTTATTCTGGTAGATCATTAAGAAGCCAAGAATAAAGCTTAAAATCACCAGAAGCAAAGAAAGTGCGGAATAAATATAATACAGGATTTGTATTTTGTTGTTGGATTCATTAACAGTGTTAATATCTTTTGTTAATGCTGTTGCAGACAGCTGGCTGAGCGGTGCGTCGAGCTCATGCATATTTGTCAGGTATGCCTGTAACTCCGGGTGGCTCATTTTTTCAAGATGACTATCCAGATAGGCCAGTATTTTTTCTAAGCGTAAAGCGAGCTCCTGATGCGTTTTATCGCTATCAATGTAGCGACCTAAATCGCCCCCTTTCATTAAATCGCCCTGACTGAGCATAATTTCGAGGCGCATGCGGACCTGGTCTATCGTAACGTCATCAGTATCGGTTGCGTATAGACCAAGCCATGATTCAAAACGGTAATACTCTGATACCAGTTGTGCCACGGACCAGGACTCAGTGTATTGAGTCAGTTTTTGCAATTCCTGCTGTCGATCATAAACAAGGTATGCAATATATCCTGTCGTGATAAAAAGAGAAAAAATGATACCAACCAGTATCCTGTTCATTATGTTCTCCTGAACGACTACTCAATCTTCATTTTGCTTACCTGCCATGCTGATCGTGAGTAATAAATCTGATTATTCAACTCAGGAAGACTGTCATAGGGGTATACAATGAACGATGGGCCTTTATCGCGGATGCGCATATATTCGCCATTGACCTTTAAGGCAAGGATGGCGTTGTATTTTTTAAAGTCGCTGAGAGGGATGACGGTTGAGTAATCATTGAGCGCAATAACATTAACGTTCGTACCTTTTGCACCCACATAATCCATGAGCTTGCTCATGGGGACACCCTCAAACTTCGTACGACCGTTATACCAGGGGGAAGTCGTCTCGAAACTCACTACTCCGAGTTTTTCAAGGCTGGCGAGATCAAACACTGCTTTTCCATTTTCATTGGTATTTTCTATATTACCGTAAATCGTTAAAATGGGTTTACCAACTGGTTTTGGCAGGTCGCCAGCCCAGGTTACACTTTGTACCAGACAGCATAACAGCAGTAGGGTTAATCGCATTTTGACCTCCACCTTTTTAACAGAAGTATAAGAATTATAATTTAGATATCACACGAGTTGATATATTTTGTTGGGGAGTAGGGGGTTTTATCGTTTTTATTGATGTAAACTCATTTTAATCAATGAGTTAGGTGTTGCGGGTGTCTGGGTGTTTGATACTAGAGCGACGCTTAACTTTTTGATAAAAGCTAAAATTGCGGGCATAAATGCTCTTCTGTTTAAAAAATAATCGCTTTAATTGAGAGATATTATCTTCCACGATAATTGCGGGGTGTCCGTGGCTTTTTGGCGCGCGAATCTGGCGACGAAATACGCGCCCCGGTTGTGTGCGCTGTTTCAGGATGATGATAAGCGAGGACACGAACATTCTGATTGTGCGTGTCCCCTACCGCTTGCCTTACTTCACGTCATCCCGGATGGCTGACGCCGACTTACCCCCTTTCGCCATGCTGGCAAACACTGCGTCCCGGTAGATCCACGCATGAACGAGTGCGGCGGAGAGATGGACCAGCACCACGGCAAAAAGCAACTTTGCCAGAAGGCTATGGGCGTCGTGGCACCAGGCATAGAGTGCTGGACTGGTCGGGACAATCGCCGGCAGGTTGACGCCATCAAACATGACAATTGGCAGGCCCGCTGCCGACAGTTGCGCCCAGCCCAGCAGCGGCATTGCCAGCATTAACCCATACAGCATCCAGTGTGATGCCTTTGCGGCAAGCACCTGCCAGGCGGGCAAATCGGCAGGAAGTGGGGGCGTGCGGCTCAGGAGGCGGTTGACCAGACGAACCAGTGCCAGCAGTAAAATGGCGATCCCCAGCGGCCGGTGGAGGTCGATTAACCAAATCCGGTGATGTAACGACGTCATCATCGCGGCACCGATGAAAAGCATGGACAGGATCATCACCGCCATCAGCCAGTGCAGGCTTCGCGCCAGGGTATTGAAATGCTGCGGCGTGAGCGCTCGCATATCTTTATTTGAGCTCATTTTACCTCCTGCTTTTGCACGGCTTCGGTGGCCTTGCCGTAGCCGATTTCCCGCTCACGGCGGCTGAAAGAGTGGGAGTAGGCCGCGGAGCGGGCGTTTAAGATAGGATCATCAGACACCGCAACGCCTGCGGGAACGACAGAAGGATCAAAGTTAACGTCGCGGCACGCGCCTGTGGATTGTGCTTCGACCCGCGTCACTTCCAGCGTGCCGGCCACCACCTTTTTGCGATCGTCCGGCCACGGCTGGGATGGGTCATCCACCGGATCGCCCGGTTGTGCGAGCTGCAAAACGTAATCCCAGTAGAGTGGCTTCTGCGCCAGGCGCTGACGCAGGTTTTCGAACAGGAAGTTGTCATCGGCTTTCTGTCGTTGCTCATCGCTTATCGACAGGAAAGGCTCGTGCGGACGCATCATCCAGCGAACGGCCTGGCGATCCCCCTGCGCGTTCACAAGGTAAAAGGCGTTAATGCTGTAAAACGTCGCGCCCGCGAAGCTGCCGGGCGCAGGTTTTTGTGCCGCCCATTTAAGGTATTTCTCCGCCTCCGGGTACGCTTTCAAAAAGTCTGCCAGACGCTGCGGATCCGGTTTCCCGGTGGACGCATCAACGGCCGTGGCTTTTCGCAAGGCCAGAAAACCTTCCGGGCTGTGCGTGGCGAAGAAAGGCTCGTTGTTCATCGCCATTCGCCATTGTTGCCTGTCATCTGTCTTTAGCAGTAGCGCCATGCTCAGGGTTTTGGTCGTACTATCCGGTGCATGCGGATCGCCGGTACCAATAGAGAATCTACCCACTACGGGCACTTCCTGCTGTGAGAAGAGGCGGGAGGTTGAAAGGGAATCCGCCGAGCCGTTTGGCGTAAAGGTGCCGGCAAAGCAGATGCCTTTTCCATGCGCGCGGCGAAAACCCGGTGGGAAGGGTTTCGGTGTTTCACCCACCAGTGCCTGGCTGACCGTGCGTGACCCAAGCCAGCCCGCCGTCCATGCAAAAGCAGATGCCAGCGTACCGGCGACAACGGCGATCGCTGCCAGCGCGCCCCAGGTTTTTTTGGACCTCAAATCCAGTTTCGACATAGACGTTTTTCCAGAACAAAATATCTTCACCTGTCATGCGCTATGTATTGCGCGTGACAGGTGTTAATACAGTGGCGAATATGGCTCGAGTATAGGAACTAAGGGGCGTAAAGAAAGAATATCACGAAAAGTTTAAACCTTTCCGCTGTCAAAAAGGCCGGGTTACTCATCGTGTCGGAAGTTGTGACCGAGTCGGTGACCCAGCGAGAAAGAGTGGCGAAACAGGTAGGCGATGGCAGAAAATGTAAATAATGAACAGAAGGGAGTATGCGATATTATCGCTGAGATCGTCAGTTAACGGTTTCAATCTGTGTCTGAATAATTGCCTGATTTAGGACGCTTCTTCCACTGGGAAGCGTCCACTTTTTTATATATTGAAAAATATATTTCTGATATTAAGCAACGCTTTTCCTGTACAGAAAGTCCTGGTATTTCTTCCATTAAATGTTCTCTTTTATTTGACGCTCACATCCCTGTGCTGAATAACGATTAATGTCCTACAGATGCGGCATCAACAACGCGAGAGGGTTTCGGTGCTAAAGCAATAGCAAAAGCAGCGATAAAGAATATGACGCCTATCGACATCATCAGATTATTGGTTGAAAGCATCATGCTTTGGCTGTTAACCATCTTGTCAAAAAGCTCGCGCACAAATTGCCCACCTTGCTGAGGTGCCGAGTTGATGTACTGTGAAAGATCGCCGGTAGGATCGACAACGGACGCCAGCCTGTCATGCGCAATATAGCGCTGGTCTTGCCAGGACGTTGTCACGAGCGATGTGGCAAACGCGCCTGATAACGTTCGAACAAAGTTCATTAACCCGGCCGCCGAGGGCATTTCCGCTTCATCTACAGAGCCCATTGCAAGCCCCGTAATCGGGACATAGTACAACGGCATGCCAACGCCCATGAATAACAAAGGGACACAGATGGACCAGTAATCCATATCGGTCGTTGCATAGGAGCGCCAGAAGGTATCGAGACCGAGCCAGGCACAGCCAAAGAAGATAAGAATGCGCGGATCGATTCTGTTGGAAAGGTTAGCGGCAACCGGAGAGAAGACCACCTGCAGAAGGCCGCCCCAGGCAACCACAATCCCTGCCCATGTTGTTGTATACCCTAAGTTATATTGTAGCCACAACGGCGTGAGAACATTCAGACCAAAAAAGCATCCAAACGCAAGCGCGAGCACAAACATGCTGGCCGAAAAACCACGATGGCGAAAAACGCTGATATCGACAATCGGATGGTCAGCGGTCAGCTCCCAGATGCAGAAACTTAAAAAGCCGATACAGGCCACAATCGCCAGAACCCAAATTTCTTCTGAGGCAAACCAGTCAAGGTCTTTCCCTTCATCCAGCATGATCTGCAGTGCGCCAACCCAGATAACCAGTAAAACAAACCCAACGATATCAATAGCGTTATTAACCAGCTCATCTTCGAAGATTTTTAATACTGACCACGCGATGACTGAAAAAGCGATAGCCATCGGAACGTTGATGATAAACACCCACGACCAGCTGTAATGATCGCAAATCCAGCCACCGAGAACCGGGCCTATAACGGGCGCCAGCAATGTCGTCATTGCCCATAATCCCGTCGCCTGCATGGATTTTTCTTTCGGGAAAATACGCAGGAGCAACGTTTGTGATAGGGCCATCAGGGGACCTCCCGCCATGCCCTGAAAAACCCTCATCATCAGCAGCATTCCCAGAGAAGTGGAAAGGCCGCAAAGCAAAGAAAAAATGCCAAACATGAACACGGAAATGCAGAAAACGCGCACGCCGCCGAACCGGGTGGTTAACCATCCTGATAGCGGCACCGTTATGGCTTCAGCCACGGCATAGGCCGTGATGATCCAGGTTCCCTGGCTGGTTCCTGCGCCCAGGGCGCCAGCCATGTTGGGCTGAGTGACGTTTGCAATGGTCATATTGAGTACGGCTAAAAAGTTCGCCATTGCAAGAACCAGGGCACCCACCCATAACATACCGCCCTTCAGCGAAGGCGGCTGGTTATCGATAACGAATGTAGACATGGCCTGGTTTCCGTTATTCACTTTTTAAATTAACTGTCGCTTTCATGGACAGTCCAACCCGCAACGGATGTGCTGCAAGCTCATCAGCATTGAGTTTGATGCGCACGGGCAAACGCTGAACAACCTTAATCCAGTTACCCGTTGCGTTCTGCGCAGGAATAACTGAAAACGCTGCGCCGGTGCCGCCATCAAAGCCTTCTACCGTTCCATGGAAAGGAACGTTGTCGCCATACAGATCGCTCACCAGTTCCACTTTCTGCCCCACTTTCACATGCTGGAGCTGAACTTCCTTGAAGTTGGCATTGACGTGAATTTGCTGTACCGGCACCACGGACAATAACGGCGTGGAAGGCTGGACACGTTGCCCAAGCTCGACCTGGCGACGAGCAACCACGCCATCAACTGGCGAACGGATCACGGTTCTTTCCAGATCCAGTCTGGCCTGATCGCGCTTTGCTCTGGCGAGAGCGACTTCTGGGTTGGTCTCGGTATTTGCATCCTCAATCATTACGGCATTCGCCTGTCTTGCACCCACTGCCGCCTGTCTTGCTGCATCGGCTTGCGCCACGGCGGCTTTAGCGGCATTCAGGTTTGCCAGAGCGGAAGCATAAACGTTTTGAATACGCGTCAGTTCGTCGCCTGAAATCGCGCCTGTCTGCATGAGCGCCTCGCGTCGCTTGAGGTCAATCGTCGCGCGCTGGAAGTCAGCGTTTGCGGCATCAACCTGGGCCAGCAGACGTTTTTGCTCTTTTTCATTTGCCACAACTTCAGCGCCGAGTTTTGTGTCGGTGGCCTTATATCCATTTACCCGCCGAATGGACAGGTTCAGGTTTGCTTCCGCCTGATTAAGGGCTAACTCTGCATCAGTAGGATCCAGCTGGATCAGAACATCACCTTTTTTTACCACCTGAGAATCCGTGACGAGGATGGCACTTACCGTACCGGTGATCGCGGAAGAGAGCTGCGCGGACTCGACATCGGTATAGGCGTTATCGGTCTCAACATAGCGAGAACCCACTAATTCCCAATATGCGAACGAGCCTGCGCCAGCCAGCGCGATGCTTAATGCAAGGTAAGAGAATAAACGTTTTCTTTTTTTCTTTTTGATATCGGATGATTCAATATTTTGATTTTCAATAGCTGCAGAATGACTCATTTTATTTCCTTTCTTTCCACTATTTAGTAATTAACCTGGTGTTAAAAATCACTGTTTGCTCGAGGTATATCCGCCGCCCAATGCACGCGCTAATGCGACGTCAATCGTAAAGGCACGGGAATTTACATCGGCTAATTTTCTGCGGGCCGCAACCAGCTCATCTTCCGAGGATAAAACGTCGAGATAATCAGCGACCTTTCCTTCATACCTTTGTCTGGTGAGCGAATACGCTTTTTCTGCCGACGTGACTGCACCCTGAGAATAAAGTATCTCGTCTTTCAGAGAGACTCTGCTGGTGAGTGCATCGCTCACTTCACGAAGTGCATTCGTTAACGTGGCGTTATAAATGTTCACCGCAATATCATATTCACCGCTGGCGTATTTCAAATCACCCTGTAGCTTTTGCGTATTAAATATTGGCAACGATATGGCCGGACCAAAACTGCCAATTGCTGAGCCACTCCGGGTAAGGTTGTTAATACCCAGTGACTGGAACCCGGCAAAGGCAACCAGATTAACGCTGGGGTAAAAACCGGCTTTTTTCTGTTTGATTTGCTCTGCTGCAGCCTCTGCGCGTAAACGTGCCGCGACAATATCAGGACGTCGACCAATCAGATCCAGCGCAATATTGGGAGGAAGTTCCTCATGCGCTAAAAGCGTTGCCTTAGGCGCGGTTATGGCCAGCGATCTGTCAGGCCCATCACCGATCAATGCAGCGAGCTCATGTTTTTTGATCGCAATCGCTTCATCTATTGCCACCAGGTTTGCTTTTGCGTTGAGTTGACGCGTCTCAACCTGTTGAAGGCTGGATAAATCTTCAAGCCCCGCATCATGTCGTTGCTGGAACAACGCGAGCGTACTGGTTCGTATAGTGAGGGTATCGTTAAGCGTTTCGCGTACGGTGTATAAATGCGCCAGCTCCGCGTAAACGGTAACAATAGAAGAAGAGAGCACCAGCCTTGTTTGTGCTTCTTCCGCTACAGCCGCCATTTCACCTGACGTTGCAGCCGCGAGCGCGGCGCGGTTTTTACCCCAAAAATCTATTTCCCAGCTCATATCCAGCGTGGTACGGCCATAGCTGTTCCAGTTTTGAGGCGTTGCGCTTTCAGGCGTCACATAGTTGTAACTCATTTTGTCCCGCATAAAGCTGGCGTTTGCGGTGACCTCAGGGAAAAGCGAACCGCTCGCACTTTGCGTCATCGCCTGCGCTTGTTTCACGCGAGCTTCGGCGATGTTAAGCGTAGGGGAATTTTTAAGCGCGTCATCAATCAGCCCGTTGAGCTGCTCGTCACCGTATTTCTTCCACCAGTCATCTTTCGGCCACTGGCCGTTCTGATGTGGGAAACTTTGATCGCTTTTAAGTTGTGTGACCGTCTTCATAGGCGGTGGGGTGCCAAGGTCGGGGATCATGGCGCATCCGCTCATACTGATGGCGGAAATGACAACACAGCCCATCACTATCCTGGACCGGGTTAAACCGGAAATACGACACCCCAGTAGTGTCTCCTGAAAACCTTTCATCAGTACGCTCGTCATGCTGTTCATAGAGAAGTCCAAATACAGTACCGTACAGTACGGTACACTTTATATCTTGACTTCTGAGCGCCGTCAAATGAAAATGTACTCGTCAGTACGATTACGAACCCTACTACCAGACGTGATTCCGAAATCAGAGAACAAAAAGTGTTGGCCCCGGTCAGACACCTAAACTAACGAGGAAACATATGGATAAAAGAGCGCTTAAACGGCAACAGATTCTGGAAGTCGCATCCGGACTGTTTCGACAAAAGGGATTTGATGCCACGTCTATCTCAGAGATTAACGCGATTGTGGGTGGCTCAAAATCAACAATTTACAGTCACTTTTCTTCGAAAGAAGAGCTATTTGTAGAATGCATGTCTTCAGAAACTGAACAGTATATAAAGAGCATGACTATTGAAACTGCAGGGCAGGTGCGCCTTTTCAGAAAATCACCACAGCTGGTCATCGAGCAATTTGCCGTTGCCTTTTTACGCTATATTTGTTCACCGGATATTGTGGACTTGCAAAGATTAATGATTTCCGAAGCCGGAAGGTCGGGAATTGGAGAGTTGTATTATGAACGAATGCAAAAACTTCGTTCAAACGTATCGGCGCTTTTCACCGATTTAATGAATCAAAATATTTTAAGAAAAGATGACCCAGTGCTGGCCGCTGAGTATTTTCGCTCTCTTCTCCAGGCCGGTATCCTTGAACCCTTGCTTTTAAAAGCACGAAAGGATCAGCCGGACGAAAGTGAAATTGTCATGAAAGCGCAGGCCTCCGTTAATGCGTTTATGAAGTTGTATGGTCCTGAACAAAATGAGGATGTTGCAAAGACATCTCACTAAAATACAGTAAGCATTCTCTCACCCTATTATTAGGGTGATTTTTTCTTTTTGGAAATATTATTTTCAATTGTCATTGGATGACATTGCCAGCGGACTTCTTGTAAATAAAATTTCGTGGATACTTATGTGTATAAAGTTTACTCTTTTAAAAGATCGTGAAACTGTAATTAAGTCCCTGACTCACTGGATTGACTCGAATTTATACAGACCTATTACCGTTCTGGATGTGGCGCGAAAATCCGGTTATTCATTGGCTTATATTCAACGAAACTTTCGCCAGGAGTGTGGCATAAGTATCGGTCTCTATATCCGCAGCCGGAAACTTGAAAAAGCCGCGCATATGCTCAGACACACGCAGCTCTCTGTTTCAGATATATTTACAATGCTAGGCTATGAAGAGCCGTCCACCTTTAGCAGAGCGTTCTCAAACCAATATGGACTCTCCCCAACCAAATACCGTGAGATGGCTAAAAAAGTCATGACATGAATGGCTTGTCGATATTGATTACAGAGGTGACGCGCGACTAATCCTTTGAAGCATCGAGACGCAAGCGCCACAAATCATAGCGTTCTTCTCCCGGTTTAACGGCTCCCGCGAAGTGGTCATTGAGGCGACTCGAGGTAAATACCAGGTCTCCGTTCGGACGGATTGCCGGCGTGTCTGGCCATCGCACCTCTTCGCTTGCCGCAATCAGCGACATGGCATGGGTTTCAGGATCGTATCTGACGATACCATTGCGTGTGACATCGGTAATGTAGAGGTTACCTTTTACATCTGTCACCATTCCGTCGGTGTTGCCCCCCACGCGACCCAGATCGCGGATCTGCCCGGCAATTTGCGCATTGGTTGACGCAGGCTGCCTCAGTATCGCAGTCGGTACCGCATAGGCGCGCGTGCCGGTTGTCACCGTCCAGTACAGCGTACCCGCATCGGGTGAAAGCGCAATGCCATTGATACCAATCAGTAATGGTTTACCAGGCCAGACTTCAACCCCGTGCGAGACGACGTTAACGCCTGGCTCAATCTGCAGCGCAGGGTGACGATCGAGCACGCGCCGGGCTGTACCGGTAGCGAAATCGACGATAATTAGTCCCACCTGGTTTTCAGGCGCACTCCGCGAGCCGCTGTCGGAGATATAGGCGACACGGCGGTTCTCATCGACCACCACATCATTCAGAAAGCTGGCCTTGCGGTCCGCTACGCCGTCCAGGGCGATGCGTTTGATGGTGCGGCCAGAGTGGAGATCCAGTACGAGCAGCTTCTGCGCCCCCGCGGGGGACTCTGTTTCGCCTGCAACAAACCCCATGTCCAGCGCCCATAGCCAGCCGTTTTTACGGTCAATATAAAAACCGAGCACGTTGCGCAGGCTCTGAGCGGGATCGGTATTCACCGCATTCCCCTCGCGGGAGGGAAATGCCGTCAGGCGGGCAGGGCCAGAGTGCGCCGTCGTATCCAGAATGCTTAACGTGGCGGGTGCTGCGGCGGAAACCAGCCGGGGCGTGCTGACAAAGGCCCGGTCCATTGCATCAAAGTGGATACCTGCAATAGGGGCATTGACCGAACCGGAAAACGTCGCAGGTATCTTTCCGTCTTGAGTGGTATCCCAGCTCACACCGGCGTAGCTTCGCCAGCGCTCCAGAGGCGGGTGGTTCGCCGCGTTGACAACACTCGGGAAAGAGAACAACGCCGCCATTGCGATGGCGGGCAGAATTAGGGGGCGGTTGAACATTGACAGGCTCCAGTAGCGCGTTCAGGTGATGAATGCTGGCCACTTTACTCATCGCCCAACGGGAGATAAATTAGCCAAATTGAAAAACATTTGTTCCTGAGAGAGCAAAATGAGCCGGAAATTTGATTACCTCGGCGACGTTGAAGTCTTCATTGCTGTGGTTGAGCACGGCTCATTTACTGCCGCAGCGGTTGCCCTTTCAACCACCCCTTCGGTACTGAGCCGCGCGGTCACCCGTCTGGAAGCGCGTCTTGGACGGCAGCTATTACAGCGCACGACCCGCCGGGTGGGGCTGACTGAAGCCGGACGCGTCTATCTTGAGCAGGCGCGCTCAGCGTTTTCTCTGCTCGATGACGCCGAACGCGTTGGCCGGGGTCAGGAGGGCGATCTGACCGGTCGAGTGAGAATGAGTGTCCCGACCACCTATGCTCACTACCGCCTGCCGCCGCTGCTGGCGCACTATAATCAACGTTACCCGCGCGTACAGGTGGAGCTGAACATTACCAATCGCAATGTTGACCTGATCGCAGAAGGGTTCGATCTGGCGATCCGTCTGGGACAGTTGCCTGACAGTGGACTTGTGGCGCGTAAGCTGGAAGACGCGGCATTGCTTCTGGTCGCCTCTCCGGACTACCTGCATCGGAGAGGAAAGCCTCAGACGCTGGAAGAGCTGCAGGGCCATCAGTGCCTGCCGTTTATCATGCCGCGTACCGGTCGTATCGCCCCCTGGGTATTTCATGATGAAGGGCGCGATATTGACTGGATGCCGGGTTCAACTATCGAAATATCAGACGATGTACTCGGCGTGGTTTCGCTGGCGGAGCAGGGGATGGGGATCTGCCAGAGCTATGAATTTATCGTTCGCGACAGAATACAGGGCGGCCAGTTAGTTGAGGTGCTGCCGCACCTTCGGGGACGATCGCGACCTTTCTCCGTGCTGTTTGCCCCGCACCGACGTCAGTCAGCAGCCACCCGGGCAATGATTGACCTTCTGACCCGACAAGAATGACAAGGACGAGTCCACCATGAAAAAAGCGCGTTTTTCCTTTTGGATCCCACTCATCGTGAGCGGGATAGCACTGATATCGGGTTTTGTGGTCTGGTCAGTCAACATTTACCGCGTGACATACCTTTCGATCCGCGGGGAGCAGTACCTTGCCTGTGGGGCGTTGCTGCTGGCGCTGGTGCCGATGGTCTATTTCATCAGAAAGGGGAGACTGAAAGGTAAGCGCCTTGCTGGCGCGGTAAAAATCTACCTCGGCTTCTTTATTTGCAGCCTGCCGGTTGCCATGTTCGTGGTCTTTACAACGGCCTGGCTGCTGGAGGGGGACTATTCGGCCTGGAGCAAACCTTACCGGTATGAGTCCAGTACCCGCCACAGCTGCTCGGGTGCGGAAGTCTACGAGCCGGAATTAAAAAAAGAGATCCGTATCTGTAACCCGCAGGGTCACGTTTATTCCGATACCACCCTGTATGTGGAAAAGCGGAGCAATGCCCTGGGGATTGTGGTGCTTTGGGCTATCACGCGCGCCTGAACCGGGGAAAGTCAGGGCGCGAGAATCAGCGTCAGCCCGCCTCCAGCATCCCAAAACTCACAATCCGCGCGCGGCCCAGCTCTTTCGCCCGGTACAAGGCCACATCCGCGGCGCGCAGCAGGTTGTCGGTCTGGGCATGCTGCGGGTAGCTCGCAATGCCAATCGACACGTCCACCGGCCCAATCTCGGTCAGCCCGTAGCGAATCGACAGCTCATGCACGCCGGTGTAAATTTTCTGCGCGCAGGCGTACGCTTCTGCTTCATCGGCACCGGAAAGCAGCACCAGAAACTCCTCGCCGCCGTAGCGGAATGCCAGTCCGTTGTCATGCGCGGCCCGCTGAACAATTGACGCCACGCTTTTGATCACCAGATCGCCCGCTTCATGGCCGAACCGATCGTTAATGCTCTTGAAGTGGTCGATATCAATCATCATGCAGCTTAACGGCACGCCAGTGCGTATCGCCTGTGCCGTTTGGGTTTGCAGGGTATCTTCCAGATGGTGACGATTACGCAGGCCGGTGAGCGGGTCAAACAACGCTTTTTCCAGCAACGCGTCGCGCAGACGCTGGTTGGCCAGCGCCAGCCCGAGCGCCTCGGCCATCAGCTCCAGATATGCGCGGGAAGGGGCATTGTCCGCCGTGATATTCTGGAAGGAGAGCAGGCCAATGGCCTCGCCCTGAGCGATAAGCGGCACGCAAAGCGCGCTTTCCGCCTGGGATGCCGGAAGATGGTAGCAGGCAATATCCGGCTCACCGTTCACCGGCGGGTGACTTTGCCCGCGTCGCACGGCCCAGCACTCGTCCGGATGGAATGTCGTCTCTTCACCAACCGGCGAAAGCCATTGCGCGACGCAGCGCATCTGCCACGGCTCGCGGTCAAGGACGTAGAGCCGGCCCGCGATCCCTGGCGCGATATTGGGGGCAAACAGCTCCGCCACGTTAATCACATCGTTAAAGTTCTCACACCCCTGCAGCCGCTGGGTCATGCGCGCCAGCAGCTCGCGGATGGCCCAGTCGGCATCGCGCTCTTTTTCCAGACGCTGTCGTGCCAGGCCGTTTTCACGGAAGATGCTGATGGCCTGGGCCATATCGCCTATCTCATCGATCTGGTTGAAATTGGGCGTTTCAACCGCGTAATCCTGGGATGCCAGACGGTGCACCACGTCGCTCAGGCGCACCACGGGACGCAGCACGCGGCGTTTCAATATAAAGCCGAGCACAAACAGGAACAGCAGGGCGGTCAGGCCGACCGTCAGCTCAGAGGCGGTACGCAGCGCTTTCGATTTTTTTGTCGCATCTTTAACGGAGCCGATAACGCGCTTGTCCAGTATCTGGCGAAAGTGATCGATCTGATTCTGCGCGCGATCCAGCTCCTGCTCATAGGGCTGACCATAGAGTAAGGCAACGGCCTGGGCGTCTTCTCCGCGTTCAAGGCTGACGAGGGCGGTTTGCTGTTCGTCCTGCAGCTCATCGATGATTTTTATGCCTTCGCGCAGCAGGGAGAGCTCATCATCCGATGCGCCGTTGTCCCGCAGTTTTTCCAGCCGTATTTCAATGTTCTTAAGGTAATTCTCTGACTGATTGTATTCTTTTAACGTTTGGGGATCTTTTTTGATGACATAGAGGCGTGCTAAATCGGACTGTGCCCAGGCGTCTGTCTCAACATCCTCTGTGAGCTGATCAAATCGCTGTCGCTGTTCAACGGCTTGGCGCTCTGCCGTGTCAGCATTGGATGCCAACAGCATGATAATGCCGGAGGCGATGGTGAGGCAGACCGTGGCACCATAGGCCCAGTTTGTTATCGTCGCGATTCGCACCAGATGATCCTTTTACGACATGAGTAGGATGGCGTTCTTTAAATTATAGAAAACGTTTGATTTAAGGCGTAAAAAAAAGGCGGCACAGCGCCGCCTGGTGTGGTCTTTATCGTCACGTCCTTACAAATCTGGAGGGTTTTTTCCTTCTTCGATGAAATCGGGGTCCAGCTCTTCGGCGTTACCTTCGTGATCGCGCCCTGAGAAGAGGTTCCAGCAGGCGATAAACAGCGCGGCGATGAGTGGCCCAATCACAAAACCGTTAATGCCGTACAGCTCCATGCCGCCGAGGGTGGAGATCAGAATCAGGTAGTCCGGCATTTTGGTGTCTTTCCCCACCAGCAGCGGGCGCAGAATATTGTCCACCAGCCCGACGACGATCACGAAGAAGCCGACAATAAACAGCCCTTGCCAGATCTGGTGCGTGGCGAACAGGAAGATGGCGGCGGGCACCCAGACAATCGCCGAGCCGATGGCGGGCACGAGAGAGAGGAACGCCATCAATGCGCCCCAGAGCACGCTGCCGTCAATACCCGCAATAGCAAACGCAATACCGCCGAGTATGCCCTGAACCACGGCCACTGCCGCCGTCCCTTTTACCGTGGCGCGCGATACGCCGACGAATTTGGCGAACAGGTGCTGCTTGGCGAAATCAGACAGCGGCAGGGAGTCGAGGATCTGGCGCACCAGATACGGGCCGTCTTTCAGCAGGAAGAACAGCAGATACAGCATGATGCCGAAGCTAATCGCAAAGCCAAACGTTCCTTTGCCAATCAGAAACGCGCTGCCGGCGAGATACTGTCCGCCCTGCAGGGCGACGTCGGAGAGTTTTTTCTGGATCTGCGCCGCGTTGGTCAGGTTGTGATCCGCGAGGAAGCCGCTGGCCCAGTCAGGCAGGTGATTGAAGATGCTTGCCACCACCTCCGGGAACTGGGTGTTGTTCTCCTGCAGTTTGGTGTAAACCACGTTAAGCTCAATGGCGAGCGAGGAGAGGATCACCATCAGCGGGATAAAGACGATCAGGCAGATAATACCGATGGTCAACAGCGAGGCCAGCCCGTTGCGATCCCCCAGCGCGGCGCGCAGCTTGTTTTTTACCGGGTTGAAGATGACGGTCAGAATGGCGGCCCACAGTATCGCGGAGAAGTAGGGCGACAGCACGTCGAAGAAGGCCCAGGTCACAAGGGCGAGAATGAAAATAAAGAAACCTTTAGTCAGTCCGTTAAAGCGCATCAGTCAGTCCTGGTTACTCATAAACTGTGTCGACTATAGAACTGATTGTGAGAATTACCAACCTTGCATCGGGTGGCGGCTGCGCCTTACCCGTCCTGCGGGCAGTGTTACGGTATGACTTCGCGCTTTACGGATACCACTTTCGACTGACCGAAGAGCGCCTTTTCCCGCACCATGCTGTAAGTATCTGCTTGCGGAGGTGCTTATGGCCTGGCGTCCGATTCTCTATGTGATCCTCACAACCCACCCCAGACTCAGCGCGCGGCGCGCCCGTTTGCGTCTGGTCATCTAGCTTTTTATTAACAATCGCGGTATAACACACCTTCTTTGGATGTTTAGATGTCCATACGTATAGAAGGTAATATGCAAACACAACAAGAAAATGGGCAGCTTAAGCGCACCATGAAAACACGCCACCTGATTATGCTCTCGCTGGGTGGCGTGATTGGGACAGGGTTATTCTTCAATACCGGCTACATCATTTCCACGACCGGGGCGGCGGGCACGCTGCTGGCGTACCTGATAGGCGCGCTGGTGGTCTGGCTGGTGATGCAGTGTCTGGGCGAGCTTTCCGTGGCGATGCCGGAAACCGGCGCGTTCCACGTCTATGCCGCGCGCTATCTTGGCCCGGCGACGGGCTACACCGTGGCGTGGCTCTACTGGCTCACCTGGACGGTGGCGCTCGGGTCGAGCTTTACCGCCGCCGGGTTCTGCATGCAGTACTGGTTCCCGCAGGTGCCCGTCTGGGCGTGGTGCGTGGTCTTCTGCGTGGTGATTTTTGGCCTGAACGTCATCTCAACGCGCTTCTTTGCGGAAGGCGAGTTCTGGTTCTCCCTGGTGAAAGTCATCACCATCATCGCCTTTATTATCCTTGGCGGTGCGGCGGTCTTTGGCTTTATCCCGATGCAGGACGGTTCACCCGCGCCGGGCTTAAGCAACATCACCGCCGAAGGCTGGTTCCCGCACGGCGGACTGCCGATCCTGATGACCATGGTGGCGGTGAACTTTGCCTTCTCCGGGACCGAACTTATCGGCATCGCGGCGGGAGAAACGGAAAATCCGCACAAGGTGATTCCGGTCGCGATCCGCACCACCATTGCGCGCCTGATTATCTTCTTTATCGGCACCGTGTTTGTGCTGGCGGCGCTGATCCCGATGCAGCAGGCGGGCGTGGAAAAGAGCCCGTTCGTGCTGGTATTTGAAAAGGTCGGTATTCCTTACGCGGCGGATATCTTTAACTTTGTGATTTTGACGGCGATCCTCTCGGCGGCGAACTCCGGGCTGTACGCCTCAGGGCGCATGCTGTGGTCGCTCTCTAATGAGAAAACGCTCCCGCGCTGCTTTGCCCGCGTGAACAAAAACGGCGTGCCGCTGACGGCGCTCTCGGTCTCTATGCTCGGTGGCGTGCTGGCGCTGTTCTCAAGCGTCGTGGCGCCGGACACGGTGTTTGTCGCGCTCTCGGCGATTTCAGGCTTTGCGGTGGTGGCCGTCTGGATCAGCATCTGCGCGTCGCACTTCGTTTTCCGTCGTCGTCATCTGCAGTCCGGGCAACCGCTCTCTGCGCTGCAGTACCGCGCGCCGTGGTATCCGCTGGTGCCGGTGCTCGGTTTTATCCTCTGCGTGGTGGCCTGTGTCGGCCTGTGGTTTGACCCAAGCCAGCGCATTGCCCTTTATTGCGGGATTCCGTTTGTCGCCCTGTGTTATGGTGCCTACTATCTGACCCGAAATATGACATCGCAGGAGCCCGAACATGTCGCAGAATAATCCGCTTACCGCCCTCCTTGAAAAGCAGCCGTTTGTGGTGCTGGATGGCGCGATGGCGACGGAGCTGGAAGCGCGCGGCTGCAACCTGGCAGACAGCCTCTGGTCTGCCAAAGTGCTGATGGAAAACCCGGAGCTTATCCGCGAAGTGCATCTTGATTACTATCGCGCGGGCGCGCAGGTGGCGATCACCGCCAGCTATCAGGCCACGCCTGCGGGTTTTGCGGCGCGCGGCCTGGACGAGGCGCAGTCCCGGGCGCTGATCGGCAGAAGCGTGGAGCTGGCGCGTAAGGCGCGCGAAGCGTATCTGGCTGAAAATCCGCATGCGGGCACGCTGCTGGTGGCGGGCTCCGTTGGGCCGTACGGCGCGTATCTGGCGGATGGCTCAGAGTATCGCGGCGACTACGTGCGCAGTGCGGAAGCATTCACCGACTTCCACCGCCCGCGCGTGGAAGCGCTGCTGGATGCGGGCGCTGACCTGCTGGCCTGCGAAACCCTACCGTCCTTTGAGGAGATTAAGGCGCTGGCGGCGTTGCTGTCTGAATATCCCCGCGCCCGGGCGTGGTTCTCCTTTACCCTGCGGGACAGCGAGCACCTGAGCGACGGTACGCCCCTGCGTGACGTGGTCAGCGTGCTGGCAAACTCTCCGCGCATTGTTGCGCTGGGCATTAACTGCATCGCACTGGAAAACACCACGGCGGCGCTGAAGCATCTGCAAAGCCTGACGTCGCTGCCGCTGGTGGTCTACCCGAACTCGGGCGAGCATTATGACGCGGTAACCAAAACCTGGCATCACCACGGCGAAGCGTGCGAGACGCTGGCAGGGTATCTGCCCCAGTGGCTGGACGCCGGAGCGAAGCTGATTGGCGGCTGTTGTCGGACCACGCCGAAGGATATTGCTGAGCTGAACGCGCAGCGCTGAGTGCTTTGCCGGGTGGCGGCTACGCCTTACCCGGCCTACGGATCGCTGACCCTCTCCCACGGGGAGAGGGGAAAAAACAAGCGCACAAAACCAACTATCCTTTCCCGCTTTTTATCTAAAAACGAATCGTTATGAGCGATTCATTTTTATTCCTTTATCAAAATTCTCGCGTTGGAAATACTGCCCTCATAACAACAAGGGGAGCAGGCACTATGGCAATTTCATCGCGAATCACACTTCTCGGCGCACTGGCGCTGTGGGCATTTCAGGCGCAGGCGGTGGACGTCACCGTCGCGTATCAAACTTCTGCGGAACCGGCGAAAGTCGCGCAGGCGGATAACACCTTTGCAAAAGAGAGCGGCGCGAAAGTTGACTGGCGCAAGTTCGACAGCGGGGCCTCCGTCGTGCGTGCGTTAGCCTCCGGCGACGTGCAGATCGGCAATATCGGCTCCAGCCCGCTGGCGGTCGCGGCCAGCCAGCAGGTGCCGATTGAGGTGTTCCTGCTCGCCTCGCAGCTCGGTAACTCTGAAGCGCTGGTGGTGAAGAAAAACATCACCAAACCGGAAGACCTGATCGGCAAACGCATCGCCGTGCCGTTTATCTCCACCACCCACTACAGCCTGCTGGCGGCGCTCAAACACTGGGGCATCAAGCCGGGGCAGGTACAAATTATTAACCTCCAGCCGCCGGCGATTATCGCGGCCTGGCAGCGCGGCGATATAGACGGGGCCTATGTGTGGGCGCCTGCCGTGAACGAGCTGGAAAAAGACGGCACCGTGCTGACCGACTCCGAAAAGGTGGGCCAGTGGGGCGCGCCAACGCTCGACGTGTGGGTCGTGCGTAAAGACTTCGCTGAGAAACATCCTGAGGTGGTGAAAGCCTTCGCGAAAAGCGCGATTGACGCCCAGCAGCCGTACATCAGTAACCCGGATGAATGGCTGAAGCAGCCCGCCAACCTGGAAAAACTCTCCTGTCTGAGCGGCGTGCCGGAAGCGGACGTGCCGGGGCTGGTGAAGGGCAATACCTATCTGACCCCCGCGCAGCAGGTGCAGCAGCTGACCGGGCCGGTAAACAAAGCGATTGTTGATACCGCCACCTTCCTGAAAGAGCAGGGCAAAGTGCCCGCGGTAGCGACGGATTACAGCCAGTACGTGACCGATCGTTTTGTGAAATAAGGAGTCCGCCATGCTGAATATTACAAATCTGTCTGCTGATTACGGTGGCAAACCCGCGCTGGAGGAGATCAACCTGACGCTGGACAGCGGTGAACTGCTGGTGGTGCTGGGTCCGTCCGGGTGCGGAAAAACCACGCTGCTGAATCTGATCGCCGGGTTTGTCCCTTATCAGCATGGCACCATTCAACTGGAAGGCAAAAAGGTGGAAGGCCCCGGCGCCGAGCGCGGCGTGGTCTTCCAGAATGAAGGCCTGCTCCCGTGGCGTAACGTGCAGGAAAACGTGGCGTTTGGGCTGCAGCTTGCGGGCATCAATCGTGAACAGCGGCTGGAAACGGCGCGGGCGATGCTGAAAAAAGTGGGGCTGGAAGGCGCGGAAAAACGCTTTATCTGGCAGCTTTCCGGCGGCCAGCGACAGCGTGTCGGGATTGCCCGCGCGCTGGCAGCGAATCCGCAGCTGTTGCTGCTGGACGAGCCGTTCGGGGCGCTCGACGCCTTCACCCGCGAGCAGATGCAAACCCTGCTCCTGCACCTGTGGCATGAGACCGGCAAGCAGGTGCTGTTGATTACCCACGATATCGAAGAGGCGGTGTTTATGGCCACCGAGCTGGTGCTGCTCTCGCCGGGGCCGGGCCGCGTGCTGGAGCGCTTGCCGCTGGATTTCGCCCGCCGCTACGTCGCGGGGGAACCCGTGCGCAGCATCAAATCCGATCCGCTGTTTATCGAACAGCGTGAATACGTTTTAAGCCGCGTGTTTGAACAGCGGGAGGCCTTCTCATGAGCATCGTCTTCAGTGAAAAAACGCGCCGCACGCGTCTGGCGCTGCGCTGGCCTTTCTCACGTCAAATCACGTTGAGCGTCGGTACGCTGCTGGTGTTGCTGGCGGTGTGGTGGGCAGTTGCTGCCCTGCAGTGGGTCAGCCCGCTGTTTCTGCCGCAGCCGGGACAGGTGCTGGCCAAACTCATTACCATCGCCGGGCCGCAGGGCTTTATGGATGCCACGCTCTGGCAGCACTTAGGTGCCAGCCTGGCGCGCATTCTGGTGGCGCTGCTGGCGGCGGTGATTATCGGGATACCGGTCGGGATCGCGATGGGCTTAAGCCCGACGGTGCGCGGCATCCTTGACCCGCTGATTGAGCTTTACCGCCCGGTGCCGCCGCTGGCCTATCTGCCGCTGATGGTGATCTGGTTCGGCATCGGGGAAACGTCAAAAATCCTGCTGATCTATCTGGCGATTTTCGCCCCGGTTGCCATGTCGGCGCTGGCGGGCGTGAAGAGCGCTCAGCAGGTGCGGATCCGCGCGGCGCAGTCGCTGGGAGCCAGCCGTACGCAGGTGCTGCTGTTCGTGATTTTACCGGGCGCGCTGCCGGAGATTTTAACCGGGCTGCGCATCGGCCTTGGCGTGGGCTGGTCCACGCTGGTGGCGGCGGAGCTGATTGCGGCCACGCGCGGCCTTGGGTTTATGGTGCAGTCGGCGGGAGAGTTCCTGGCGACTGACGTGGTGCTGGCAGGGATCGCGGTGATCGCCGCGATCGCCTTCGGATTAGAACTGGGGCTGCGCGCGTTACAGCGCCGTCTGACGCCCTGGCATGGAGAAATACAATGAGTGAACGTCTGACCATCACCCCGCTGGGGCCGTACATTGGTGCACAGGTGTCGGGCCTGGATGTGACCCGTCCGCTGAGTGATAACCAGTTCGAGCAGCTGTACCACGCGGTGCTGCGCCATCAGGTGGTGTTCCTGCGCGAGCAGGCGATCACCCCGCAGCAGCAGCGCGCGCTGGCCCTGCGCTTTGGCGATCTGCATATCCACCCGGTCTATCCGCATGCGGAAGGGGTGGAGGAGATTATCGTCCTCGACACCCACAACGATAACCCGCCGGATAACGATAACTGGCACACCGACGTGACCTTTATCGAGACGCCGCCTGCCGGAGCCATTCTGGCGGCGAAGGTGCTGCCGGAAACCGGCGGCGATACGCTGTGGACCAGCGGGATTGCGGCGTATGAGGCGCTGTCAGAGCCGTTCAGGACGCTGCTGAGCGGGCTGCGGGCGGAGCACGACTTCAAAAAATCGTTCCCGGAGTACAAGTACCGTAAAACGGAAGAGGAACATCAGCGCTGGCAGGAGGCTGTGGCGAAACATCCTCCGCTGCTGCACCCGGTGGTGCGGACCCATCCGGTGACGGGCAAACAGGCGCTGTTTGTGAACGAAGGGTTCACCACGCGCATTGTGGACGTGACGGAAAAAGAGAGTGAGGCGCTGTTAGGTTTCCTGTTTGCGCATATCACCAAGCCGGAGTTCCAGGTGCGCTGGCGCTGGCAGGAGAACGACCTGGCGATCTGGGATAACCGCGTAACGCAGCATTATGCCAATGCGGACTATCTGCCGCAGCGCCGGATTATGCAGCGGGCGACGATTTTGGGCGATAAGCCGTTTTATCGTGCTCCTTGATCCCCTCACCCTAACCCTCTCCCCAAAGGGGCGAGGGGACTGCCCGGTGCGATTTTCACCCTCTCCCTTTTAGGGAGAGGGCTGGGGTGAGGGTATTAAATGCGCCTCAATATACCGCTGATAGCGGTTCGCCTTCAGGTAACACAAATCCACCAGCACTAGCCCGTCAACGCAGTTGTTGAACGCCGGGTCGCTGCCAAAATCAATAAACTGCACGCCGCCGGGCTCGCACAGCTCGGAATATTGCTTGTAGAGCGGTGGAATACCGCAGCCAAGATTGCCGAGCAGGGACTTCAGTTTCGTCAGATCGTCCACGTAATCCACGCCGCCAAACTGTGCCAGCACGTCCGGCAGGGAGGCGGGATACGGCTGGCGCGAGGCGGCAAGCGGATGCGTCGCCGGGAACCACAGGCGGTAAAAGGCGACCAGCAGATCCCGCGCAGCAGGCGGTAAGCCACCGGAAATGGAGACCGGGCCAAACAGGTAGCGGTAGTGCGGATAACGCGCCAGATAGGCCCCAATACCGGACCATAAATAGTCCAGGCCGCGGCGCCCCCAGTAGCGCGGCTGAATAAAGCTGCGCCCCAGCTCAATGCCGTGCTCCAGCACGTCCTGCATTTTGTCGTCGTAGTGGAAGAGGCTATAGCTGTACAACCCCTCAACGCCGCGCTTTTCGATCTGCATGGCCGTCGGCATAAAGCGATACGCCCCGACAATCTCCAGATCGTCCTCATCCCACAGGATCAGGTGCAGATAATCATCGTCGTAGCTGTCGGTATCCCGGCGTTTGCCGCTCCCTTCCTCCACCGCGCGAAAGGCAATCTCGCGCAGGCGGCCCAGCTCGCGCAGCAGCGGGACGTCTTCCTGACCGTTACGCTGCCACAGATAGATGGTTTTACCGTCGCTGGTTTTGCCCAGACATTCGGCCTGCGCCAGCGCGCGCTTCAGGGTGGCCCGATCTTCCGGACGGGCAATCGCGCACTGGGTTTTAAAGACGCCGGGCACTCCCTTGCCAAGACGCATCACGTGCTGGCGGCACTGCTCGGCCATCTCACGCGACGAAAGGGTGGCGCTGTGCCAGTGATGCCACGCAATCTGCTGGCCGATTTTGATCGGCAGCTGGCTGTGGCGGCGGCGGAACATCTGCTGCATGAGCAACAGCATCGACAGCGTCGGGGAGACCAGCGTGCTGGCATAAAAGAGCAGGCTGTTATGGGCCTGAATATGCACCGGCAGCAGCGGGGCGCGCAGCTTGCCGGCGAGTTTGATAAAGCCGGAGTGCCACTTTTTGTCGCGAATGCCTTTGCGCGTAGGGCGGGAAACTTCTCCGGCCGGGAAGAAGATCAGCACGCCTGCGTTTTGCAGATGCTGTTCCATCTGCACCAGGGATGTTTTCGCCGTCCTGCCGCCCATATTGTCCACCGGAATAAACAGCGAGCTGAGGGGCTCAAGGTGGGTCAGCATCCGGTTGGTCACGACTTTCACATCGCGTCGCACGCGGGAGACGGCGTACATCAGCGCCAGCCCGTCCAGCGTACCCGTCGGGTGGTTGGCAATAATGACCAGCGGGCCATGTTCGGGGATTTGTTCAAGATCGCGGGCGGAAACGGTGCAGAGAATATCAAGGTGCTCCAGAACTTGCTCCACCATATCCAGGCCTTTCAGGTGGCGGTGTGCTGCGGCAAATTGCTGAAATTCGTCTTCGTAAAACAGTCTTTTTAACAGACTTTTTTGCCAGGGTGCAGGCCTCGCCTGAGGCCAAAGATCGTCGAGAACGCTATCGAGGCTAAACATGATTACTCCTCCTGCCGTCTTGCGAAGACAGTAGAAGGAGCAGATGTCGGTTGTATTGCAGTTTGGTGAAGATTAGCGGAGGATTTTCTTCTCGGCCAGATCCAGCGCGAAGTAGCTGAAGATCAGGTCCGCGCCTGCGCGTTTGATCGCCCCCAGGCTTTCCAGGATCACTTTCTCTTCATCAATGGCACCCGCCAGGGCGGCGAATTTGATCATCGCGTACTCGCCGCTCACCTGATAAGCCCCCAGCGGCAGCTCGGTGCGCTCGCGGATGTCGCGCAGGATATCAAGGTACGCGCCAGCCGGTTTCACCATCAGGCAGTCTGCGCCCTGGGCTTCATCAAGCAGGGATTCACGAATCGCTTCCCGACGGTTCAGCGGGTTCATCTGATAGGTTTTACGATCGCCTTTCAGCGCCGTGCCCGCCGCTTCACGGAACGGGCCGTAGAAGGAGGAGGCGAATTTGGTGGAGTAAGACATGATGGCGGTGTCGGTAAAGCCCGCCGCGTCCAGCGCCTGACGAATCGCCTGAACCTGTCCGTCCATTGCCGCAGATGGGGCGATGAAGTCTGCACCTGCCGCGGCCGCGACGACAGCCTGCTTGCCAAGGTTCAGCAGGGTCGCATCGTTATCCACGCCGTGATCGCACAGCACGCCGCAGTGGCCGTGTGAGGTGTATTCACAGAAGCAGGTATCGGACATGACGATCATTTCCGGCACGGTCTCTTTGCAGATGCGGGACATGCGGGCGACGAGGCCATCTTCTTTCCACGCGTCGCTGCCGGTGGCATCGGTATGGTGTGAGATGCCGAAGGTCATCACCGAGCGGATCCCCGCGTTGGCGATGCGTTCAATCTCACGCGCCAGATATTTCTCCGGAATGCGCATGACGCCCGGCATGGCTTCGATGGCTTTGTAGTCATCGATCTCTTCTTCGACAAAAATCGGCAACACCAGATCGTTTAAGGTCAGGGTTGTCTCTTCAAACATAGCGCGCAGTGCAGGTGACTTGCGCAGGCGGCGTGGGCGTGCAATTAAATCGGTCATGGTATGCCTGATGTTTGTGGAACAAAGAAGGCTAGTGTACCTCAAAGTGAAGACGGGTGTTTTACTAAAGTGGGCATTTTGCTTTTTGCGAAATGCGGCAGGTCAGGTTTCATTTCATCAATATTTAATACTGGTTAGTATATTACTGATTGGGGGTGAGATATTCGTATTGTTTCTATATTAAGTGGGATGCATCATTAAAAGTGATTTATTATTTTTTGTTATATATTTCTCCTTCGCTTGTCTGTATTTTAACGTTTTGTTTTTATAATATTTATCTTGAGTGCCCCCTGCGTTTGTTGTTTTTGATGTGTTATTGGTCTGGATACGGACTTAATGGAAACATTCATTGAACCTTTTCGAAATGAAACTGCATAATTCCCTCCGCAATTAAATGTTGCAAATTCATTGATGGACAAACTTGCTTACGTCCCTGAGGAGGGATGACCCAATGCAAACATGGAAAAAGAAACTCGTTGTATCTCAACTTGCATTAGCCTGCACCCTGGCTATCGCTTCTCAGGCCAGTGCGAAGGATATTTCCGGTACAACTTATAATACCTTCGGGTACGATAATACAGCGTCCACCCCCTGGTATTATGGCTATGCCGACTGGGATTACTCAGACGTTACCCACGACGGTGATATTTATCCGGTGATTAATAAATCCACCGTGAATGGTATTATTTCAACATACTATCTGGATGATGGTATCAATGGTCGGGCTAATGCATTAAGCATTTCCAACAGTACCATTAATGGCATGATTACCTCTGAGTGTATGACCACCTCGTGTGCTGATGGTATAGATACCGACGGCACGACCCATTCTCAGTACGATCGTTTTAGCCTGACCGTTGATCACTCCACCATTAACGACACCTATGAGCATTATGCTTACAATGTGGTAAATGGCGATAATACCGAAACCCACTATCTTGATACCTATGGGTTGGGCAATGCAATTACCCTGGATGTTGAATCGGATATTGTTATCCAGAATAACTCTCACGTCGCGGGTATTACCCTGACGCAGGGGTATCAGGAGCTGGATAATACCCCGTACGACGGCGTTGAAGGCGTAGCCAACAGCAGCAACGTCTTTACCGACACGCTACTGGTGAAAGATTCGGTACTGACTTCTGGTGCGTACAGCGATTTAGGTACCAGCGGATTCTACGGTCAAACCGCGAAGCCGAGCGACTATGGTGAAACCAACGCGACAGCGGCAGATGATGCGGCGCTGATTGTGGCCGCCAGCGCGTCTGATAACGCGATGCAGACCAGCGCCACGTTCGATCACTCCACCGTGACTGGCGACATTCTTTTCTCCAGTACCTTCGACAACAACTTCTATCCGAACGGCGATCCGGCAACGGATACCAGTGCAGACGGTGTCTATAACCCAACTACCAACGGCTGGGACGGTACCGATAAGCTGGACGTTACTCTGACCAATGGCAGCAAATGGGTTGGTGCAGCGCAGTCGAGCGTCGAGGCTATCGGCACGGCGCAGATGTATGGCCTGGGCTACAGCAACGTAGACTGGAGCGCTCTGTCCCCAAACAGCATTTGGCCAGACTCCACCTATGACAGCAACGGACATGTTGCGGGCGAAGCGGTGTATCAGAGCGGTCTCTTTAACATCACGCTGGATAACGGCTCCGAGTGGGATACCCGCAAGGTGTCTAACATCGACACGCTGACGGTCAACAACCAGTCTCAGGTCAATGTTGAAAACTCAGGTCTGCTGGCGGATACCATCACCCTGACCAATGCTTCCTCATTGAATATCGGCGACAGCGGCGGCGTGGCCACCGACCATCTGTATCTGGACAGCTATAGCCGTGCGGCACTGACGGAAGAAACGGCCGATCTGTATGCCAACACCATCACCGTGGATAACGGTGCAGAGCTGGCGCTGGGGCTGGGACAGGTTGATACGCACAATATGGTACTGACCGATGGTGGTGTGCTGAACGTTGCCAGCCGTGATTACGTGCTGAACAGCGATCTGAACAACGCACGCTATATCACCAACGATAAGCACAATGCCGATTACGACTACGGCGTTGTGGCGATTAATTCTGATGGTCATCTGTCAGTGAACGGTGACGTCGCCGGTAACTAAAAGGTCCGTATCGACAACGCGACCGGAGCTGGTTCCGTCGCCGATTACAAAAACAAAGAGATTATTCGCGTCTATGACAATAACGCGGATACTGCAGCCAGCTTTACTGCTGCAAACAAAGCCGATTTAGGTGCCTACACCTACCAGGCGCAGCAGCAGGGTGACGCCGTTGTCCTCCAGCAGAAAGCGCTGACCGACTACGCCAATATGGCGCTGAGCATCCCATCTGCCAACACCAACATCTGGAATCTGCAGCAGGATACCGTTGGTACGCGTCTGACCAACAGCCGTCACGGCCTGGCGGATAACGGCGGGGCGTGGGTGAGCTACTTCGGCGGCAATTTCGACGGTGATAATGGCGTTATCAGCTACGATCAGGACGTGAGCGGTATTATGGTCGGTCTGGATACCCAGATTGACGGTAATAATGCGAAGTGGATCGTCGGTGGTGCGGCAGGTTTCGCGAAGGGGGATATCAGCGATCGTACCGGTCAGGTCGATCAGGACAGCCAGACGGCGATGATCTACGCGTCGGCGAAGTTCATGAACGATCTTTTCCTCGACAGTTCCCTGAGCTACACCCGCTTCAACAGCGATCTCTCTGCTAACATGAGCAACGGCCAGTATGTTGACGGCAACACCACCAATGACGCGGTTGGTTTTGGGCTGAAACTGGGCTATGACTGGAAACCAAACCTGTCCGGCTACGTCACACCATACGCAGCCGTGTCTGGCCTGTTCCAGTCTGGCGATGATTATCGCCTCAGCAATGACATGCGCATGGATGGGCAATCTTACGATAGCCTGCGTTATGAACTCGGTGTTGATGCGGGTTACACCTTCAACTACGGCGGCGATCAGGCTCTGACGCCTTACTTCAAACTGGCCTGGGTCTATGACGATGCTGATAACAATGCCGACATTAACGGTGACAGCATTGATAACGGCGTTAAAGGCTCCGCTGTGCGCGTAGGGCTGGGCACCCAGTTCAGCTTCACGAAGAACTTCAGTGCTTACACTGATGCCACTTATCTGGGCGGCGGCGACGTTGATCAGAACTGGGGCGCAAACCTGGGTGTGAAATATACCTGGTAATAAATAAAAGCGGGGGGAGGCGTTACCTCCCCCCGCTTTTTACAGAAGTAATAAAAATAATATTGAACCGACAAATACGGATGCCTTGAGGTCTGCATGAAGGTTAATGCGAAACCACTTTCTGAATTACGCCGGCTCGAACAGTGTTTGAAATCAGCCAGTACCCCTTTTAAATCTGCTCCAAAACAATTAATTATATCCGGTGAATGTAATGAGCGCCGCACCATCGTATTCCAAACCGGTGTTATCGAAATCTATCGACATTCAGATGAACTGCTTGTGGGCATCGCGACAGCGCCGTTTATTATGGGTTTGTCCACAGTGATGATTAATCACTGCCAGGAATATAGAGTGATAGCCAAAACATCCTGCACGGGTTTTTATTTGCCCACTGAAACCACCCGTCAACTTATACAACAGAACGCGCTATGGAAAGAGGCCTTCGGTTGGTTATCCTGGATAAACTACATTCTTGAGAAACGCGATATGCAGCTGGTGGGAAATAATTCCTATCATCAGATCCGCGCCATGCTGTTGAATATGGCGGAGTGGGATGAAACGTTGCGTTCAAAAATCGGTGTGATGAATCATATTCAACAAAGTACGCGTATTTCACGTTCAGTGGTTGCTGAGGTTCTCGCTGCCCTGCGGCAAGGTAACTACATCAATATGAGCCGGGGCAAGCTGGTCAGCATCAACCGCTTGCCCACGGAATATTAAGATCAGTTAGACGCGGTGAGCACCTGGGCTTTATTGGCGCTCAGTTCTGCCACCAGGTTATTAATCCCGTCACTCATATTGACGAAACGCGTATGCGGGGAGCGGGTGACCACCACAAACGCGCCCACGTTTGACTGCGGGATCATGGCCATATAGGTGATGAATCCACCGCCGCCGCCGGTTTTCTGAATAATACCCGGACGCCCATTTTTCGGCGCCATATAGACCCACCCCATGCCGAGCGCATCGGCTTTACCCGGCACGTCCATCCCGATGACGCGGTGCAGCTGAGTACGCTGATAAATCAGAGTCTGCATGCGATCGGCCTGGCTGGTGCGAGCGTAGAAATCTGAAGAAAGGAACTGCTGCATCCAGCGCATCATGTCGCCAGGCGTGGAGTAAACCCCGCCGCTGCCCACAGCCGCGAGCGTGTTATTACAGGGGCTGGCGCCTTTCTCTGCCACCATCAGGCGACGGCACTGATCCGGGGACGGAGTAAACGTGGTGTCTTTCATGCCGAGCGGACGGGTGATCTGCTCTTCAAACAGCTGCGTATAGGGTTTGCCAGCCGCCGTTGAGAGGGCATCCGCCAGCAGGTCGAACGCCAGGTTTGAATAAGAGGCCTGCGAGCCCGGTGCCGCTTTCAGCGTGGCGGTACTCAGATAGCTCCAGCGCTGGTCGCGCGTTGGCCAGACAAATACGTCACGATGCGCCGCTCCGCCTGGCTGCTCACGCGGCAGGGCGCTGGTGTGGGTTGCAAGGTTCACAAGCCGGATCGGCGTCCCCTGATACGTAGGTACCCGGGCACCTGGCGGCGCGTATTTGCTGAGCGGATCGTCAAGCTTCACCACGCCCTGGTCGAGCAGTTTCACCAGCATTTCGCTGGTCATCAACTTGGTTAAGGATGCGATGCGGATAACGGAATCCAGCTGCGGGTGAACGTTATTTCCCGGGCGCGTTTCGCCAAAGCTGCGGAACACACGCTGGTTGCCGTCGATGACGACCATCGCCATCCCGGTCGCGCCGCTGCCGTAATAGATAAGGTTTGCGTAGCGATCGGCAATATCTGAAGCTAAAACGGGTGCCGTCAGCGGTTGGGCTGCCTGGGCGGTAGAAAAGCTCACCGCACACAGCGCGGCAAAAGAGAGCAGACAACGTTTCAACGAAAAGCATCCATGAAGTGAATGAGGAAAGTAATGGGTATTTATACTACTAATCGGAACCGCGCAATGCCCCGAATTGCATAACGATAGCGAGAAAAACGTAACCATGGGTAAATATGAACAATTTACTTACGAGCCATCTCCCATTTTGTGACATCGGGCTTATGATAGGCACCAGTTTCACTCAATCTTACGGAGAACGGTATGTCTGAGAAGCGTGTGGTTATGGTTGTCGATATGCAGAACGGGGTATTTGAAACCCCTCGTCATCAGCGTGAAAAGTGTGTCTCTCAGATCAACCAGCTTACGCAGGCAGCCGACACGGTGATTTTTATTCAGCATACTGAGGCTGGTGGCCTGGAAGAGGGGAGTGAGGGGTTTGCACTACTGCCTGAACTCCATCAACCTGCTGACGCGCTTTACGTGACCAAAACCGCCTGTGATGCCTTCTACAACACCGTGCTTGAGGCGCTGCTGCGTGAGCAGGGCATTCGCGAGTTTGTTATCTGCGGCTGCGCCACCGATTACTGCGTCGATGCGACGGTTAAGAACGGCGTCAGCCGGGGTTATCACATCACCGTGGCGGAAGATGCCCATACTACAGCCAATCGCCCGGCGGCAGATGCGCAGATCCTGATTAACCATCACAACGATGTCTGGCGTAACTTCATTGCGCCGGCGAATCCTCTCGCGGTGAAACGCACCGAAACAATTCTTGAAAACTGGAAAGCGAACTAATAATTAACGCTCGGGTCTGACCTTTTTGCCGGAGCCGGGAGGCTGGCTCGGGCAGGTTTTCGTGTGGTGACGTGTTGTACACAGCAACAGCCATAACAACAAGAAGGAAGCATTATGTTTAAGTCTTTTTTCCCAAAGCCGGGGCCTTTTTTCCTGTCGGCATTTATTTGGGCACTGATCGCTGTCATTTTCTGGCAGGCGGGCGGCGGCGCATGGCTGACGCGCATCACGGGGGCGACAGGTGAGGTGCCGATTAGCGCGGCGCGCTTCTGGTCGCTGAGCTACCTGCTGTTTTACGCCTACTACACGGTGTGCGTAGGGCTGTTTGCGCTGTTCTGGTTTGTTTATTCCCCGCATCGCTGGCAGTACTGGTCTATCCTCGGCACATCGCTGATTATCTTTGTGACCTGGTTCCTCGTGGAGGTGGGCGTGGCGGTTAACGCCTGGTATGCGCCGTTCTACGATCTGATCCAGACCGCGCTCAGCTCGCCGCATAAGGTGACCATTACCCAGTTCTACCATGAAGTCGGGATCTTCCTCGGTATCGCCCTGATAGCGGTGATCATCGGCGTGATGAACAACTTCTTCGTCAGCCACTACGTTTTCCGCTGGCGTACCGCGATGAACGAACATTATATGGCGCACTGGCAGCATCTGCGCCATATCGAAGGCGCCGCGCAGCGTGTGCAGGAAGACACCATGCGTTTTGCCTCCACCCTTGAAGACATGGGCGTCAGTTTTATCAACGCCATCATGACGCTGATTGCCTTCCTGCCGGTGCTGGTGACGCTCTCTGCGCACGTGCCGGATCTGCCTATTGTCGGTCATCTTCCGTATGGTCTGGTGATTGCCGCGATCGTCTGGTCGCTGATGGGAACGGGCCTGCTGGCGGTGGTGGGGATCAAACTGCCGGGGCTGGAGTTTAAAAATCAACGCGTCGAAGCCGCGTACCGTAAAGAGCTGGTTTACGGCGAAGATGATGCCAACCGCGCCTCGCCGCCGACCGTCCGCGAGCTGTTTGGCGCCGTACGCCGTAACTACTTCCGACTCTACTTCCACTATATGTATTTCAACATTGCCCGTATTTTGTATCTGCAGGTGGATAACGTTTTCGGTTTGTTCCTGCTGTTCCCGTCGATTGTTGCGGGTACGATTACGCTCGGTCTGATGACGCAGATCACTAACGTTTTCGGTCAGGTTCGTGGGTCGTTCCAGTACCTGATCAGCTCCTGGACCACGCTGGTAGAACTGATGTCTATCTACAAACGTCTGCGCAGCTTTGAACGCGAGCTGGACGATCGTGACCTGCAGGAAGTCACCAACACATTTAGCTAATACAGGACGTTGCTATGCCTTTTGCCGTACCGCGCGCATTACCGTTGACCATTCTGGCCGCTTTTGTGCTGGCAGGCTGTGCCGAAAAGGGAGCCGCTCCGCTCAAAAAGGGCGAGAAGCCCGTTGATGTGGCGAGCGTTGTGCGGCAGAAAATGCCCGCCAGCGTGAAGGATCGCAATGCGTGGGCAGACGCGCTGGCAAAAACTTTTGAAAGCCAAAAGATCGCGCCGACCGAGGAGAACATTTGTTCGGTGCTGGCGGTGGCGCAGCAGGAGTCGATGTACCAGTCAGACCCGGCTGTGCCGGGGCTGAATAAAATCGCCTGGAAAGAGATCGACCGCCGCGCGGAGTCCATGCATATCCCGCTGTTCCTCGTGCATACCGCGCTTAAAATCACCTCGCCGAACGGCAAAAGCTACAGCGAGCGGCTCGATACGGTGAAAACCGAAAAACAGCTTAGCGCCATCTTTGATGATTTCATCAGCATGGTCCCAATGGGGCAGAAGCTGTTTGGCTCACTGAACCCGGTCCACACCGGAGGCCCAATGCAGGTAAGCATCGCGTTCGCGGAGAAGCATACCGATGGCTACCCGTGGAAAATCGACGGTACGGTGCGCCAGGAGGTCTTCTCCCTGCGCGGCGGGCTGTGGTTCGGCACGTATCACCTGCTGAACTACCCGGCGAACTACGATGAGCCGCTGTACCGCTTTGCCGACTTTAACGCCGGCTGGTATGCCAGCCGTAATGCGGCATTCCAGAGTGCGGTCAGCCGCGCAAGCGGCGTTAAGCTCGCGCTGGACGGCGATCTCATCGCTTACGGCAGCAGCGAGGCGGGAAGCACTGAGCTTGCCGTACGGAAATTATCGACAACGCTTGGCTTGAGCAACAGCGACATTCGCCGTCAGCTTGAGAAAGGCGATAGCCTGGCCTTTGAGAAAACGGATCTGTACAAGAAGGTGTTTGCGCTCGCAGAGCAGAAAAGCGGGAAAACGTTACCGAGGGCTATCCTGCCGGGCATTCAGCTGGAAAGCCCGAAGATCACGCGTAACCTGACCACCGCGTGGTTCGCAAAACGCGTGGACGATCGCCGGGCTCGCTGTATGGGGCTTTAACGGCGACGGCGAAAGCGCAGCGCTAATGCCACCACGCCCAGAATCATACATCCCGCGAGGAAGGGAATCAGGCCGAACAGTGTGCTGACGCCAAAGCCAATCTCAACTCGCGGGCGTCCGTTATCCTGTACCTGCATCAGGTGTTCATAAACGCCTGGCGCATGGACCAGCATATTGAGCAGCTGTGAGCCAGCCCAGAAGCAGAACAGGACAAACAGGGCATACGCGATATTACCCGCCGTGGAGGTTTTTGGTTTTCCGCCAAAAATCGGTTTCGACAATGTAAAGTCAGCCATGATGACCTCCGGATAAATCGCTCTGTTAATACGCTTCGTACAGGGGGAGTTTGACAGGTCATCGCATTTGTCAATATCAGAATCGTGGTAATTTACGCGCCGGAATCCTCCTGGATTGTTGATTTCTGCAGCACATCACAATTTCATGACTTAACTGAAATTGCGTCGCGTTTCAGAATTTCCGTATCTGCCACAGACCTGGCCGTAAATCTGTGAGAGGATGTCTTTTTTTCCTGCCGGAGTTGTTATGAAGCTCACGTCCAAACTACGCCGAGACTGGCACTACTACGCCTTCGCTATCGGGCTGATCTTTATTCTTAACGGTGTTGTGGGCCTGTTGGGGTTTGAGGCAAAAGGCTGGCAAACGTATGCCGTTGGGCTGGTGACCTGGGTGATCAGTTTCTGGCTGGCGGGGTTGATTATCCGCCGTCGTCCTGAAGAGACGACAGCGGATGAGGCGGAGTCGGCGAAGCGCGCCGATTAACCGTTTACGGAACTTTTAAGCGCGCTGTCGGCGGCGTGACGCTCCAGCGCCAGTTCGATCAGGCGGGTGATCAATTCCGGGTAGCTCAGGCCACTTGCCTGCCACAGTTTCGGATACATGCTGATGTTAGTGAACCCCGGAAGCGTATTGATTTCATTGATCACCACCTCGTTTTCCGCCGTCAGGAACACATCCACGCGCGCCATGCCGCAGCAGCCGAGCGTCTGATAAGCGCGAATAGCGATCGCCCGGATCTTATCGTTAACCGCCGGATCGATATCCGCAGGCACGACAACCTGGGCGCCTTTGTCATCAATGTATTTAGTGTCGTACGAGTAGAAGTCGCTGTTTAACACCACCTCTCCGCAGGTGCTCGCCTGTGGAAAATCGTTGCCCAGCACGGCGCACTCAATTTCACGGCCTTTAATACCCTGCTCAACCACCACTTTATGGTCGAACTCAAACGCCAGGCGGACGGCCTGCGTGAACTCAGCTTCGCTGGTCACTTTGCTGACGCCCACGGAGGAGCCCTGGTTTGCAGGCTTCACAAACAGCGGCAGACCCAGCTCTCCGCTAATTTGCGCGAAGCTGTGTTTGTCGCGGTTGGCGCGTGTGAGGGTCACGAATGGTGCAATGTTCAGCCCGGCATCGCGCAGCAGGCGTTTGGTGACGTCTTTGTCCATGCATGCGGCAGAGCCGAGGACGTCCGAGCCGACGAACGGCAGGTTGGCCATGCGCAGCATTCCCTGCAGGGAACCATCTTCGCCCAGTGTGCCGTGAACGATAGGGAAGACAACGTCGATCTGGGCGAGAGCCTGTGCATTGCCGGCGTCGATAAGCTGCCCCTTCACGACGCCGGGTACGGTGGCGACGCTCACTTCCGAAGGATTAAGGGCGATGTGTGCCGGATCGTGAGCATTCAGCAGATACTGGCTGGCATCGTTAACGTGCCACTGGCCCTGTTTATCAATGCCCAGCAGCACCACGTCGAAGCGGCTTTTATCGATCGCATCAACGATATTTTTGGCCGATTGCAATGACACTTCGTGCTCCGCTGATTTTCCCCCAAAGACAATACCTACGCGCTGCTTAGCCATCTCACTCTCTTCCAGTCTGACGAAAAGCCAATAACATACCACGATGCCCGGCGGGTTTCGCGGCCTTCTGCCATAATGTTTTGGGGAATGTTGAGGGGGGAGAGTGAAAGGAAAAACGCTGCTGACCGTATTTATCATTTTGGCCATCGCAACGGTGGGTTACCGCTGGTTGCCGCCTTACTACAACCCTTTCATGCCGCTGACGCTTGACGACCCGCCGGGCCGAATCACCCAGTATAAGCTTCGGCGCTTAACCCCCGAGGCGTGCGCGAGCCTGCTTTCGCAGGCTAACCAAAGAGATCTCATCCGCACCCAGCCGGTGGCTGACAGCGGCGGCGCGTGTCCGCTTAATAACGTTGTACGCGTGCGTGACTTCGGTCCGGTCGGCCTGAACAGCAGTTTTCTCGCCAGCTGTCCGCTGGCGCTCAGCTCAGCCCTCTTTATCAGCCAGCAGGCCCGGCCGCTGACAAAACGCTATACGGGCAGCGACCTGGCGCGTATCGATCATCTCGGCAGCTTTGCCTGCCGCAATATTTACCACCGCCCTGACGCGCGACGCAGTGAACATGCTACGGCTGAGGCGCTGGATATTGCCGCTTTTCGTCTGGCGAACGGTGAACGCGTCACGGTGATGAACGGCTGGAAGGCGGCAACAACGCAGCCCTGGCTGAAAGCCATGCTGGCGGCGAGCTGCGGCTACTACGGAAACGGCCTGGGGCCGGAGTATAACGCGGCGCATGCCAACCATTTTCATCTGGGCATGCGCGGTTTCGGACTCTGTCGGTGAAGCATAATATTCCGCCAGAAAATGGATAAATTGTGACTTATTTCACAAATATGATGACTGGGAAGATAAAACACCAAAGTCAGTCAAGCCGCATCTCTGGTGCGACGTCAAAACGCGTAACTTGCTAATCTGACGGCGAATTCGCCTAAAAATGAAGACTATTTCTTTATGGAATCCTGGAAAGTTAATCTCATCTCGGTCTGGTTCGGCTGCTTCTTCACCGGGTTGGCCATCAGCCAGATCCTGCCGTTCCTGCCGCTGTACGTCTCGCAGCTGGGGGTGACTTCGCATGAAGCGCTCTCCATGTGGTCCGGTCTGACGTTCAGCGTCACGTTTCTGGTCTCCGCCATTGTGTCACCGATGTGGGGCAGCCTGGCGGATCGGAAAGGCCGAAAACTGATGCTGCTGCGCGCCTCGCTCGGGATGGCGATTGCCATTCTGCTGCAGGCCTTCGCCACTAACGTCTGGCAGCTGTTTTTCCTGCGCGCGGTGATGGGGCTGACATCCGGGTACATTCCGAATGCCATGGCACTGGTCGCCTCTCAGGTGCCGCGTGAGCGTAGCGGCTGGGCGCTGAGTACGCTTTCCACGGCACAGATCAGCGGCGTCATCGGCGGTCCGCTGCTGGGGGGCTTTCTGGCGGACCACGTCGGACTGCGCGCGGTATTTATCATCACTGCGGTTCTGCTGGTGGTCAGTTTTCTGGTGACGCTCTTTCTGATTAAAGAGGGCGGCCGTCCGGTTATCAGTAAATCTGAACGCCTCAGCGGCAAGGCCGTCTTCGCCTCGCTGCCCTATCCGGGACTGATGATCAGCCTGTTTGTAACCACCATGGTGATCCAGCTTTGTAACGGTTCGGTCGGTCCGATTCTGGCGCTGTTTATCAAGTCGATGGAGCCGGATAGCACCAATATCGCTTTTCTGAGCGGCATGATTGCCGCCGTGCCGGGCGTATCCGCCCTGATTTCCGCGCCGCGTCTGGGAAAACTGGGTGACAGGATCGGCACGGCGCGCATCCTGATGGCGACGCTGATCTTTGCGGTGGTACTCTTCTTCGCGATGTCGTTTGTCACCTCTCCGCTTCAGCTTGGCGTATTGCGATTTCTGCTCGGGTTTGCTGATGGCGCCATGTTGCCTGCGGTGCAGACCCTGCTGGTTAAATATTCCAGCGACCAGGTGACGGGGCGTATTTTTGGATATAACCAGTCATTTATGTATCTGGGGAATGTTGCCGGTCCGCTTATTGGCGCATCCGTTTCCGCGATGGCCGGTTTTCGCTGGGTATTTGCGGCGACGGCGATTGTTGTTTTAATCAATATTATCCAGCTGGCTATTGCGCTGCGACGCCGCAGACAAATGGCGGAGGCCAAATCGGCGAGATAACACTTTCGCAGATGTATTATATATTCTTATGGTCGCCGCATTTTTATATAACAAAATGCGGCGTCTTTTTATAGAAAAACGTTTCGATCACGGCGCTACCTCTTTATTTCTGTTCCTGTGTCACTTTTGCATACCATAATTAATTTCTTCTCTTTGCAATAGGGATTCAGAGTGATAACGTCAGACAAAACTGAAAAAGGAACTGGCACGATGAAAAACCTCATTGCTGAATTGCTGGTTAAGCTGGCACAAAAGGAAGAAGAGTCAAAAGAGCTAGTGGCTCAGGTCGAAGCGCTTGAAATTGTGGTCACCGCGCTGCTGCGACAAATGGCAAAAACCGATCAACAGGCGTTGATAGAGAGCGTGGAAGGTGCGCTGGACAGCGTCAGGCCTGAATCGCAGGTTCCGGTTGAGGATGCCGAGATGCTCCACCAGTACGTAAAGAAGCTGTTAAGGCATCCGCGCAGCTAAACCGTCACAGGACGTAACGACGTGTCATAGAATTGTCATGCAGGATGCCTATAGTCGCTCTGTTTTTATTTTTATGTATTTGTACATGGAGAAAATAAATTGAAACAGAGCGCACTTTTCATTGCATTACTTCCCCTGTTAATTACCCCTGCCATTTATGCTGATACGACGCAAACCAGCGTGCCGGATAATCGTGCGGCAAAAGGGGATATCACCCAGCCTGGCGGCGCGCGCCGTTTATCAGAAGATCAAACTGCCGCTATTCGCGCTTCGCTGAATGATAAGCCGGCGAAAAATATTATTCTGCTGATTGGCGATGGAATGGGCGATTCCGAAATCACGGCGGCGCGAAATTATGCCGAGGGAGCGGGCGGCGTTTTTAAAGGTATCGATGCCTTACCGCTGACCGGACAATATACCCATTACGCGCTGGATAAAAAAACCGGTAAACCGGATTACGTCACGGACTCCGCGGCCTCTGCCACGGCGTGGTCCACCGGCGTGAAAACCTATAATGGTGCGCTGGGCGTGGATATTCACGAAAAAGATCATCAAACCCTTCTGGAGATGGCAAAAGCGGCGGGCCTGGCGACCGGCAACGTCTCCACCGCTGAACTCCAGGATGCAACGCCCGCGGCGCTGGTGGCGCACGTTACATCGCGTAAATGCTACGGCCCGTCAGTGACCAGCGAAAAATGCCCAACGAATGCGCTGGAAAAAGGCGGCAAAGGCTCGATTACGGAACAGCTGCTGAACGCGCGTCCTGACGTGACCCTGGGCGGCGGCGCGAAAACCTTCGCGGAAACCGCGACGGCGGGCGAATGGCAGGGCAAAACGCTGCGCGAGCAGGCGCAGGCTCGCGGCTATCAACTGGTGAGTGACGCAAATGCTCTGGCGGCGATAAGCGAGGCGAACCAGGACAAGCCGCTGCTGGGGCTGTTCTCTGACGGCAACATGCCCGTGCGCTGGGAAGGACCAAAAGCCTCTTATCACGGCAACATCGATCAGCCTGCTGTGACCTGTACGCCGAACCCGAAACGCACGGACAGCGTACCGACGCTGGCGGCGATGACCGATAAAGCGATCTCTCTTTTGAGCAAGAGCGAAAAAGGGTTCTTCCTGCAGGTTGAGGGCGCGTCGATCGATAAACAGGATCATGCCGCGAATCCGTGCGGCCAGATTGGCGAAACCGTCGATCTGGACGAAGCGGTGCAGAAGGCGCTCGCGTTCGCGAAAAAAGACGGTAACACCCTGGTGATCGTCACCGCGGACCACGCGCACGCCAGCCAGATCATTCCTCCAGATACCAAGGCCCCTGGCCTGACGCAGGCGCTGAACACCAAAGATGGCGCCGTCATGGTGATGAGCTACGGTAACTCTGAAGAAGAGTCCATGGAGCACACGGGCACCCAACTGCGCATTGCCGCCTACGGTCCGCATGCGGCCAACGTGGTAGGCCTGACCGATCAAACGGATCTGTTCTACACCATGAAGGCGGCGCTGGGTCTGAAATGATAAAATCCCGGCGGAAATCACATCTGTCGGCTGGTTTTTTTCCTGTCACGAACCAGACTTACAGGGAATGTTCACAAAAGGATGGTGCAATGAAAACAACATTACTGGTTACTCTGCTCTCCGGCCTGTTCCTGGTCGCCTCGGCGAACGCGGAAGAGAAAACGTTAACGCCGCAGCAGCAGCGTATGACCACCTGTAATCAACAGGCGACGTCTCAGAGTCTGAAGGGCGATGCTCGCAAGACCTACATGAGCGACTGCCTCAAAAACGGCGCCGCGAAGCCGGCTGAAAAAAGCCTGACCCCGCAGCAGCAAAAAATGCGCGAGTGTAATGCGAAGGCAACCGAACAGTCCCTGAAAGGGGACGACCGCAGCAAGTTCATGAGTGCCTGCCTGAAGAAAAAAGTGTAGTTCTAACGGGTGAGCGGCTCCGGCGGCTCACCCGAAATTTCATACTTTCCCCGCAGACCCCCTCTCTATAATTTGGGAAAATGTTTCAGAATATTCCCAAAAATGATGAATGATGAAACGTATTACAACAAAAAGCGCATTCGGGAAGAGTGGAATTTAACCCTTTCTCAGGATGACCCTCACCGCGCCGGCATTCAGTTTGCCCGGCGAGTTAGGCTGGCGCGCGCCGTGGGGCTTGCGGCGATGTTTTTCCCGGTTGCGGGAATGCTGGTCACCCATTTTTTACCCGGAGGCTGGTGGCTTTTACTGGTGGGGTGGTCGTTCGTCTGGCCCCATTTCGCCTGGCAGCTATCCTGCCGGGCCACGTCACCTCATCAGCAGGAAACTTTCAATCTTAAAGTAGATGCCATTATTGCCGGGCTCTGGATCGGCGTGATGGGGATGAATGCGTTACCCACGGCAGCGCTGGTGATGATGGTGGGGATGAATATGATGGGCTCCGGAGGCTGTCGTCTGTTTATTCCGGGGATCCTGTTGACGCTGCTCTCCGCGCTGGTGACCCTGCCACTCGTCGGGAAGGTGGCCGTCTTCAACCCCGACCCCGTGGAGTGGGGCTTAACGCTGCCTGTTCTCGTATTTTATCCTATGCTGTTTGCCTGGCTCAGCCACCGCACTGCCGTCAGGCTTGCGGAGCACAAGCAGCGGCTGGAAATGATGAGCACCCGCGACGGCATGACCGGGGTCTTTAACCGCCGACACTGGGAAATGCTGTTGCGAAATGAATTTGAGCATTGTCGGCGCGACCACAGCACCGCCACGATACTGCTGATTGATATCGACCACTTTAAAAACATCAACGACACCTGGGGGCACGACGTGGGCGACGAGGCGATCATTGCTATTACGCGCCAGCTCCAGCGGTCAGTACGGTCAGGCGATGCTATCGGCCGGTTTGGTGGGGATGAGTTTGCGGTGATCATGTCCCAGACAGCAGCGGAAAGCGCCATCGCCGTGATGTCGCGGTTGCATGAGCGGCTGGAAAAACTGACGTTACCGTGCGCGCCAAAAGAAGCGCTGCGCATCAGCGTAGGCGTTGCCCCCTGGGGACCGCAGTTTGGACATTATCGGGAATGGCTGAAGGCGGCTGACGTGGCGCTCTACAGGGCGAAAAATGCCGGGCGCGGCCGCACCGAAGTGGCGGCCTGACGCCCGATGGAGAGTATCAGGATTTACTCAGCTTCTCTGATTTTTCCATGCATTTTGCCATCGCTTCAATGACCGCCGAGCGGAACCCGCGCTCTTCCAGCACCCGCACCGCTTCGATGGTGGTACCGCCCGGGGAGCAGACCATATCTTTCAGCTCACCCGGGTGTTTGCCGGTTTCCAGCACCATTTTGGCGGAGCCCATGACGGCCTGCGCGGCGAACTTATACGCCTGCGCGCGCGGCATTCCGCCAAGCACGGCGGCGTCGGCCATCGCTTCTAAAAACATGAATACATAGGCAGGGGCTGAGCCACTCACGCCGACCACCGGATGGATCATCGATTCGGCAATCACTTCAGCTTCACCAAAGCAGCGGAAAATGTTCAGCACATCGGCCACTTCTTCCGTGGTCACCAGCGCGTTAGGCGTGACGGAGGTCATGCCGGCGTTGACCAGCGAAGGGGTGTTGGGCATCGCGCGGACGATTTTACGATCGTGACCCAGCGCGCGCGCCAGCTGATCGAGCGTGACGCCCGCGGCAATCGACACGACCAGCGTCTCTTTGTTCAGGCTGGAGGTGATATCGCTCAGCACTTTGATCATGATGTTCGGCTTGACGGCGCCAAAGACGATATCGGCGACCTGGGCCACTTCCTGCGCGCTTTCGGCAGCGTTGATCCCGTATTGATCGCGCAATGCGGCGACCTTGTCCGGTGACGGGGTATAGACCCAAATCTGACCCGGCAGCACCTGCCCGCTGGCGATCAGACCGCCCAGGATGGCTTTGCCCATGTTACCGCAGCCGATAAACCCGATTTTCTTGTCCATCACGATTCTCCGTCATTATGCATTGTTTTCTCTGATTGATAGCTTAACAACGAAATGCAGGCGACAATAGTCGACAGAGTCATTATGGGGAGACAATATGGCGATTTGGGTTGATGCGGACGCGTGTCCGAATGTGATTAAAGAGATTTTATTTCGCGCCGCCGAGCGCGTTCAGATGCCGCTAACGCTGGTGGCAAACCAGAACATTCGCGTACCGCCTTCGCGGTTCATCCGCTCTTTGCGCGTGCCGGCCGGGTTCGACGTGGCGGATAACGAAATTGTTCGCCTGTGCAGCGCGGAGGATCTGGTGATCACTGCGGATATTCCGCTGGCCGCTGAAGTGCTCGAGAAAGGGGCGGCGGCGCTCAATCCGCGCGGGGAGCGTTACTCGCCTTCGACCATTCGGGAAAAGCTCACCATGCGCGATTTTATGGATACGATGCGGGCCAGCGGCGTGCAGACCGGTGGACCGGACAGCTTGTCCCAGCGCGATCGCCAGCAGTTCGCTGCCGAACTGGATAAATGGCTGCTGGAAGTGAAGCGCCGCACAGCGTAATGATAATTATTGTCAATTTGTGGTACAGTGTGGCCTCCACAGGGTTGTCATCCCGTACCGCTTTGCAGTAAAGTAATCGAAACATCTTCTGCAATTATTTCTTTACACTCTTCAGCCATTCGGCATCAAGGGGAACACCTGGCATGACCCAACCCATCTTTTTAGTTGGCCCCCGCGGCTGTGGGAAAACCACCGTTGGCCTGGAGCTGGCACGCGTGTGTCATCGCCAGTTTGTTGATACCGACCACTGGCTGCAAACCGAGGCCGGAAAAACCATCGCTGAGATCGTTGAGCAAGAGGGATGGGAGAGCTTTCGCGCACGCGAAACCGCCGCACTGAAAGCGGTCACTACCCCGTCTGCCGTGATCGCGACCGGGGGTGGCATTGTTCTGGCGGAGTGTAATCGTCACTTTATGCGCGAAAAGGGGATCGTGATTTATCTCAGCGCGCCGGTGTCGGCTCTGGTAGGGCGTCTGGAAGCTTTTCCGGAAGAGGGGCAACGCCCTGCGCTGACCTCCAGGCCACTCAACGAAGAGGTGAGTGAAGTGCTGGCCGAACGCGATGCGTTATACCGCGAAGCGGCTCACCACGTGGTGGATGCGTCAGCCACTCCCGAAGACGTTGTGATTCAGATTATTACCGCCCTGCGTTTGGCGTGTGCCAGCTAAGCGGCGTCTATACTTATAGCTCAGACATAAAAAAAGGATGAGCTATGCCAACCAGACCTCCCTATCCGCGTGAAGCGCGCATTGTTACCGTTGAAAAAGGCCATACGGGTCATACCGTGACCTGGTATCAACTGCGTGCGGATCACCCAAAACCGGACTCGCTGATCAGTGAACACGAGACTGAGCAGGAAGCGCTGGATGCGAAACGGCGCTATGAAGATCCCGACATAACCTGAATGTTTTCCTAAACGCTCCAGGATCGTGCCTGAATCACACTTTTTACTCATCGGGAAAGTTAAGCAGGAGTTAATATTTAGTTATTACAAGTAACTCCGGTATCGGCAGGCGATCTTTACATTTCGATGTCGGGATCACCTGCTACGCTTGGTGCTGTTTTGTTGAAAAAATGAACTGTGCAGCGTAGTGAGCCTGTACCTGTGTACACGATGTTGGAGTAATGGAAGGCGATAAAAATGAAGGCAACGTTGGCGATCCTCACCATTGGTGTGGTCCCTGTAAGCGAAGTGTTACCGCTCTTAACCGAGCACGTATCTGAACAACAGATAACGCATCTCAGCCTGCTGGGGAAGATGAGTCGGGAAGAGGTCATGGAAGACTACGCTGTCGAGGCGGGGGAGGATCCCCTGGCGACGTTATTAAGTGACGGTAAACTGGCGCACGTTTCACGCCAGAAAATCGAGCGCTCGCTGCAGGGCGTGATAGAAGTGCTCGATAATCAAGGTTATGACGTTATTTTGCTGATGAGTACTGCCCCCATTAAAGGTCTCACGGCGCGTAATGCGATTTTGCTGGAACCGATGCGCATCATTCCGCCGCTGGTGGCCTCTATCGTTGATGGTCATCAGGTGGGGGTGATTGTTCCCATTGAGGAGCTCATGGATAACCAGGAGGCAAAATGGCACGTGCTGGAAAAAGTGCCCTTGTATGCGCTGGCAAATCCGTTCTGGGACAGTGACGCCAAACTCATTGCTGCCGGGAAGGAACTGCTGGAGAGAGGGGCAGATGTCTTGATCCTGGACTGCCTGGGTTTCCATCAGCATCATCGTGATTTGCTGCAAAAAGCGCTGGATGTGCCCGTGCTGTTATCCAACGTTCTGATGGCTCGACTGGCCTCGGAACTCCTCATGTAATGATTTTGCGTGACAGGTGATGAGCATGGCCCCTATAGTGAATTTTTATCTAAAAATATAAGGGCCAGTTCATGCTTCAGAGTAACGAATACTTTTCCGGTAAAGTGAAATCCATTGGTTTTACCAGCAGCAGCACTGGCCGCGCCAGTGTCGGCGTAATGGCTGAAGGGGAATACACCTTTGGCACCGCGGAAGCGGAAGAAATGACGGTGGTCAGCGGCGCGCTGAACGTCCTGCTGCCGGGTGAAACGGAATGGAAAGTTTACGCTGCCGGGCAAGTTTTCAACGTCCCTGGCCACAGCGAATTTCATTTGCAGGTGGCTGAGCCTACCTCTTATCTGTGCCGCTACCTGAAATAAAAAATTAGCCGGGTGGCGCTAACGCTTACCCGGCCTACGTTTTACCCGTTATCTCTGCGCTTCGCCGCCGAGACCTTCCACCAGATTCTGAATCAACGCGGCCAGCTCGCCGGTCATCAGGATGAAGTCAGCGTCAAAACGCTGGGCGTAATCTTCCCGGTCGATATCTTCGTTCTGATCGCGCAGCTCGTCGCAGAACTTCAGACGCTTCACTGAACCGTCGTCGCACATCACGAACTGAATACGTTGCTGCCAGTCGAGCGCCAGCTTGGTGACCACTTTACCCGCTTCAATGTGTACGGCGATCTCGTCGCTGACCAGATCCTGCTTCTTCGCGCGGATTACGCCGCCATCTTCCAGCAGGGCTTTCAGCTCGGCTTCATCAAGGATCTGGAAACCCTGTGCCGCAGCACCGCTGCGTACCCATTCGGTCAGCGTTAACTCAATTGGCGTTTCCAGCGCCAGCGGCACGACCGGTAACGAGCCGATGCTTTTGCGCAGCAGGGCCAGCGTATCTTCTGCTTTCTTGGCGCTGGCGCAGTCCACCATGATCAGCCCGTTAACGGTATCGATCCACATCATGGTCTGGCTGAAGCGGCTGAAGGCGCGCGGCAGCAGGGAGTGCAGCACTTCGTCTTTCAGCGAATCTTTTTCGGTCTTTTTCAGCTTGCGGCCCTGTTCGGCTTCCAGCTTGAAAATTTTCGCTTCGAGCGCCTGCTTAACCACCGGCGTCGGCAGGATTTTCTCTTCTTTACGGGCGCAGACGATGATTTGACCCGTGCTGCTGGCGTGGGTCAGTGCATCGCTTTGTGAACCCATTGGCGGAACCCAACCGGTTTTCGCCATATCCTGGCTACCGCAAGGGGAAAAGGTATAAGCGGCTAACTGTTTTTCCATCTCTTCTGCACGCAGCGAAACGTCGCGGCTGAGACGGTAAACCATCAAATTTTTGAACCACAGCATGATAATTTCCACGGCCTTGTCGTTAAATCAGCGGGCATGATAACGAATTGTCGCATCGCTTGCATTGCTAATCGGGAAGCGTGCTTCTACTCTGTTGATAATCAAAATAATGAGGAGAGTCTTGTGCGTATTGGGATCGATTTGGGCGGCACCAAAACAGAAGTTATCGCACTGAGCGAGCAGGGGGAGCAGCTGTTTCGCCACCGTCTGCCGACGCCGCGCGATGATTATCACCAGACTATCGAGACGATTGCCAGGCTGGTTGAGATGGCAGAGCAGGCGACTGGGCAAACCGGCAGCGTCGGGATGGGGATCCCGGGGTCGATCTCGCCGTATACCGGCGTGGTTAAAAATGCTAACTCCACCTGGCTCAACGGCCAGCCGTTTGATAAAGATTTAAGCGCGCGTCTGAACCGGGACGTGCGTCTGGCCAACGACGCCAACTGCCTGGCGGTCTCTGAGGCCATCGACGGCGCGGCAGCGGGTGCCCAGACCGTGTTTGCCGTTATTATCGGCACTGGCTGCGGCGCGGGGGTGGCGTTCGGGGGGCGCGCCCATATCGGCGGCAACGGCACGGCGGGCGAGTGGGGACACAACCCGCTGCCGTGGATGGATGAAGACGAGCTTAAATACCGCGCTGAAGTCCCATGCTACTGCGGAAAACAGGGCTGTATCGAGACGTTTATCTCCGGCACCGGGTTTGCGACCGACTACCACCGTCTGAGCGGCCAGCCGCTCAAGGGCAACGAAATCATGCGTCTGGTCGAAGAACAGGATCCTGTCGCCGAACTGGCGCTTAGCCGCTACGAAATGCGGCTGGCGAAATCGCTGGCTCACGTGGTGAATATTCTCGATCCTGACGTGATAGTGCTGGGTGGCGGCATGAGCAACGTCGATCGGCTGTACGCCACGGTGCCGAACCTGGTGAAACAGTGGGTCTTCGGCGGTGAATGCGAAACCCCGATCCGCAAAGCGCTGCACGGGGACTCCAGCGGCGTGCGCGGCGCGGCGTGGTTATGGCCAGAATAAACGTTTATTCCCTCTCCCTGTGGGAGAGGGTTAGGGTGAGGGCATCAGACCGCACGATCACCCCATTCATTCCACCGCAAACACCTTATCCAGCCTGCTATACCCCAGGCCGTTGATCTTCTTCACCTTAATCTGCACCGGAATGCGCTCTTTCATCGCCTCAACGTGGCTGATCACGCCGATGGTTTTCCCGGTGGCGTTCAGCGCGTCGAGCGCATCCAGCGCGGTATCCAGCGTTTCACTGTCGAGCGTGCCGAACCCTTCATCCAGGAACAGGGAATCGATCCGCGTCTTATGACTCACCAGATCGGAAAGGGCCAGCGCCAGCGCCAGGCTGACCAGGAAGCTTTCGCCGCCCGAGAGCGTACGGGTATCGCGAACCGCATCCGCCTGCCAGGTATCGACCACTTCCAGCTCCAGCGCGTCGCTGGCCTTACGCTGCAGCAGATAACGCCCGTGCAGACGGTTAAGCTGCTGGTTTGCGAGCCAGACAAGATTGTCCAGCGTCAGCCCCTGGGCGAACTTACGGAACTTGTCGCCGGTGCTGGAGCCGATCAGCGCGTTCAGGTACCCCCAGTCGTCCGCCTGGCGCGCGGCCTCTTCAATTTGCTGCATCAACGCCAGCTGGTGCTGACGGTTATCGCTGTCCTGCTTAAGCTGCTGGCGGATCTCGCCCTGATGCGTGGTGTTCTCGCGCAGCCGCTGCGCCAGCTGCTGCAGCTGGCTTTGCAGCGCAGGTGCATCGGCGTCGAGCCCTTCCGGCCGCAGCGCCAGATGAGCCTGCAGCTGCTGGTTAGCCTGGCCGGAAAGGGCCGCGGCCTGCTGTATCTGGCTTTCCAGCGACTGTTTCAGCTGTTCGAGGTGGCGAATAGCGTCGTCATCCAACAGCGCGGCAAGGAACGCGTCCCGATCGGCAAAGCAGCTTGCCGAGAGCGCCGCGGTGAACTGCGTCTGCGACTGCTGCAGACGCTCTTGCTCCAGCGTCTCCTGCTGCTGTTGCGCGGTCAGCTGGCTCTGTAGCGACACGCACTCGTCGTGGATGTCGCGCCAGTTATCAGGAATAACCGGTTCGGCGTCTGCGCTTTTCGTTGCCGGAAGCGCGTCGAGCAGCGGCTTCAGGGCGTTTATGCGTTCCTGAAGCACGCCGTGCTGCGTTTGCTTCTCCTGCCACTGCGAGAATTCCGCTTCGCGGGCGTGCAGCCAGGCGGCTTCATTACCGTCTTCAGGTACGTTGAGTGATAGCGAGAGCAGGGTGTGTTCCAGCGCCTGGCGCGCGGCCGTCAGCTGCTGCTGATACTGTCGCTCCTGCGCTTCCTGCTCGTTCAACTGGTTTTGCAGGGTCAGACGCTGGCTGAGCAGATAAAGCTGGCGCTCGTACTGTTCCTGTTCGTTCAGCCATGGCGCGATATCGTCCTGAATATTCAACGCTATATTCAGGGAAGCACAGGCCTCTATCCACTCTTTAGTGAGTGCTTGCTCTTCCTGAGAGAGCGTCTGAACTTCGTCTGTCTCGCGCTGGATCTGCTGAGCCAGGGCATTAATCTGTCCCAGCACCAGCAGGCCTTCCTCTTTAAGGGCGGCGACCTCTTTTTCCAGGGCATCACGGCGGCGCTGGTTATCCGTCAGCTCAAGAGACTGGTATTGCTCAACGGCGGGGTGCTCGCTGGAACCGCACAGCGGACAGGGTTTACCCGCCTCAAGCTGGGCACGATAGCTTTCCAGGTCTTTAATCGTCGCTTCGCGTTCGCACAGGGCCTTCAGGTCCAGATAGTGCTGGTGTTTCTCTTTGTACTGCTGGCGGCGCAGCATCAGCGTTTCATTGAGTTTATTTTGTTCGGCCTGGGCCTTCTGCACGCTTTCACCGCTCTGGCGCAGGCGCTTTTGCAGCGGCTGATAGCGGGCATGCAGCGACGTTAGCCGCTGGCGCAGCGTGCGTGACCGGGACTGCTGCTCCATGGCCGCGCTAACCTCATCCGCCGTCAGGGTCAGCGCATTTTCCGGCATCTCAGCCAGCCTGTTGCGTAATTCACTCATCCGCGCAGCAAGCGAGGCTAACTGCGTTTTATCGCGGTTAAGCTGCGAGAACTGGGCGCGCCAGCCGGCAATCTCCTGGCCCAGCAGCCGATAGCGCTCGTGCTCCGCCAGCCACTGCGCCAGCGCCGTCAGTTCGGTCTGAAGCTGCTCGTGGTTACGCAGGGCGGTATTGCGGATACGTGAGCGCAGCGCGGTTCTGGCTTGTAAGCGAGTATTTACTTCGATAATTCGCTGCTGAGTCTGTGCCAGACGCGCGGTTTGCTCCTGCTGATGTTCCCAGAGCGGTCGAAGCTGGGCGGCGGGCAGAGCAAGCTGGAGCTTTGCCAGCTCTGGCGCAGCGTTCGTCAGCGCCTGTTGCGCCTGCAGCTGCGTCGCGGTGACGCGCTGTTGCTCGCGCACGAGCTCATCATGACGCGTAAGCCACTGAAAATCTTTCTGCTGGCTTTGCTGCTGAACCAGCAGGGTTTTCTCTTCGTCAGTAAGTGCCTGCAAACTTTGCTGTAACTGCTGCTGCTGTTCTTCGCTCAACAGAACGACGCCCGCCGCCTGCGCCTCGCACTTTTCAAGCACGCTGCGGGCGGCTTTATGTTTTTCAAACACCATGGCGGAAATCTGGCCGTAGATCTCGGTGCCGGTCAGCTCTTCCAGCAGCTCGGCACGATCGCTCGGTTTGGCATTAAGGAAGGCGGCAAACTGCCCCTGTGACAGCAGCATCGAGCGGGTAAAGCGCCCGTAGTCCAGCCCGGTAAGCGCGGCGGTTTGCTCCAGCTTATCCGACACTTTGTCGGCCAGGATTTTGCCATCTTCACAGCGCGCCAGCTCCACGCGCGGTGCCTGCAGGTTCCCGTCCGGCTGGTTGCGGGCCCGGTTCTGGCTCCAGAAGGCGCGATAGGCGGTGCCTTTTACCTCGAACTCCACTTCTGCCAGGCATTCGGCGGTGTCGCGCGTCATCAGATCGTTTTGCGCCTGAGAGACCTTCTGCAGTCGCGGCGTTTCGTGATAAAGCGCCAGACAGATGGCGTCGAGCAGGGTAGTTTTTCCTGCCCCGGTCGCGCCGGTGATGGCAAACAGCCCGTTGCTGGCAAACGGCTCCGCGGTAAAGTCAATTTTCCACTCGCCCTTGAGGGAGTTGAGATTTTTCAGGCGCAGGCTCAAAATTTTCATGCGTTTTCTTCCTCATCATTGAGCGCATGCAGGGTATGGCTGAAGAGTTCGCTGAGTCTTGCGCGCTTCGCGTCGTCAATCTCTTCCTGCGAGAGCCTGCGTTCAAACACCTCTTCAACCCGCAGTTCACTGAGCGTTTCACGTTGAGCGCTTAACAGAATTTTCTCGCGCTGCTCGCGGCTGCGGCGGACCAGTAAGACTTCGACGGGCAAATCCTCCGTCAGCGCCTGGATTTTGCGCTGCATATCGTGCAGGTAGTCATCGGTGGTGATTTCGATATCCAGCCAGACGGGGGGATCTTGTTCAGCACCGCGCCACTGTTCCAGCTGGGCGGTGATGGCATCGAGATCGCCTTTCAGCACCGCCAGCGGCTGGGTGACCGGTACTTCCAGCGTCTCGACGGCGCGGAGTTTTCCCTCGCTAAAGCTCACCAGATGCACCGATTTGGCTTTGCCCGTTTCGTCAAAGCTGAGCGAAATAGGGGAGCCGCAGTAGCGGATGTGCTCGCTGCCGCCAATAACCTGCGCGCGGTGGATATGCCCGAGCGCAATGTAGTCGGCTGGCGGGAAGTTCTGCGCCGGAAAGGCATCCAGCGTGCCGATATAGATGTCACGCACGGCGTCACTTTTACTGGCCCCGACGGTGGTGAGATGCCCGGTCGCAATCACCGGAATAGGCTGTTCACCCCGCAGGGCACAGGCTTCGGCGTGCTGCTGGTGGTAATAGTCTGTGATGGCCTGTAACAGATGTTGCTGCTTTTCTGCACCCGACAGCCCTGCCTGGCTTTGCACGATGTCCCGCGGACGTAAAAACGGTATCGGACACAGCACAGCGCCCGGCGACCCGTCGCGTTTTTTCAGGATCTGTGGGGCGTGCCCGGCGCTGGCGACCACGGTGGTATTGAGAAATGCCAGGATATCGCGGGATTCATTGAGCGTGGCGACGGAATCATGGTTGCCGGCGACAATCACCAGGTGACAGCCGGTTTGCTGCAGATTCACCACGAAGCGGTTATACAGCTCACGCGCATAGCTGGGGGGCGAGCCGGTATCAAAGATGTCACCCGCCACAATAATCGCGTCCACCTCGTGCGTCCGGGCCGTTTCCAGCAGCCAGTTCAGGAACGCTTCATGTTCAGCCGCACGGCTTTTACTGTAAAAATTTTGACCCAGATGCCAGTCCGAGGTGTGAAGTATGCGCATAGCTGATCCGTGGCAAAAAAGAGAAAGCAGGATTATAAACGTTCAGAGAAGGGAAAATAACCGCTGTAATAAAACAACGGTTTGCCCGTTATCGTGGTACTGTTTTTCATAAATCTGTCATAAATCTGACGCATAATGGCGCCGAATTACAAACTTGTAACTTAAATAAGATAAGACAGGGCAAAGTATGGCGAGACGTATTCTGGTCGTAGAAGATGAAGCTCCAATTCGTGAAATGGTGTGCTTCGTGCTCGAGCAAAACGGTTTCCAGCCGGTTGAAGCGGAAGATTATGACAGCGCAGTGAACCAGCTGAATGAACCCTGGCCCGATCTGATTCTGCTGGACTGGATGTTGCCTGGCGGCTCCGGACTGCAGTTTATCAAACACCTGAAGCGTGAGGCGCTGACCCGCGACATCCCGGTTGTGATGCTTACGGCGCGCGGAGAAGAAGAGGATCGCGTGCGCGGTCTTGAGACCGGTGCGGACGATTACATTACCAAACCGTTCTCCCCAAAAGAGCTGGTCGCCCGCATTAAAGCCGTGATGCGCCGTATTTCGCCAATGGCGGTGGAAGAGGTGATTGAGATGCAGGGGCTGAGCCTTGATCCCACCTCACACCGCGTGATGACTGGTGAAAATCCCCTCGACATGGGGCCTACCGAATTTAAACTCCTGCACTTCTTTATGACCCACCCGGAACGCGTGTACAGCCGCGAGCAGTTGCTGAATAACGTCTGGGGAACTAACGTGTATGTCGAAGACCGGACGGTTGACGTACATATTCGCCGCCTGCGAAAAGCACTGGAACTGAGCGGCCACGATCGCATGGTGCAGACGGTCCGCGGCACGGGTTATCGTTTTTCTACCCGTTTCTGAACAATGACAGGAGTGTGACGCGTGCTGGAACGTCTGTCATGGAAAAGGCTCGTCTTTGAACTGATCTTATGCTGTATTCCGGCCTTCCTTCTTGGGGCCTTTCTTGGACACCTGCCGTGGTTTCTGCTGGCGTCGGTCACCGGGCTGCTGATCTGGCATTTCTGGAACCTGCTGCGCCTCTCCTGGTGGCTGTGGGTTGACCGAAGTATGACGCCGCCGCCGGGAAGCGGCAGCTGGGAGCCGCTGCTGTACGGTCTGCATCAGATGCAGATGCGTAATAAAAAGCGTCGCCGCGAGCTGGGAAGCCTGATTAAGCGTTTCCGCAGCGGTGCAGAGTCGCTGCCGGATGCCGTGATTCTGACGACCGAAGAAGGGACGATCTTCTGGTGTAACGGCCTGGCTCAACAGCTGCTGGGCCTGCGCTGGCCGGATGACAACGGTCAAAATATCCTCAACCTTCTGCGCTATCCCGAGTTTACGCTGTACCTGAAAAAGCGTGATTTTACCCGTCCGCACAATCTGAAGCTCAATAATGGTCGCCATCTGGAGATCCGCGTGATGCCCTACAGCGATAAGCAGTGGCTGATGGTGGCGCGCGATGTCACCCAGATGCACCAGCTGGAAGGGGCGCGGCGCAACTTCTTCGCCAACGTCAGTCACGAACTGCGAACCCCGTTGACCGTGCTGCAGGGCTACCTGGAGATGATGCAGGAGCAAACGCTGGAAGGCGCGCCGCGTGAAAAAGCGCTGCACACCATGCGCGAGCAAACGCACCGGATGGAAGGGCTGGTGAAGCAGCTGCTGACGCTCTCGAAGATTGAAGCGGCGCCAACGCTGGCGCTAAATGACACCATTGATGTCCCGATGATGCTGCGGGTCGTGGAGCGTGAAGCGCAGACGTTAAGCCACAAAAAGCATCACCTGACCTTTGAGGTCGACAGTACGCTGAAGGTGCTGGGCAGCGAAGATGAACTGCGTAGCGCCATTTCCAACCTGGTGTATAACGCGGTGAATCATACGCCTGAGGGGACAAATATCGTGGTGCGCTGGCACCATGCCCCAACGGGGGCGGAGTTTAGCGTGGAAGACAATGGGCCGGGGATCGCGCCGGAGCACATTCCGCGTCTGACCGAGCGCTTTTACCGTGTGGATAAAGCGCGATCCCGGCAGACGGGCGGAAGCGGCCTGGGGCTGGCAATTGTGAAACACGCGGTGAATCACCATGAAAGCCGTCTCGATATTCAAAGTACGCTGGGTAAAGGAACCCGTTTCAGTTTCGTTATTCCGGAACGATTAATTGCCAAAAAGATCGCCTGACGGCAGGCGTGTCATTTTACCTTTCCACGGGTCAGCCATCGCTGGCCCGTTTGCTTTGCAGTCAAGCGAAACGCGGATGAATTTTATACGGCTGTCTGTTTTTTGTTCGCATGATTAGCCATGGGTTTTTCTTATAAACAGCGTATTATTCTAACGTGTGTTTTCATGCTGGCATATTGTTCTGGTTTTGCGATCCCACCTTGCCTTTAAACGTTATAAGCGTTTAAATTGCGCCCCAGATACTGTCAGACCGACTGTATTTGCGTGGTAAATCGAAAAACTATTCTTCTCCACGCCAGGACGGGAGCATTTCCCGCTGAAATTGAGCAAATTTTCGGCTGTATCGTCCCGTCAGGGATATCGAAAATCTCAATGTTTTCAACACCACATCCACAGGCAGTAAGGTTTTATGACCCATCACTTAAAATCGCGTGACATCATCGCGCTGGGCTTTATGACATTTGCGCTGTTCGTTGGCGCAGGCAACATCATTTTCCCTCCAATGGTTGGCCTACAGGCGGGTGAACACGTCTGGACCGCCGCGTTTGGTTTCCTGATTACTGCCGTGGGTCTGCCGGTTCTCACCGTCGTCGCGCTGGCGAAAGTCGGTGGCGGTGTGGATAGCCTTAGCACCCCGATTGGTAAAGTGGCGGGCGTTCTGCTGGCAACCGTCTGCTATCTGGCCGTTGGCCCGCTGTTTGCGACCCCGCGTACGGCCACCGTGTCCTTCGAAGTGGGTATTGCTCCTCTGACCGGTGACGGCGCGATGCCGCTGTTTATCTACAGCCTGATCTACTTCGCGATCGTGATTCTGGTTTCCCTCTATCCGGGCAAACTGCTGGATACCGTGGGTAACTTCCTGGCTCCGCTCAAAATTGTGGCGCTGATTGTTCTGGCGGTAGCGGCCATCGTCTGGCCAGCGGGCCCGATTAGCGATGCGATGGACGCCTATAAAAACGCCGCGTTCTCTAACGGCTTTGTGAACGGCTACCTGACGATGGATACGCTGGGCGCCATGGTGTTTGGTATCGTTATCGTTAACGCCGCGCGTTCCCGCGGTGTGACCGAAGCGCGCCTGCTGACCCGCTATACCATCTGGGCTGGCCTGATGGCCGGTGTGGGTCTGACGCTGCTGTATCTGGCGCTGTTCCGTCTGGGCTCCGACAGCGCCATGCTGGTCGATCAGAACGCCAACGGTGCGGCTATCCTGCACGCCTACGTTCAGCACACCTTCGGCGGTGCGGGCAGTATGCTGCTGGCGGCACTCATCTTCCTGGCCTGTCTGGTCACCGCGGTTGGCCTGACCTGCGCCTGCGCAGAGTTCTTTGCACAGTATCTGCCGCTCTCTTACCGCACCCTGGTGTTTATCCTCGGCATCTTCTCTATGGCGGTGTCAAACCTCGGTCTGAGCCACCTGATTCAGGTCTCTATTCCGGTGCTGACGGCGATTTATCCGCCGTGCATCGTGCTGGTGGTGTTGAGCTTTACTCGCCCGTGGTGGAACAACTCTTCACGAATTATTGCGCCAGCCATGTTTATCAGCCTGATTTTTGGTATCCTTGACGGGATTAAAGCATCAGCTTTCGCGCACATACTGCCGGCGTGGACACAGCGTCTGCCGCTGTCCGAGCAGGGTCTGGCCTGGCTGATGCCTACCGTTGTTGCACTGGTTCTGGCCATTATCTGGGACCGTGCTGCAGGGCGTCAGGTCGCATCGAACGCCCATTAATCAACGGCAACAAACTGTTTAACCACGGGGCTTAAGGCCCCGTGGTTTTTTGTTTTTTTCGTGTTGAATGGCAAGATTTAAATGGAAAGCACTAACAAACTTAAACGTGGATTGAGCACGCGCCACATCCGCTTTATGGCGCTGGGCTCTGCTATCGGCACCGGTCTTTTTTATGGCTCGGCAGATGCCATCAAAATGGCCGGTCCCAGCGTGCTGCTGGCGTACATCATCGGCGGCGTGGCGGCGTATATCATCATGCGCGCCCTCGGCGAAATGTCGGTTCACAACCCGTCTGCCAGCTCATTCTCCCGCTACGCTCAGGAAAACCTCGGCCCGCTGGCCGGGTTTATCACCGGCTGGACCTACTGCTTTGAAATCCTGATCGTGGCGATTGCCGACGTGACGGCGTTTGGCATCTATATGGGCGTCTGGTTCCCGGCGGTGCCGCACTGGATATGGGTGCTGAGCGTGGTGCTGATCATTTGCGCCGTCAACCTGATGAGCGTGAAGGTGTTCGGCGAGCTGGAGTTCTGGTTCTCCTTCTTCAAGGTCGCCACCATCATCATCATGATTGTGGCCGGTTTTGGCATCATCATCTGGGGAATCGGCAACGGCGGGCAGCCGACCGGCATCCATAACCTCTGGAGCAACGGCGGCTTCTTCAGCAACGGCTGGCTCGGCATGGTCATGTCGCTCCAGATGGTCATGTTCGCCTACGGCGGTATCGAGATTATCGGTATCACCGCCGGGGAAGCGAAAGACCCGGAGAAGTCCATTCCGCGCGCGATCAACTCGGTGCCGATGCGTATTCTGGTGTTTTACGTGGGTACGCTGTTCGTGATCATGTCCATCTACCCGTGGAATCAGGTGGGTACCAACGGTAGCCCGTTTGTTCTGACCTTCCAGCACATGGGGATTGCGTTTGCCGCCAGCATTCTGAACTTTGTGGTGCTGACCGCGTCGCTCTCCGCGATCAACAGTGACGTCTTTGGCGTGGGCCGTATGCTGCACGGCATGGCGGAGCAGGGCAGTGCGCCGAAGGTGTTCGCCAAAACCTCACGCCGCGGCACGCCGTGGGTGACCGTTGTGGTGATGACCGTGGCGCTGCTGTTCTCGGTTTACCTGAACTACATCATGCCGGAGAACGTCTTCCTGGTGATTGCATCGCTGGCGACCTTCGCGACGGTGTGGGTGTGGATCATGATCCTGCTGTCGCAGATTGCCTTCCGCCGTCGCCTGACGCCGGATGAGGCGAAAGCGCTGAAGTTCAAAGTACCGGGCGGCGTTGCGACGACCGTCGTCGGGCTGATCTTCCTGGTGTTTATCATTGCCCTGATTGGCTACCATCCGGATACCCGCATTTCCCTGTACGTGGGTTGCGCGTGGATCGTCCTGCTGCTGGTGGGCTGGGTGTTTAAATGCCGTCGCGACCGTCAGCTGGCAGAAGCGCAGTAATCTTTTTTCTCCCTCTCCCTGTGGGAGAGGGTTGGGGGGAGGGCATCAGGCCGCACTGATGCCTCCTCCTCCTTTCTCCTCCCCCAATAATCCCGATCGTGATGAGCTATCCTTAACCACCCTGTGGCAAGGTGACGTCAATTTCATCAAAGGGGATTCGTGATGTTAAACGCCTGGCACCTTCCGGTTGCCCCATTTGTTAAGCCAAACAAAGACAACCTTGTGATTACGCTCTGGCTGGCGGGGGAAAATCAGCCTGAACGCGTGACGCTCCGCGCCGAAATCGATAACGAAGAGACCGGGCTGAAAATGCACAAGCTGCGCAGCCAGCCGCAGCCGGGGATCACCGCCTGGCGGGCGAATATCGACCTGAGCAGCGGGCAGCCGCGTCGCCGTTACAGCTTCAAACTGCTGTGGAATAACCGCCAGCTGTGGTTTACCCCGCAGGGGTTTAGCCGTTTCCCGCCCGCACGGCTGGAGCAGTTTGCAGTCGATTATCCGGATAACGGCCCGCAGTGGGTTAACGACCAGGTCTTTTACCAGATTTTCCCGGACCGTTTTGCGCGCAGCGAAAAACGCACTGCCGACCAGGATAAGGTCTATCACCACCATGCGGCGGGCCATGACATTATCCTGAAAGCGTGGGACGAGCCATTAACCGCGCATGCGGGCGGATCGACGTTTTACGGCGGCGATCTCGACGGAATCAGCGAAAAGCTGCCGTACCTGAAAAAACTGGGCGTGACGGCGCTGTATCTCAACCCGGTGTTTAAGGCCCCGAGCGTACACAAATACGATACCGAAGATTATCGCCACGTTGACGCGCAGTTTGGCGGTGACGAGGCGCTGCTGCGCCTGCGGAAGAACACCCAAAACGAAGGCATGCGCCTCATTCTTGACGGCGTGTTCAACCACAGCGGAGATTCGCACGCCTGGTTTGACCGTCATAATCAGTCGATGGGCGGGGCATGTCATAACCCGGATTCGCCGCAGCGCGACTGGTACAGCTTTAACGAGGAGGGCCGTGCGCTGGACTGGCTGGGCTACCCGAGCCTGCCGAAGCTGGATTTCCAGTCGCCAACGCTTGTGAATGAGATTTACGGCGGGGAAGACAGCATCGTGCGTCACTGGCTGAAGGCGCCGTGGAATATGGACGGCTGGCGCCTGGACGTGGTGCATATGCTCGGCGAAGCGGGCGGGGCGCGGGAAAACCTTCAGCACGTCGCCGGGATTACGCGCTCGGCAAAAGCGGCCCAGCCGGAGGCGTTCGTCTTTGGCGAGCACTTTGGCGACGCGCGCCAGTGGCTGCAGAACGATGCGGAAGATGCGGCGATGAACTATCGCGGCTTTACCTTCCCGCTGTGGGGATTCCTCGCTAACACCGATATCTCCTACGATCCGAATCATATCGACGCTGAAACCTGCATGGCGTGGATGGAGAACTACCGCGCCGGCCTGTCGCATCAGCAGCAGCTGCGGATGTTTAACCAGCTCGATAGCCACGATACCGCGCGCTTTAAATCCTTGCTGGGCAAGGATGTCGTGCGTCTGCCGCTGGCGGTGACCTGGCTCTTCACCTGGCCGGGCGTACCGTGCATCTACTACGGAGACGAGGTGGGGCTGGACGGCAACAACGATCCGTTCTGCCGCAAAACCTTCCCGTGGGAGCCAGCGAAACAGGACAAGGTGCTGTTCAGCCTGTATCAGCGGCTGGCAAAGCTGCGTAAGCAGAGTCTCGCCCTGCGCTACGGCGGCTGTCAGGTGGTGTACGCCCACGATAACGTGGTGGTATTTGCTCGCGTCTATAACCAGCAGCGCGTGCTGGTGGCCATCAACCGGGGCGAGGCCTGCGAAGTGGTGCTGGATGATTCACCTCTGCTGAAGGTGGCTATGTGGAAGAATAAAGAGGGCAAAGCGACGATACAGGACGGCGTGCTGGCGCTGCCTGCGGTATCCGCAACGATCTGGTCCGGCAGCTAAGACCTGCTAATGTTTCCACCTTTTAAGATGGCGCAAATGCAACGATTTGTGTCAATCTTAACGGATCGTTTACGGTGAAGGTGGAAACATGGACGAGCTTTACATCCTTGGCTGTTTGTTCCTGATATTTGCGCTGGTGGTGGCACCCGTGCTTGCGGTTATAGGCTTTAATCGAAGTACGGCGGCGCGACAGGAGATCGCCCGGCTGCGCCAGCGCATTGAGGCGCTTGAGCAGCGCGGCGTGCCTGAGGACGCGCCGGAGCCGGTGCAGACCACGGCGCCGTCGCCTGTGACCGCGCCGGTGGTTGAGGACGCTCCCGCGCCTGTCGACCCCTGGCGCCCCGATACTCCCGCTGCCGTGGCAGAACCTGCCCCGGCCCCGGCCCCGGCGCCTGCGGCAAAACAACCTTCTGCCTTTGGCGGCATCCTGACGTCGCTGGTACGCTGGTTTATGCAGGGTAATCCGCTGGCGAAGCTTGGGATCCTGCTGCTTTTCCTTGGTCTTTCATTCCTGCTGCGCTATACCGTGGAACATTCCCTGTTCCCGCTTGAGCTGCGCCTCGTGGCAACGGCGCTGTTTGCCATTGTTCTGCTGGCTGTCGGGTGGCGGCTGCGGCACAGGCAGCGCGTCTATGCGCTGATCCTCCAGGGCGGGGCGACCGGCGTGCTCTACCTGACGGTGTTTGGCGCCTTCCGGCTCTGGCAAATGTTGCCGATGACGCTGGCCTTTGCGCTGCTGGTGGTGATTTGCGCGGCGAGCGTCGGGCTGGCGGTGCTGCAGAAGGCACTGAGCCTTGCCATGCTGGCGAGCCTCGGTGGCTATCTTGCGCCGCTCCTCTTGTCTACCGGGGGCGGCAGCTTTGTCGCGCTGTTCTCTTTCTATCTCCTGCTGTCTATCGGCATTCTCGCTATCAGCATCTGGCAACACTGGCGCGAGCTGAACCTGCTTGGGCTGCTGTTCACGTTCGGCGTCGGCGGCCTGTGGGGGCTGAGTGACTACCAGCCTGAAGACTATTGGATCTGCCAGCTGTTCCTGATTGCCAATACGCTGATATTCGGCGTCCTGAGCTTGGCGCTGTCGCTGCGGGCGCAGGAGAAAGGGAAGCAGATTATTGACGGCGTGCTGCTGTTTGCCCCGCCGCTAATCGGTTTTGGGATGCAGTACGGCATGACCCGGCACTGGGAATATGGTCCGGCCCTGAGTGCGCTGGGATACGGCGCATTTTATCTTACCCTCGCGTTCCTTGCGCTGCGGCGCTATCCCTCCGTCGGACGACCGCTGGTCATGGCGGCGCTGGCCATCGGCGGCGGGTTCGCGACGCTCGCCATTCCGCTGGCGCTGTCAGCGCGCTGGACGGCGATGGCCTGGGCGCTGGAAGGGCTGGGTATCCTCTGGCTGGGCGTGCAGCAGCACCAGCGTCGCATGAGCTATAGCGGGACGGCGCTGCTGGTGCTGGCGCTCGGCAGCGCGCTGTGGGCACAAACGAACGGCGTTACGTCGCTGAGTCTGCTCCTTATCTTCGCCATCCTCAGCCTTTGCTGGCTGGCTGCGGCCTGGCTGTGGCGGACTCTCTTTATGCCGGTCAGCTGGGCGCTGCTGGCAGGCGGGCTGCTGTTCTGGCTCGTGGCGCTATTGGGCGCATCGCGGCTGGCGCTGACGCAGGAATTACCGATTCTGGCGGGCGTGCTGGCGCTGACGGCGGCGTCGGTCTGGGGCTGGCGGCAGGTGGCCGCTCGTCTGGCGTGGCGAGAGCTGGACGCCAGCAAATGGCTGCTCTGGCCGGTTATGCTGCTGATGGTGGGTTATCAGCTCTGGCACCAGCAGATCGTCTCCGCCGGCTGGTCAAACCTGGCCTGGTGCGTTGCGCTTCCTGCCTCGCTAATGCTGCTGCGGCGCGACGGTGAAAGACTCCTGCCACGCATCGCGATGGGGCTGCATTTGTCACTCTTCTGGATGATTTTACTGGCGCTGGCCGCCGAGCTTTACTGGTTTGCCCGGTCTCTGCCCTGGGGCATGGCGGCCTGGGGTAGCGGTTTAGCGATGGCCGCAGGCGGCGGGGTGATTATGGCGCTCTCTGCTGCGGTACGGCGTCGCGTGTGGCCATTCCGGGAGTGGCCTGCGCTCTACGCCTGCCTGGCACCGATTCCTGTAGTCGTGGCGCTGCTGGTATTGCTGGTGGTGACCAATTTCCAGGACGGCGTGGTCTATCGTCAGACCTGGCTGCCGCTGGTGAACCCGCTTGAGGAAGGCGCGGCGTTCGCGTTGCTGGGGCTGGTCGTCTTTTATCGGGCGGTGGATCGCTACTACCCGGCGTGGCTTGCGCAAGCGCGCCCGTGGCCTGCCGTCGCGCTCATGGCGTTTGGCTTCTGGTGGCTTAACGGTGCGCTGATGCGCGCCCTGGCCTGGTACGGCGACGTGGCCTGGAATATGGCATCTCTGTGGGATTCGCGGCTTATCCAGACCAGCTTTGCCCTGTTCTGGATGCTGAGCGCGCTGGTGGTCATGATCCATGCCACCCGTCGGGCTTCCCGGCAGGAGTGGCTCTGCGGTGCCGCGCTGCTGGGTGTGGTAATGGTTAAACTGATGCTGGTGGACAGCGCGGGCGGAGGCGGTTTGTCGCGCGCGATAGCGTTTATCGGCGTGGCGATACTGGTTCTGATTGTGGGGTATTTCTCACCGCTACCGCCCAAAACAGGAGATGAAAAATGAAATGGATGAAAGCGGTAGCGTGTACCGCGCTGCTGGCGCTTTCCGGCCCGGCGTTCTGCGACGAGGGACAAACGGAATCGCCCCGGGACTATGCTTTTGGTCTTTCACTCGATACGTCTGTTCCTTCCCAGTGGTATCGGGTGATGCTGCCGCTCGCCGTCTATGAGCAAAGCACGTCGCCAGATCTGCATGATGTCCGCGTCTTTAACCAGTCGGGCGAGCCGGTTCCCTTCAGCCTGGTCAGCGCGACGCGTCCGCAGGCGTCAGTGCAATCCACGGCGCTGCGCCTCTTCCCGCTGGATGCCTCGCCGCTTGCGGCTTCGCAAGGATCCGGTGATAGCGATAAGATCCTGCTCCGCTCCGGAAACGGCGTTGAGATTGTGCTGGAGGGGCAAAAAGCCGCCGCAGCCGGGCAACATTATCTGCTGACCCTGCCGGAGCAGGCTACGGGGGAGATGGCCATATCCCAGCTGCAGCTGCTCTGGAATTCTCCTCAGACGCCGTGGCAGGGAACGGCGTCGGTCTATTACAGCGAGGATCTTAAGCGCTGGTATACCCTGCGCGAGGATATGCCATTGCTTGACGCCGTCAGCGGCCAGGATCGTCTTAAGCTCGATCGGATCGATACCGATACGGTTTTATCTCCCGATGCGAATCGCTATCTCATGGTGGTGCTGAACGCGCAGAGCCAGGGGATAACCTTGACCGGCGTTAACGCAATCATCGCACCTGCCCAGGCGATCCCGGAAGCGGTCGAGCTTGAGGGGGAAGGGGAGCAGCTATCGACAAGCGAAGCGCAGTGGCGCTGGGCGCGCCCGCAGCCGCTGAGTGCTGTCAGCATCTCACTGAATGGCGATGGCGTCCTTCCCGTGGAGATAGCGTGGCGGAGTACGGAAAAAGACGCATGGCACCCCCTGAAAAAAGAGGTCCTTTACCGTCTTGAGGGAAAAACGTCGCCACCGGTTTCGCTTAACGGGGGCCTGGTGCAGGCAGTGAAAATCACGACGCTGAATGCGCGTCTGCCAGAATACCTGCCGAGCGTCACGGGACATCGCGACCGCTACGATCTGGTGTTTAACGCCCAGGGGAAAGCGCCGTATGTGCTCGCCTGGGGCAACGGTGCCGCAAAGCCTGCCAGCGTGGAGCCCGGCATGCTGATCCCAGCCGACCTGCGCAAGACCTATGCTATGGCGAACCTGCCGCAGGCCGACATTGTGGATGACGTTGCGTTAGGCGGCGAGGGGCGTCTGACCGCCACCTCTGCGGTCGATCGGGCGAGCTGGATGAACGCCCTGCTGGTGTGGGGCGTGCTGATTGCGGGCGTGCTTCTGCTGGCGGGAATGGCCTGGCGCATCTGGCGTGAAACGCAGCGTAAGGCATAAAAAAAGGCCCGCATAAGCGGGCCTTTCTCGTAAACCGTGCCGATTACAGGCTGGATACGTTCTCAGACAGGTATTTAGCCACGCCGTCTGGGGAAGCAGCCATACCTTCTTTACCTTTTTCCCACTGAGCCGGGCACACTTCGCCGTGCTCTTCGTGGAACTGCAGCGCGTCAACCATGCGCAGCATTTCGTCGATGTTACGACCCAGCGGCAGATCGTTCACAACCTGGTGACGAACGATGCCGTTCGCGTCGATCAGGAAGGAACCGCGCAGCGCAACGCCAGCGTCCGGATGTTCGATACCGTAAGCCTGCTGGATTTCGCGTTTGATGTCCGCAACCATTGCGTATTTCACCGCACCGATGCCGCCTTTGTCGACAGGGGTGTTACGCCATGCGTTGTGTACAAATTCAGAGTCGAAGGAGACGCCAACAACTTCCACGCCACGCTTCTGGAATTCTTCATAACGTTTGTCGAAAGCGATCAGCTCAGACGGGCAAACGAAAGTGAAGTCCATTGGCCAGAAGAACAGAACGGTCGCTTTACCGTTGGTGTGCTGTTTGAAGTTGAAGTTTTCAACGATTTCACCGTTGCCCAGAACTGCTGCAGCTGTAAAATCCGGAGCCGGACGAGTTACCAGAACCATATGATTCTCCTGTAGATACTAAGGTTATTTGGAACGCAACGCGAGCCAGTATAGAGAGTGTTCATGGATAAGACAAAGAGGTGGTGACAATCGTTCCGCCAGCTTTTACCTATCAATCCAATCTCCATTAAAGTTGTTTGTTTTTCGCCTGCGCCATCATGCGCGGGTAAAACTGCCAGAATCGGGTCTCCAGCGCATCGTAATGTTCATCCAGGTCATACCAGGAATCCCGCAGCGCATCCAGCCGCGGGCGACGGCTCGCCATCCCATTCAACACGTTCTGGATAAAGTCCATCTCGCGATAGCGCTCCAGCCAGCGTTCCGACCACAGATAGTTATTCAGATTCACAAAGCGCGGCGGCGAGTCGGGCAGAATAATCGACACCTGCTGGTGGGCATAGCGCACAAACGCCGGCAGCGGCATCTCCGGCGACAGCTGTTCCCAGTGGCGCGACAGGAAGTGATCCCACATCACGTCGAGCGTGATCGGGGCAACGCGGCGCGTTTCAGGGCGGAACCAGGCTTTGGCTTCCGTCACTTCCGGCAGCTTATCCGTCAGCACGTCGATGCGGCGGTGCATAAAAATCCCGTCGACAACCTCAGGGGAGTAGTCTTCTGCGGGATTACCGCGTACGAAATCGGCCAGCAAATTGCCCGAGAGGGAGCTGTCAGCAAGGTGCGCGAGATGCAGGTGAGCGAGAAAATTCATGCGTTTTATTTGTCCGGGGGCGGCTAGTTGTTGCAGCAAAAGGGTGTGAGCACTAGACTATGCCGCCTGTTTTTAAGTCACGAGTATACGTCATGCGCGTCGCCGATTTCTCCTTTGAACTACCTGAATCCCTGATTGCTCACTATCCCATGCCTGAGCGCAGCAGCTGTCGCTTACTGTCACTGGATGGGCCAACGGGCGAGCTGACGCACGGTACTTTCACCGATTTGCTCGACAAGCTCAACCCTGGCGATCTGCTGGTCTTTAACAATACCCGCGTGATCCCGGCGCGCCTGTTTGGCCGTAAAGCCAGCGGCGGTAAGATTGAAGTGCTGGTCGAACGTATGCTCGATGATAAACGTATTCTGGCACATATTCGCGCTTCTAAGGCGCCGAAGCCGGGCGCGGAGCTGCTGCTGGGCGATGATGAGAGCATCAAGGCGACCATGACCGCGCGCCACGACGCGCTGTTCGAGGTGGAGTTCAACGACGAGCGCACGGTGCTTGATATCCTGAACGCCATCGGCCACATGCCGCTGCCGCCGTATATTGAGCGTCCGGACGAAGAGGCCGACCGCGAGCTGTACCAGACCGTCTACAGCCAGAAACCGGGTGCCGTCGCTGCGCCGACCGCGGGCCTGCATTTTGATGAGCCGCTGCTGGAAAAACTGCGTGCGAAGGGCGTGGAGATGGCGTTCGTGACGCTGCACGTCGGCGCGGGGACCTTCCAGCCGGTACGCGTGGACAGCATTGAAGACCACATCATGCACTCTGAGTATGCCGAAGTGCCTCAGGATGTGGTGGACGCGGTGCTGGCGGCGAAAGCGCGCGGTAGCCGCGTCGTGGCGGTCGGGACGACGTCTGTGCGCTCGCTGGAGAGCGCCGCGCAGGCGGCGAAAAACGGTCTTATCGAGCCGTTCTTTGGCGATACGCAGATCTTTATCTACCCGGGCTATCAGTACAAAGTGATTGACGCGCTGGTGACCAACTTCCATCTGCCTGAATCGACGCTGATTATGCTGGTTTCCGCGTTCGCGGGCTATCAGCATACGATGAATGCCTACAAGTCTGCGGTAGAACAAAAATATCGCTTTTTTAGCTACGGGGACGCGATGTTTATCACGTACAATCCGCTGGCTTTGAATGAGCGTGTCGGGGAATAAGTCCGCGGCACCGTTTTACAACGTTGGACTGTTTTTCTGACGTCGGAGAAAAAATGAAATTTGAACTCGATACCACCGACGGTCGCGCGCGTCGCGGTCGCCTGGTGTTTGATCGCGGCGTGGTGGAAACCCCCGCGTTTATGCCTGTGGGCACGTACGGCACCGTAAAAGGGATGACGCCGGAAGAAGTAGAAGCCACTGGCGCACAGATTATCCTCGGCAACACCTTCCACTTGTGGCTGCGTCCGGGTCAGGAGATCATGAAGCTCCACGGCGATCTGCACGATTTCATGCAGTGGAAAGGCCCCATCCTGACCGATTCCGGTGGCTTCCAGGTCTTCAGCCTGGGCGATATCCGCAAGATCACCGAGCAGGGCGTACACTTCCGTAACCCGATCAACGGCGATCCGATTTTCCTCGATCCCGAAAAGTCGATGGAGATTCAGTACGATCTCGGCTCTGACATTGTGATGATCTTCGACGAATGTACGCCGTACCCGGCGGACTGGGACTACGCAAAACGCTCCATGGAGATGTCCCTGCGCTGGGCGAAGCGTAGCCGTGACCGTTTTGATTCTCTGCAGAACAAAAATGCGCTGTTCGGCATTATCCAGGGCAGCGTTTACGAAGATTTACGCGATATCTCTGTTAAAGGTCTGGTAGAGATAGGTTTTGATGGCTACGCTGTCGGCGGTTTGGCTGTGGGTGAGCCGAAGGAAGACATGCACCGTATTCTGGAACATGTCTGCCCGCAAATCCCGGCGGATAAACCACGATACCTGATGGGCGTGGGTAAACCAGAAGATCTGGTTGAAGGCGTACGCCGCGGCATTGATATGTTTGACTGCGTCATGCCAACCCGCAACGCGCGTAACGGCCACTTGTTCGTTACCGATGGCGTGGTGAAAATCCGTAACGCGAAGCATAAGAGTGACACCAGCCCGCTCGATTCCGAGTGCGATTGCTATACCTGTCGCAATTATTCTCGCGCGTATCTGCATCATCTCGATCGTTGTAACGAGATTTTGGGCGCGCGTCTCAATACCATTCATAATCTTCGTTATTATCAGCGCTTAATGGCTGGTTTACGTAAGGCTATCGAAGAGGGTAAATTAGAGAGCTTCGTGACCGATTTCTACCAACGTCAGGGGCGGGATGTTCCACCGTTGAACGTTGATTAATTTTAATAATGAGGGAATTTGAATGAGCTTTTTTATTTCTGATGCGGTAGCGGCAACAGGTGCTCCAGCGCAGGGCAGCCCGATGTCTCTGATTCTGATGCTGGTTGTGTTCGGTCTGATCTTCTACTTCATGATCCTGCGTCCCCAGCAGAAGCGCACCAAAGAGCACAAAAACCTGATGAACTCCATTGCGAAAGGCGATGAAGTACTGACTAACGGTGGTCTGGTCGGTCGCGTAACCAAAGTGGCTGAAAACGGCTACATTGCTATCGCCCTGAACGACACCACTGAAGTGGTCATCAAACGTGACTTCGTAGCTGCCGTTCTGCCGAAAGGCACCATGAAGGCGCTGTAATCCCAACTTTTCCCAAAGGGAACTGCCGTGTTAAACCGTTATCCTTTGTGGAAGTACATCATGCTGGTCGTCGTGATTCTCGTCGGCCTGCTGTACGCGCTTCCCAACCTGTATGGTGAGGATCCGGCTGTTCAAATCACTGGCGCGCGCGGTGTCGCCGCCAGTGAGCAAACGCTGATCCAGGTCCAGAAAACGTTACAAGAAGAAAAAATTACCGCTAAGTCTGTGGCTCTGGAAGAGGGTGCAATTCTTGCTCGCTTCGACACCACCGACACGCAGCTCCGCGCACGTGAAGCGCTGATGGGCGTGCTGGGTGACAAATACGTCGTGGCGCTTAACCTTGCCCCTGCAACCCCGCGTTGGCTGGCTGCGATGAAAGCAGAGCCAATGAAACTCGGTCTTGACCTGCGTGGCGGCGTTCACTTCCTGATGGAAGTGGATATGGATACCGCGCTTGGCAAGCTGCAGGAACAGAATATCGACAGCCTGCGCAGCGATCTGCGTGATAAAGGCATCGCTTACACCACCGTGCGTAAAGAAGATAACTACGGCATGAGCATCACGTTCCGCGACAGCGCGGCGCGCGATCAGGCTGTAGATTACCTGACCCAACGTCACCGTGACCTGGTGATCTCCTCGCAGGGCAGCAACCAGCTGCGCGCGGTGATGACCGATGCGCGTCTGAAAGAAGCGCGTGAATATGCCGTTCAGCAGAACATCAACATTCTGCGTAACCGTGTAAACCAACTGGGCGTGGCTGAGCCGCTGGTACAGCGTCAGGGTGCTGACCGTATCGTGGTTGAACTGCCGGGTATCCAGGACACTGCGCGTGCGAAAGAGATTCTGGGTGCGACCGCAACCCTGGAATTCCGTCTGGTGAACTCCAACGTCGATCAGTCCGCTGCAGCCGCAGGGCGTATTCCGGGTGACTCCGAAGTGAAACAGACTCGCGAAGGTCAGCCAGTTGTGCTGTACAAACGCGTGATTCTGACCGGTGATCACATCACCGACTCCACCTCGAGCCAGGACGAATACAACCAGCCGCAGGTTAACATCTCGCTGGATAGCGCGGGTGGTAACATCATGTCTAACTTCACCAAGGACAACATCGGCAAGCCGATGGCGACCCTGTTCGTGGAGTACAAAGACAGCGGTAAGAAAGATGCAAACGGTCGTGCGGTGCTGGTGAAAGAGGAAGAGGTGATTAACATCGCCAACATCCAGTCTCGTCTGGGTAACAGCTTCCGCATTACCGGTATTAGCAACCCGAACGAAGCGCGTCAGCTCTCCCTGCTGCTGCGTGCCGGTGCGCTGATTGCGCCAATTCAGATTGTTGAAGAACGTACCATTGGTCCAACACTGGGTATGCAAAACATCCAGCAGGGCCTGGAAGCGTGTCTGGCCGGTTTGGTTGTCTCTATCCTCTTCATGATCTTCTTCTATAAGAAGTTTGGTCTGATTGCGACCTCCGCGCTGATCGCCAACCTGGTGCTGATCATCGGCATTATGTCCCTGCTGCCGGGGGCGACGCTGACCATGCCGGGTATTGCGGGTATCGTCCTGACCCTTGCGGTGGCGGTCGACGCCAACGTACTGATTAACGAACGTATCAAAGAAGAGTTGAGCAACGGTCGCTCTATTCAGCAGGCGATTGACGAAGGCTATAAAGGGGCGTTCAGCTCCATCTTCGATGCGAACGTAACAACACTGATTAAGGTTCTTATCCTGTATGCAGTGGGTACTGGCGCGATCAAAGGCTTTGCGATTACAACCGGTATCGGTGTCGCAACGTCAATGTTTACCGCTATTGTCGGCACCCGTGCCATCGTGAACCTGCTGTACGGCGGCAAGCGCGTCAAAAAGCTGTCTATCTGAGGAGTGCGTTGTGGCACAGGAATATACTGTTGAACAATTGAACCACGGCCGTAAAGTCTGGGACTTTATGCGCTGGGACTACTGGGCCTTCGGCATTTCAGGTTTCCTGCTGATTCTGTCCATCGTCATTATGGGCGTGAAAGGCTTTAACTGGGGTCTCGATTTCACCGGTGGTACGGTTATCGAGATCTCCCTGGAAAAACCGGTCGATATGGACCAGATGCGCCTGTCTCTGCAGAAAGCGGGCTTTGAAGAGCCGCTGCTGCAGAACTTCGGCAGCAGCCGCGACATCATGGTGCGTATGCCGCCGGTGCACGATGCTAACGGCAGCCAGGAGCTGGGCAGTAAGGTTGTTAGCGTGATTAACGAAACAACCAGCCAGAACGCGGCGGTTAAGCGTATTGAGTTCGTCGGCCCAAGCGTGGGTGCTGACCTGGCCCAGACCGGCGCGATGGCGCTGCTGGTGGCGCTGATCTCCATCCTGGTATACGTCGGTTTCCGCTTTGAGTGGCGACTGGCGGCCGGTGTGGTTATCGCCCTGGCGCACGACGTGGTGATCACCATGGGCATACTGTCGCTGTTCCACATTGAGATTGACCTGACGATCGTGGCATCCCTGATGTCCGTTATCGGTTACTCACTGAACGACAGTATCGTGGTATCTGACCGTATCCGTGAAAACTTCCGTAAGATCCGTCGCGGTACGCCGTACGAAATCTTTAACGTGTCGTTGACCCAGACGCTGCACCGTACCTTGATCACCTCCGGTACCACATTGATGGTGATCCTGATGCTGTTCCTCTTCGGTGGTCCGGTACTGGAAGGCTTCTCGCTGACCATGCTGATTGGTGTCACCATCGGTACGGCATCGTCTATCTACGTTGCGTCTGCACTGGCTCTGAAACTCGGCATGAAGCGCGAGCACCTGCTCCAGCAGAAAGTGGAGAAAGAAGGGGCGGATCAGCCGTCCATTCTGCCGTAAAGCGACGTTTAGCGCGTTATCGAAATCCCGGTCTGTTGACCGGGATTTTTTTTTATCTGCTCCTGACAAACACTCCTGACAGTATGCTGTCAGGAGCCCTGTCGTAGACTCTTTTCGAACCCAAACAAGAGTCAGGAGGATGTATGAAAAGCGTCATTAACTGGTTTGAAATTCCGGTCACGGATATGGATCGCGCCATCAAATTTTATGAGCCAGTGATGCAGCTCGCGCTGCGTCGCGAGAAAATGGACTGCGCTGAGCTGGCCGTTTTCCCACATGAGGATCCGGGTACCGGCGGGGCTCTGGCAAAATTTGACGGCGTTACACCGTCTTTGCAGGGCGCTATTATTTACCTGCATACTGACAACCTGGCGGCCACGCTCGATCGCATCGCCTCTGCGGGCGGCGAGTGCGTGTTTGGCCCGCTGGAACTGCCGCATGGCATTGGCACTATCGCCTTGTTTACCGACAGCGAGGGTAACCGCGTCGGTCTCCATCAACCTGCCTGAGAGCGGAATAAGATATGACCCGACGCGCTGACCGTTTGTTTCAGATTGTGCAGATCCTGCGGGGCAGGCGTCTGACAACGGCAGCGCATCTGGCGGACCGGCTTGGCGTGTCCGAGCGTACGGTCTACCGCGATATCCGCGACCTGTCGCTTTCCGGTGTGCCGGTGGAAGGTGAGGCAGGGAGCGGATATCGGCTGATGTCGGGTTTTGACCTGCCGCCACTGATGCTGACAAATAAGGAATCTGAGGCGCTGATCGTCGCGATTCGCCTGCTCAAAACCTGGGGAGGGGAATCGCTGTCGCGCGAGCTGGAGTCGGCTCAGGAAAAGGTGCTGGCGATTCTGCCCGAGGAGAGTCGTCGAAAGGCGGAGCAGACGCGGATCTACGCCCCGGATTTTTGCATGCAAAGCCACTCCCGCAGCGATTTTGACAGGATTCATCAGGCGATTTCCGCCCAACAGGTGCTGGCGCTGCATTACCGTGATGAAGCAGGACAGCTGTCTAATCGTGAGGTTCAGCCGCTGGGGCTGTTCTTCTGGGGAGAGCGCTGGCTGCTGGCGGCGTGGTGTGAACGGCGCGATGACTATCGCTGTTTCCGGCTCGACAGATGCCTCAATATTGTGACTACGGAAAGGCGGTTTAGCGAGAGTGCGGACAGGTCTCTGGCAGATTTTTTGCGGAAGGTTAAGCAGTAAAAAGCCGGGTGGCGGCTACGCCTTACCCGGCCTGCATTCGGATCGTTGGCCCGGTAAGCGTAGCACCACCGGGCGAAACCCACACTGATTAGAAGTTGTAACCTACAACCAGGTAGCCACCCCAACCGGTTGATTTAGACGTGAAGTCACCCTCACCCCAGTTAACGGTATCCCCACCTTTCCACTGGCCGCCGTTATGGAAATAACGCGCGACGACAGAGTAGTGCCAGTGATCGTAGTTCAGGGCCAGAACGTGGCTGGACGCGATAGAGTTACTGGTGCGGTTCTTGTCATCACCCAGATCTGAGCCCCAGTCGAAGTTGGTGAAGCCGATGTAGGTCAGCTGGCCACCCCAAACCTGAGTGATTGGCACAAAGTATTTTACTTTGAAACGGTAGCCATCCCACTCGTTTTCGTTTGAAGCGCCATAGTTCTGCCACTGGTATTTAGCATACACGTTCAGAGACAGGCCCATTGGCAGACCGGTATCGATATCTGTACCCAGACCCATGTACCAGGTGCTCTGACGGCTGCCTTTGTTATCGCCCATATCGTAGATATAGTTGTTGGCGAAATACCATTCTTTGAACGGACCAAAACTCAGGTCGGTACCCGTCAGTTTATCAATAGAGAAACGCGGTTCGATTTCCATGAACAGCGGGGAACCGTCGGACCAGATACCTTTGTCGTTACCGTTACCCCAGTCAAAGGTCTTAGGAATATCGATATAGCCATAGAAATCAAACCAGTCTTTTTTAGCAAACGCTTCGTATTCCAGATAAACGTCGTTGTTCAGCTTCGGAGAAAAGCGCGTGTGGTAGCTGCCGACCACGTTAACGCTCTGGTGCCACCAGTCGGAGAGGTATTGTGGTTTATCGTTTTCCGCTGCGTTAACAGTGAAAGAGGAAGAAAGTGCCAGCACGGCGCCAGCTGCGAGTAATGTTTTTTTCATAATCATGCCACTGATTGAAATTCCCTTCCGGGAGTGAAAAATGCGCGAATTGCGTTTCTAAATATTTCGTGTTTCTGCGGTGCCTATTATAGGAATCCCTGCTCACAAAAATATGTGTTGTTTCACATATCTCTCACACACGTAATCGATTGCGTTCACGTTTGCGTACTTTAAACGGCCGGGATTGTAGCGGCAATCATTTATGTTGCCAATCCATACTAAATGTAAATGTTAGCGGAGTGACATTTCACTCCGCTAAAAGAGGGGTTACTGAGCGGCGGGCTGGATATCGTGAATGCGGATGAAACCTAACTGATCCGGAGTCAGTCCGTTAAGCTGCAGTGGAATGTCAACATCGCTCGGAGCCAGCACGCTGGCCGGTGCGGTGAACAGCTGACGATTAACATTCACCTCCTGGTAGCTCTCCGTGGTGCCCTGGATCTGTCCCCATTCGACGGTGCCGCTGAAGGCTGGCAACGGATCGTTGGATTCTCCCTGGATGCGTAATGTTGCGCGAGTACCATTTGCATTCGCCGCCACGTTTACCAGAGACATTTTTAGCGTGCCAATCTGACTATTGAGCCGCGCGGGCGTGTTCGCCCCCGGTAGCAGATAAACCCCGCTGCTGGATTTAGCATTCAGCGCGTTTTGCTGGGTGATCTTCACCGTTTCTTTGTTCAGTTTGTCCATCGCCGTATTGAGCGTATTCACGCTCTGTTTCATCTGACGGACTTCGGTTTGCTGTGCACAGGCGCTAAGGGTGAAGAGGCTCCCCACCAGCAAAATTTTCAGGTAACGTCTTGTCATTGCGTTTATTTCCTTGAAATAACGGATCGTCCTAATGGTAGCCAGCATCATCGTGTCAGACATAGATCCTTTGTCTCAAAAAGCTCTTCCTTTGTTGTCAGGCCAGATCAGGGTAAAATGAAAATTAGTTAACCGGATAACAGGGATACCGTATGCATTGCCCATTCTGCTCCGCTGTGGATACCAAAGTCATCGACTCTCGTCTTGTGGGCGAAGGGTCATCCGTACGCCGTCGTCGGCAATGTCTGGTGTGCAACGAGCGTTTCACGACCTTTGAGGTTGCTGAGCTGGTAATGCCGCGCGTGGTAAAAAGCAACGACGTGCGAGAGCCGTTTAACGAAGAGAAACTGCGCAGCGGGATGCTGAAGGCCCTGGAAAAACGTCCCGTCAGCGCGGACGACGTTGAAATGGCGTTAAACCACATAAAATCTTACCTTCGTGGTTTGGGTGAGCGTGAAGTGCCGAGCAAAATGATCGGCAACCTGGTGATGGAGCAGCTGAAAAAGCTCGATAAGGTCGCCTATATCCGCTTCGCTTCGGTCTACCGCAGTTTCGAAGATATCAAAGAGTTTGGCGAAGAGATCGCCCGCTTACAGGATTAAGCTCATGCAGGATGAGATTTACATGGCGAGAGCCATGAAGCTGGCGCAGCGCGGTCGTTTTACTACCCATCCTAACCCGAACGTCGGGTGCGTTATCGTCAAAGATGGCGAGATCGTGGGGGAGGGGTTTCACTATCGTGCCGGCGAACCGCATGCTGAGGTTCATGCGCTGCGCATGGCCGGCGAGAAGGCGCGCGGTGCTACGGCCTACGTCACACTGGAGCCCTGCAGCCATCACGGGCGTACGCCGCCGTGCTGCGAAGCGCTTATCGCGGCAGGTGTTTCGCGCGTGGTCGCATCGATGCAGGATCCGAATCCGCAGGTAGCCGGACGCGGTCTGTATCGCCTGCAGCAGGAAGGCATTGACGTCAGCCATGGCCTGATGATGCAGGACGCGGAAGCGCTCAACAAAGGCTTTCTGAAGCGCATGCGCACGGGGTTCCCGTATATTCAGCTCAAGCTGGGCGCCTCGCTGGACGGTCGTACGGCGATGGCAAACGGCGAAAGCCAGTGGATCACGTCGCCACAGGCAAGGCGCGATGTGCAACGTCTGCGCGCGCAAAGCCATGCTATTCTCACCAGCAGTGAAACCGTTCTGGCTGACGATCCGGCTATGACCGTGCGCTGGGACGAACTGAATGCCGATACTCAGGCGCTTTACCCGCAGGAGAACCTGCGTCAGCCGCTGCGTATTGTCATTGATAGCCAGAACCGGGTGACGCCGGAGCACCGCATCGTCCAGCAGCCGGGTGAAACCTGGATTGCCCGTACTAAAGAAGATACGCGCGAATGGCCGGAAGGCGTGCGCAGCATTATGGTGGCGGAGCATAACGGTCATCTGGATCTGGTGGTGCTGATGATGCTGCTCGGCAAGCAGCAGGTGAACAGCATCTGGGTCGAAGCCGGGCCAACGCTCGCCGGTGCGCTCTTACAGGCCGGACTGGTGGATGAATTGATTGTTTACGTTGCGCCTAAACTGTTAGGTCACGATGCGCGCGGCCTGTTTGTGCTGCCTGGCCTTGAAAAACTGGCCGACGCACCGCAACTCAAATTTAGCGAGATTCGTCCGGTAGGTCCGGATGTCTGCCTCCACTTAACGACAGCGTAATTGCTCCTGAAATAGGGAAGCAGTGCGCAAAGTATTATGATAAGATCCGCCCCCCTGCGGGGCCAAATGAACCCGTAAAGGAAGAGTATGAACATTATTGAAGCTGCTGTAGCTACCCCGGACGCTCGCGTCGCCATCACCATTGCGCGTTTCAACAACTTCATCAACGACAGCCTGCTGGAAGGTGCTATTGACGCCCTGAAACGTATCGGCCAGGTTAAAGATGACAATATTACCGTTGTTTGGGTTCCAGGCGCTTACGAACTGCCACTGGCGGCGGGCGCGCTGGCGAAAACCGGTAAATATGACGCGGTGATTGCACTGGGTACCGTTATTCGTGGCGGCACTGCGCACTTCGAATACGTTGCGGGCGGTGCAAGCAACGGTCTGGCACACGTTGCGCAGGATGCTGAAATTCCTGTCGCGTTCGGCGTGCTGACCACCGAAAGTATTGAACAAGCCATCGAACGTGCTGGCACCAAAGCCGGTAACAAAGGTGCAGAAGCTGCACTGACCGCGCTTGAAATGATCAATGTATTGAAAGCCATCAAGGCCTGATTTTTTTGTAAGGGGAATTCCGTGAAACCTGCTGCTCGTCGCCGCGCCCGTGAATGTGCCGTCCAGGCACTTTACTCCTGGCAGTTGTCCCAGAACGACATCTCTGATGTTGAATACCAGTTCCTGTCAGAACAGGACGTGAAAGACGTTGACGTTCTGTACTTCCGTGAACTGCTGTCGGGAGTGGCGACTAATAGCGCGTATCTCGATGGTCTGATGAAGCCTTACCTGTCCCGTCTGCTCGAAGAGCTGGGCCAGGTAGAAAAAGCAGTGTTGCGTATTGCGCTGTTTGAGCTGTCTAAACGTGATGATGTGCCGTATAAAGTGGCCATCAACGAAGCGATCGAACTGGCGAAAACCTTCGGCGCTGAAGACAGCCACAAGTTTGTAAACGGCGTACTTGATAAAGCAGCACCTGCGATCCGTCCCCACAAAAAGTGATCCGCAAACCGGAGTCCTGCATTGCCTGACGGGCAGTGCGGCTCCGGTTTTTTCTTTTATTTGCTGAGGCATAACGTATGGCATGCGGCGAATTCTCCCTGATTGCCCGTTATTTCGACCGTGTCAGAACCTCTCGTCTTGATGTTGAAACCGGCATTGGCGATGACTGTGCACTTCTCAATATTCCCGAAAAACAGACGCTGGCAATCAGCACCGACACCTTAGTGTGCGGCCGTCATTTCTTACCGGATATCGATCCTGCCGATCTGGCGTATAAAGCGCTGGCGGTGAACGTCAGCGATCTGGCGGCGATGGGTGCCGATCCTGCGTGGCTGACGCTGGCTTTGACCCTGCCAGAGGTGGATGAAGCCTGGCTGGAAGCCTTTAGCGATGCGCTGTTTGAGCAGCTTAGCTACTACGATATGCAGCTGATTGGCGGTGATACCACTGCCGGTCCGCTGTCGATGACGCTGGCGATCCACGGCTATGTGCCGCTTGGCCGCGCGCTGAAGCGCTCAGGCGCAAAACCCGGTGACTGGATCTACGTGACCGGTACGCCGGGCGACAGTGCGGCAGGGCTGGCGATCCTTCAGAACCGTTTAACGGTTGAAGATGCTGATGATGCGGCATATCTGGTAAAACGCCATCTGCGGCCAACACCGCGTATCTTGCACGGCCAGGCGCTGCGCGAACGGGCGAGCTCGGCTATCGATCTCTCTGACGGGCTTATCTCGGACCTCGGCCATATTCTGAAGGCTAGCGGCGTCGGCGCGCGCGTTGACCTGGACCTGTTCCCGCTGTCTGAGCAACTGCTTCGCCATGTAGAGCCTGAGCTGGCCCTGCGCTGGGCGCTGTCCGGTGGTGAAGACTACGAACTGTGCTTCACGGTGCCTGAGCTCAATCGCGGAACGCTGGATGTGGCGTTAGCGCATCTCGGCGCGAAATTTACCTGCATCGGTCAGATCATGCCGGAGAGTGAAGGGCTGAAGTTTGTGAAAGACGGTGAGCCGGTTACGCTGGACTGGAAAGGGTACGATCACTTCGCGTGATGTTGTGCGCTCTGTATTGCCGGGTGTCGGCTCCGCCTTACCCGGCCTACGTGCTTACTTAAATCCCACAACCGGATGCTGCTGATACGGCGTCTCCAGCTCGGCAACCTGCTCCGGCGTCAGCGTGATATCCACCGCATTCAGCAGTTCGTCAAGCTGCTCTTCCCGGGATGTGCCGATAATCGGCGCCGCGACGCCGCGTTTACCCAGCAGCCAGGCCAGCGCCACCTGGGCGCGGGTTGCCCCGGTATCGTCGGCAATTCCGGCTAAGCGTTCGGCAATTAGCGCATCGCTGGCTTCCGTACCGCCATACAGATTTTTTCCCACTTCATCCGATACCAGACGGGCCGTGGTTTCTCCCCACGGACGGGTCAGACGACCGCGCGCCAGCGGGCTCCACGGGATCACCGCCACGCCCTCCTGATGGCACAGCGGCAACATCTCGCGCTCTTCTTCACGATAGATCAAGTTGTAGTGATCCTGCATGGTGACGAAGCGCGCCCAGCCGTGCTGCGCCTGGAGATCCAGCGCCTGAGCAAACTGCGACGCGTGCATAGACGACGCGCCGATGTAGCGTGCTTTACCGGCTTTGACCACGTCGTTCAGCGCTTCAAGCGTCTCCTCGACTGGCGTGTTGTAATCCCAGCGGTGAATTTGCAGCAGGTCGACGTAATCCATGTTCAGGCGTCTGAGGCTGTCATCAATGGAGCGCAGGATCTGTGCGCGAGAAAGGCCCTCAGCCAGGTCGCCTACCGGATAGTAGACCTTGGTGGCGACGACGATGTCATCACGACGGGCAAAATCGCGCAGGGCGCGGCCAACAATCTCCTCGCTGCTGCCGTCGGAGTAGCTGTTGGCGGTGTCAAAGAAGTTAATGCCGCCCTCGATGGCGCGTTTGATAATCGGACGGCTGCTCTCTTCCGGCAGCGTCCAGGCGTGGTTTCCCCGATCGGGTTCGCCAAAGGTCATGCATCCCAGACAAAGTCGGGAAACCTTAAGGTCCGTTTTTCCTAACGTAGTGTATTGCACGGTTCCGCTCCTGCTGTTTAAACACCAGGTTTAAGCATAGCAGGAGCGGAAAAGGGGGAAGGGGTCAGTCCAGCCAGCGGCGGATTTTAGCTTCGATACCGGCAGCGTCCAGGCCAATCGCCGCACGGGCTTCATCCTGGGTACCCTGAGGAATGAAATGATCCGGCAGGCCGAGGTTTAGCACCGGCACGGCTTTACGATTTGCCATCAGCACCTCGTTCACGCCGCTGCCCGCGCCGCCCATAATGGCGTTTTCTTCCAGCGTGACCAGCACGTCATGCGTCTCCGCCATACTCAGGATCAGCGATTCGTCGAGCGGTTTCACAAAGCGCATGTCCACCAGGGTGGCATTCAGCGCTTCAGCCGCTTTCGCCGCCTCTGGCATCAGCGTGCCGAAGTTCAGGATCGCCACTTTTTCACCGCGACGCTTCACCAGACCTTTACCGATCGGCAGTTTTTCCAGCGGCTGGAGCTCAACGCCCACCGCATTGCCGCGCGGGTAGCGAACGGCGCTTGGGCCATCCTGATAGTGGTAGCCGGTAAACAGCATCTGACGACATTCGTTCTCGTCGCTTGGCGTCATGACGACCATGTCCGGAATACAGCGCAGGAACGACAGGTCAAACGCGCCCTGGTGCGTCTGGCCGTCGGCACCGACGATGCCTGCACGATCGATAGCAAACAGCACCGGCAGCTTCTGAATCGCCACGTCGTGGATCACCTGATCGTAGGCGCGCTGCAGGAAGGTGGAATAGATCGCGACAACCGGCTTGTAGCCGCCAATGGCCAGGCCCGCCGCAAACGTAACCGCATGCTGCTCGGCAATGGCAACGTCAAAATACTGGTCAGGGTATTTTCTGGAGAACTCCACCATGCCGGAGCCTTCACGCATGGCCGGGGTGATCGCCATCAGCTTGTTGTCTTTCGCGGCGGTTTCGCACAGCCAGTCGCCGAATATTTTTGAATAGCTCGGCATGCCGCCGCTGCTTTTTGGCAGACAGCCGCTGGACGGGTCAAATTTCGGTACCGCGTGGAAGGTGATCGGATCTTTTTCCGCCGGTTCGTAGCCACGCCCTTTTTTGGTCATGATGTGCAGGAACTGCGGGCCTTTCAGGTCGCGCATGTTCTTGAGCGTGGTCACCAGACCGAGCACGTCATGGCCGTCAACCGGGCCGATATAGTTAAAGCCCAGCTCTTCAAACAGGGTGCCCGGCACGACCATGCCTTTGATGTGTTCTTCGGTACGCTTGAGCAACTCTTTGATCGGCGGTACGCCGGAGAAGACTTTCTTGCCGCCTTCACGCAGCGAGGAGTAAAGCTTGCCGGAGAGCAGCTGCGCCAGATGGTTGTTCAGCGCGCCGACGTTCTCGGAAATCGACATTTCGTTATCGTTAAGGATAACCAGCATGTCCGGCTTGATGTCGCCCGCATGGTTCATGGCCTCAAAGGCCATACCGGCGGTGATGGCACCGTCGCCAATCACGCAGACGGTGCGGCGCTGCTTGTTCTCTTTTTCGGCGGCAACGGCAATCCCGATGCCCGCCGAAATGGAGGTAGAGGAGTGGCCAACGCTCAGCACGTCGTACTCGCTCTCACCGCGCCACGGGAACGGGTGCAGGCCGCCTTTCTGACGAATGGTGCCAATTTTATCGCGACGTCCGGTCAGAATTTTGTGCGGATAGGCCTGGTGGCCCACGTCCCAGATGAGCTGATCGAACGGCGTGTTATAGACATAGTGCAGCGCCACGGTCAGCTCTACCGTGCCAAGCCCGGAGGCGAAATGGCCGCTGGAGCGGCTAACGCTGTCGAGCAGGTAGCGACGCAGCTCGTCGCACAGCTTCGGCAGGCTCTCTTTCGGCAGCAGACGTAACTCCTGGGTGGAGTCAACTAACGCCAGTGTCGGGTATTTGGCAATATCAAAACTCATCAAAGGCTCATCGAGATATATAGTTTATTTATCACGCTGGATTATATAGTCCGCTAGCGCTTCCAGTGCCGAGGTATCCAGCGATTGCGCGGCCAGTTCATTTAGCGACTGGCGGGCATCGTCAATCAGATCCCGGGCTTTACGTTGGGCTTGCTCAAGGCCCAGCAGGGCGGGGTAGGTACTTTTGCCAAGCTGCTGGTCCGCACCCTGACGTTTACCCAATGTTGCAGTATCGCCCACCACATCCAGAATGTCATCCTGAACCTGGAATGCCAGACCGATACTTTCTGCGTATCTGTCCAGAATCGGCAGGGCTTTGCGCCCTTGTTCACCCGCGCTCAGCGCGCCCAGGCGAACGGCGGAACGGATCAACGCCCCTGTTTTATGGCGATGAATACGCTCCAGCTGTTCCAGATTAACCTGACGTCCTTCAGCTTCAAGATCCAGCGCCTGTCCGCCGCACATGCCGGCTACGCCGCTGGCCATTGCCAGCTCGGAGATCATCGCCAGGCGGTCACGGTCAGCCACTTCCGCCATCGGCGCGTCGCTCAAAATCGAGAACGCCAGCGTTTGCAGGGCATCACCCGCCAGAATGGCATTCGCCTCGCCAAACTTGATATGGCAGGTGGGTTGACCCCGACGTAAATCGTCGTCGTCCATGGCCGGGAGATCGTCGTGGATCAGCGAGTAGGCATGGATGCACTCAACGGCGGCTGCCGGGGCGTCCAGCGTGTTATCGCTGATGCCAAACATATTGCCCGTGGCGTACACCAGGAACGGGCGCAGGCGCTTTCCACCCAAGAGTGCGCCATAGTGCATGGCTTCAACCAGTGGAGTGTTCTGAAAAGGCTGTGGCGCGATAAAACGGCGCAGGGCGTCGTTGGCGCGTACGACACGCGCCTGAAGCTCATTGGCAAAATCCATTTACTCGGCGTCCGGTGTGAAAGGCGTGGTTTTCGCGTCTTCGCTGTCGGAAAGCAGGATCTGCACGCGCTGCTCGGCCTGCTGCAGCTTGACCTGCCCCTGGCGCGCCAGCTGCACGCCACGCTCGAATTCGTTGAGCGCCTCTTCCAGCGGGAGATCGCCGCTCTCAAGGCGGGTAACAATTTGCTCCAGTTCACTCAGCGCAGTTTCGAAACTGGCCGGTGCGTCGTTCTTCTTCGGCATAGTGAATTGACTCTTATATTCTCAGCCCCGACATGGTAACGGACTCAGGGCAATTATCAAATAACGCGCAATGTGCACAGGAGCGGCGCGATGGTGGTATACTTGCGCGCCTGGATGCAGCCACGGGTGTGGGCTGCTGTACTCTTTTCCATTACAAGCCTTAATACGCTTGCCTAAGAAACATTGCCGCCATGAAGTTTATCATTAAATTGTTCCCTGAAATCACCATCAAAAGCCAATCTGTGCGTTTGCGCTTTATTAAAATTCTCACCGGGAACATTCGAAACGTATTAAAGCACTACGACGAAACCCTCGCCGTGGTGCGCCACTGGGACCACGTTGAGGTCCGTGCCAAAGACGAAAACAAACGTCAGGATATTCGCGACGCCCTGACCCGTATTCCGGGTATCCACCATATCCTGGAAGTGGAAGATGTCCCGTTCAGCGATATGCACGACATCTTCGAGAAAGCGCTGGTCCAGTACCGCGACCAGATCGAAGGCAAAACCTTCTGCGTGCGCGTAAAGCGTCGCGGCAAGCACGAGTTCAGCTCCATTGAAGTGGAACGTTACGTCGGCGGCGGTCTGAACCAGCACGTCGAGTCTGCGCGCGTGCGCCTGACCAACCCTGACGTAACCGTCAATCTGGAGATCGAAAACGATCGCCTGCTGCTGGTGAAAGGGCGCTATGAAGGTATCGGCGGCTTCCCGATTGGCACCCAGGAAGACGTATTGTCCCTGATCTCCGGCGGCTTCGACTCCGGCGTCTCCAGCTATATGCTGATGCGCCGCGGCTGCCGCGTACACTACTGCTTCTTCAACCTGGGCGGCGCGGCGCACGAGATCGGCGTTCGTCAGGTCGCGCATTACCTGTGGAACCGCTTCGGCAGCTCCCACCGCGTGCGTTTCGTGGCAATTAATTTCGAACCGGTGGTCGGCGAGATTCTGGAGAAAGTGGACGACGGCCAGATGGGCGTCATCCTGAAGCGCATGATGGTGCGCGCGGCGTCCAAAGTGGCTGAACGCTACGGCGTGCAGGCGCTGGTCACCGGCGAAGCGCTGGGCCAGGTTTCCAGCCAGACGCTGACCAACCTGCGTCTGATCGACAACGTGTCTGATACGCTGATCCTGCGTCCGCTGATCTCCCACGATAAAGAGCACATCATCGATCTGGCGCGCGAAATCGGCACCGAAGATTTTGCCCGCACCATGCCGGAATACTGCGGCGTGATCTCAAAAAGCCCAACGGTGAAAGCGGTGAAGGCGAAGATCGAAGCGGAAGAAGAGCACTTCGATTTCAGCATTCTGGAAAAAGTGGTGGCGGAAGCGTCCAACATTGATATCCGCGAGATTGCCCAGCAGACCGAGCAGGAAGTGGTAGAAGTGGAAACCGTGAGCGGTTTCGGCGCTAACGATGCGATTCTGGATATCCGCTCTATTGATGAGCAGGATGACAAGCCGCTGCAGGTTGAAGGCGTCGACGTGGTTTCTCTGCCGTTCTACAAGCTGAGCACGAAGTTTGGCGATCTCGACCAGAGCAAAACGTACCTGCTGTGGTGTGAGCGCGGGGTGATGAGCCGCCTGCAGGCGCTGTATCTGCGCGAGCAGGGCTTTGCGAATGTGAAGGTGTATCGCCCGTAGTTTCTCGCCGGGGAGTGCGGCCTGATGCCCTCACCCCGGCCCTCTCCCACAGGGAGAGGGAGAAAACACCTATTCGTAATAATTATAAATCCCCGCCGGTATCACCAGCGATGACGCCACTTCGTACGCCTTCTCGCGCCCGACCAGCAGGTCAATAATCTTTAAGCCAAAATCAATTGCGGTGCCGGGTCCCTGGCTGGTCAGCAGGTTGACGCGCGGGTCCCAGACCACGCGTTTATCCACCCAATGTTCTTCCGGGATCGTATCCTTAAGCCCCGGGAAGCCGGTCATGTTGCCGATAGGGAAGATATCGTGCGGAATCAGCACCGTGCCGGCGGCGGCACAGATAGCGGCGACGATACGGCCGGATAAATGAAACTGACGCACGGTCTCGACCAGCAGCGGGCTGTCGCGAAAACATTCCGCGCCTTTCAGGCCACCGGGCAAAACGATGATATCGTAATCCCCGTCGGCTACCTGCACGAGCGGGGCATCCGCGAGCAGCTTCACGCCGCGCGAGCAGGTAATCGCCAGGCTGCCGTCGCTGGCGACGCTGGCGGTGGTCACCTTAATGCCGCCGCGCACCATCAAATCAATGGTGGTGACCGCTTCCATCTCTTCGCTACCAGGGGCGAGGCAGATCAGGGCTGACGCGCTCATATTCACTCTCCTTACGTTTAACCAGGTCATACAGACGGGCGTTTTCCGGCACCGCGATGCCGTGCGCGCGGGCGCGTTTTAGCAGATAACCGGTGATATAGTCGATCTCCGTGTGGCGTAATGCCCGAACGTCCTGCAGCATCGAGGAGATGTTTTCTGCCGTGCTTTCAATGACCTGATCGACATAACAGCGCAAATCGTCCGCCGACGTGTGCAGGCCTTCCCGCTCAACGACCGCCGCGATTTCTGCACACAGCACCGCAACGTCCTGTGGATGATTTTTCAGCTCTCCGTTCGGACAGTTCCACAGCGCCGTCAGCGGATTGATCACGCAGTTTACGGCCAGCTTGCGCCAGAGTTGAGGACGAATATGGTTATGCCAGGCCACGTCCGGCAGCACCTTCTGCAGCACATCGGCCAGATAGCTATAGTCGCCATCCTGCGTTCTGGCGGGTCCAATGTGCGTCACCCCGCTGGCGACATGCACGATGATGTTACCGTCGCGACGGGCAGCGTGCGTGGTCGTCGCCATCAGCAGGGGCTGCGGAACGCTTTTCAGCTCGTCAAGGGTCCCCATGCCGTTATGCAGCAGCAGTATGGGCGAAGTGGGGGGGAGCTGGGCGGACAGCGTCTTTACCGCGTCTGAGACCTGCCACGCTTTGAGCGTCACCAGTAAAAGGTCGCTTTGCGCCAGGAAATCAGGATCGTTCGCGGTGAGGGATTCGTTAAAGATGCTTCCGTCTTCACCAATCAGGTTTACACTGCAATAGGGCTGGGGCACGCGCAGCCAGCCCTGAACCTCATGTCCGTGCTTGCACAGCGCGGTCAGCCATAGCTGACCAAGGGCTCCACATCCGAGCACTGTAATTTTCATTGTTCCTCCTCACCTGCAACTGCGCCAGGTGTTACAGCTTAATTATACAGCTAAGCTTCTGTTGAGTTATGCCTCGTAGCGGGTATTATGCAACGCAACAAAAGTGAAGGGAGAAGAAAAGATGCCATCTTTCGATATTGTTTCCGAAGTTGATATCCAGGAAGTTCGCAACGGCGTTGAGAACGCAACCCGCGAAGTTGAGTCACGTTTCGATTTTCGTGGCGTTGAGGCGTCGTTTGAGCTGAACGACGCAAATAAGACCATTAAGGTGCTGAGCGAGTCTGATTTCCAGGTAAATCAGCTGCTCGACATTCTGCGCGCCAAGCTGTTAAAGCGCGGCATCGAAGGGACGTCTCTGGATGTGCCGGAAGAGTTTGTGCACAGCGGTAAGAACTGGTTTGTGGAAGCCAAGCTGAAGCAGGGCATTGAGAGCGCGGTGCAGAAGAAGATTGTGAAGCTCATCAAAGACAGCAAGCTGAAGGTGCAGGCGCAGATCCAGGGCGAAGAGATTCGCGTGACCGGTAAGTCCCGCGACGACCTCCAGTCCGTGATGGCGCTGGTGCGCGGCGGCGATCTGGGGCAGCCGTTCCAGTTTAAAAACTTCCGCGATTAATATAAAAAGCCCGGTTTAACCGGGCTTTTTTTCACGCCTTGAGCGCCTGCTCGACCTCGAAACGGTTGGTCACCTTACTGTCAATTTTGACGTAAGCGCTGCGCTCTTCGGGAACAATCAGCACCTCTGTGACCCCGTCTTTAGCTTCAAGACGCTGTTTCAGCACATCGCTAATCTCCACATCATCCGGAATTTCTACGCGCAGACTGCTCACGTAGCGCGGCTCTTTCATGGTACCGGCGACCAGCAGCCAGACTGTCGCCAGCAGCGCCCCCGCGAGAAACACGGTTTGTGAATCAAAGAGTCCGTCCACCCAGCCGCCAAGCGAGCCGCCGATCGCCACGCCGAGGAACTGGCTGGTGGAGTAAATGCCCATTGCCGTGCCTTTGTAACCGGCGGGGGACTCTTTGCTGATCAGCGACGGTAGCAGGGCTTCCATCAGGTTAAATGCCAGGAAGAACAGCTGCACGCCGGCAATCAGCTCCCAGAAGTGCGGGCCGGCACCCCAGAGCACGATCTCGGCAATCAGAAGGACCGCCACGCAGCCCACGAAGACGCGCTTCATTTTGCGCTTCACTTCGGCGTAGATGATGAACGGCACAACGGAGACAAACGAAATCAGCATCGTAACCAGATAGATTTTCCAGTGCTCAGCCGCCGGGAAACCCGCTGCAGCAAGCTGGCCGGGCAGGGCAACAAAGGTCGACATCAGCAGAATGTGCAGACACATAATGCCAAAATTCAGCTTAAGCAGGCGCGGCTCGACAATCACTTTGCTGAAGCAGCCTTTTACCATCCCCGACTCACGGTTGAGGACGTGGTTTTTGCTGTCCGGAACCACCCACAGGGTTAAGGCTATACCGATGGTCGCCAGCACGGCAATCATCCAGAACAGGGCGTGCAGACCCAATGTGTGCGTAATGATGGGGCCGAGCACCATCGCAATCGCAAACGTCACGCCAAAGCTCACGCCGATGAACGCCATCGCTTTGGTACGGTTCTGCTCGCGGGTTAAGTCTGACAGCAGCGCCATCACCGCAGCGGCAATCGCGCCGGAGCCCTGCAGAGCGCGGCCAAGAATAATCCCCCAGATGGAATGGGAGAGGGCGGCAATAACGCTCCCGAGCACAAAGACCAGCAACCCGCCGACAATCAGCGGCTTGCGGCCCACCCGGTCAGAGAGCAGGCCAAACGGGATCTGGAACACCGCCTGCGCCAGACCATAAATGCCAATGGCGAGGCCAATCAGTGCCTCGCTGGCCCCCTGCAGCGCCATACCGTACGTGGTCAGAACAGGCAGGACCATAAACATGCCAAGCATCCGTAGCGAGAAGACAGTCCCTAAGCCCCAGGTCGCGCGTAGCTCGCCTGGCGTCATTTTATAATCGTTCATTACCACCTCAGTTCAAAAGCAGGCCATAGTGTAGTGCGGGGAAGGGGCGGGGTAAATAAAGGGTTATTTAACAAATATTACATGCGTTATTAATGGATTTTATGAATAAAAAAGGGTGCCGAAGCACCCCTTTATTCACCTGTTGTGGCTTACCAGACGTAAGTCAGCAGGTTATGTGAATCTGGCACCATGAAGTCCACGGACATCATCACGGACAGCGAGGTGATGGCTACAATCGAGAACACAAACAGCTTGCGCGCCCAGACTTTGTCATCTTCCACTTTGTAACCGCGCAGCGCCATGCCGAGCCACCAGACGCTCACCGCAGCCGCTACCGCCAGATATTTGTATCCAGCGTAACCACCCAGAGAGAGCATCAGCGTTGCCACGGCAAAGGCGATGATGTACAGCGTGATGTGGTTCTTGGCAACGGAGATGCCTTTCACGACCGGCAGAACCGGGATGTTCGCTGCCTGATAATCCTTAAAGCGGAAAATCGCGATGGCATAGGAGTGCGGCATCTGCCACAGGCTAAAGATAGCCAGCAGGATAGCCGCACCGCTGTCGAACTCATTCGTGACCGCGCAGTAGCCAATCACCGGCGGCGCAGCGCCGGAGAGAGAACCAATCAGCGTGCCGTAGACGGAGTGACGCTTCATATACAGGCTGTAGACGCCCACATACACCACGAACCCCATCACCCCCAGCCAGCAGGCCAGCGGGTTAGCACCAAACCACAGCAGCATAAAGCCAGCAATACCCAGCAAGGTGGCGTACACCAGCGAGACGGAAGGGGCGATCAGGCCTTTCACCAGCACCCGATTTTTGGTCCTTTCCATCTTCTTGTCGATATCCATGTCGATGTAGTTGTTAAATACACAACCGGACGCAACAACCAGTGACACACCGACCAGCGTGTAGATAAAGAGGGTGTAATCAATGCTGCCCTTAGAGGCCAGCAGGAACCCTCCGATCACGGAGATCAGGTTGCCAAAGATGATGCCTGGTTTCGTTACTTGCAGGTATTGCTTAAACATACTCGCCGCTCTTAGTGAACCATCATGTTGTAGTTGAGGTTCCACATAATCCAGATGGAACCGACTACCAGGATAGCGATGATAATCACGGTAAAGATAAAGGCGGTCATATTCCAGCCTTCATCGGACTTGGTGTTCATGTGCAGGAAGCAAACCAGATGCACCAGAATCTGAATCACCGCGGTCACCAGGATTGCACCCAGAATAACCGGCTTAGACGCAGAACCGCTCATCACCATCCAGAACGGGATCACCGTCAGGATGATCGACAGGATGAAACCTGTCATGTAGGTTTTTACGCTACCGTGGGAAGCGCCATGATCGTTTGAATGACTCATTACATCGCCCCCATCAGATATACAACAGAGAACACACAGATCCACACCACGTCCAGGAAGTGCCAGAACAGGCTCAGGCACATAATACGGGTACGGTTAGTGCTGGTCAGGCCGCGACGGGATACCTGGAACATCAGTACCGCCATCCAGATCAGACCAGAGGTAACGTGCAGACCGTGGGTACCTACCAGCGCGAAGAACGCGGACAGGAAGCCACTGCGATCCGGACCGAAACCTTCCAGAATCAGGTGATGGAATTCATAGATTTCCATCCCGATAAATCCAGCACCAAACAACCAGGTCAACGCCAGCCAGGACACAACCTGGCTCTTGTTGTTTTTGTACATGGCGATAGCCGCCATGCCGTAGGTGATGGAGCTGAATAACAGCAGTGCGGTTTCAACCAGAACGAACGGCAGTTCAAAGATATCCTTGCCAGCCGGGCCGCCCGCCGTGCCGTTCACCAGAACGGCATAGGTCGCGAACAGACAGCAGAACAGAATGCAGTCGCTCATCAGGTAGATCCAGAAACCGAAGACTTTGGTCGGTCCTGTATCGTGGTGCGCATGTTCATGCGCGTGGGCAGTTGAGTGCGCCAGAGTATCAGTTGCCATTTTTCAGCCCCGCTTTAGAAATCTCGTCGAAATGCTGATTTTCCAGCTTCTCAACTTCACGGACTGGTACGTAGTAGTCCACGTCCTCGTCAAAGCTCTTCACAATCCAGCTGATTACGATGCCGGCGAAGCCAACAATCGCCATCCACCAGATGTGCCAGATCATTGCGAAACCAAATACCGTTGCGAAGGCGGCAATCACGATGCCCGCACCGCTGTTTTTCGGCATGTGGATCTCTTCGTAATGAGCAGGTTGCTTGTACGCTTCACCTTTTTCTTTCATTTCCCAGAATGCGTCGCGTTCATGAACCTGCGGCACGATGGCAAAGTTATAGAAAGGCGGTGGAGAAGAGGTTGCCCACTCCAGCGTACGGCCACCCCATGGGTCACCGGTCAGGTCACGGTTCTGGTCGCGGTCGCGAATAGACACGTAGAACTGAATCAGCTGAGACGCGATACCACAGGCAATCAGCACGGCACCGCCCGCTGCAACCATCAGCATTGGGTGGAACTGCGGATCGATCTGCTGGCTCAGACGACGGGTCATACCCATGAAGCCCAGCACGTACAGCGGCATAAATGCTACGAAGAAGCCGATGATCCAGAACCAGAACGCGCGTTTACCCCATTTCTCGTTCAGCGTGAAGCCGAACGCTTTTGGCCACCAGTAGGTTACGCCAGCGAAGCAGCCGAAGACCACGCCACCGATGATAACGTTATGGAAGTGCGCAATCAGGAACAGACTGTTGTGCAGAACGAAGTCAGCACCTGGTACCGCCAGCAGTACACCGGTCATCCCACCTACGGAGAAGGTCACGATGAAGCCGATGGTCCACAGCATCGCTGAGTGGAACACGATACGGCCCTGGTACATGGTGAACAGCCAGTTGAAGATCTTCACCCCGGTAGGGATGGCGATAATCATAGTGGTGATACCGAAGAAGGCGTTTACGTTCGCGCCCGCACCCATGGTGAAGAAGTGGTGCAGCCAAACGATGAACGACAGAACGGTAATACACACGGTTGCCCACACCAGAGAGGTGTAACCAAACAGACGTTTACGCGAGAAGGTTGCCGCGATTTCGGAGAACACACCGAACACAGGCAGAACCAGAATGTACACTTCCGGGTGACCCCAGGCCCAAATCAGGTTGATGTACATCATCATGTTGCCACCCATATCATTCGTGAAGAAATGGGTGCCCAGGTAGCGGTCCAGGGTCAGCAGCGCGATGGTGACGGTCAGAATTGGGAAGGATGCAATAATCAGGATGTTGGCGCACAGAGATGCCCAGGTAAATACAGGCATCTTGAACATGGTCATGCCAGGGGCACGCATCTTGATAATGGTCACGAAGAAGTTGATACCGGTCAGGGTAGTACCGACACCGGAGAGCTGAAGCGCCCAAATCCAGTAGTCGACGCCAACGCCCGGACTGTACTCAATTCCTGACAGCGGCGGGTAAGCCAGCCAGCCGGTCTGCGCGAATTCGCCCACACCCAGTGACAGGTTAACCAGAATAACGCCGACAACCGTGAACCAGAAGCTCAGGTTGTTCAGGAACGGGAACGCCACGTCGCGTGCGCCGATTTGCAGCGGAACGACAACGTTCATCAGACCGATAACCAGCGGCATCGCCACGAAGAAGATCATGATAACGCCGTGAGCGGTAAAGATCTGATCGTAGTGGTGCGGCGGCAGGAAGCCGGCTTCACCCGCAGAAGCGAGTGCCTGCTGGCTACGCATCATGATCGCATCCGCAAAGCCACGAATTAACATGACGATACCGACGATGCAGTACATGATACCGAGTTTTTTGTGGTCAACCGAAGTCAGCCACTCGTTCCACAGGTAGCTCCACTTACCGAAGTAAGTGATCAGGGCCAGTAAGGCCGCGCCACCAATGATAATTGCAGCCACCGTAACCACGATAATCGGTTCATGGTAGGGCACTGCATCCAGTGTCAATTTTCCGAACATTTTCTTCCTCGGCCCCTTAGTGAGCGGTTTCCGCGTGGCTCATGTCCATGCCTTCCATACCTTCATGCGCGCTGTGCTCGCCTTCAGGCTGGGTCATGTCCATGCTCTTGCCGTGATCCATAAATTTGCCAATAACGTCTTTGAACAAATCTGGTTTCACATTAGAGAAGTACTCCACCTTGTTGTATTCGCTAGGTGCAGCCACTTTTTCGAACGCCGCCATGTCAGACATGGTGTTTGGAGACTGCTTCGCTTTTTCAACCCACTGGTCGAAAGCGGCACGGTCCGGCGTCGCAATAGCTTTGAACTTCATACCTGAGAAGCCCGGGCCGCTATAGCTGGCGGAGATACCATCATAGGTGCCTGCTTCATTCGCGATCAGGTGCAGATTGGTCTGCATACCGGCCATCGCGTAAATCTGGCTACCCAGACGTGGGATGAAGAAGGAGTTCATTACGGAGTTGGAGGTCACTTTGAACTGAACCGGAGTGTTCGCCGGGAAGGCGATTTCATTCACGGTAGCAATACCCTGCTCTGGATAGATGAAGAACCATTTCCAGTCCATGGAGACCACTTCAATGGTAATAGGTTTCTCATCGTGAACCAGCGGTTTGCTTGGCTCAAGTGCGTGAGTGGTTTTCCAGGTCAGTACGGCAAGGAACAGGATGATCAGAATAGGTACCGTCCAGACCACAGCTTCCACTTTATTGGAGTGTGACCAGTTAGGGCTATACTTCGCATCTTTATTGCTCGCACGATACTTCCAGGCGAAACCAACAGCCATCAAAATGGCAGGAATAACCACAATCAACATCAGGCCAAAAGCCGTCAATATCAGTGAACGTTGTTCCAGTCCAATCTGTCCTTTGGGGTCTAGTAGTGCAGAATCGCAGCCACTGAGTAATACAGTGCCCGCGAATAATGACAACCATCCCAAACTTTTATTGTATTTCCCGAGTCTCATTTAACGACCTCAATTCCACGGAGTCTGGTGGCGTTTAAAGTGTGCGGGCATTTTACGGGAAGGTTACATTACTGTAAACATCATTAGGCCTGTGTCAGGAAGGTGTTACCGGGTTCTGCCGCACGTGTCACAAGTGTTGCAAATTATGTCGGTTTTTATGACCGAAGCCGCATGGCATGGGCTTTATAACGAAAGGACCCCCAAGCATACCCTAAAAGGGGCAATTGGTATAACCATTGTTGAAAATAAACAAAAAATTAACAATTAATTATCAATAAAAAGACATCTAAAAAACGAAAAATCAAACTCTCGCATGCTGAATCGTTTAATGAAAAATAGCGTTTTGAAATGGGAGCCAATAATTTCCAAATCCTATCCCGCACAAAACAACAAATATTTTTTTTGCGGTTGATGGCTATTTCGCCGTTATAATTTCGGTTAGTGATTACAACGGGAAATAACCTTTCGCATTTTTCTTCAGGTCATCTGCGTTTTACGCAAGGCCATGAAATCGAGCAGGCCCCCGGTCAGGATCCCGGCGATAGCCAGCAGGGCGCCTGCGTCCAGCAGAAGGGCTTCGAAGGGGAGTGCCAGTGACGTGCTGGCATTAATAATGAGCACCACCAGCCACAGTGCCAGAGCAAGGCAGCCCACCATTAACAGACGTAACGCAAAACGGTAGGCGCGGTGATATTCGGTGCGCGGCATAAAGTGTTCTGTCCGCTGGGTATATTCCAGCGTCTGGCGACACACCAGCAACAATAAAATCCCCGGCACGGCGGCCACGACAGAAAAGAGATAAAATGTTGGCCAACCGTGGGCTTCCACGAACCAGCCGGCAATCGGGCCAACGTACACGCGGCCTACGGCAGAGAGCGCCGAGAGCAGAGCGAACTGCGTGGCGGAAAATGACTTGTTGCACAGGGTCATCAGCAGGGCGACAAACGCCGCTGTGCCCATACCGCCGCAGAGGTTTTCGAAGAACACCGCCGCGGCCATGTTGATAGTATGTTTATCGGTAATCGACAGCAGCCAGTAGCCTGCGTTAGAGGCGCCCTGAAGGATGCCGAAAATCAGCAGCGCGCGGAACAGCGTCAGGCGCTGCATCAGCACGCCACCGTATAATGCCCCGACAATGGTCGCAAACAGCCCCAGCGTTTTATTCACCACACCCACTTCACCGGCGTCAAAACCGACACCGCGGATCAGGAAGGTGGTGGTCAGGCTCATGGCAAAGGCATCGCCCAGCTTATAAAGGACGATGAGCAACAGGATCAGCCAGGCGTTGTTGCGGCCAAAGAAGTCACGAAGCGGTTCGGCGACGGCCTGCTCCAGCGAGCGGGGAACCGGGATAACGTCACTCGGTTCGGGCGCCAATAAGGTCGCGATAATGCAGGGGATCAGCAGGGCGGCCATCAGCCAGTACATGCCCTGCCAGCCGAGGTAACGGTCGGCAAGCCACAGCGCCAGCCCACCGGAGACCAGCATCCCGAGGCGATAGCCCAGCACGCTGATTGCCGCACCGGCGCCACGCTCTTCCGCAGGTAACACGTCCGTCTTCCAGGCATCGAACACGATATCCTGAGAGGCGGAACAGAAGGCAATCACCACCGCAAGCGCCGCCATCCAGCGAAGCTGCGTGGTAGGTTCAAGAAAGCCCATCGCCGCAATGGCCAGCAGCAGGAGGATCTGCGTCATCACCAGCCAGCCGCGACGACGCCCGAGGAAAGGCGGCGTGTAGCGATCCATGACCGGAGACCACAGGAACTTAAAGACGTAGGCCTGGCCCACAAGCGAGAAGAAGCCAATGGTTTTCAGATCGATGTTCTCGACCGTCATCCACGCCTGAAGCGTGCCGGAAGTGAGTGCGAGGGGTAAACCCGAGGCAAAGCCGAGGATCAGCAGAATCGCTGATTTCGGTTGCTGGAAAATGCGTAAGTAATGGCTGGACATGTTCTTATAAAACTGACCCGGTGATACACCGGGTCAGCGAGCGGGATTAACGCGCGTTCTGCTTGATGAAGTCGTGAATGCTGGTGTCCTGCGCCATATCGGCGATGGTATCGGTCAGCACGCTATTAACGGCGTTAGCAATGTTCTGGTTGGAGGCCTGGAACGCACCTTCAACAGAGTAGCTGGCGCGGTAGTTTTTGGTCATCTTGTTGCCATTCTTCGCGGTGGCAATGATGGCGATATCCGCTTTGGTCGCGATGTTGTAGCGCACGTTGCCCTGAGACACGTCAGCATACAGGTTGTTCACGATGATCTGCAGATCAACCGCGCCGCTTGGGCCAATCATGTAGCCGCGAGCGGTCATCTGTTTCTCCAGCACTTCCTGGAGCAGGAAGCGCAGGTCGCGGGACGCGGTGAGGGTAACCTGCTGGTTATCGCGGGTCACTTTTGCCAGCGCCTGATCCTGACGCTGATCGGCACCGTTAATGCTCACGGTGACGCCCATCAGGCTTGGGTCCTGCTGAGGCAGGGTGATTTTTGGTGAGACATCAATAGTGGTAGGCGGGGTAGCGCAGCCTGCCAGCATAAAAAGGGCTACCAACGGAAAGAAGAGTTTTTTTAACATTTTCGGGTTCTCAACGAATCGTAAGCATATAAAGAGAAAAATTGCCGCCATCATAACATCGCCAACGGCGAGGGGAAGTGGTCAACGCATGTAAATTCATCGCCTTGTCCGAAAACTGACCAGTTCACCGTTTTTCCCAATCCGTGTATGACAAAACGTATGAGTCTCACAGTGAACTTCATTCGTTTGAATGAGAAAATCAGACGAAAGCTAAATATTTGTTGTCAAGGTGTAATGGAAACGGTAAAAGCGGCTAACATTTAAAGGGATGGGTGACATCCTGGCGTTGTCGGAGGAGTAATTTCATGATGATACGTGAGCATATAGAAGATAAATTAAGGGCGGCGTTCAACCCTGTGTTCCTCGAAGTCGTCGACGAAAGCTATCGTCATAACGTGCCGGCAGGTTCTGAAAGCCACTTCAAAGTGGTTCTGGTTAGCGATCGCTTCACGGGAGAACGTTTCCTGAATCGGCATCGCTTGATCTACAGCACCTTGACGGAAGAACTCTCCACGACCGTACATGCGCTGGCACTGCATACCTATACCATTAAGGAATGGGAAGGCTTGCAGGATACGGTTTTTGCATCACCGCCCTGTCGCGGAGCAGGCACAATCGCCTGATAAATCGGATTTGCAACGGCTGGAGCTTTTCCAGTATGTTGCTTACAGATTTCCTCAAAACGGCCTCCGGGCCGTTTTGTTTTGTCTGAGTTTTGAGCGGATGGTGCGATTTTAAGGCTAAAAATAGCCTTAAAGTGTGAAAAAAGCCGCAGCAACATGCCCCAACCGTTCTCGACTCACCTAAGTGATGCCGCTATAATGCCGCGTCTTATTGAATGTCTTCGGGATGATTCTGGCGACAGGGAATGTGAATCTGCACTAAGAGAGCATCCCGGTATAACAGACAGATTCAGAGTTGACCGAGCACTGTGATTTTTTTGAGGTAACAAGATGCAAGTTTCAGTTGAAACCACTCAAGGCCTTGGCCGCCGTGTAACGATTACTATCGCTGCTGACAGCATCGAAACTGCTGTGAAAAGCGAGCTGGTCAACGTAGCAAAAAAAGTACGTATTGACGGCTTCCGCAAGGGCAAAGTACCAATGAATGTTGTTGCTCAGCGTTATGGCGCTTCCGTGCGTCAGGATGTGCTGGGTGAACTGATGAGCCGTAACTTTATTGATGCGATCATCAAAGAAAAAATCAATCCGGCCGGCGCGCCGAACTACGTTCCAGGCGAATACAAACTGGGCGAAGACTTCACCTACTCCGTAGAGTTCGAAGTGTACCCGGAAGTTGAGCTGAAAGGTCTGGAATCTATCGAAGTTGAAAAACCAGTTGTTTCCGTGACTGACGAAGACGTTGACGGCATGCTGGATACCCTGCGCAAGCAGCAGGCGAACTGGAAAGAGAAAGAAGGCGCTGTTGACGCTGAAGACCGTGTCACCATCGACTTCACCGGTTCTGTAGACGGCGAAGAGTTCGAAGGCGGTAAAGCGTCTGACTTCGTACTGGCAATGGGCCAGGGTCGTATGATCCCAGGCTTTGAAGACGGTATCAAAGGCCACAAGGCTGGCGAAGAGTTCACCATCGACGTGACCTTCCCGGAAGAATACCACGCTGAAAACCTGAAAGGGAAAGCAGCGAAGTTCGCTATCAACCTGAAGAAAGTTGAAGAGCGCGAACTGCCAGAGCTGACTGAAGAATTCATCAAGCGTTTCGGCGTGGAAGATGGTTCCGTAGCGGGTCTGCGTACCGAAGTGCGTAAGAACATGGAACGCGAACTGAACGGCGCGGTGCGTAACCGTGTGAAATCTCAGGCGATCGAAGGTCTGGTGAAAGCCAACGACATCGACGTTCCAGCTGCCCTGATCGACAGCGAAATCGACGTTCTGCGCCGTCAGGCTGCACAGCGTTTTGGTGGCAACCAGCAGCAAGCGATGGAACTGCCACGCGAGCTGTTCGAAGAGCAAGCGAAACGCCGCGTAGTTGTTGGCCTGCTGCTGGGTGAAGTGATTCGTACCCACGAGCTGAAAGCTGACGAAGAGCGTGTGAAAGGCCTGATCGAAGAGATGGCTTCTGCATACGAAGATCCATCAGAAGTGATCGAGTTCTACGGTAAGAACAAAGAGCTGATGGACAACATGCGCAACGTCGCCCTGGAAGAGCAGGCTGTTGAAGCGGTACTGGCGAAAGCGAAAGTGTCCGAAAAAGCGACCTCTTTCAACGAACTGATGAACCAGCAGGCGTAATTTCGCCCCAACGGTTTAAAGTTTGAACAAAAACCCGTTGCCTTTTGGTGACGGGTTTTTTTTATCACACCAATAGCCCAGGAAGAGTGCTAAAACGCCCTTTCAGTGTTAGCGTAACAACAAAAGGTTGTTATGCTTGAAATAGGGCACTGTGAACCCCATAAGTACGTAATCACGATGAATGAGACTGGCTGATAATCCGTCCATAAGGTTACAATCAGTACAGCAGGTGTTTTCAATTTAGATCCAGGAGACGGAAATGTCATACAGTGGCGAACGAGATAACTTTGCACCCCATATGGCTCTGGTGCCAATGGTTATTGAACAGACCTCACGTGGTGAGCGATCTTTTGATATCTATTCCCGTCTGCTCAAGGAACGCGTTATCTTTCTGACCGGCCAGGTGGAAGACCACATGGCTAACCTGATCGTGGCGCAGATGCTGTTTCTGGAAGCGGAAAACCCGGAAAAAGACATTTACCTGTACATCAACTCCCCGGGGGGCGTGATTACAGCGGGGATGTCCATTTATGACACCATGCAATTCATCAAGCCAGATGTCAGCACTATCTGTATGGGTCAGGCTGCATCTATGGGCGCGTTCCTGTTAACAGCAGGGGCGAAAGGGAAGCGTTTCTGCTTGCCAAATTCCCGCGTGATGATTCACCAGCCGCTGGGCGGTTACCAGGGGCAGGCGACGGATATCGAAATCCACGCCCGCGAAATTCTGAAAGTAAAAGCGCGCATGAATGAACTTATGGCGCAGCATACGGGTCAACCACTCGAGCAGATCGAGCGCGATACCGAGCGCGATCGCTTCCTCTCTGCACCAGAGGCAGTTGAGTACGGCTTAGTCGACTCCGTGTTGACCCATCGTAATTGATGCCCGCGACGCGAGTGTGCCGCTATACTAAGGTAGGGCGGCACGCTGCTTATTGCAGCTTGCGTCTTAGATTGGCATTTGCGTCGTCATGTGCGGCACAAAGAACTTAAAAAGAGGTTTGGACTCATGACAGATAAACGCAAAGATGGTTCGGGCAAACTGCTGTACTGCTCTTTTTGCGGCAAAAGCCAGCATGAAGTGCGTAAACTGATTGCCGGGCCGTCCGTGTATATCTGCGACGAATGTGTCGATTTATGTAACGACATCATTCGCGAAGAGATTAAAGAAGTCGCACCGCACCGTGAGCGCAGCGCGCTGCCAACGCCGCATGAAATTCGTCATCACCTTGACGACTACGTCATCGGACAGGAGCAGGCCAAGAAAGTGCTGGCGGTAGCGGTCTATAACCACTACAAACGTCTGCGTAACGGCGACACCAGCAATGGCGTAGAACTGGGTAAAAGTAACATTCTGCTGATCGGCCCAACCGGTTCCGGTAAAACGCTGCTGGCTGAAACCCTGGCGCGTCTGCTTGATGTTCCGTTCACCATGGCGGATGCCACCACCCTGACCGAGGCCGGTTATGTGGGTGAGGATGTTGAAAACATCATCCAGAAACTGCTGCAGAAATGTGATTACGACGTACAGAAAGCCCAGCGTGGGATTGTTTACATCGATGAGATCGACAAGATCTCCCGTAAATCTGACAACCCGTCCATTACCCGTGACGTATCGGGTGAAGGCGTACAGCAGGCACTGCTGAAGCTGATCGAAGGTACGGTTGCCGCTGTTCCGCCACAGGGTGGTCGTAAACATCCTCAGCAGGAGTTCCTGCAGGTTGATACCTCTAAGATCCTGTTCATCTGTGGCGGTGCGTTCGCTGGTCTGGATAAAGTCATCTCCCACCGTGTTGAAACCGGCTCCGGCATTGGTTTTGGCGCAACGGTGAAATCGACGTCCGAAAAACCAAACGAAGGTGAACTGCTGTCTCAGGTTGAACCAGAAGATCTGATCAAATTCGGTCTGATCCCTGAATTCATCGGCCGTCTGCCGGTTGTGGCAACGCTGAATGAGCTGAGTGAAGACGCGCTGATCCAGATCCTGAAAGAGCCAAAAAATGCGCTGACCAAGCAGTATCAGGCGCTGTTCAATCTGGAAGGCGTTGACCTGGAATTCCGCGACGAAGCGCTGGATGCCATTGCCAAGAAAGCGATGATCCGTAAAACCGGCGCGCGTGGCCTGCGTTCTATCGTTGAAGCGGCACTGCTCGACACCATGTACGATCTGCCGTCGATGGAAGACGTGGAGAAAGTGGTGATTGACGAGTCCGTCATTAGCGGTCAAACCAAGCCGCTGCTGATTTACGGCAAACCGGAAGCACAGCAGGCATCTGGCGAATAATTCACCAAATCATACAAGCAGTTAATCAAAAAGGGGGGATTTTATCTCCCCTTTACTTTTTCCGTATTCATAGCGTTGAATGTGTGGGAAACATCCCCATATACTGGATACATGTTAATGGTTATGTGAAGCACAGTGACATGACCAGCTTACCTGGCGGACACTAACTAAGAGAGAGCTCTATGAATCCTGAGCGTTCTGAACGCATTGAAATCCCCGTATTGCCGTTGCGCGATGTGGTGGTTTATCCGCACATGGTCATACCCTTATTTGTAGGGCGGGAAAAATCTATCCGTTGCCTCGAAGCCGCTATGGATCATGATAAAAAAATCATGCTGGTGGCGCAGAAAGAAGCATCAACGGATGAGCCGGGTGTAAACGATCTTTTCACCGTCGGGACCGTGGCCTCTATTTTGCAGATGCTGAAGCTGCCTGACGGCACCGTGAAGGTGCTGGTTGAAGGCCTGCAGCGTGCGCGTATTACCACTCTGTCAGACGACGGCGAACATTTCTCTGCCAAGGCAGAGTACCTTGATTCGCCTGAACTTGATGAGCGCGAGCAGGAAGTACTGGTTCGCACCGCGATTAGCCAGTTTGAAGGCTACATCAAGCTGAACAAGAAAATCCCACCAGAAGTGCTGACGTCGCTGAACAGCATCGACGATCCTGCACGTCTGGCAGACACCATCGCTGCACATATGCCGCTGAAACTGGCTGACAAACAGTCTGTGCTGGAAATGTCCGACGTTAACGAACGTCTGGAATACCTGATGGCGATGATGGAGTCTGAAATCGATCTGCTGCAGGTTGAGAAGCGTATTCGCAACCGCGTGAAAAAGCAGATGGAAAAATCTCAGCGTGAGTACTATCTGAATGAGCAAATGAAGGCCATTCAGAAAGAACTGGGCGAGATGGACGATGCGCCGGACGAAAACGAAGCGCTGAAGCGTAAGATCGACGCGGCGAAGATGCCGAAAGAGGCGAAAGAGAAAGCCGAAGCCGAGCTGCAGAAGCTGAAAATGATGTCTCCAATGTCGGCTGAAGCGACCGTTGTACGCGGCTACATTGAGTGGATGGTGCAGGTTCCATGGAACGCCCGCAGCAAGGTCAAAAAAGACCTGCGTCAGGCGCAGGAAATCCTCGATACCGACCACTACGGCCTGGAACGCGTGAAAGACCGCATTCTTGAGTACCTCGCGGTACAAAGCCGTGTAAACAAAATCAAAGGCCCAATTCTGTGCCTGGTCGGACCGCCAGGGGTGGGTAAAACCTCTCTGGGTCAGTCCATCGCTAAAGCGACCGGACGTAAGTATATTCGTATGGCGCTGGGTGGCGTGCGCGATGAAGCGGAAATCCGCGGTCACCGCCGTACCTACATCGGTTCTATGCCGGGTAAATTGATCCAGAAGATGGCGAAAGTGGGCGTTAAAAACCCGCTGTTCCTGCTGGATGAGATCGACAAGATGTCGTCGGACATGCGTGGCGATCCCGCGTCTGCACTGCTGGAAGTGCTTGATCCAGAACAGAACGTGGCGTTCAGCGATCACTACCTGGAAGTGGACTACGACCTGAGCGACGTGATGTTCGTGGCGACGTCGAACTCCATGAACATTCCGGCCCCGCTGCTGGACCGTATGGAAGTGATCCGTCTCTCCGGTTATACCGAAGATGAGAAGCTGAACATTGCTAAGCAGCACCTGCTGCCGAAACAGATCGAGCGTAACGCGCTGAAAGCCAACGAGCTGACCGTCGAGGACAGCGCGATTATCGGCATCATTCGCTACTATACCCGTGAAGCGGGCGTGCGTAGTCTTGAGCGTGAAATCTCTAAACTGTGTCGTAAAGCGGTGAAACAGCTGCTGCTGGATAAGAGCCTGAAACATATTGTGATTAACGGCGACAATCTGCATGCGTACCTGGGCGTCCAGCGCTTCGACTACGGTCGCGCGGACAACGAAAACCGCGTTGGTCAGGTGACTGGCCTGGCATGGACGGAAGTGGGTGGCGATCTGCTGACCATCGAAACCGCCTGTGTACCGGGTAAAGGTAAACTGACCTACACCGGCTCGCTGGGTGAAGTGATGCAGGAGTCCATCCAGGCGGCGCTGACCGTGGTGCGCGCGCGCGCGGAGAAACTGGGGATCAACCCTGATTTCTACGAAAAACGCGACATCCACGTGCACGTACCTGAAGGGGCGACGCCGAAAGATGGTCCAAGCGCGGGTATTGCCATGTGTACCGCTCTGGTTTCTTGCCTGACAGGGAACCCGGTGCGTGCCGATGTGGCGATGACCGGTGAGATTACGCTACGTGGCCAGGTTCTGCCGATTGGCGGCTTAAAAGAAAAACTGCTGGCGGCACATCGCGGTGGGATCAAAACCGTATTGATCCCTTACGAAAATAAACGCGATCTGGAAGAGATTCCGGACAACGTGATTGCCGACCTGCAGATTCATCCTGTTAAGCGAATTGAGGAAGTTCTTAGTCTCGCATTGCAGAATGAACCGTCAGGAATGCAGGTTGTAACCGCAAAATAGTGACCTCGCGCAAAGAGCGTCAATAAAAACAAGGCTGGTAAGTCATTTCGCACTTGCCAGCCTTTTTTTGTATAGCTAATTTAGATTGCTGATTAGGTCAGCCATCAACAACGGGTGTTGTAAGGTCATGGCAGGCCTGATATAACTGCTGCGCGGTCGCGTTGTGAAGGATTCAGGCGCGATATAAATTATAAAGAGAGGAAGAGAACAGTGAATAAATCTCAACTGATTGACAAAATTGCTGCTGGTGCTGATATTTCTAAAGCTGCAGCTGGACGTGCGTTAGATGCATTAATTGCTTCTGTTACTGAATCTCTGCAGGCTGGGGACGACGTTGCACTGGTAGGCTTCGGTACTTTTGCTGTTAAAGAGCGTGCTGCCCGTACTGGCCGCAACCCTCAGACCGGTAAAGAGATCACCATTGCTGCCGCTAAAGTGCCGGGTTTCCGTGCAGGTAAAGCGCTGAAAGACGCAGTAAACTGATTGCTTTCCCGTTTCAGGGAAGCCGGATAGTACAAGGGCGCATCGTTTGATGTGCCTTTTTTGTTTGTCCAGACCTGATTTGTGCGAGTTTATGCGAGTTGTGGGCTGACAATCGCCCCGTTTTCTTGTCACAATACGACTTTACGCGCGACGGGCAGGATTTTCCGTCAGCGTCAGGTAACCAGTCACCTACAGCGGAGTGTTGTTACACCATGATGGACAGCTTACGCACGGCTGCTAACAGTCTCGTGCTCAAGATTATTTTCGGTATCATTATCGTGTCGTTCATATTGACCGGCGTGAGCAGTTACCTTATTGGCGGTGGCGCGAACTATGCCGCAAAAGTGAATGGCCAGGAGATCAGCCGCGGTCAGTTCGAGAATGCTTTTGCCGGTGAACGTAACCGTATGCAGCAACAGCTGGGCGACCAATTCTCTGAACTGGCAGCGAACGAAGGGTACATGAAGACCCTGCGCCAACAGACTCTGAACCGTCTTATCGACGAAGCGCTGCTGGATCAGTATGCCAAAAAACTGGGCCTTGGCATCAGCGATGAGCAGGTGAAAAAAGCCATTTTCTCCACGCAAGCCTTCCAGTCTAACGGTAAATTCGACAACGCGCGTTATAACAGCATCGTCAACCAGATGGGCATGACGGCCGATCAGTACGCGCAGGCTCTGCGTAACCAACTGACCACTCAGCAGCTCATCAATGCCGTTGTCGGCACTGATTTCATGCTCAAAGGTGAAACGGATGAACTGGCCGCGCTGGTGGCACAGCAGCGCGTTGTACGCGAAGCGACTATTGATGTGAACGCCCTGGCGGCGAAACAGCAGGTGAGCGACGCTGACGTTAACGCTTACTACGAGCAGAACAAGAATTCCTTTGTTTCTCCAGAGCAGTTCCGTGTGAGCTACATCAAGCTGGATGCTGCCGCGCTGCAGGAAACCGCGTCTGATGCGGAAATCCAGTCTTACTACGACCAGCATCAGGATCAGTTCACTCAGCCGCAGCGTAACCGCTACAGCGTGATTCAGACGAAGACCGAGGCTGATGCCAAAGCGGTACTGGAAGAGCTGAATAAAGGCGCTGATTTCGCGACCGTTGCGAAAGCGAAATCCACCGACATTATCTCTGCGAAAAACGGCGGTGATATGGGATGGCTGGAAGACGCGACTACACCGGATGAGCTGAAAAATGCCGGTCTGAAAGATAAAGGTCAACTTTCTGGCGTCATCAAGTCTTCCGTTGGTTTCCTGGTCGTGCGTCTGGACGACATCACCGCGGCGAAAACCAAGCCTCTGGCTGAGGTTCGCGACGATATCGCGGCGAAAGTGAAACAGGAAAAAGCGCTGGATGCCTACTACGCGCTGCAGCAGAAGGTGAGCGATGCTGCCAGCAACGACAACGAATCTCTGGCGGGTGCCGAGCAGGCGGCTGGGGTGAAAGCGGTTGAGACGGGCTGGTTTGGTCGTGACAACCTGCCGGAAGAGCTGAACTTTAAACCGGTTTCCGATGCCATCTTCAATGGTGGTCTGGTGGGCGAGAACGGCACGCCGGGCAGTAACTCTGACATCATTACCGTCGACGGCGATCGAGCGTTTGTGTTGCGCGTCAGCGAGCACAAGCCAGAAGCGGTCAAACCGCTGGCGGACGTGAAGGATCAGGTCGTTGCCCAGGTTAAGCACAACAAAGCGGAACAGCAGGCGAAACTGGATGCTGAAAAGATTCTGTCTGATCTGAAAGCGGGTAAAGAAGACGCGCTGAAAGCGGCTGGCCTGAGCTTCGGTGAAGCGAAAACGCTGAGCCGTACCGGCCAGGACCCAATCAGCCAGGCCGCGTTTGGTCTGACTCTGCCTGCGAAGGACAAGCCAAGCTTCGGTACCACCACCGATGCGCAGGGTAACGTCGTTCTGCTGGCGCTGGATGAAGTGAAAGCCGGCACCCTGCCAGACGCGCAGAAGAAAGCGATGGTTCAGGGGATTACCCAGAACAATGCTCAGATTGCCTTCGAAGCCATGATGAGCAACCTGCGTAAAGAAGCCAAAATCAAGCTGGGTGATGTGATGACTCAGCAGCAGTAATTACGTGTCTGCTCGCAGATTTTCGTAACGCTCTGCAATAACTAAAGGCCGCTTTCGCGGCCTTTTCCATTTCTGCAATCTGCTGTTTGTGCCGGGTTTATCTGGCGGCTATCGTGACGTGGCTGTCAACAAACAAGGAGATAACAGCATGAAATGTGGAATCAAAGCACTGTTAATTACGCTGGCTATTGCCACCACCGGGATGAGCGCGGGCGCGCTGGCGGCGACGCCCGCCGCCAAACCACAGGCTACGCAGAGCAAGTCCGACACAGCCGCGCCGGTCCAGGGGCAAACCAAAGCGACTGACGCCGGTAAAAACGTGGATGATGACGGTACGCGGGTGAGTATCAATTCGGCCTCGGCGGAAGATCTGGCCCGCGTGATGAATGGCGTCGGCCTGAAAAAAGCGCAGGCCATCGTCAGCTACCGCGAAGAGTATGGTCCTTTCAAAACGGTCGACGATCTCAAACAGGTTCCGGGCATGGGGGGCGCACTGGTTGAGCGCAACCTCTCACACCTGACGCTGTAATTACGCAATTTCTTGCACTGCGGCAAAATTTTGCCAGGATAAAGAGGTCATACCAGTTATGACCTCTCATCCTACAATAACAGTAAAGGCAATTGCGCTATGCAGACAAAAATCAAAGTACGCGGTTTTCATCTCGACGTTTACCAGCATGTGAACAACGCTCGCTATCTTGAGTTTCTTGAAGAAGCGCGCTGGGACGGGCTGGAAAATAGCGAAAGTTTTCAGTGGCTGACCGCGCACAACATCGCGTTTGTGGTCGTCAATATCAATATCAACTACCGGCGTCCGGCCGTGCTGGGCGATGTGCTCACGGTGACCAGCCAGGTGCAGCAGATCAACGGCAAAAGCGGGGTGCTAAGCCAGGTGGTGACGCTCGATCCTGAAGGGCAGGTGGTGGCTGATGCGCTGATTACTTTTGTCTGTATCGATCTGAAAACGCAGAAAGCGCTGCCGCTGGAAGGGGAACTGCGGGAAAAGCTGGAGTTGATGATCGCGTAGGAATTTGTCTTTTATAAAAGACAAAAGGGTTTTTCAGGGATAGAATAATGGACAGGGACTACGTTGTTGAACGTTACCGGACCCGTGACGGAAAAGTGCCGTTTGAAGAGTGGGTAGCCAGAATGAATCGAAAGGATCCGGATATGGTTTTCCGGATCCTTATGCGGATTAACCGTGCGATAAAACGTAATTTTGGCGATTACAGGTATCTCAGGGAAGGTGTTTGGGAGATGCGAGTCGACAGTGGCCCCGGCTACAGAATCTATTTTTCAGTAGAGAATCGGCAGGTTTTATTGTTACTGATCGGTGGTGACAAAAAGAGCCAAAAAGCAGATATCCAACTGGCAGTAGATTACTGGAAAGATCATCAAACAAAAGGACATTCCAATGAGTGCCGCTGAACGAAAATATTCGAGCTCCGTTAACCACCATGATGCTGTTGTGAAAATGCTGCGAGAGAATCCTTCCTACGCTCAGCGTTATCTGCAAACGGCCCTGGAAGAGATCTATGAAGACCAGGGGATCCCTGCTTATCTCATTGCACTCCGTCAGGTCATCGAAGCGCGAGGCGGTATCGGAGAAATTTCTACCAAAGCAGGTCTGTCCCGCCAGCAGCTATACCGAACCTTATCAGACAACGGCAACCCAACGCTGACAACGCTGATGAAAGTCACCCGTGCTGCCGGTGTGAAACTGTTCGACAGCACGGTCAAATAGCCCTATTTAAGCCCGGTCTTTTTCTGCATCGCGGCCATCACGCCGACTTTATCGGCAAGATAGTGGTTCAGCCCGTTAGCGCGAAGATTACAGGCCGCGCACTGGCCGCAACCGTCGCCTTTGATACCGTTATAGCAGGTGAGCGTTTCGCTGCGAACGAGGTCCAGCTTGCCCCAGTAGTCCGCCAGCGCCCAGGTTTCTGCTTTATCCAGCCACATGAGCGGGGTTTCAAAGCGCGTCTCTTTCGCCATCCCCAGATTGACGGCGTGGTTTAACGCTTTCACGAACTCATCACGACAGTCCGGGTAGCCGGAGAAGTCGGTCTCGCACACGCCTGTGATCACCGCTTCGGCTTTTACCTGGTAGGCGTAGATCGCCGTCAGGGTCAGGAAGAGGATATTACGACCCGGCACGAAGGTATTCGGAATGCCGCTGGCATCAGGTTCGTAGTCCGGGACGGGAATACTGTCCCGGGTGAGGCTGCTTACGGCCAGTTCATTTAACAGCGTAACGTCCAGCACCTTGTGCGCGCGTGCGCCCAGTTTCAGGGCAAGTTCACGGGCAACGTCGATTTCAGCGCGATGACGCTGACCATAATCGAAAGTCACACAGTGAACTTCATCGTACTGATGAAGAGCCTGAACCAGGCAGGTAGTAGAGTCTTGTCCTCCGCTGAACACGACGACGGCACGTTTCATAAATCATCTCGACTGTTACGGTAAAAACGTTATGTTACCGTCAGACCACGACGGCGACCAGCTTCTTCACGATTTAGGGGCGGGCAGCCAGGCTTCGGTAAAGTCAAACCAGCCGCGGGTATTGAGGCGTATGCCGTTAACTCCCGGCGGGGCGCTGATCTGGTATTGATAATTGAACAGTGGGGTGATCACCGCCTTTTCCATGAGCCGGGAGAAAATGGCCCTGAGCCCGGCATGTCTGGCCTGCTCGTCGGCCTGGGTCTGTACGGCATCCAGGGTGGCCTGCAGATGAGCATATTGCGGTGCGCTAAGCACGTGTGGCCATAGGGCATCACAGCGCAGCCACTGTTCAAGCGTATATTCCGGCGCTTCGCCAATCAGCCTGTCACCCATCATGAGGTCCGCGTCCGCCAGTTGCTGGCATCCGTCCCAGGTTTTTGCGTCGTGAAAGATAACCGTTAGCTCGCAGCCCTGCTGCGCAAGATATTGTTTTAGCTGACGCGCCATCGTGTGTAACTCAACCGGTAAATGGTAAATCAGGGTTAACTTAGTCGGCAGAGAGACATGAGTTAAATCCGACCACTGAGGGATTGCCCATCCTGGCAGTAACTCCTCTGTTGGGGTAATCAGCCCTTCGTTGAGCGGAAGCGTGTGCAGAAGCGATGAGAGATGAATGATGTTAATGAGCCGTCGTGCCTGCATTTCACTCAGACGCGGGCTTTGCTTCAGGGTGAGATAACAAAAGCCCAGACTGGTGCTGTTCGTCACCAGGCGCAGACTCTCCAGCTCATCCGGCTCGCCAATGGCGATCTGCACCGGATGGCGACAGCTGGTACCCAGCCCATAGTCAAACAGCGACGGTGTGATCCAGTATTCGATAGCCTTAAGCAGCGGGTGGCTGAGATGGTACTGTTCGTGGCTTTCCAGACGAACCAGATCCGGCTCATACACGCTGAGTCTGAAGGGGCCGCAGCCCGTCAGGGGCTGTTCGGGATGTGCAAGCCGGCTACAGTAGGTGGCGAGGCGGTGTGCCAGCCAGTAATCCGGCTGGTGCAGTGTGAACGTCAGACACTGGGGATGGGTGACGTCAATGCGCAGGACGCTCTGGAACAGTTTACGCAGGGCGGGTAAGGCAAAAAGCGCATTCAGGCTTTGCTGAAGCTGTCCGGTTTCGACCTTATCGCCGTTATGCCAGTGCAGAGTGGAACGAATATAGAAATGCCAGCGCAAACCGTCCGTCGACACCTCCCAGTGATGAGCGAGATCGCCCGTGGGTTCACTGCTGTTGCCGTGAAATCGCGTCAGTCCGGAGAATACCTGTCCCGCAAGATGCTGCTCCGCCCGACCGGGTAAAAAACCCGGCTGAAGCGGATCCAGCGAGCGGTAATAGGGGATGCGCAGCGTTGGCGTATCGTTTTGCCACTGCCCGCCTAAAAAGGGATGCAGCAATGATCGCAATGCGTCGGGGGCGAGCTGGGCCAGCTCAAGCACGTTGTGCTGTTCTCCCCGCCTCAGCGCCTCCTCCATCATGGTATTGCGCAGAGATTCAGGCGCGACATGGAACGTCAGTTCACCCCGTTTACCGCGGCCAGACTGCGCTCGCCAGCTCAGCCAGCCCGCCTCCTGTGCCTGACGCAGCAGCGTTCGGACATGCCGCTCGCTGCAAAAACAGCGGGCGGCCAGCTCGCTGATGGTGACCTGTTGCGTTGCACCCTCGGAAGGCTGCCAGAGCCGGTGATACTGGTTAAGTCGATTGAGCTGGCGCATGCTAAACCCGGAACAATAATTATCATCTTTTCACTATTACTTCCGTATATCTCACACGATACTGTTGCACAAGTTAACCGCATCACATTTCGGGAGTAATCATGGCTCGGCTCGCTGCATTTGATATGGACGGTACGCTGTTAATGCCAGATCACCGTTTAGGGGAGAAAACCCTGAACACGCTGAAGCGTCTGCACGAGCGTAATGTCACCCTGACGTTTGCCACTGGCCGCCATGTGCTGGAGATGCGCCACCTGCTGGGCGCGTTTTCCCTCGACGCCTTTCTGATCACCGGCAACGGGACGCGAATTCATTCTGTAGAAGGTGATGTGCTGCACCGACAGGATCTCAACCCGGAAGTGGCTGACATCGTGCTGCACAGTACCTGGGACACGCAGGCCAGTATTCACGTGTTCAACGATCGGGGCTGGTTTACCGGAAGCGACATCCCGGAATTATTGCACGCGCATGTGTATAGCGGTTTTACATATCAGCTTATCGATCTGCGTCGGATCCCCGCCCATGCGGTGACCAAGATCTGCTTCTGCGGCGATCACGACGATCTCTGTCGCTTACGGATTCAACTGAATGAGGCGCTGGGTGACCGGGCACACCTGACCTTCTCGGCGGTGGATTGCCTGGAAGTGCTGCCGGTGGGCTGTAACAAAGGTTCCGCTCTGGCGGTGCTGAGCGACCACCTGGGATTAACGCTGCAGGAGTGTATGGCGTTCGGCGACGCCATGAACGACCGCGAAATGCTGGGTAGCGTAGGTCGCGGTCTGATCATGGGGAATGCGATGGCGCAGCTGAAAGCAGAACTTCCTCATCTGCCGGTTATTGGTCACTGCCGTAATGAAGCGGTGTCCCATTTTTTGACGCATTGGCTGGACAATAACAACCTCCCATATTCCCCCGAATAGTGAGACCCTTCCAGCAAGCCAGACTTCGGTCTGGCTTTTTTTTTATTTCAGCAGCTTCGCAATCTGCGCTTTCCAAGGGGCGATGTCACCGATGTTAGCCTGCACCCACTCCGCATTGTAGTAGGTATCAAGGTAACGCTCGCCGCTGTCGCACAGCAGCGTGACGATGGAACCGCTGCGACCCTCTTCGCGCATACGTGCGGCAAGCTGCAGCGCGCCCCACATATTGGTGCCCGTCGAGGCACCCACTTTGCGGCCCAGCTGCGTCTCCAGCCAGTGAGCGGTGGCCACGCTGGCGGCATCCGGCACGCGCATCATCTCGTCCACCACATCGGGGATGAAAGAGGGCTCGACGCGCGGACGACCAATCCCTTCAATTTTACTCCCCACCGGGCTGCGCAGGCCGGCATCGCGATTTTGCCAGTAGTCGAGGAACACGGAGTTCTGCGGGTCAACCACCATCAGCTGGGTATCGTAGCCCTGACAGCGGATGTAGCGTCCGATCGTGGCTGACGTGCCGCCGGTACCGGCGCTCATGACAATGTACGACGGAACCGGATGCGGTTCGTGGGTCATCTGGCGGAAGATACTGTCGGCAATGTTGTTATTCCCGCGCCAGTCCGTTGCGCGCTCGGCGAAGGTGAACTGGTCCATGTAGTGGCCGTTCAGCTCGCGGGCCAGCATTTCGGAGGCGGCGTAGATTTCGCAGGCGCTTTCCACAAAGTGGCAGCGACCGCCGTAAAATTCGATCTGCTCGATTTTGCGTTTTGCGGTGCATGACGGCATCACCGCGATAAACGGCAGGCCCAGCAGGCGGGCGAAATAGGCTTCGGATACCGCCGTTGAACCGGAAGAGGATTCAATAATGGTGGTACCCTCTTTAATCCAGCCGTTACATAAACCGTATAAAAACAGCGAGCGCGCCAGGCGATGCTTCAGGCTGCCGGTAGGATGGGTGCTTTCATCTTTCAGATAGAGCTGAATGCCGTCAAATCCCGGCAGGGAAAGGCGAATCAGGTGCGTATCCGCCGAGCGCTGATAGTCGGCATTGATTTCGCTGATCGCATGTTTAACCCAGGTGCTATTCATCATCGTTATCCGTTTGTCATTTTGTGCCTAGCATAGCGAAAAGCACAGAAAAAATTGTTGCTATCTGGCCTTTAAAATAGAATGAAGGGAGAAAAATTTTCTCTGTGAGGTGGGTATGCTAGATAAAATTGACCGCAAGCTCCTTTCATTGCTGCAAAGTGACTGTACCCTCTCTTTGCAGGCGCTGGCAGATGCCGTTAATCTGACCACCACCCCGTGCTGGAAGCGTCTTAAGAAGCTGGAAGATGATGGCATTCTTCTGGGGCGCGTCGCGCTGTTAGATCCCGAAAAGCTGGGGCTTGGGTTGACGGCATTTGTGCTGATAAAAACCCAGCATCACAGCAGCGAGTGGTATTGTCGCTTCGTCACCCAGGTGTCTGAGATGCCCGAAGTGCTCGGTTTCTGGCGCATGGCCGGCGAGTACGATTACCTGATGCGCGTCCAGGTGGCCGACATGAAGCGCTATGATGACTTCTACAAGCGGCTGGTGAACAGCGTGCCGGGGTTATCGGACGTCACCTCAAGTTTCGCCATGGAACAGATTAAATACACCACAGCATTACCTATTGAATAACTTCGTAAAATACCTTCAGGAACAAACCGCGTGCGATTATTTGCCCAATTAAGCTGGTACTTTCGTCGGGAGTGGCAACGCTACCTCGGTGCAGTCGCCCTGCTTATTATCATTGCCATCCTGCAGCTGATCCCGCCGAAAGTGGTGGGCTACGTCGTGGATGGCGTCACCGAACAGCATTACACCACCGCACGGGTGTTGATGTGGGTTGGCACGCTGGTGCTGACGGCGGTCATTGTTTATCTGCTGCGCTACGTCTGGCGCGTGCTGCTGTTTGGTGCGTCCTATCAGCTGGCCGTTGAGCTGCGCGAAGATTTTTATCACCAGCTGAGCCGACAGCATCCCGAATTCTATCTGCGCCACCGCACCGGGGATCTTATCGCGCGCGCCACTAACGACGTCGACCGCGTGGTCTTTGCCGCCGGGGAAGGGGTGCTGACGCTGGTGGACTCGTTGGTGATGGGCTGCGCGGTGCTGATCGTGATGTCCACGCAGATCAGCTGGCAGTTGACCCTGCTCGCTCTTCTGCCGATGCCGATCATGGCGCTGGCGATCAATCGCTATGGTGAACAGCTGCACGAGCGCTTTAAGCTGGCGCAGGCGGCGTTTTCGTCTCTGAACGATCGCACCCAGGAGAGCATGACCAGCATTCGCATGATCAAAGCGTTTGGCCTGGAAGACCGGCAATCTGCGCTGTTTGCGGCCGATGCGGCGGACACGGGAGCGAAAAACATGCGCGTTGCGCGTATTGACGCCCGCTTCGACCCGACGATCTATATCGCGATTGGCATGGCTAACCTTTTGGCGATTGGCGGCGGCAGCTGGATGGTGGTGCAGGGCACGTTGACCCTGGGGCAATTAACCAGCTTTGCGATGTATCTGGGGCTCATGATCTGGCCGATGCTGGCGCTGGCCTGGATGTTTAACATCGTGGAGCGCGGCAGCGCCGCCTATAGCCGCATTCGCGCCATGCTGGCCGAAGCGCCTGTGGTCGTTGACGGCAGCGACGCGGTACCGGAAGGGCGCGGCGTCATGACCGTCGACGTCCGGCAGTTTATCTATCCGCATACGGAGAATCCGGTACTGGAGAACGTCAGCTTTACCCTACAGCCGGGCCAGATGCTGGGCATCTGCGGCCCGACGGGATCCGGCAAAAGTACCGTGCTGTCGCTGCTCCAGCGCCACTTTGACGTCACCGAGGGTGATATCCGCTTCCACGATATTCCCCTGACCAGGCTACTGCTGGATGAGTGGCGTGGTCGCCTGGCGGTCGTCAGCCAGACGCCGTTTTTATTTTCGGACACCGTGGCGAACAACATTGCCCTTGGACGTCCGTCGGCGACGCAGGAAGAGATTGAACATGTGGCGCGTTTGGCCAGTGTGCATGAGGATATTTTGCGTCTGCCGCAGGGCTACGAAACGGAAGTCGGGGAACGCGGCGTCATGCTGTCCGGCGGGCAAAAACAGCGTATCTCCATTGCCCGCGCGCTGCTGCTGAATGCGGAAATCCTGATCCTGGACGATGCGCTCTCCGCCGTGGATGGCCGTACCGAGCACGAAATCCTGCATAACCTGCGCCAGTGGGGCGACGGACGCACGGTGATTATCAGCGCCCACCGTTTGTCAGCGCTCACCGAAGCCAGCGAAATTCTGGTCTTACAACACGGGCACATTGCCCAGCGCGGGCAGCATGAAACGCTGGCCGAGCAGCCGGGCTGGTATCGCGATATGTACCGCTATCAACAGCTTGAAGCGGCGCTGGACGATGCGCCGGAGCAGGATGAGGAGGCCGCCAATGCGTAAGCTCGGAACAATGTGGCCGACGCTTAAACGTCTGCTGGCCTACGGCTCACCGTGGCGTAAACCGCTCTCGGTGGCCGTGCTTTTGCTCTGGATTGCGGCAATTGCCGAGGTGAGCGGTCCGCTGCTCATCAGCTATTTTATCGACAACATGGTCGCCAAAAGCTATCTACCGCTGGGTCTGGTGGCGGGTTTAGGCGTGGCCTACGTCGGCTTACAGCTGACGGCGGCAGGATTGCACTATGCTCAGTCGCTGCTGTTTAACCGGGCCGCCGTGGGCGTCGTTCAGCAGCTGCGTACCGATGTCATGGACGCGGCGCTTCGCCAGCCGCTCAGCGAGTTTGATATCCAGCCGGTCGGGCAGGTGATTTCGCGCGTGACCAACGATACCGAGGTGATCCGCGATCTGTACGTCACCGTGGTCGCGACGGTATTACGCAGCGCGGCGCTGATTGGCGCGATGCTGGTGGCGATGTTCAGCCTCGACTGGCGCATGGCGCTGGTGGCGATCACCATCTTCCCGGCGGTGCTGATTGTTATGGTGATTTACCAGCGCTACAGCACGCCGATTGTGCGTCGGGTGCGCGCTTACCTGGCCGACATCAATGATGGCTTCAACGAAGTGATCAACGGCATGAGCGTCATCCAGCAGTTCCGCCAGCAGGCGCGCTTTGGCGAACGCATGGGCGAAGCCAGCCGTTCGCACTATATGGCGCGTATGCAGACGCTGCGCCTGGACGGTTTCCTGCTGCGACCGCTGCTGAGCCTGTTCTCGGCGCTGGTGCTGTGTGGGCTGCTGATGCTCTTTGGCCTGAGCTCAAACGGTACGATTGAGGTGGGCGTGCTGTACGCTTTTATTAGCTATCTGGGACGCCTCAACGAGCCGCTGATCGAGCTCACTACGCAGCAATCGATGCTGCAACAGGCGGTCGTCGCCGGTGAGCGCGTCTTTGAGCTGATGGACAGGCCGCGTCAGGCCTACGGCAATGATGAGCGACCTCTGCAAAGCGGGGCAATCGCCTTTGATAACGTCTCGTTTGCCTATCGTGAAGACCGTCTGGTGTTGCAGGACATCACGCTTGACGTTCCGTCGCGCGGTTTCGTCGCGCTGGTGGGTCATACCGGCAGCGGTAAAAGCACGCTCGCCAGCCTGTTGATGGGCTACTACCCGGTCACGCAAGGCGAAATCCGCCTCGACGGGCGCCCGCTCGCGTCTCTTAGCCACACGGTGTTACGCAAAGGCGTTGCGATGGTGCAGCAGGATCCGGTCGTACTGGCCGATACCTTCTTTGCCAACGTAACCCTGGGGCGGGACTATTCAGAGGCACAGGTTTGGGCGGTACTGGAAACGGTGCAGCTGGCAGAGCTGGCGCGCGGGTTCAGCGACGGGATCAACACGAAGCTGGGCGAGCAGGGCAACAATCTCTCCGTGGGGCAAAAACAGCTCCTGGCGCTGGCGCGCGTCCTGATTGAAACGCCGCAGGTGCTGATTCTTGACGAAGCCACGGCCAGCATAGATTCCGGTACCGAGCAGGCGATTCAGCAGGCGCTGGCCGCCGTACGCGACCATACGACGCTGGTGGTGATTGCCCACCGCCTTTCCACCGTCGTCGATGCGGATACCATTCTGGTGCTGCATCGCGGACAGGCCGTTGAACGCGGTACGCACCGCGAGCTGCTGGAAGCAAAAGGGCGCTACTGGCAGATGTACCAGCTGCAGCTGGCGGGCGAAGAGCTGGCCGCCAGCGTGCGTGATGAAGAGTCGCTTAGCGCCTGATGCACTAAAATGAGGCGGCGCGCTAACAGTCATTCCTGTTGGTGCAAAACTGAAACGCACCCTGCACCGGCATGGTGCGTTTTTTTTCACCCGGGCGTTTAACAGAACCGTGTAACGCTCATCACACCGTTGTTCCCCTTCGTTTTCATTTCTGGCACACCCCTTGCAATACCTTCTGCGTAAGCTGCGGCCATTACCGAATTCTGACTGGAGGGGATCTATGAAGCTGGTTACGGTTGTAATCAAACCATTCAAACTCGAAGACGTGCGCGAAGCATTGTCTTCAATGGGTATTCAGGGACTGACTGTCACCGAAGTGAAAGGCTTTGGTCGTCAGAAGGGTCATGCCGAGCTTTATCGCGGGGCGGAATACAGCGTTAACTTTCTGCCAAAAGTAAAAATTGATGTCGCGATTGCTGACGATCAGCTTGATGAAGTCATTGATGTCATTAGCAAAGCGGCCTACACCGGCAAAATTGGCGACGGCAAAATTTTCGTTGCCGAACTGCAGCGCGTCATTCGCATTCGTACCGGCGAATCTGACGAAGCGGCTCTGTAATTAACGCCTGGCACACAGTGATAGGGATCGAGAAAATGAAGATAGCAACACTTAAAACGGGTCTGGGTTCGCTGGCACTGCTGCCGGGCCTGGCGCTGGCTGCTACCCCTGCGGTGGTCGACAAAGCCGATAACGCCTTTATGATGATCAGCACCGCGCTGGTGCTGTTCATGTCCATTCCGGGCATTGCGCTGTTCTACGGCGGCCTGATCCGTGGCAAAAACGTTCTCTCCATGCTGACGCAGGTTGCCGTGACGTTCGCACTGGTCTGCGTGCTGTGGGTGGTTTACGGTTACTCGCTGGCGTTCGGCACGGGCAACGCGTTCTTTGGTAACTTCGACTGGGTGATGCTGAAAAATATTGAGCTGACCGCGCTGATGGGCAGCTTCTATCAGTATATTCACGTGGCGTTCCAGGGCTCCTTCGCCTGTATTACCGTCGGGCTGATTGTGGGCGCGCTGGCCGAGCGTATTCGTTTCTCTGCCGTTCTGATCTTCGTGGTGGTCTGGCTGACGCTCTCCTATGTGCCGATTGCGCACATGGTCTGGGGTGGCGGTCTGCTGGCAACGCACGGTGCGCTGGACTTCGCGGGCGGTACCGTTGTTCACATCAACGCCGCGGTAGCGGGTCTGGTGGGTGCCTACCTGATTGGCAAACGCGTGGGCTTCGGTAAAGAAGCGTTTAAACCGCACAACCTGCCGATGGTCTTTACCGGTACGGCTATCCTCTACTTTGGCTGGTTTGGCTTCAACGCCGGCTCAGCGAGTGCAGCAAACGAAATCGCCGCGCTGGCCTTCGTGAACACCGTTGTGGCCACGGCGGGTGCAATCCTCTCCTGGGTATTTGGCGAGTGGGCGGTACGCGGTAAACCTTCTCTGCTGGGCGCCTGTTCGGGTGCCATCGCCGGTCTGGTTGGCATCACCCCAGCATGTGGTTATGTCGGTGTGGGCGGTGCGCTGCTGGTCGGCCTGGTGTCCGGTCTGGCGGGTCTGTGGGGCGTGACTGCACTGAAACGTCTGCTGCGCGTTGACGACCCATGCGATGTGTTTGGCGTGCACGGCGTGTGCGGTATCGTCGGCTGTATCATGACCGGTATCTTCACGGCGAAATCGCTGGGTGGTGTGGGCTACGCTGAAGGCGTCACTATGGTTCATCAGGTACTGGTGCAGCTGGAAAGTATTGCTATCACCGTGGTGTGGTCTGCCGTTGTCGCTTTCATTGGCTACAAACTGGCGGACATGACCGTCGGTCTGCGTGTCCCTGAAGAGCAGGAACGCGAAGGTCTGGACGTCAACAGCCACGGCGAGAATGCGTATAACGCGTAATAAACAGCAAAACGGCAACCTGAGGTTGCCGTTTTTAGTGTTTGTTCCCTCTCCCCGTGGGAGAGGGCCAGGGTGAGGGCATCAGGCCGCACAAGGTAAAAGCAAAACGGCAACCTCAGGTTGCCGTTTTTAGTGTGTATTCCCTCTCCCCGTGGGAGAGGGTCAGGGTGAGGGCATCAGGCCGCACATAATCATCCGCGATTACGCATTACCCCTTCCTGCACCGTTGAAGCGACCAGCACGCCGTCCTGGGTATAAAACTCCCCACGCACAAACCCGCGAGCGCTCGACGCCGACGTACTCTCCACGCTGTAGAGCAGCCACTCATTCATGTTGAAGGGACGGTGGAACCACATCGAGTGATCGATCGTCGCGACCTGCATCCCTTTTTCGAGGAAGCCGACGCCGTGCGGCTGCAGCGCCACCGGCAGGAAGTTGAAATCAGACGCGTAGCCCAGCAGATACTGATGCACTCGGAAATCTTCCGGCACGGTGCCGTTAGCCCGGATCCACACCTGGCGCTTTGGCTCGGCGGTGTGGCCCTTCATCGGGTTATGGAACTCAACCGGGCGGATCTCCAGCGGTTTATCGCAGAGAAACTTTTCTTTGACCTGAGGCGGAAGCAGATGCGCCAGCGCACGAGCGATATCCGTCTCCGATTTGAGATCGTCCGGCGAGGGGGCAGGGGGCATGACTTTCTGATGCTCATAACCCGGCTCTGGCGCCTGGAAAGAGGCGGTCATGTAAAAGATCGGCTTACCGTTCTGAATGGCCGCGACGCGGCGCGCGCTGAAGCTGTTGCCGTCTCGCAGAACTTCAACGTCATACACGATGGGTTTCGCGCTATCGCCAGGGCGTAAGAAGTAGCTGTGGAACGAATGCACCAGACGGTCTGCCGGGACAGTCTCCTTTGCTGCGTACAGAGCTTGTCCGACGACTTGCCCCCCGAAGACCTGGCGTAAACCTAAATCTTCGCTCTGTCCGCGAAAGAGTCCTTCCTCAATTTTTTCCAGGTTCAGTAATGTCAGCAGATTGTTCAGTGCCTGACTCATAGTTGTCCTCAATAAACGCCGTAGCGAAAGATAGGCTGAGTATAACGCAGAAATGAAAGTGGTCCGATGGGTAGAATAATCTGAATATCAGGATGATTTCAGGCATTAATCAGTGAGTTGTGCCACACTTAACTACGTTATGTGATTGAAACGACATCGGATGGGATCGATCCCGCTGGTGCATTGATAAGGAGACTTCAATGAAACTCGTGCCCATGCTAAGTGGTGTAGCTATTGCGGTGGCGTTGTCCGCCTGTGCCGGTAAGAGCGCCCAGGTGCCAGTGCCAGCAGCAGACCCGAACGGGATTAATACCCTTTCGCAGCAATCCATTCAGCAGCCTAACGTTTCCGGTACCATCTGGATTAAACAGAGAGTTGCGCTGCCGCCGGATGCGGTATTAACCGTGACGCTGTCTGATGCTTCCCTGGCCGACGCACCGTCGAAAGTCGTGGCTCAGCGTGCCGTTCGTACTGAAGGCAAGCAGGCGCCGTTTAGCTTCGTGTTGCCGTATAACCCGTCGGACGTGCAGCCTAACGCCCGTATCCTGCTGAGCGCAGCGGTAACCATCAACGGTAAGCTGGTCTTCATTACCGATACGGTCCAGGAAGCGATCAACAACGGTGGGACAAAAATCGACCTGAACCTGGTGCCGGTGCAACAGACCGAAGTGCCGGTCGCGCCGCAGACCAATCAGCCGTCCCTGCCAACCCCACCGACTCAGATGTAATATCTGCATTGCCCCTCTCCTCCGGGAGAGGGGTCAATATTCCCAGCGAAATTTCTGCAAATCGATCTGACCCGACCCTGACACCTGCACCCCCTCTGAAAGTAACGCCTGACGCTGACGCTGGAGATCCGGCCCGGTGAGTGAGATGACGCCATGACGATTCACCACCCGATGCCAGGGCAACGTACTGCCTTCCGGCAGCCGTTTCAGGACGCCTCCAACCTGTCGCGCCGCGCGCGGTGAACCGGCCAGGCGTGCGACATCACCATAGGTGGTGACATAGCCTTCCGGGATTGAGGCCACGATTTGCCATACGCGCTGTGGAAAGGAGTCGTGTTCGTCCATACCTTCACCTGTGGGGAGTTTCTGGAAAGCTATGGTAAACCAGGATCTTCATGATTGCTGCGCCTGTTTGCGCAAGAAACCAGCATCCGGTTCCTGGCGGCTTGCAATTGGGCCCTCGCACAGGGATAATGCGCCAGCGCGTTGGTTATCAACGCTCTCAATGGGGGCTCTGTTGGTTCTCCCGCAACGCTACTCTGTTCACCAGGTCAGGTCCGGAAGGAAGCAGCCAGGGCAGACGACGTGTGTGCCGGGATGTAGCTGGCAGGGCCCCCACCCATTTCTGCCCTCATAAGATCTTCCTGCTTCACCTCTCCCTTTAAACCGCTATCCCGCAATAATATTATGCCTATATTGTGTAATATATATTTCATCCCGCTGAAATATTATTGTCATAAACCTGTAATAATAGACTGTCATTTTATAATTGGATGGTTATTTTCTTCCATAACTCAAAAAAATATATATCTGGATAAGATTGTTAACTTCGTGTATTAAATAAAGTACTTATTCCGAAGGGAAGTGACAAACATGGCTACAGCGGTATTAAACGTTAAGATTGATGATGCGCTGAAAGAAAGACTTCGCCACTATGCGGAAGTGAATAACGAGAATTTAAGCGTGACGACAGAGAAACTGCTGCTGCTGGCGTTCGAAGCAGTAGAAGAGGCGGGAGTATCGGAAGAGGATATTGATAATCAGCACACGGAAGAAGAGAGTGTTTCTCCTTTTACTCCTAAAGAAATCAAAGCTCTACGCAAACTTCTGAAGAAGAGAAAATGAAACAACAACTGTCAACTGCCAGTGACTACAAAGAGGCCTGCGATCTGTTGCGTTCAGGCTACGTGAAGCATGTACGTCTTGGCTGGAATGTCGGAAGTGATGAGTTCTTTCGTATTGCGTCTGACTGGTGTGATACCGGCGCAAAAATAAAGAAAGACGGTGAAAACTTCGTTATTTCACTGAAGGGTTTTCCTATTCCTGCTCAGCATTAACTCCTGACTAGTGAAAACTGCTGACTGTATCCGTGACAGTCAGCAGTTTTTATTTTTTATGATCTGCTTCAAAATTTTTAATATTAGATCACGCTGCGTTTTAACGATGGCACGTTTTTATTCAGGGCGAGCCATAGCGGTTTGATCCTCAGCAACGCCTGTTCAAGCTCTGTCGATTCGAGCGAGAAGGGCATCCGTAAATAGCGATCAAATGCGCCAGATAAACCAAACCGCGTACCGGTTCCCAGATTGATCCCCAGAATCTCAGCCCGCGCGGCAAGCTGTGTCGCCAGCATGCCTGGCAGCTCAATCCAGTAAGAGAGCCCGCCTTCCGCTTCATGGAATTTCCAGTCCGGGAAATGTTCGCGCAACAGTTCACCGCATCGATCGCGTCGTTCCGCCAGCATCTTCCGGCGCGCGGGCAGAAACGTCTCGCTGTTGTTAATGAGCCACAGCATCGCCAGCTGTTCCAGCAGCGGCGAGCCTAAATCCAGAGTATCCCGCGTCTGGGCAAGCGTGGCGATCGTGCGCGAGGAGGCGCGGATCCAGCCAAGGCGCAGCCCTCCCCAGAAGCTTTTTCCGGCAGAACCTAAGGTGATGACGGTGGCCTGCGGGTTAAAAGCGGCCAGCGGTGGCGGGGGAGGCGCGTCAAACCAGAGATCCACCATCGTTTCATCCACCACCAGCGCCGTGCGGGTTTGGGCAGCAATATCCGTGATGGCCCGACGGGTCGCGATATCCATACAGCGCCCGGTGGGGTTATGAAAATCTGGCATCAGATACGCCAGGCGAGGCGCCGTCTGGGCAAGCGTTGCCGCGAAGCCATCCGTATCCCAGCCGGTTTCCGGCAGCGACACCCCCACGGGCCGACACTGCGCACCCTGAATGGCGGCAATCGCCAGCGGATAGGTGGGGTGATCGACCACGACGCGATCCCCCGGCCCGGTCATCATCCGCAGCACCAGCGCAAAGCCGCTGACGGCGCCATTGACCACCATCACTTCGTCTGCGCGGGTGGGAAGACCCCGCGCGGTATAGCGCGCAGCGATGGCCTCCCGCAGCGTGGGCTGCCCAAGCTGATCGTAGCCCGTCAGCGAGAGATGCTGCGTAATGGCCGTGAGCGCATGGGCATAAGCCTGATGGATCTCCGGCCCGGCATTGAGGGCAGCAGTGGAAAGATCCAGTGCGGCACTTGCCGCTGAAAGGGTGGGAACGGCGCGCGTATCCGGGAGGAGCACGCGTGACCCGCTGCCGTGGCGGCTTTCAAGATAACCCTCCTCGCGCAGATGGGCGAGGGCGCTGCTGATGGTGGTCCGGCTCACGTCCAACGCGGAGGCCAGCTCACGCTCGCCCGGTAGCCGTGTATTCAGCGCCAGACGTCCATCAAGGATTAACAGACGCAGCGCGTCGGCCAGCTGTCGCCAGAGCGGGGTACGGGATGAGGCTTGCTGCCAGTGGCCTAAAAGGCGTACCAGAGACTGGCTTCCGAAGCGACGTGATGACATATGCAGTCCACTATTTGAAAACTGGACATTAATCATAGTGCCATTTTAGGTCAGGATGAAAGCCTGGTTCACTGGAGAAGATAAAAATGGTACGTCGTCTGCTACAACTCTATGTCGGTTTAGGACTGTATGGCCTTTCCACCGCAATGTTTATTCGTTCCGATTTGGGTGTCGATCCCTGGGATGTTTTTCACCTTGGGGTGGGGATGCAGCTGGGGATGACGATCGGGACGGTGATCATTGTGACCGGCGCTGCGGTGCTGCTGCTGTGGATCCCCCTGCGCCAGATGCCGGGCCTGGGCACCATCAGCAACGTGATTTGTATCGGTCTGGCGGCGGACGCCAGCATGGCGCTTATTCCGGAACTGGATTCGTTACCGGTTCGCATCGCTTTCCTGGTGTCGGGTATCGTGATGAACGCGATTGCGACCAGCATGTATATTGGCGCAGGTTTTGGTCCTGGCCCACGCGACGGCCTGATGACCGGCATTCATGCCCGGCTGGGGTGGTCCATTCGCAGCGTGCGCACCTCCATTGAGGTGTCCGTCCTGCTGATTGGGTGCGTGCTTGGCGGCACGTTTGGGGTGGGAACCGTACTGTATGCCCTGACCATTGGCCCACTTATCCAGCTCTGTCTGCCCTGGTTCCGCCAGAAGCCGCGCGTTGCTGAAATCGTGCAGCCGGAGCGGGTTGTCTAATTTTGCGAAGCGCTCACATGTTTTAACGGCGTCGCTGTGCCACAATAATGGGCCACGACTCACGCGATGCCACAATGCATGAAAGCGATCACTCTCTATGATGTCGCCCTCCTTGCGGGGGTTTCTTATCAGACCGTCTCTCGCGTCATTAACGACGCGGAGCATGTCTCTGCCCGCACGCGGGAAAAGGTGCAGCAGGCGATGGCGGAGCTGCACTACGTTCCTAACCTGCGGGCACAGCAGCTGGCGGGTAAACGCACCCGCACGCTGGGACTCATCACCACCGATCTGGCCCTGCATGCGCCCTCGCAAATCGTGTCGGCGGTAAAATCCCGCGCAGCGGAACAGGGGGCGAGTGTCCTTATGTCCATGGTGGAGCAGCCGCAGCAGTGTCAGGCCGCGCTTCAGGCGCTGCTGGCACAGCGGGTGGAGGCGCTGCTGGTAAATGTGCCGCTCGACGATCCTGACGCCGAGGCGCTCAGGGCGCTGGCGTCGCCTGTTCCGGTGCTGTTCCTCGATGTATCCCCCTCAGCGCAGGTACACAGCCTCGTGTTTGACGCAGAGCAGGGGGCGCATCTGGGCGTTGAGCATCTGCTTTCTCTGGGACATCAGCGCATTGCACTGCTGAGCGGACCGGAGAGCTCGGTCTCTGCACGGGCGCGTCTGGCAGGATGGAAAGCGGCTCTGGCCCGCGCGGGGCTTGAAGCCGCTGCGGTGGCCTGCGGTGACTGGAGCGCGGCCAGCGGTTATGAGAAAGGGCATGTGCTGCTGTCAGGTAGCGCATTGCCGGATGCCATTCTGGTGGCGAACGATCAAATGGCGCTCGGGGTGATGCGCGCCTGCGCGGAAAAAGGGGTAGCGGTTCCGGGCCAGATATCGGTGGTTGGGTTCGACGATACGGCTGACAGCGCCTGGTTTTCTCCGCCGCTGACGACCATTCGCCAGGCGTTTCGCGAGGCGGGCGAGCGCAGCGTGGAGTGGCTGCTGGCCCCCACCGAAGGCGAGACGTGCTGGCAGGTTCAACTGCCGGTAACGCTGGTTACCCGTCATTCCACCGCGCGCCGCGCGACGCAGCAGGCCGAACGCGAGGATCTGGCGCAGCAGCTCAGAAGTCTGGCACTCCTGGCCGAGCAGCTTGCCCGCAAATAAAACTTTGTGATCGGACTCGCTACCCTGCGATTGGGCGCTTTACCGTCGCAGAGTGCCAGGGCATGTTAACCAAAATTGTGAGCGCTTCGCAAAGAGGTTGATATGTCTCATACATCTTCGCTGACCCTCAGCGACATCCTGGCCCGTCGGGACTGGGAAAACCCCGGCGTTACCCAGTGGAACCGTCTGGCCGCACACGCGCCGTTGCACAGCTGGCGTAATGAATCTTCTGCCAGAGATGACGCTGGTTCCCTCAGCAGGCGCTCCCTCAACGGGATCTGGCGGTTTAGCTACTTTTCAGCGCCGGAGCAGGTTCCTAAGGCATGGGTAACAGAAGATTGCGCGGATGCCATTGCGATGCCCGTGCCGTCTAACTGGCAGATGCAGGGGTTCGACACGCCCATCTATACCAATGTCACCTACCCGATCCCCGTCAACCCGCCTTTTGTGCCGCAGGAAAACCCGACCGGTTGTTACTCGCTCACATTCGATGTGGATGACGCCTGGCTGCAGAGCGGGCAAACCCGAATTATTTTTGATGGCGTGAACTCGGCGTTCCATCTGTGGTGCAACGGGCAGTGGATAGGCTATTCCCAGGACAGTCGATTGCCCGCCGAATTTGACCTCTCGGCGGCATTACGCCCCGGGCAGAACCGCCTGGCGGTCATGGTCTTGCGCTGGTGCGACGGCAGCTATCTGGAAGATCAGGACATGTGGCGCATGAGCGGCATTTTCCGCGATGTTTCCTTGCTGCATAAGCCGGAGACGCACATTGCGGATTATCATGTGGTCACCGATCTGAATGCGGAGCTGGACCGCGCGACGCTGAAAGTCGAGGTTTCGCTGACAGGCGCTGACTACGCGGAGTGCGACGTGGCGATAACGCTATGGCGCAACGGTGAACGCTGTGGCGGCACCACCCAACGGTCAGGCTCTGCCATTGTGGATGAACGCGGCAACTGGGCCGAGCGGTTAACGGCGGCGATCCCGGTTACAGCCCCCGCGTTATGGAGTGCGGAAACCCCGGAACTCTATCGCCTGACGATTGTGCTTTTGGATGCGCAGGGCAGCGTGCTGGAGACGGAAGCGTGCGATGTCGGCTTCCGCCGGGTTGACATCAGCAACGGCCTGCTGAAGCTCAACGGAAAACCGCTGCTGATCCGCGGGGTTAACCGGCACGAGCATCATCCGGAAAACGGCCAGGTGATGGACGAAGCGACGATGCGTCGCGATATCGAGATCATGAAGCAGCACAACTTCAACGCCGTGCGCTGCTCGCACTACCCGAACCATCCGCTGTGGTACCGGCTTTGCGATCGCTATGGGCTGTACGTTGTTGACGAAGCCAACATCGAAACCCACGGCATGGTGCCGATGAGCCGCCTCGCTGACGATCCGCGCTGGCTGCCTGCTATGAGCGAGCGCGTGACCCGTATGGTGCAGCGCGATCGTAATCATCCCTCAATTATCATCTGGTCGCTGGGCAATGAGTCCGGGCACGGTGCAAACCACGACGCGCTGTATCGCTGGATGAAATCCACGGATCCGACGCGTCCGGTGCAGTATGAAGGCGGCGGCGCGAACACGGCGGCGACGGATATTGTCTGTCCGATGTATGCCCGGGTCGATCAGGATCAGCCCTTCCCGGCAGTGCCTAAATGGTCAATCAAAAAATGGATCGGCATGCCGGATGAAACGCGTCCGCTGATCCTCTGCGAATACGCCCACGCGATGGGGAACAGCTTCGGCGGGTTCGCGAAATACTGGCAGGCGTTTCGCAGCCACCCTCGGTTGCAGGGGGGATTTGTCTGGGACTGGGTCGATCAGGCTCTGACGAAGAAAGATGAAGAGGGCAATACGTTCTGGGCATACGGCGGGGATTTTGGCGATAAGCCGAACGATCGACAGTTCTGTCTTAACGGGCTGGTGTTCCCCGATCGCACGCCGCACCCGGCGCTGTACGAGGCGCAGCGCGCCCAGCAGTTCTTTACCTTTACGCGGGTTAGCACCTCTCCGCTGGTGATTGAGGTGCAAAGCGGCTACCTGTTCCGCCACACCGATAACGAAGTGCTGAGCTGGACTGTTGCCCGGGACGGGGAGGTGCTGGCTTCGGGCGAGGTGACGCTGGCGATAGCCCCTGGAGGCGCTCAGCGTCTGGAGATCGCTCTGCCAGAATTGAAAGCCGAGCCGGGGGAAGTCTGGCTGAATGTTGAAGTACGCCAGCCGCGGGCAACGCCGTGGTCACCGGCAGACCACCGCTGCGCGTGGGATCAGTGGCCGCTTCCCGCTCCACTCTTTATTGCTCCGCCAGTCCCGGCGGGCGAGCCTCCGGTGTTAACGCAAAGCGATCGCATCCTGGAGATCGCGCATGGTCAACAGCGCTGGCAGTTCGATCGCGCATCCGGAAACCTGACCCAATGGTGGCGAAATGGCGTTGAAACGCTGCTTTCACCTCTGACGGATAACGTCAGCCGTGCGCCGCTGGACAACGACATTGGCGTGAGTGAAGCGACGCAGATCGATCCGAATGCCTGGGTTGAACGCTGGAAAGCGGCGGGCATGTACGATCTCACTTTACGCGTTTTGCGCTGTGAGGCAGAGCAGCATGCGGGCGAAGTCGTGGTCACCACCCTCCACATCGGGGAGTATCATGGCAAAACGCTGTTCCTGAGCCGTAAAGTCTGGCGGGTGGACGATCGGGGCGATCTGCACGGCGATATTCAGGTCGATATGGCGTCTGATATTCCGGAACCTGCACGGATTGGCCTGAGCGTTCATCTCGCCGAAACGCCGGAAAATGTTTCCTGGCTGGGGCTGGGGCCGCATGAAAACTACCCGGACAGAAAGCTGGCGGCGCAGCAGGGGCGCTGGACATTACCCCTGGCGGAGATGCACACGCCGTATATCTTCCCGACGGAAAATGGTTTGCGCTGCGATACCCGTGAACTTGTGCTGGGAACGCATCAGCTGAATGGCAGGTTCCATTTCTCGGTGAGCCGCTACAGCCAGCAGCAGCTGCGGGAGACAACCCATCACCATTTGCTGCGGGAAGAGCCGGGGTGCTGGCTCAACCTCGATGCGTTCCATATGGGCGTGGGCGGCGACGATTCCTGGAGCCCCAGCGTTTCACCGGAATTCATTCTGCAGAAACGCCAGCTTCGCTACACCTTTAGCTGGCAGCAAAATCCTTAACTGACCAGGAGAGGCGGCCACAGGGCGTGGCCGCACGCTTACCTCAGAATGCCGCTCAGACCGTGCAGGCTCATATAAATCCCTACCGCGGTAATCAGCGCTGCGGAGATCCACGGCGCTTTACGGGAAAATTCGCTAAATCCGGGCCAGCGTTTTGTCGCATGTTTGAGGCTTAAGGCGGCAATCGCGCCGGAAGCGACCAGCGTTAGCGCCAGACCAATACTGAAGCTGAATACCAGCGTTGCGCCGAGGGCAAAATGCTTCAGCTGCAGGCAGATCAGCAAAACGGTGATGGAGGCCGGGCAGGGGATAAGCCCGCCGGTCAGGCCGAACATGACGATCTGTCCGGTGGTGACGTTTTGACCGCTGAAGCGGCGGTTAATATCCTGCGCGTGCGCGCGCTGGTGGGCATCCTGCCACTCCTCTTCAACCAGCGGGTGTTCGTGGTGGTGATGATCATGATGATGGTCATGGTGGTGATGATCGTGATGGTGATGGTGATGATCGTGTGGCTGGCTCTCTTTCCAGGTTCGCCACGCCATCCACAGGGCGATCGCAACGATCAACACCCCGGAGATCAGCTGGAACCAGGGTTCGGACGTATGCGCATCCCAGCCCCGACCAAACCATAATCCCGCCATAGCAACGAGCCAAACCACCGCCGTATGGGAGAGCGTGGCCGCCAGGCCTAGCAGTACCGCCTGTTTCAGCGTGCCGCGGATGGCCACGATAAAAGCGGCCATCATGGTCTTTGAGTGGCCCGGTTCCAGGCCATGCAGCGCGCCAAGCAGGATAGCGCTGGGAACAAACAGCCAGGCATTACCCTGCTGCAGGAGTGAAGCAAAATCGGTCATGGGGGATTCCGGCGTGGAAAATGTCTGCAAATACTACTCCCCCCCAGTAGTCTAATACTACCCCCCAGTAGAAAAATACTCAGGGGGAGTAGAGCGTGTTATGCTTTAAAAGCCAAAAATAAGGGATAGAGAGATGTCACATACCGTTCGCGACAAGAAAATGTTACTGACTCGGCTGAAGAAAATTCAGGGGCAGAGCAACGCCCTGGAGAAAATGCTGAACAGCGATCACGAATGCGCCGAGGTGTTACAGCAGCTGGCGGCGATCCGCGGGGCGGTCAACGGCATGATGATGCAGGTGATCGAAGGGCATTTAACCGATCATGTGGTGAAAGAACCTGAAGAAGCGCAGCGTGAAGCCGATCTTGGCGTGGTGCTGCAGGTGATCAAATCCTATCTTAAGTAGCGTGCGTGCCGAGGTTATTCTCTGCCCAAAGGATAAATTCCATTTTCGGCAGCGCTTTGCTGTAGTACCAGCCCTGTCCGTACTGCACGCCGTGCTGGTGCAGCCAGGCGAGCTGCCCGGCGGTCTCGACGCCTTCCGCAACCATCGCCAGCTGCAGCGACTTCGCCATTTCAATAATGTGCGGCGTCACGTTTTTGTACTCCAGCGCATCCACGAACGATTTATCAATTTTTAGCGTGTCGACATCCAGATCCTGCAGATAGCTCAGGCTGGAATAGCCCGTACCAAAATCATCTATATAGACAGGGTGCCCCGAACGACGGAATGCGGCGATAGCCGGCGCGCTGATTTTTGGATCGGCAAAGCCGCGCTCGGTGACCTCAAGGGCGATTTGGCTCGGGTGGACCTTCCATTTGTTCAGCAAGTGACTCAGCAGCGGCGGCAGCGTGCCGGAGATTAAATCGGCGGGCGCGAGGTTGATGGAGATATGCTGATCGGGGTGAAGGTGCAGCCAGTTGCCCATATCCTCGAACACTTTTTCGATAACGAGCTGCGTCAGCTGGGAGATAAGCCCGGTTTGCTCGGCAAGAGGAATAAAAATATCAGGCGAGAGGCTGCTTCCGTCCGGCTGCGGCCAGCGCGTCAGCGCTTCTGCGCCGACAATTTTTCCGCTACACAGCGCCACGATGGGCTGATAGTGAACCACAAAATCGCGGCTGTTAATGGCGTCAAGCAGGCGGTTGCGCGGCGACTGAATGCGACGCAGTATCCGCAGGACAAAGAGCGCGGCAAGCAGGCTTATCAGGACGCCGAAGGGGAGCCATAAAAGCAGCTGCCGGTGCCAGGTTTCCGCCAGCGGTTTGAGCGTAGCCCATGCGACAACGGTAAATCCCAGTTCAGGTACAGGCTTCATAACGTACATTGAACCGTCGTACTGTATGCTGGTCATCTCCTGACCTTTGATCATGTCACGGATATGCGGATCGAGTGTATTGCTGCTGGCGAAGATACGGTGTGTTGTGCTTCCAACAAGGGCTGCATCAATCGCTATCTCGCCGAAAGGGATGACATCCACCAGTGAGGCCGGATCGACCAGGACAAGGTAATGACCTTGCCCCAGCACCGCCATGTAGCGATGAAACCCAAGATCGTTTTGCGTGGTCAGCCATGCGCTGTAACCGTCTTCGGTAATGCGCATCGGCGGGGGGAAAGGGGCGGCATGGCTGGTTTGCTCAAGAGAGGAGCAGAGCGGCCTGAGGTTGTCGATATAAATCACTTCCTGAACGTATCGCCACGAGAAAGCGACCCGTCGCATCTCCCTTAACTGCAACGGGCTGCACGGCACGCCCTCAAAGGCCTGCAGATGATTAAGCGCTTCTTTCGCCTGATCCACGACCTTGTCGGTGCGTATCAGCACGCGTGAGGCATAGTTTTCCAGCGCATCGACAAATTTATCTTCCGCCTGGCGATGGGCCAGCCAGATGCTCAGGCAAATGGGGACCAGCACGGAAAAGATGAGTACGCCAGTCACCAGACTGACCAGATGTCGGGTTTTCATGCTGTCGTGTCCTTCCTCGTATACCCGTTCCTGAGCACTGAGTTCCCTGCCTGAAGAGAAAGATTTTACCGCGAAATGATATAGTTATAGCACGTGGCTGGCCTGGTTTTCATTTTATCTCAGGTAAACCAGAAAATATCGTCAGAAGGAAGGGGTTGTTTTTAGAACCTGTCCTGGATATTATTTTGTTATGTTATAACAAAACATAAAGGATTGACGATGAAACCCAATATCCATCCAGCCTATCGCACCGTGGTCTTCCACGACACCAGCGCGAATGAATACTTCAAGGTTGGCTCAACCATTAAGACCGACCGCGAAATTGAACTCGACGGTGAAACATATCCGTATATCACCATCGAGGTTTCTTCAAAATCGCACCCGTTTTATACCGGTAAGCAGAAAACGTTCTCCACGGACGGTAGCGCAGCGCGCTTCCGCAAGCGTTTTGGCGGCTTTCTCAATGCGAAGCGGGGCTAACCATGCAGGTACTTAACTCATTACGCAGTGCAAAGCAGCGTCACCCGGATTGCCAGATAGTCAAACGCAAGGGACGCTTGTACGTGATTTGCAAATCCAATCCGCGCTTTAAGGCGGTTCAGGGACGTAAAAAAAGACGCTAGACGCGCGTTTCTCGCCAGCTTTCCAGGGATCTTTTCTGTTTGCCATCGGCAGTAAAATTGTCGGTGGCAAGCCAGCGTTCAAAGGCGTTCGCCAGCGTCGGCCACTCTTTATCGAGAATCGAAAACCAGTCGGTATCCCGGTTGTGGCCTTTTATCACCAGCGCCTGGCGAAAGCGCCCCTCAAACTGAAAACCCAGGCGCAGGGCGGCCTTGCGGGAAGGTTCGTTCAGGCTATTGCACTTCCACTCATAACGCCGGTAGCCCAGGGTATCGAACACATACCGCATCAGCAGATATTGCGCCTCTGTCGACATGGGCGTGCGGCTTAACAGGGGAGAGAAGTGAACGTGCCCCACTTCCACGACCCCGTTTTTAGGATCGATCCGCATCAGGGACAGCGTTCCAACGGGGGACTGAGTCCGGTTATCCATCACGGTAAAGTGGATGGGATCGGATAACTCACTTACGCTCGCCACCCATTCGGCAAACTCCTCTGCGGTGGCATCGGGTTCACGCAGTAGCCACGTCCAGCTGCGGGTATCTTCGGCCAGGGAATACGCAGAGAACAGCGCCTGGGCATGCCCCACGCGCAGCGGCTCAAGCCGACAATAGTGACCCTGAAGGACCACCCGGGACGGGTGCTGACGGGGTTGCCAGTCGGTAAGCGCTTCGCCCACCGGCTGTCCGAACTGATTGAATGTCTTCATCTTAATTTCCGTGACGTTGAAAAGAACTTCAGACTAGTGAATTGCTGGTTCCTTAAAAAGAACCACTGCGCTATGTTTTGATGGTTCCACGAGGAGGCGAGATGAATATACCGGGTGATGAATTTTATACCTTGCTCCATGCAGCCCTGAAAACACGCGGGGAAGAGACGCTCCAGCGTACGCTCTACCTTGCTCTGCGGGAGGCCATACTGTGCGGAAGGCTACGATCCGGCAGCCAGCTTTCCGGTTCGCGAACGCTTGCCCAGCAGCTCTCCCTTTCCCGGAATACCGTCAATGCGGCGCTGGACCAGCTCACTCTCGAAGGGTATTTGCAGCGTAATCGCCAGGGAACGCGGGTGGCACAGTTAGCTCACCGTTCCGTCACCCGGACAATGCCGGACCCTGCCATCACGCTCGCAAAACGGGTCGGGCTGCTACCTGCGCCAGTGCCCCGGGACACGCCTGTTCTGGCGTTTACCCCAGGCACGCCGGCCATCAACTATTTTCCGCTGCCGCTGTGGCGGCGACTGTACGATCGCGTGATGCGGGAGGAGGGAAATGCTCTGCTAGGGTATGGCGACCCGGCCGGCGAGCCGTCGCTGCGGGCCGCGATTGCCCGACATCTTGCCCTGTCCCGCGGCATTGACTGCGACGCCAGCCAGATTGTGATAACCGAAGGTGCGCTTGAAGGCGTCAACCTGTGCACGATGCTGTTGAGCGAGCCGGGGGATATCGCCTGGGTAGAAAACCCCGGCTATAGCGGGGCAAAAAGCGCGTTTGTTAAAACAGGCCTGGCAATGACGGGAATACCGGTTGATGACGAGGGAATGTGCTGGGAAGGGCTGGATGCGCCTGCACCCTCACTGATTTTTACCTCACCTTCGCACCAGTTCCCTTACGGGAGCGTGCTCAGCGCGCGGCGGCGGCTGGCGCTGCTGGAACTGGCCGGGCAGCACAACGCGTGGATCATTGAAGATGATTACGACAGCGAGTTCCGTTATGCCGGTGAGCCCGTACCGGCGATGCTGGGAATGGTCAACAATGCGCCCGTTGTGTATCTGGGGACGTTCAGTAAAACGCTGTTTCCGTCGCTCCGGATGGGATTTATGGTGTTACCGCCAGCGCTGGCGAAAGCGGCTCGCCCGGCCATCGGCTCGCTGTTGCGCGGTGGGCACCGTGCCGAACAGCGCACGCTGGCGCTGTTCATTGAGGACGGTCATTACGCTCGCCATCTTGCCGCCATGCGTCGGCTCTACCGTAAACGCTATCGCCAACTGCGGGAGGTGCTGGGCGCAGAGCTTCATGCGCCGCACCGTATTCTGGCCGGTGAAGGCGGGATGCATCTGACGCTGGCGATAGACAATATTGATGACCAGAAACTGGTGGAGCAGGCGAGGGCGTTTCAACTGGCACCCGCTGCACTGAGCGGGTACTACCTGGAGGCGAAGCTGGGGCAAACCGGTCTGGTTTTAGGTTACGGCAATACCTCTGCTTCTCAGTTTGCCTCGGGGATCCGACGTCTGCAGGCGCTCATCACGCAGCAGCGGGGCGGGAAAGGCTAAAGACATCATAGAAAGAGAGCTGTCCTTTGGTGGAGACCATTTTCTGCAGTTTCTCTTTTTGCCCGGCTTCAACCGCCGGAGAATGCAGGATGTTTTCGATCAGTTCCGCTGGCACGAAACGCGTGTTGTACCATTCGCCGTTGTAGCAGACCCGGAAATCGAGCACGTCGATATCTTCGTAACGGTAGCGCGGATTCACGTCGAAAAAGAAAAAGGCGTTAAAGACGACAAACAGTACAACCAGCAGCCAGACGGAGTCCACCAGCGTTTCGGATGTCAGCATTACAATAAGCGTCGCCAGCCAGGCGGCATACATGGCGACAAACAGTCCAGGATGTTTGCGAATAAAGCTAATGCTAAAGCGTGGGCGATTGTCGCGCTTTTCGCGGAGGTTAAGATCGTCGATGGTGGCGGTAAGCAGGCGCTGTATCTCGGTCATTTTTTGCCTTCATGAGAGTTGACAATACAGGGTGTCTGCCAATTTTAGGGGAGCCATCAGGCTGAAAAAAGTAACAGTCTGGCGCTAAAAGACCATAACAGTTGGCTCCCCGTAACCTCACAGCGTTTTAATGATTTTGGCCGGGTTGCCGCCAACGACGACGTTAGCCGGGACGTCTTTCGTCACGACGGCGCCGGAGGCCACCACGACATTATCACCAATGGTGACGCCAGGGTTAATGACCGCCCGGCCACCAATCCAGACGTTATCGCCAATGCTGACAGGTTTTCCAAACTCCACGCCGCTATTGCGTTCCTCCGCATCCAGCGGGTGGGTTGCCGTATAAATATGAACACCCGGCGCGAGCATGCAGTTATCGCCAATATGAACAGGGCAGACATCCAGCATTACACAGTCGAAGTTAGCGTAAAAGTTTTTGCCCAGATAAATGTTATATCCATAGTCGCAGCGGAAGCTCGGTTCTATATAAGCGCCTTCGCTTTGTCCCAGAAGTTCCGCCAGAATGTTCTGGCGTTCTGTTTTTTCATCAGGTGCGGTGTGGTTATAGCGATAGACCAGATGGCGGGCTCGCAGTCGGTCGGCCCGTAACGTCTCATCGCCGGGACGATAATGTTCACCGGCAATCATCTTCTGTTTTTCTAAGCTCATTGGAAACCTCGCTGGATGTGATTACCGCAGGGTAATCTGAACAGGCCAGGAGGGGAACGTTCCCGAAAAGCCGATGTGACTGGCGTCACAACATTGCTGCTGAAAAACACGTTTTACACGGAGACCTGGCCTGGGCACAGGGAGTATAACGGGATAGGTAAAAACTGAGAACGAGGCGTAGAACTCTACAGACACCCTTCAAAGATTAACGGACAAATTTCCACACAGAAGTAGGGATTTTGTCATACAGCTTATTCATTGTCAGCTCGGCAAGACGATGGTCAGCGGCTGAATAAAATACCGCCAGCTCATTATCCGAAAGCTCGTATTTATTCTTTTCAATGACGCGCTCAAGCGTGTCAATTGACTGACAACGTCGTAAGCGCATCAAATAATCGACTTTTGTGAGTGGTTTATCAGACATAAATTCACCTTAGTAATTGTAATAATTTTAACAGGAAAGACTAACCGGGTTAGCTCTGCTCACGTTGACGAAACAGCGGAATAGCCGGTTCCCCGATTTACGCCATTTTTGCAAATCCTGGGCGTTAATGCCGTAACTGCTGAACAACATAAAGGTGTCGTCCAGGTATTCATCAATTTGCTCAATGAGCTTATTATCTTCATTGTACTTAATTTTATAATTAAGTGCGAAGGTTGCGATATGCTCTATCAGCTCATTCAACTGTAAATTGATAGCAGACGTTGGGTCGTTTACCCAGCCATGGTTGCTTTCATCAAGGTTGGCAAGGCAGTCATGGTACAAGGATTCGCAGAGAAATTTCAACTGCGCGATATCATGCCTTTTTGGCGAGTACTCGTCCATAGCGCATCCCCTTCTGAGTGATTTCTTACTCACCGAACATCATTGTCGGGATGGATACAACTGACTTAGCTACATGAGTGCTGTGTTCCTGATAACCTAACTATAAGCCACTCCTTCCTGGATTTCATCGCGCGATTACGAAAAATTACAAATAAAACCGCAGACATGCGAGCAAGTACGCAAATGGTCATCCCGGACTCAACTTTTTATCCAAATTAACGAGGGTGCTTTATCGCTTCCTTACGTTTCATCGGCTTAGCAAAATGATGAGAAAAGTTCAGATTCAGACTTATCTTTGTAAGAACTTCTTATTAGGAATATTCCTAATAACTTAAGCGGAGAAATGAAATTAAAAAAATCCTGAATTCACCGATTAAGTTATCAGTTAATTATGATATGTCTATTTAAGATGGCAGAAAATAAATAGAACCACAATAAGCGTAATTTATGATTTTTTCTGAAAATGAAAAAGGCCGCTAATGCGGCCTTTTTATCATGTGAAACCGGTATCAGTGAGGTTCTACCGAATGCGTGTGTTCAATATCCTCATTCTTCCGGCTGAAGCGGCGGCGAACCACCACGAAGAACACCGGTACGAAGAAGATAGCGAGTACGGTTGCGGTAACCATACCACCCATAACGCCTGTACCGACCGCGTTCTGCGCACCGGAGCCAGCACCGGAACTGATAACCAGCGGCAGTACGCCGAGGATAAACGCCAGTGATGTCATCAGGATTGGGCGCAGACGCATACGAACAGCCTCAAGCGTCGCCTCAATAAGGCCTTTACCTTCTTTCTCCATCAGATCTTTGGCGAATTCAACGATAAGTATCGCGTTCTTCGCCGACAAGCCAATGGTTGTCAGCAGGCCTACCTGGAAGTACACGTCGTTGGTCAGTCCGCGGAACGTTGCCGCAAGCAGCGCACCGATAACCCCAAGCGGTACCACCAGCATAACGGAGAACGGAATTGACCAGCTCTCGTACAGCGCTGCCAGACACAGGAAGACGACGATCAGTGAAATCGCGTACAGGGCAGGGGCCTGGTTTCCGGACAGACGTTCCTGATAGGACATACCGGTCCAGTCGTAGCCGATACCCGAAGGCAGTTTACTCGCCAGCTCTTCCATCAGATTCATGGCTTCACCGGTGCTTCGGCCCGGCGCGGCCTGACCCAGGATTTCCATCGATGGCAGACCGTTATAGCGTTCCAGACGCGGCGAACCGTATTCCCAGCGTGACGTTGAGAACGCCGAGAACGGTACCATCTGACCATTGCTGCCGCGCACGAACCAGCTGTTGATATCGTTTGGCAACATACGGTATTGCGCCTCTGACATCACGTACACTTTCTTCACGCGGCCACGGTCGATGAAGTCGTTAACGTAGCTACCGCCCCAGGCGGCGCCCAGCGTGGTATTAATGTCACTGATGGATACGCCCAGCGCCTGGGCTTTCTCCTGGTCGATGTCGATTTTATACTGCGGCGTATCTTCCAGGCCGTTTGGACGCACGCCGACCAGCAGGTCAGGGTGCTTAGCCACTTCGCCAAACAGCTGGTTACGTGCCTGCGTCAGTTTTTCGTGACCCAGACCGCCCTGGTCAATCAGCTGGAAGTCGAAGCCGGTCGCGGTACCCAGTTCAACAATCGCTGGCAGGTTAAAGGCGAAGACCATCGCATCTTTAATCTGTGAGAAGGTGCCCATTGCACGGCCGGTGATGGCTTCAACCTTGTTCTTTTCGCCCGGACGTTCAGACCAGTCTTTCAGAGAAACGAAGGCAATACCTGTGTTCTGACCACGACCCGCAAAGCCAAAGCCGTTAACCGCAAACACGGATTCAACGTTGTCTTTCTCTTTGGTGAGGTAGTAGTCCGTCACTTCATCCAGCACTTTCTGGGTACGCTCTTGCGACGCACCCGCAGGAAGCTGTGCCATTGTCAGGAACACGCCCTGGTCTTCATCCGGCAGGAACGAGCTTGGCAGACGAACGAACAGGAACGCCATCCCCACCACGATGATGATATAGAGCAGCAGGTAACGACCGGTGCTGCGCAGGATGTTGCCCACGCTGTCGGTGTAGTGGTGCGTGCTCTTGTCAAACATGCGGTTAAACCAGCCGAAGAACCCTTTATGCTCGCCGTGACCGCCTTTCTGAATCGGCTTCAGCATGGTGGCACACAGCGCAGGCGTCAGGATCAACGCGACCAGCACCGACAGCGCCATCGCGGAAACGATGGTAATTGAGAACTGACGGTAAATCGCACCGGTAGAGCCCCCGAAGAAAGCCATCGGGATAAATACCGCAGACAGCACCATCGCGATACCGACCAGCGCGCCCTGGATCTGACCCATTGATTTACGGGTCGCTTCCTTCGGCGGTAGACCTTCTTCCGCCATCACGCGCTCGACGTTCTCTACCACGACGATGGCATCATCCACCAGCAGGCCGATGGCGAGCACCATCCCGAACATCGTCAGGGTGTTTATCGAGTAGCCAAATATCGACAGGATCGCAAAGGTCCCGAGCAGAACAACCGGCACGGCAATCGTTGGGATAAGCGTCGCGCGGAAGTTTTGCAGGAACAGGTACATCACCAGGAACACCAGGATGATCGCTTCTACCAGCGTTTTAACCACTTCGTGAATCGAAATTTTGACGAACGGCGTGGTGTCGTACGGGTAAACGATTTTCAGACCTGACGGGAAGAACGGTTCCATCTTCTTCAGCTCTGCGCGGATCGCCGTGGCGGTGTCCAGGGCGTTAGCCCCTGTCGCCAGTTTGATACCCAGACCGGAAGCCGGTTTACCGTTGAACTTCGCGATGATGTCGTAGTTCTCACCGCCCAGCTCGACCTTAGCCACGTCGCGCAGGCGAACCTGGGAACCGTCCTGATTCACTTTCAGCAGAATTTTGCTGAACTCATCGGCAGAGGTCAGACGGGTCTGTGCGATGATCGAGGCGTTAAGCTGCTGGCCTTTCACCGGCGGCGTACCGCCTAGCTGACCGGCTGCCACCTGGGCGTTCTGAGCTTTAATCGCATTGATCACGTCAACGGGGGTCAGCTGGAAGTTGTTCAGTTTGTTCGGATCCATCCATATACGCATCGCGTACTGTGAACCGAACAGCTGAACGTCACCCACACCGGAAGTACGGCTGATGGCGTCCTTCATATTGGCACCCACGTAGTCGGAAATATCCTCCTGCGTCATGGTGCCGTTGGTGTTGATAACGCCGACAACCATCAGGAAGCTGCTGGACGATTTCTCGACGCTCACACCCTGCTGTTGTACTTCCTGCGGCAGCAAAGGCATCGCCAGCTGCAGTTTGTTCTGCACCTGAACCTGCGCAATGTCAGCATCCGTACCTGACTGGAAGGTCAGGGTGATCTGAACTGTACCGGTAGAGTCACTGTTTGAGGACATGTACATCAGGTTATCGATACCGTTCATGTTCTGTTCGATAACCTGAGTGACGGTGTCCTGCACCGTTTTCGCATCAGCCCCAGGGTAGGTTGCGGAGATGGTCACCGCCGGTGGCGCAATCGTTGGATATTGCGCGACAGGCAGCTTCAGGATCGCAAGTCCCCCGGCCAGCATGATGATAATGGCGATCACCCACGCAAATATGGGGCGATCGATAAAGAAATTAGGCATGTCTTAACGGCTCCTGTTTAAGTTAAGACTTGGTTTGTTCTGACTGGCCAGCGGCCGAAGCTTGTTGTTTATCGTCAGATTTCACTTCCTGTGCTTTAACCTGCGCGCCAGGACGAACTTTTTGCAAACCAGTAACAATCACGCGATCGCCATCTTTCAGACCTTCCGTCACCAGCCATTTATCGCCAATCGCCTGGGTGGCGGTGATATTGCGCGTTTCGACTTTGTCATCTGCTCCAACAACCAGTGCGCTCGCATCGCCGCGTGGCGTACGGGTCACACCCTGCTGTGGAACCAGAAGGGCGGTTGGATTCGTTCCTTCTTCCAGACGCGCGCGAACGAACATACCTGGCAGCAGGTTTTTGTCAGGGTTCGGGAAAATCGCACGTAAGGTGATGGAACCGGTGGTCTGGTCGACCGTCACGTCAGAGAATTCCAGCGTACCTTCCTGCGGGAACTTGATACCGTCGTTGGTAATCAGCTCCACTTTGGCTTTGCCGTTTTCCTGTTTCAGGGTGCCGTTAGCCAGCTCCTGTTTCAGGCGCAGGAAATCATTGCTGGACTGCGTCACGTCAACGTAGATCGGATCAAGCTGCTGCACGGTCGCCAGCGCGGTGGTCTGACCGTTCTGCACCAGTGCCCCTTCCGTGACGGAAGACTTACCAATACGACCATTAATAGGGGAGGTCACTTTGGTATAGGCCAGGTTGATGCGCGCGGTTTCGACCGCCGCTTTGGCTGCCACTACGGCTGCGTTAGCCTGCTGCGCATCTGCCAGGGCGGTATCGTAATCCTGTTGGCTGATGTACTTGGTACCGAGCAGTTTTTGATAACGATTCACCGTCAGCTGGGCAATTTTGGCTGCGGCCTGTGCTTTCGCCAGGTCGCCTTTCGCGCTTTCATAATTTGCCTGATAGGTTGCGGGATCAATCTGATACAGAGACTCACCGGCCTTCACATCACCGCCTTCGGTGAAGTTACGTTTCAGGATAATGCCACTAACCTGAGGACGCACTTCCGCAATGCGGTAAGCATTTGTACGGCCTGGTAACTCGGTGGTGATTTGTAGAGGTTCAGATTTGAGCGTCACGACGCCTACTTCTGGCGCCTGCTGAGCTCCTTGTTGAGCTGGTTTGTCGTCACATCCTGTTAGCGCTAAGCTGCCTGAGAGCATCAGAACGACCGCCAGAGGCGTTAACCCTCTGTTTTTGTTCATATGTAAACCTCGAGTGTCCGATTTCAAATTGATCAAGGGTCCTGAGTCTAAAACCCGTTGCTGCGTTTATATTATCGTCATGCTATGGTACATACATTCACAAATGTATGTAAATCTGACTCCTGTAAATTCACCCACCTATGGCACGAAAAACTAAACAACAAGCGCTGGAAACCCGACAACACATTCTGGATGTGGCAATACGTTTGTTCTCTCAGCAGGGTGTTTCGTCAACCTCGCTGGCACAAATTGCTCAGGCTGCCGGTGTGACGCGGGGAGCGATTTACTGGCATTTTAAAGATAAGTCAGATCTGTTCGGTGAAATCTGGGAGCTTTCAGAGTCCAGCATTAGCGATCTCGAGAGTGAGTATCGGGCAAAATTCCCTGATGATCCACTCTCAGTAATGAGAGAAATATTAGTATATATCCTTGAAGCGACGGTAGTTGAAGAACGTCGCAGATTAATGATGGAAATAATTTATCATAAATGCGAGTTCGTGGGCGAAATGGCGGTGGTGCAACAGGCGCAACGCAGCCTCAGCCTCGAAAGCTATGACCGTATCGAACTGAACCTCAACCTGTGTATGCAGGCAAAGCTGTTACCGGCCAATCTCTTGACCCGCCGGGCGGCTATCCTGATGCGCGGCTACATTTCAGGTCTGATGGAAAACTGGCTGTTTGCCCCGCAATCCTTTGACCTCAAAGAGGAAGCCCGCAGCTACGTGGCGATTTTACTGGAAATGCTACAGCTCTGCCCGTCGCTGCGCAGCGACGCGCCATCGCTAACTGCCTGAGTCATTTCCAGGATTTATCTCAGAGGCTCACGTTCGCGCTATTCTGCTTCCGGCGAGCGTGATATTCTTCACGCCGGACTATTTTCGGTCATCTTCTGACATCATTCACAACTATGCTGCCCATCAATCGCTCGCAACATCCTGTTTTTGCATTGCTCTTTGCGATGCTGTTTTTCTTTGCCACGGCGCCGCTGACCTGGGCCCGCGCCGATAACAGCAATGACATTCCCTCGCGTGGCGATGTTCAGTCGCAGCTCGACGCGCTGAACAAACAAAAAGAGCTCTCTCCTCAGGATAAGCTTATCCAGCAGGATCTGACGGAAACGCTGGAAACGCTGGATAAAATTGAACGCGTCAAAGCCGATACCGCCCAGCTTCGTCAGAAGGTGGCGCAGGCTCCTGAAAACATGCGCAAAGCGACGGAATCACTGAACGCCCTGAGCGACGTCGATAACGATACCGAAACGCGCAAGACGCTCTCGACGCTCTCTTTACGTCAGCTGGAGTCGCGCGTCGCGCAACTGCTCGACGACCTGCAAACCGCGCAGTCCGACCTCGCGACCTATAACAGCCAGCTTGTCTCCCTGCAAACCCAGCCGGAACGCGTGCAAAATTTGATGTACTCCGCGTCTCAGCAGCTGCAGCAGATCCGCAACCGTCTGAACGGCACGACGGTGGGAGAGGGAACGCTGCGCCCGACCCAGCAAACCCTGCTGCTGGTTCAGCAGACCTTGCTCAACGCACAGATTGAACAGCAGCGTAAAAGCCTGGAAGGGAATACGGTGCTGCAGGACACGCTGCAGAAACAGCGTGATTACGTCACCGCCAACATTAATCGTCTGGAACACCAGCTTCAGCTATTGCAGGAGGCGGTAAACAGCAAGCGCCTGACCCTGACGGAAAAAACCGCCCAGGAGGCCGTATCCCCTGACGAGACCGCCCGCATTCAGGCGAATCCGCTGGTGAAACAGGAGCTTGAGGCGAACCATCAGCTTAGCCAGCGCCTGATACTGGCGACCGAAAACGGCAACTCGCTGGTTCAGCAAAATATCAAGGTGAAGAACTGGCTGGATCGCGCCCTGCAGGCGGAACGCAACATTAAAGAGCAGATCGCGGTCCTGAAAGGTAGCCTCCTGCTGTCGCGTATTCTCTACCAGCAGCAGCAGACGCTCCCGTCCGCTGATGAGCTGGAGGACATGACCAACCGCATCGCGGATTTACGTCTGGAACAGTTTGACGTCAACCAGCAGCGCGATGCCCTTTTCCAGAGCGATACCTTTGTCGCCAAAATTGAAGAGGGGCATTCCAGCGACGTGAACCCGGAAGTGCACGACGCGCTGCTCCAGGTCGTGGATATGCGTCGCGAGCTGCTGGACCAGCTCAACAAACAGCTGGGTAACCAGCTGATGATGGCCATTAACCTGCAAATCAACCAGCAGCAGCTGGTGAGCGTCTCGAAAAGTCTGCAGGAGATCCTGACCCAGCAGATTTTCTGGGTAAACAGCAACAAACCGATGGACTGGGACTGGATTAAATCCTTCCCTGAGACGCTGAAAACGCAGATTAAGAGCATGAAGATCACCGTAAACTGGGAGAAAGCCTGGCCTGCGGTGACGATTGCCTTGCTGGCGGGATTACCGCTGCTGCTGATTGCTGGCCTGATCCGCTGGCGTCTGGCCTGGCTGAAAAAATACCAGGCGAAGCTGGCCTCCGAAGTGGGGCAACTGCGTAACGATAGCCAGCTTCATACGCCAAAAGCGATTCTGATCGATCTCATCCGCGCCCTGCCGGTGTGCCTGATTATTCTGGCTGTGGGCCTGATTCTGCTCACCATGCAGCTCAACGTCAGCGATCTGCTGTGGGCGTTCAGTAAAAAACTGGCGCTGTTCTGGCTGGTGTTTGGCGTGTGCTGGAAGGTGCTGGAAAAAGACGGCGTGGCGGTGCGTCATTTCAACATGCCTGCGCAGCTGACCAGCCACTGGCGTCGCCAGATTGTGCGCATCAGCCTGGCGCTCCTGCCGCTGCACTTCTGGTCGGTTGTTTCTGAGCTTTCCCCGCTGCATCTGATGGATGATGTGCTGGGGCAACTGGTCATCCTGCTGAACCTGCTGCTGATTGCGATCCTGATGTGGCCGATGTGCCGCGACAGCTGGCGTGATAAAGAGTCCCACAATATCCGTCTGGCCACCGTGACCGTGCTGGCGATCATTCCGCTGGCGCTGATGGTGCTGACGGCAACGGGCTACTTCTATACCACGCTGCGCCTGTCCGGGCGCTGGATTGAAACGGTCTATCTGGTGATCGTCTGGAACCTGCTCTATCAGACCGTACTGCGCGGCCTGAGCGTGGCGGCCCGCCGCATCGCCTATCGCCGTGCCATTGCGCGTCGTCAGCATCAGGTGAAAGAGGGGGCCGAAGGCGCGGAGCCGCAGGAAGAGCCAACCATCGCGCTGGAGCAGGTTAACCAGCAGACGCTGCGTATCACCATGCTGGTGATGATCGCCCTGTTTGCGGTGATGTTCTGGGCTATCTGGTCCGATCTTATTACCGTTTTCGCCTATCTCGACAGTATTACCCTCTGGCAATACAACGGTACCGAAGCGGGCGCGGCGGTCATGAAAAGCGTGACCATGGGCAGCCTGCTGTTTGCGCTGGTGTCGTCGGTGGTGGCCTGGGCGCTGATCCGCAACCTGCCAGGCCTGCTCGAAGTGCTGCTCCTGTCACGTCTGAATCTTCGCCAGGGGGCGTCCTACGCCATTACGACGATCCTCAACTACGTAATCATTATTGTTGGGGCGATGACGGTCTTTGGTTCGCTTGGCGTCTCGTGGGATAAACTGCAGTGGCTGGCGGCCGCCCTCTCGGTCGGTCTTGGTTTTGGCCTGCAGGAAATCTTCGGTAACTTTGTCTCCGGCCTGATCATCCTGTTCGAACGTCCGGTACGTATCGGCGATACCGTTACCATCGGTACCTTCTCCGGTACGGTCAGCAAGATCCGTATTCGTGCCACCACCATCACCGACTTCGATCGCAAAGAGGTGATCATCCCGAACAAAGCGTTCGTGACCGAGCGTCTGATCAACTGGTCGCTCTCGGATACGGTGACGCGCGTGGTGATCCGCCTGGGCGTGGCCTATGGATCGGATCTGGATAAGGTGAAAGAGGTGCTGCTGAAGGCGGCGTCTGAGCATCCGAAAGTGATGCACGATCCGGCTCCGGCGGTCTTCTTCACCACCTTTGGGCCGAGTACGCTGGATCACGAACTGCGTTTATACGTGCGTGAACTGCGTGACCGCAGCTACACGGTGGATGAACTTAACCGTTCTATCGATCGTCTGTGCCGTGAAAACGATATTAATATCGCCTTTAACCAGCTTGAGGTTCACCTGCGTAACGAGAAAGGTGATGAGCATACGGAAGTGAAGCGCGACATTAAGGGCGACGACCCGACTCCGGCTTAATCTATTTTCCCTCTCCCTGTGGGAGAGGGTTAGAGTGAGGGGGAAGTTTCCCCTCAAAATCCCGCCGTACAATCTCCAGTGCCTTAAGCACCGTTTCGGCGGGGATCTCATGATTCTCCAGCAGCATAATCAAATCGACGGCCAGCTTGACCTCATCGGGTGCATTTTCCAGTGACATGGGTGTGGCTCCTGTTAACGGGTCAAACGTTCAATGACGCGCTCAATGTCATCCAGTGCCTGACGGCAGCGGACGATGCGTCCTTCCAGCGCGCTAATCTCGCGCATCAATAGCTGCTGCTCTTCCAGCGTTTCGCTGTTGTTCAGACGCACCTCGCGTTCGCGCTTCATCTCAAACAGTCGGCGTTCAAACTCCTGGTTCTCCAGCCGCTTGCGCTGCCATTTACCGAGCCCCGGGGAGGCGCTGTCCCAGGCGCGCAGCGGCCAGGCGGCGATTTCGCGATGCAGCGCGGTGATCTGCTCGGTGAGATGCGCCGCAAGCCACGTCACCTGTTCCTGCTGTTCACTCTCAACCGCATGGCGAAGCTCGTCGAGATTCGTCTGCGCTTCCGCCAGGTAATCCTGAATGACGGTGCTGCGGGTACGAAAAAGCTGTCGGTCAAAGCGCGGCTTCAGCGTGGCGTGCCCCATTAGCGGTGTAGCCTGCTCCCGCAGAGCAATCAGCTGATTTTGCAGCCTCTCAAGAAGCAGTGCTGTTTTCAAGGCGCTCTCCAGTGGTAAAGTAGCCGTTCAGTTTGATAACGATTCGCATTATGAAGCGTACTATTTTAATCATCATTGGCTGGCTCGCGGTAGTGCTTGGCACGCTGGGTGTGTTTTTACCCTTACTGCCGACCACGCCATTTATCCTGCTGGCGGCCTGGTGCTTCGCCCGCTCGTCGCCGCGTTTTCACCACTGGCTGCTCTACCGCTCATGGTTTGGCGGCTATCTGCGGCACTGGCAAAAACACCGGGCCATGCCGCCCGGCGCGAAGCCGCGCGCGATCGCAGTGATCCTCATCACCTTCGCTATTTCATTATGGCTGGTGAAAATGATGTGGGTACGTATTCTGCTGCTGGCGATCCTGACCTGCCTGCTTTTCTTTATGTGGCGGATCCCCGTGGTTGATGAAAAGCAACAAAAGCACTGAAGCCTCATCATGGCTGTTGCAATTATCACGCGCAGCCAGTAAATTCGACCGTTTTCGAGCACAGGTGCGCCTGGTCAAAGGTTAAACAATTGTTGCCTTGGCCGACTCGTTGCGCGCTGTGAGTAACACTGTTTTATTTAGGCACAAACCGATGACCGCAACTGCACAGCAGCTTGAATATCTGAAAAACAGCATCAAAAGCATCCAGGACTATCCAAAGCCTGGCATTCTTTTCCGTGATGTCACCAGCTTGCTGGAAGACCCGAAAGCGTACGCACTCAGCATTGAACTGCTGGTCGAGCGTTATAAAAACGCCGGGATCACCAAAGTAGTAGGTACCGAAGCCCGTGGTTTCCTGTTTGGCGCACCGGTTGCGCTGGCAATGGGCGTGGGTTTTGTGCCGGTGCGTAAGCCGCGCAAGCTGCCGCGTGAAACCATCGCAGAAAGCTACGAGCTGGAGTACGGTACCGATCAGCTGGAGATCCACGTTGATGCGATCAAGCCGGGCGACAAAGTGCTGGTGGTCGACGATCTGCTGGCAACCGGCGGCACCATTGAAGCGACCGTGAAGCTGATCCGTCGTCTGGGTGGGGAAGTGACCGACGCAGCCTTCATCATCAACCTGTTCGATCTCGGCGGTGAACAGCGCCTGGAAAAACAGGGTATTACCAGCTATTGCCTGGTGCCTTTCCCGGGTCATTAATCCCGGTTTTCACAACCTCGCTCAATGGGTGAGGTTGTGATAGCATTCCCCTCCATAAATTCACCTTCCAGCGTTGCAGAGCCTGCCCATGAGTTATCAGGTGTTAGCCCGTAAATGGCGACCACAAACCTTTGCTGACGTTGTCGGTCAGGAACATGTGCTGACGGCCCTGGCGAACGGCTTGTCGCTAGGTCGCATCCATCACGCCTATCTTTTTTCCGGCACCCGCGGCGTCGGTAAGACCTCTATTGCCCGTTTGCTGGCAAAAGGTCTCAACTGCGAAACCGGGATCACCGCCACGCCGTGCGGCGTGTGTGATAACTGTCGGGAGATCGAGCAGGGGCGTTTTGTCGATCTGATCGAGATCGACGCCGCCTCGCGCACCAAAGTGGAAGATACCCGCGATCTGCTCGATAACGTGCAGTACGCCCCGGCGCGCGGCCGCTTCAAGGTCTACCTGATCGATGAAGTGCACATGCTGTCGCGCCACAGCTTTAACGCACTGCTGAAAACGCTGGAAGAGCCGCCCGCGCACGTGAAGTTCCTGCTGGCGACCACCGATCCGCAAAAGCTGCCGGTCACGATCCTGTCGCGCTGCCTGCAGTTCCATCTGAAGGCGCTGGACGTTGAGCAGATCCGCGCGCAGCTTGAGCATATCCTTGATGAAGAGAAAATTGTCCACGAACCGCGCGCCCTGCAGCTGCTGGCCCGCGCGGCGGACGGCAGCCTGCGTGATGCGCTCAGCCTGACCGACCAGGCGATTGCCAGCGGTGACGGCAAGCTCTCTACCGAGGCGGTCAGCACCATGCTCGGCACGCTGGATGACGATCAGGCGCTGTCGCTTATCGAAGCGATGATTGCCGCCAACGGCGAACGCGTGATGTCGCAGGTGAATGCCGCCGCTGCCCGGGGTATTGAGTGGGAAGGGCTGCTGGTTGAGATGCTCAGCCTGCTGCACCGCGTGGCTATGCTGCAGCTTTCTCCCTCCGCCATTGGTGCGGATATGGCGACCATTGAACAGCGGATGCGTGAGCTTGCCCGCACCGTGCCGCCTGCCGACGTGCAGCTGTACTACCAGACGCTGCTGATTGGACGCAAAGAGTTACCGTTCGCGCCGGATCCGCGTATGGGCGTTGAAATGACGCTGCTGCGCGCGCTGGCGTTCCACCCGCGCATGCCATTGCCGGAGCCGGAAGTACCGCGGCAGTCTTTCGCGCCGGTCGCCCCTACGGCGGTGATGTCGCCGCAGCAGGTGCCACCGCAGCCGACACCGCCGCCGCAGCAGAACGTACCGCTGTCGGATGCCACCAGTTCGGTGCTTGCCGCACGCAGCCAGCTGCAGCGTGCCCAGGGAGTAACCAAACCAAAAAAGAGTGAACCGGCAGCGCCAGGAAGAGCGCGGCCGGTGAACAACGCCGCGCTTGAACGACTGGCCTCGGTAACGGAGCGCGTACAGTCGCGTCCGGCACCGTCCGCGCTCGAGCAGAAAGCCCCGGTGAAAGAAGAGGCTTACCGCTGGAAGGCAACCACCATCACCGAAGAGGTGAAGGAAGAGGTCACCACGCCGAAAGCGCTGAAAAAGGCGCTGGAGCATGAGAAAACGCCGGAGCTTTCCGCGAAGCTTGCCGAAGAGTCCATTGCGCGCGACGCCTGGGCCGCTGAGGTCAGCAAACTCCAGCTGCCGAAGCTGGTGGAGCAGGTCGCGTTGAACGCCTGGAAAGAGCAGGACGGCAATCAGGTGCGTCTGCACCTGCGTCCGGGCCAGCGACACCTCAATTCCCCTGGCGCGCAAAAGGCGCTGGCCGAGGCGCTCGCCACATTACAGGGCGCGCCGGTTGAATTGACTATCATTGAAGATGATAATCCGGCAGTGAAAACGCCGCTCGAGTGGCGCCAGGCCATTTATGAAGAAAAGCTCGCGCAGGCGCGCGAGGCGATTATTGCGGATAACAACATTCAGACCCTGCGCCGGTTCTTCGACGCCGATCTGGATGAAGAGAGTATTCGCCCCATTTGATCGTGAGTCTGACTTACGGTTGTAATCCTTAAACGTGAAAAAGAGAGAAGCCTATGTTTGGTGGAAAAGGCGGTCTGGGTGGCCTGATGAAGCAGGCTCAGCAGATGCAGGAAAAAATGCAGAAGATGCAGGAAGAGATCGCTCAGCTGGAAGTCACGGGTGAGTCCGGTGCCGGTCTGGTCAAAGTGACCATCAACGGTGCGCACAACTGCCGTCGCGTGGAAATCGACCCTAGCCTGCTCGAAGACGACAAAGAGATGCTGGAAGATCTGGTTGCAGCCGCGTTTAACGATGCCGCTCGCCGTATCGACGAAACTCAGAAAGAGAAAATGGCCTCTGTTTCCAGCGGTATGCAGCTGCCGCCTGGCTTCAAGATGCCATTCTGATGCAAACCAGTCCGCTGCTCACGCAGTTAATGGAAGCACTGCGCTGCCTGCCGGGCGTTGGCCCGAAGTCGGCGCAGCGCATGGCGTTTACGCTATTGCAGCGCGACCGCAGCGGCGGGATGCGCCTGGCGCAGGCTTTGACACGCGCCATGTCAGAAATTGGTCACTGTGCGGACTGCCGTACCTTTACCGAGCAGGACGTGTGTAACATCTGTACGAACCCGCGTCGTCAGGAAAACGGTCAGATTTGCGTGGTGGAGAGTCCGGCGGACATCTACGCCATCGAACAAACCGGGCAGTTTTCCGGCCGCTACTTCGTGCTGATGGGGCATCTCTCCCCCCTGGACGGTATTGGCCCGGATGATATCGGTCTTGATCGCCTTGAACAGCGTCTTGAGTCCGAAACCATCAAAGAGGTGATCCTCGCCACCAACCCGACGGTGGAAGGGGAGGCAACCGCCAACTACATCGCCGAGCTGTGCTCGCAGTACGGCGTTGACGCCAGCCGCATCGCCCACGGCGTGCCGGTCGGCGGCGAGCTGGAGATGGTGGACGGCACCACGCTGTCACACTCTCTGGCCGGGCGTCACAAGATTATTTTCTGACCAAACGGAGGCTGCGCGCGCGGCCTCCGCTTGAAAATTTCCCCCCGTATCCCCATCTCTCACTCAACGTTTTAAAACCCCATTAAATGGCATTGTTGAGGTCGACATAGATGAAAGGACAAGAAACCCGTGGTTTCCAGTCAGAAGTAAAACAGCTTCTGCACCTGATGATCCATTCCCTGTATTCCAACAAAGAAATTTTCCTGCGTGAGCTGATTTCCAACGCATCCGATGCGGCGGACAAGCTGCGCTTCCGCGCGCTGTCTAACCCGGATCTGTACGAAGGCGACGGCGAGCTGCGCGTGCGCGTCTCGTTCAATAAGGAGAACCGCACCCTGACCATCGCCGATAACGGCATCGGGATGAACCGCGACGAGGTGATCGACCACCTCGGCACCATCGCCAAATCCGGCACCAAAGCGTTCCTAGAGTCCATGGGCTCGGACCAGGCGAAAGACAGCCAGCTCATCGGCCAGTTCGGCGTCGGTTTCTACTCGGCGTTTATCGTGGCCGACAAAGTCACCGTGCGCACCCGTGCGGCGGGCGACAGCGCTGAAAACGGCGTGCTGTGGGAATCCAAAGGGGAAGGCGAATACACCGTTGATGACATCACCAAAGCGGACCGCGGCACTGAAATCACCCTGCACCTGCGCGAAGGCGAAGACGATTTCCTGAACGACTGGCGCGTGCGCTCCATCATCAGCAAATATTCCGATCATATCGCCCTGCCGGTCGAGATTGAAAAACAGGAAGAGAAAGACGGCGAAACCGTGGTTTCCTGGGAGAAGATCAACAAGGCGCAGGCGCTGTGGACGCGCAACAAGTCTGAAATTAAAGACGACGAGTACAACGAATTCTACAAGCACATCGCCCACGATTTTACCGACCCGCTGACCTGGAGCCACAACCGTGTGGAAGGTAAGCAGGAGTACACCAGCCTGCTGTACATTCCGGCACAGGCGCCGTGGGACATGTGGAACCGCGATCACAAGCACGGTCTGAAGCTGTACGTGCAGCGCGTCTTTATCATGGACGACGCCGAGCAGTTCATGCCGAACTACCTGCGCTTTGTGCGCGGCCTGATCGATTCTAACGATCTGCCGCTCAACGTCTCCCGTGAAATTCTGCAGGACAGCACCGTCACCCGTAACTTGCGCAACGCCCTGACCAAACGTGCGCTGCAGATGCTGGAAAAACTGGCGAAAGACGATGCGGAAAAATATCAGACCTTCTGGAAACAGTTCGGCCTGGTGCTGAAAGAAGGCCCGGCAGAAGACACCGCGAACGTTGAAACCATCGCCAAACTGCTGCGTTTCGCCTCAACGCATACCGACTCCTCCGCGCAGACCGTGTCGCTGGAAGAGTACGTCTCCCGCATGAAAGAAGGGCAGGAGAAGATCTACTACATCACCGCCGACAGCTACGCGGCGGCGAAGAGCAGCCCGCACCTGGAGCTGTTGCGCAAGAAAGGCATCGAAGTGCTGCTGCTTTCTGACCGCATCGACGAGTGGATGATGAACTACCTGACCGAGTTCGACGGTAAATCCTTCCAGTCTGTGGCCAAAGCCGACGAGTCCATCGACAAGCTGGCGGATGAAGTGGACGAAAGCGCGAAAGAAGCCGAGAAGGCGCTGGAGCCGTTCGTTGAGCGCGTGAAAACCCTGCTGGGCGACCGCGTGAAAGAGGTGCGTTTCACGCACCGTCTGACCGACACCCCAGCCATCGTCACCACCGATGCCGACGAAATGGGCACTCAGATGGCGAAACTGTTCGCGGCGGCGGGCCAGGCGATGCCGGAAGTGAAATATATCTTTGAGCTTAATCCGGATCATCCGCTGGTGAAACGCGCAGCGGATACCCAGGACGACGCCCGCTTTGCCGAGTGGGTTGAACTGCTGCTGGATCAGTCCCTGCTGGCCGAGCGCGGTACGCTGGAAGATCCTAACCTGTTCATTAAACGTGTGAATACGCTGCTGCTGGCGTAATTAAACACCTGCCCCTCACCCTGGCCCTCTCCCCAAAGGGGAGAGGGTATAATCGTCCCCTCTCCCCTTTGGGGAGAGGGTTAGGGTGAGGGGGCATTCTCGCACTATCCCAAATTATCTCCCCCCGTTAACCGTTTCAGCCTTCCTGCCTTCCTTGAGCGATGCCCGTTCTGGTGGTATTGTTTAGCGCTTTTGAAAAATTGAAACGACTTTTGAGGGGATTTTCGCAATGCGTATTATTCTGCTTGGCGCTCCGGGCGCGGGTAAAGGAACTCAGGCTCAGTTCATCATGGAGAAATACGGTATTCCGCAAATCTCCACCGGTGATATGCTGCGCGCCGCTGTTAAATCTGGCTCCGAGCTGGGTAAACAGGCGAAAGACATCATGGACGCAGGCAAGCTGGTGACCGACGAGCTGGTGATTGCTCTGGTCAAAGAGCGCATTGCTCAGGAAGACTGCCGTAACGGTTTCCTGCTGGACGGCTTCCCACGCACCATTCCTCAGGCTGACGCCATGAAAGAAGCGGGCATCAACGTGGACTACGTTCTGGAGTTCGACGTACCGGACGAGCTGATCGTTGACCGTATCGTTGGTCGTCGCGTACACGCTGCTTCTGGCCGCGTTTACCACATCAAATTCAACCCACCTAAGGTTGAAGGCAAAGACGACGTGACCGGCGAAGAGCTGACCACTCGTAAAGACGATCAGGAAGAGACCGTGCGCAAGCGCCTGGTGGAATACCATCAGATGACCGCGCCGCTGATCGGCTACTACACCAAAGAAGCGCAGGCGGGTAACACCAAATACGCGAAAGTTGACGGCACCAAAGCCGTGGCTGACGTACGTGCAGAGCTGGAAAAAATCCTCGGCTAATCGCATTTCTCTCACCCGGGCCCTCCGGGTGAGAAATATTCTCATCTTACCTATTACAGCAATGGGTTTCGTTTAAACGCATTTCCGCTACAATTGACAACCTATCAAATGGTTAAGAGGCGTGAATGAGTCAGGCGAAAACCGGCATCCTGCTTGCCAATCTGGGCACCCCAGAAGCACCTACATCAGACGCGGTAAAACGCTACCTGCGACAGTTTTTAAGCGACACGCGCGTCGTGGATTTCCCGAGACTGCTGTGGTGGCCTCTGCTGCGTGGCGTCATTCTGCCGATTCGTTCTCCGCGCGTCGCCAAACTCTATCAGTCCGTGTGGATGAAAGAGGGCTCGCCGCTAATGGTTTACAGCCGTCGTCAGGAAAAAGCGCTGGCCGCCCGCCTGCCGGATATGCCCGTCGCGCTCGGCATGAGCTACGGCAAACCCTCCCTGGAAAGCGCGGTAGAATCCCTGCTGGCGCAGGGCGTGGACCATATCGTCGTGCTGGCGCTCTACCCGCAGTACTCCTGCTCGACGGTGGCCGCCGTCTGGGACGAGCTGGCCCGCATTCTGGCGACCCGCCGCCGCATTCCGGGCGTGACCTTTATTCGCGACTACGCGGATAACGATCTCTACATCAAGGCGCTTGCCAACAGCGCGCGCGCGTCGTTTGAAAAGCACGGCGAGCCGGATCTGCTGCTGCTTTCCTATCACGGGATCCCGCAGCGTTTCGCTAACGAAGGGGATGATTACCCCCAGCGCTGCCGCGATACCACGCGCGAGCTGGTCTCCGCCCTTGGCCTGCCGCCGGAGAAGGTGATGATGACCTTCCAGTCGCGCTTCGGCCGCGAGCCGTGGTTGACGCCGTACACCGATGAAACCCTCAAAATGCTCGGCGAGAAGGGCGTGAAGCATATTCAGGTGATGTCGCCGGGCTTCTCGGCAGACTGTCTGGAAACGCTGGAGGAGATCGCGGTGCAAAATCGGGAATTTTTCCTGGAGGCTGGCGGCGAAAAGTACGAGTACATTCCGGCGCTTAACGACTCGCCTGAGCATATCGACATGATGGTCTCGCTGGTGACGAACAGCCGCTGATCGCACTCCGGGCCGGGTTTGTGCTACCATTCCCGGCCCATATTCTTCGTACAGTTCAGACCATGAAATTTCCCGGTAAACGCAAATCCAAACACTACTTCCCCGTCGATGCCCGCGATCCGCTCCTGCAGCAAATCCAGCCAGAAAATGAAACCAGCGCGGCGTGGGTCGTCGGTATCGATCAGACGCTGGTGGACATTGAAGCCAAAGTGGATGATGCGTTTGTCGCCCGTTACGGTCTGAGCGCCGGACATTCGCTGGTGATTGAAGACGACGTTGCCGAAGCGCTGTACCAGGAGCTGGTGCGCGAAAACCTGATTACCCATCAGTTCGCCGGTGGCACCATCGGCAATACCATGCATAACTACTCCGTGCTGGCCGACGACCGCTCGGTGCTGCTCGGCGTGATGTGCAGCAATATCGAAATTGGTGGCTATGCCTACCGCTATCTCTGCAACACCTCCAGCCGTACCGATCTGAACTATCTTCAGGGCGTCGACGGCCCGATTGGCCGCTGCTTTACGCTGATCGGCGAGTCCGGGGAGCGTACCTTTGCCATCAGCCCTGGCCACATGAACAAGCTGCGCGCCGAGAGTATTCCTGAAGAGGTGATCGCGGGCGCCTCGGCGCTGGTGCTGACCTCCTACCTGGTGCGCTGCAAGCCGGGTGAGCCCATGCCGGAAGCGACCATGAAGGCGATTGAGTACGCGAAGAAATACAACGTGCCGGTCGTTCTGACGCTGGGCACGAAATTCGTTATCGCCGATAACCCGGAGTGGTGGCAGGCCTTCCTTAAAGAGCACGTCTCGATTCTGGCGATGAACGAAGAAGAGGCCGAAGCGCTGACCGGCGAAAGCGATCCGCTGCTGGCGTCTGACAAAGCGCTGGACTGGGTGGACCTGGTGCTCTGCACCGCGGGCCCGGTTGGGCTGTATATGGCCGGCTTCACGGAGGAAGAGAGCAAACGCAAGACCCAACACCCGCTGCTGCCCGGCGCGATTGCCGAGTTTAACCAGTACGAGTTCAGCCGCGGTATGCGCCATCAGGATTGCATCAACCCGCTGCGGATCTACTCTCACATCGCGCCTTATATGGGCGGGCCGGAGAAGATCATGAACACCAACGGCGCGGGCGACGGCGCGCTGGCCGCGCTGTTGCACGACATCACCGCTAACGCCTACCACAAAACCAACGTGCCGAACTCCAGCAAGCACAAGTTTAGCTGGCTGACCTATTCGTCGCTGGCGCAGGTGTGTAAGTACGCCAACCGCGTGAGCTATCAGGTACTGAACCAGCACTCACCGCGCTTAACGCGTGGTCTGCCGGAACGGGAAGACAGCCTCGAAGAGGCGTATTGGGATCGGTAAATGTAAAAAGGCAACGTAAGTTGCCTTTTTTAATGTTTGTTCCCTCTCCCCGTGGGAGAGGGCCAGGGTGAGGGCATCAGACCGCACTAAACTTACCCCGTCACCGCCTCTTCAACCGGCGGTTTTTCCAGCAGCGTCAGCATGGTGTTAGCAATCTCGCGCTCGCCCATCACCACCTTATCTGCACCGCGCTCGGTAATGTACTCCACCTCGTCGTCATAGTGCGCCCGGGCGATAATCTCAATTGTTGGGCACTTCGCGCGTGCGGAAGCCACAATCTCACCCGCTTCATAGCCGTTAGGAATGGTCAGCAGCAGCCACCGGGCGCAGTCCAGATGCGCCAGATTCATGATCTCTTCGTTCGCCGCATTGCCCAGCACCGCACGAATACCGCGCTCGCGCAGCTCGTCGACGCGGGTGCGCGAGGTCTCAATCACCACCAGCGGAATGCCCTGTGCCATCAGCTTTTCACCGAGCAGGCTGCCCACGCGGCCAAAGCCGACCAGCAGAGCGTGGTTGCAAATATCAACCGGGATCTGCTTCTCTTCTTCGATGGCCTCTTCGAGCGTCTGCTCTTCCAGCGTTTCGGTTTTATCGAGATATTTTTCCAGCAGGGCAAACAGCACCGGGTTCAGCATGATGGAGAGGATCGCCCCCGCCAGCACCAGGTTTTGCCCCGCCTGCGGCAGCAGATTCAGGGCCATGCCCAGACCGGCCAGAATAAAGGCGAACTCACCGATCTGTGCCAGGCTGGCGGCGATGGTTAGCGCCGTACGCGGAGAGTGACCGAACATTCGTACCAGGAAGAAGGCGGCAAGCGACTTACCAAAGATGATGATCGCCAGCGTGCCCAGCACGGCCAGCGGTTGATGGATCAGGACCATCGGGTCAAACAGCATCCCGACGGAGACGAAGAACAGTACGGCGAAGGCATCGCGCAGCGGTAACGTATCGTGCGCCGCGCGGTGGCTCAGCTCGGACTCGTTCAGCACCATCCCGGCGAAGAACGCACCCAGGGCAAAGGAGACATCAAACAGCTCAACGGCACCAAAGGCGATGCCCAGCGCCAGCGCCAGCACGGAGAGGGTAAACAGCTCGCGTGAGCCGGTCGCCGCGCTGCGGGACATGATCCACGGCACCAGACGGCGGCCCACCAGCATCATGATGGCGATAAACGCCACAACCTTACCAATGGTGATGCCCATATCCAGCGCCAGCGAGGCGAAGCCGACGTTGTCTTTTTCCATCATCCCGGCGACGGCAGGCAGGAGTACCAGCGTCAGGACCATGACCAGGTCTTCCACAATCAGCCAGCCAATCGCGATCTGCCCGCGCTGGCTGTCAATCAGCTGTCTCTCCTCAAGCGCGCGCAGCAGCACCACGGTACTGGCGGTTGAGAGACACAGCCCAAATACGATGCCGGTCATCAGCGACCAGCCCAGTACGGCCGAAAGCGCCATCCCCAGCAGCGTCGCCACCCCTATCTGGGCGATCGCTCCCGGTATGGCAATCGACTTTACCGCCATCAAATCCTTCAGGGAAAAATGCAGACCGACGCCAAACATCAGCAGAATCACGCCCAATTCCGCCAGTTCAGGTGCCAGTTTGGTATCCGCAACGAAACCTGGCGTGAACGGTCCCGCCAGAACACCTGCCAGCAGATAGCCGACAAGAGGAGAAATACGCAGTTTATTGGCAATCATGCCGAGGATAAAAGCGAGCACAAGTCCACCAACAATGGTGGTGATAAGCGGTGTGGCGTGGTGCATTCCGTCTCCTTTCGTTGTGGGTGTTCCTTTTTGGCGAAAACCAAAAAACCGAGTAATAGTTTATGACAATTTTTACACTTATGTTTATGAATAATTGTTGAAGTTTGAATAAAACAGCAATATGCACGTAAAAAAGCGCATTTTGATAAATTCAGAGAGGGGATGAAGAAGAAACCCTTATGGCATCAGGGTGTCAGGTAGCCAAAGTAAAACTTTGGCTACCTGTAATTCAGGCTTTATGTCGGTTATCAGGCAGGAATATAGTTAACATCCCAAGAAGCGGCAGGAAAGCGCAGATTTTATAAACCAGGAAGATGCTGGTGTGATCCGCAACCATCCCTAACACCGCTGCGCCAAGCCCGCCCATGCCGAAGGCGAAACCGAAAAAGAGTCCGGAAACCATACCGATACGGCCAGGCAGCAGCTCCTGGGCATAAACCAGAATGGCGGAAAACGCGGAAGCGAGGATAAAACCAATAATCACGGTTAAAATCCCCGTCCATTCAAGGCTCGCGTACGGCAAAATAAGGGTAAACGGCGCCACGCCGAGGATAGAGCCCCAAATGACATATTTACGCCCAATCTTATCACCCACAGGCCCGCCAATGACCGTACCGGCCGCGACGGCGAACAGGAAGGCAAACAGGTGGATCTGCGCGTTTTGTACCGATAATCCGAATTTTTGCATCAGATAAAAGGTGTAATAGCTGCTGATGCTCGCCATATAGAAGTATTTCGAGAAAATCAGCACCAGCAATACGGCAACCGCCAGGATAACCTTATTGCGCGGCAGGGGATTAATAACCTTCGCTTTAGGTTTCCCTTTGTTCACGCGATGCTGCGCGGCATACCAGCGGCTGATTTGCGCCAGCACGATAATCGCCAGCAGTGCGGCCAGTACAAACCAGGCCACGTTGCCTTTGCCATACGGCGCGATGATCACCGCCGCCAGCAATGGGCCCAGGGAGCTACCAAAGTTACCGCCCACCTGGAAGAGCGACTGCGCCAGCCCGTGACGCCCTCCTGAAGCCATCCGCGCCACGCGGGAGGACTCCGGATGGAACACGGAAGACCCGGTGCCCACCAGCGCGGCGGCAACCAGCACCGCTTCAAAACTCCCCGCCATGGCCAGCAGCACCAGCCCGCTTAAGGTAAAGCACATGCCAATCGGCAGCGACCACGGCATCGGGTATTTATCCGTCCAGTAGCCCACCACCGGCTGCAGCAGCGAGGAAGCCAGCTGGAAGGTCAGGGTGATCATCCCGATCTGCACGAAGGTGAGTGAGAACTCAGACTGCAGCAGCGGATAAATCGCCAGAATCAACGACTGGATCATGTCGTTGAGCAGGTGCGAGAGACTGATTGCGCCTAAGACTTTAAAGGAGGTGCGCGATGCAGGCGGCGACGCCGGCGCGCCCGGAACGGGCTGGGTTGATTCACTGATTGCCATAGAGAGAAGTACCACGTCTTTAGTTATTAGAGATGCAGGGTGTAATTATTATCCAACTAACATACCCGCCTGCGACATTTGAAGAAAGTCGCAATTATGAAAACTTATTTGTCTATTCTTATTAGTCACTGTAATTTCTGCCTTTGTCTATTGGTCAGGGAGAGAGAAGATGAAGTTAATGAAGCGGGGCGTCGCGCTGGCGCTCATCGCGGCGTGGGGGCTGGTAAGCCTGCCCGCGCAGGCGTATGAAAAAGACAAAACCTATAAAATTACCATTCTGCATACCAACGACCACCACGGTCACTTCTGGCGCAGTGAATACGGCGAATATGGCCTGTCGGCACAAAAAACGCTGGTGGATGGCATTCGCAAAGAGGTGGCGGCTCAGGGCGGCAGCGTACTGTTGCTCTCAGGCGGTGATATTAATACCGGCGTGCCGGAATCCGATTTGCAGGACGCCGAACCCGACTTTCGCGGCATGAATCTGATTGGCTACGACGCGATGGCAGTCGGTAACCATGAGTTTGATAATCCGCTGACCGTGCTGCGTCAGCAGGAAAAATGGGCCAAATTCCCGTTCCTCTCCGCCAATATTTACCAGAAAAGCACCGGCGAACGCCTGTTTAAACCCTGGGCGCTGTTTAAGCGTCAGGATCTGAAAATCGCGGTCATCGGCCTAACCACTGACGATACGGCGAAAATTGGCAACCCTGAGTTCTTCACCGATATCGAATTCCGTAAACCGGCAGACGAAGCGAAGCTGGTGATTCAGGAATTGCAGCAAAACGAAAAGCCGGACGTGATTATCGCCACCACGCACATGGGCCACTACGATAACGGCGAGCACGGTTCCAATGCGCCCGGCGACGTCGAGATGGCGCGCAGCCTGCCGGCAGGCTCGCTGGCAATGATTGTGGGCGGTCACTCACAGGATCCGGTGTGTATGGCCTCGGAGAACAAAAAGCAGGTGGACTACGTGCCGGGCACGCCGTGCGCGCCGGACCGTCAGAACGGTATCTGGATCGTACAGGCGCACGAGTGGGGTAAATACGTGGGTCGTGCAGATTTCGAGTTCCGTAACGGCGAGATGAAGCTGGTTCATTATCAGCTCATTCCGGTCAACCTGAAGAAGAAGGTCACCTACCCGGACGGGAAAAGTGAGCGCGTACTTTACACGCCTGAAATTGCAGAGAACCAGCAGATGCTCTCCCTGCTGACGCCGTTCCAGAACAAAGGCAAGGCGCAGCTGGACGTGAAGATTGGCACGCTCAATGGCCGCCTGGAAGGGGACCGCAGCAAAGTCCGCTTCGTGCAGACCAACATGGGCCACCTGGTGCTGGCAGCGCAAATAGCGCGCACCGGCGCTGACTTTGGCGTAATGAGCGGCGGCGGCATTCGTGATTCCATCGAAGGCAGAAACATCACCTATAAAGACGTGCTGAAGGTACAGCCGTTCGGCAACGTGGTGGTGTATGCGGATATGAGCGGGAAAGAGGTGATTGAGTACCTGACCGCCGTGGCGCAGATGAAGCCAGATTCCGGGGCCTATCCGCAGTTTGCTAACGTCAGCTTCGTCGCGAAAGACGGCAAGCTTAACGACCTGAAGATCAAAGGCGAACCGGTTGACCCGGCTAAAACGTACCGTCTGGCGACGTTAAGCTTTAACGCCACGGGCGGCGACGGCTATCCGCATATTGATAATAAACCGGGATACGTGAATACCGGCTTTATCGATGCCGAAGTGCTGAAGCAGTTCATCGAGCAGAATTCACCGATTGACGTGAATGCGTATGAGCCGAAAGGCGAGGTGAGCTGGCAGTAGTGCGGGGATTTTGTGCCGGGTGGCGGCTTCGCCTTACCCGGCCTACATCCGAACCGTAGGCCCGGTAAGCGCAGCGCCACCGGGCAATTTCCTCAATCCCGGCGGGCAATATCCGCAAACTTCGCGTCCAGCATTTTCGCCAGATCGCCCGCGGCAAGCTCAATGTCCAGCCCGCGTTTGCCGCCGGATATAAAAATGGTCTCAAATTCCTGTGAGGGTGCATCGATCAGCGTCGGCAGGCGTTTTTTCTGTCCGAGCGGGCTGATGCCGCCCACCAGGTAGCCCGTGGTGCGCTGCGCCACCATCGGATCCGCCATATCCACCTTCTTTGCCCCCAGCGCTTTGGCGACTTTCTTCAGATCCAGCTGTCCTGCCACGGGAGTCACCGCGACGGCGAGGTGTTTCATATCGCCGTTCACCGCCACCAGCAGCGTTTTGTAAACCTGGTCAGCATTCAGCCCCAGCTTGCGCACCACTTCATCACCAAAGTTGGTCTCGTTCGGATCGTGATCGTAAGTGTGGATCCGGAAAGAAATGTTGTTTTTTTCGAGTAATTTAACGGCGGGAGTCATAGCTATCCTTCTTACGACAGACAAATCATGCCAACAGCATACGCCTGACGTTTGTCTAAAAAATAGCACCATCTTGCGCAATAGTATTGGCAGTGATGGTCACTTTGAGCGACAATCGGCTCAACCGAAGGTCTCCTTCGGCATAATAAAAACGATGAAATTCCTCTTTGACGGGCCAATAGAAATATTGGCCATTTTTTTATTTTAACAGTGACGGCAAATTCCCTTCTCCGTACAAATGTAACGCCCCAACCGCCACCACGTAATGCCCCGCAGGTAAAGCATGCAGCGTCTGCCGCCAGGCTTTGTTGCGCGCATTCATCAGCACATCATACAGCGATTCGCTGAACGTCGACGGTAATGCCAGCTTACCGTCCTCTGGCGGCGCATCCAGCCACCAGCCAATCATGGTCTGCAGCAGGCGAGCGTTGGTGTGCCAGTGGGTCAACGTATCATCCAGCAGCATCAAGCCGTCGTCGGGAAGCTGCCGCAGAAGCGCAATCTGGCTGTCCGTCCCCTCCAGCTCGATGATGGGCAGGCTGCGCGCCCTTGCTGCGTTCAGCAGCTGGTAATCGATGCCGTAATCACCGCGCAGGCCCAGACGCTGCGCCTGCGTAGCCTGTAATACCATCGCGATTTGCCAGAGCGGCAGGGTGTCAATCATAGAGAGCGAGACGCCCGTCTCATCGGCCACGCGCGTCAGTTCCGCAAGCTGGGTTTCATCCAGGCGCTCCGCCAGGGGGAGATCGCTCTCGAGCCCGGCAAACGGTGACTCCTGACCCGAAATGTCCGCTTCAACGACCAGCGCGTCGGCGTGTTTCAGCAGTTTTATCAGGCCGGGTGGCAGGGGAGACATATTCTGCGTTCCCATATGGATGCTGCCGACCAGGTGCAGGTGTTGCCCGCCGGGAAGCGAGATATCCAGACCGGGCCAGGCGTAACGGCGGGGAAAGAGGGCGCGAAACGATGTTTTTATACGATTAAACAGACCCATACGCGCTCCATGAACGGAAAGGTTCATGCTAGCGCGTACGGGTACAAGGTTCAATCCTTCGGTTTAAAGCGCAGCAGGCGGTTGGCGTTGCTCACCACGGTGATGGAGGAGAGTGCCATCGCCGCACCCGCGACCACCGGGTTAAGCAGCGTGCCGGTCAGCGGCCACAAAATACCTGCAGCAATCGGGATGCCGAGTGAGTTATAGATAAACGCCCCCAGCAGGTTCTGCTTCATGTTGCGCAGCGTGGCTTTTGAAATGGCCAGCGCGTCGGCAACGCCCATCAGGCTATGGCGCATCAGCGTGATGGCAGCGGTTTCAATGGCGACATCGCTCCCGCCACCCATCGCAATCCCCACGTCAGCCTGGGCCAGCGCCGGGGCATCGTTGATGCCGTCGCCGACCATCGCCACCTGACGGCCCTGACTTTGCAGTTTCTTGATGGCGTCCGCTTTACCGTCCGGCAGTACGCCCGCAATCACCTCATCAATTCCGGCTTCTTTCGCGATGGCGTTGGCGGTGGTCGGGTTATCCCCGGTCAGCATTACCAGACTGTAGCCGGCACGGTGCAGGCGCTGCAGGGCGTCCACGCTGTCCTGGCGAAGCGGATCGCGCACGGCCAGCAGCGCGGCGGCTTTGCCATCCACCGCCAGCAGAACCGGCGTGGCGCCCTGAGACGCCTGCGCTTTAAGCTCGCTTTCCAGCGCGGTGGTATCAATACCGTTTTCATTGAGCAATGCCTGGTTGCCCAGCAGCAGCACGTGGCCTTCTGCTTCGCCGCTGACGCCGAGCCCGCGCAGGGTGCGGAAATTGCTGACCTGCGGAAGGGCAGACTCACTCGCTTTATCGAGAATGGCGCGCGCCAGCGGATGGCTGGAGCCTTGCTCCAGCGCGGCGGCGAGGCGCAGCGCGTTCTCTTCCGGAATGCCGACCGTGTGGACGGCCACCACCTGCGGTTTACCTTCCGTCAGCGTGCCGGTTTTATCAAACACCAGCGTATCGAGGGTGCTGGCCCGCTGCAGCGCGTCCGCATCCCGCACCAGTACGCCAAATTCGGCTGCGCGGCCAACGCCGGAGATGATCGACATCGGCGTCGCCAGACCAAGGGCGCAAGGACAGGCAATGATCAGTACCGTGGTGGCGATCACCAGGGTATAAACAATCTGCGGCGCGGGGCCGAAGACATACCAGATCGCCGCGCTCAGCAGGGCAATACCAACCACCACCGGCACAAAAATGGCCGAGATTCTGTCAGCAAGCTGGCCAATTTCCGGCTTGCTGCTCTGCGCCTGGCGCACCATGCGGATAATACGCGACAGCGTGGTGTGGCTGCCGACGGCGCTGGCGGTGAACAGCACGCTGCCGTCCTGTACCACCGTACCGGCATGCACGGCGTCGCCGTCTGATTTCTGCTGGGGGATCGGTTCCCCGGTCAGCATCGCTTCATCCAGCCAGGCTTCGCCCTGGGTTATCTTGCCGTCAACGGGAACCCGGTCGCCGGTGGTCAGACGCAGCGTCATGCCGGGCTGAACCTCGACCAGCGGAACGCTCTTTTCCCCTTCGTCCGTGACCACGCGGGCCGTCGGTGGGGTTAAATCAAGCAATCTTTCCAGCGCTTTCGAGGAACGCTGACGGGCGCGGGCTTCCAGCATATGACCTAAGTTAATCAGGCCGATAATCATCGCGCTGGCTTCATAATAGAGATGCCGCGCTTCCATCGGGAACCACTGGGGCCAGACGTTCACGCTCATCGAATAGAGCCATGCTGCGCCGGTACCGAGCGCCACCAGCGTATCCATCGTCGCGGTGCGGTTTTTCAGGCTTTTCCAGGCGCTGGTATAGAAATGTCCGCCTGCAAACACCATCACCGCAAGGGTAATCAGCCCAATCACCAGCCACAGGGTGCGGTTGTCGTCGGTGACCATCATGTTGTCGCCGATCATTCCCCAGACCATCACCGGAATACCGACCAGCAGGGCAACGATTGCCTGCCAGCGAAAGCGCTTCATGGTGGCGATAGCCGTTTCCTGCTGGCGCTCGCGGCGCTCGGCATCATCTTCGATGGCCTCCGCCCCGTAGCCCGCTTTCTCAACGGCCTGTACTAAATCTGCGGCGGAGGCACTGCCCATCACCAGCGCAGTACGCTCCGCAAGATTGACCCGTGCCTGCGCGACGCCCGGTACGGCCTGCAAGGCGTTTTGTACCCGGGAGACGCAGCTGGCGCAGCTCATGCCGTTGATCAGCAGCTGTTGGCTGTCATCAATATCATCAGCTACCGGAAGCTCAGGAGTGGCCGCTGTCAGTGCTTCCGACGGGGATGATGACTCTGCCAGCGGTTTAGCCTTTGGGTGGCTTAACTCCGCCCCGTAACCGGCCTGCTTGATGGTATCGATCAACGCATCCGCGCTGGCGCTGCCGGTCACGGCGGCATGATCGATAGTCACCTCAGCGCTTTCAACGTCAGGGCGCTGTTCCAGGCTTTCTTTAACGCGTTTGACGCAGTGGCCGCATGAGAGGCCGTCCAGCGTCAGGTCAATAGTGTGAGACATAACAAAACTCCCGTATAATATTTTGGTCAGTTGTTGACCGGAGTAACGCTTTTTACTAACTGTTATGAAGGTTAAACCTTCCATCAAGGGGAAGGTCAAGGGGGAAATGTGAATATCAGTGATGTGGCAAAAAAAACCGGCTTAACCAGCAAGGCAATCCGCTTTTATGAAGAGAAGGGGCTGGTCACGCCGCCGCTGCGCAGCGAAAACGGCTACCGCAGCTATACGAAACTGCATATTGATGAGCTGACGCTACTGCGCCAGGCAAGACAGGTCGGGTTTAATCTGGAAGAGTGCGGCGAGCTGGTTAACCTGTTCAACGATCCGAAGCGTCACAGCGCCGACGTGAAAAAACGCACGCTGGAAAAGGTGGCCGAGATTGAACGTCATATCACCGAGCTGCAGGCGATGCGCGAACAGCTGCTGCAGCTCGCGGAATCCTGTCCGGGGGATGACAGCGCCGACTGCCCGATAATCGACAATCTTGCCGGCTGCTGCCATCGTAAGGCCTCTGCCTAACAGGCTTTCACCCGCAGGGTAATGCCTTCCACCGCAATGACCTCAACCCGCGTGCCGGCGCTGAGGTCGTCGTCGGCGACCACCGGCCACGAGCTGTCGCCCACCCGCATATGCCCCCGCCCGTTTACCAGGGCGGTGTCGAGCGTAAAACGTTTGCCGACTATTTGCTGTCCGCGCTGGTTAAGGTGCGTGTCCAGCGGTTTCTGCTCGTTAACCCGCCGGTTGAGCCAGCGCCACCACAGCCAGGCGGCTACCAGCGTCAGCACGGCAAACAGTGCGCCCTGCCACGCCCACTCCAGGGGAAGGATCCAGACCAGAAGACCCGTAATGACGGCAGCAACACCGCTCCAGAGCAGGTAGCCGTTGCCGCCCAGCATCTCCGCCGCCAGCAATAAGCCACCGAGGCTTAGCCAGAAGGCATGAGGATGTGCAACGATCAGCTCAATCATTTTTTACGCTCGTTTCCGCTGTCCTTGATCAGTTCGGCAATACCGGCGATAGAGCCCATCAGGCTGCTGGCATCCAGCGGCATCATCACCACTTTGCTGTTGTTCGCCGAGCCAATCTGTTTCAGCGCGTCGGTATATTTTTGCGCGACAAAGTAGTTCACGGCCTGGATATCACCGGCGGCAATCGCCTCAGACACCATTTGGGTAGCGCGGGCTTCCGCTTCGGCCGAACGTTCACGCGCTTCAGCCTGTAAGAATGCGGACTGACGATCGCCTTCCGCTTTCAGGATCTGCGACTGTTTTTCACCTTCCGCTTTGAGGATCTCCGCCTGACGCACCCCTTCAGCTTCCAGAATATAGGCGCGCTTGGTTCGCTCGGCCTTCATCTGGGCGTTCATGGAGGCGATCAGCTCCGCCGGTGGGCGCACGTCGCGGATCTCGATGCGGGTGACCTTGATCCCCCACGGGTTCGTTGCCTCGTCGACAATGTGCAGCAGGCGGGTGTTGATGCTGTCGCGCTGGGAAAGCATCTCGTCCAGCTCCATCGAGCCGAGCACGGTACGGATGTTGGTCATCGTCAGGTTGACGATCGCCAGCTCCAGGTTGCTGACCTCATAGGCCGCTTTTGGCGCATCAATCACCTGAATAAAGCAGACGGCGTCGATGGTGACGTTGGCGTTATCCTTGGAGATCACTTCCTGGGACGGAATGTCCAGAACCTGCTCCATCATGTTGATCTTTCGACCAATTCTGTCCATGAACGGAACAATCAGGCTTAAGCCAGGCTGGAGTGTGTTGGTGTATCGACCGAAACGCTCAACGGTCCACTGATAACCCTGAGGGACAATTTTGACGCCGGCGCCCACGATAACCAGCGCAACGAAAATAAGGACAGGAACAACGATAAGCATAAAAACCTCCTGTTTTGCATGCTGTGACGAGTGAAAGTGTGTGTTTATTGCTCGTAAGTATAGGTAAAGTCAGAAATGAATCCATCACCCGCTTCGGCAATGGCTTTCGATAATCCCTCGTAGTAATTCTCCAGCCCCAGCGCTTCGATACGCTGGATCTGTTCGCGAATGGGGGCGCAGAACAGTACGGCATTCCCCGCTTCAACGCGTTTGTTATTCGGTGGAAGGTCGCCCGCGATGGCTTTAAACCAGGTTCTGATGCCCTGCTTTAAATTATGTGGCGCTTTTGTCAGATTATCCATGCCCGTCAGGACCTGCAGGGTAGGGAACTCATCGGCCAGCACGGCGGTTTTCATTCGTGCAAAGAACTGACGGAACAATTCAAACGATCCCAGATCGGTCACGCGTGGTTTGGTGGTTTTACCGTTCTTATTGCCGATTTTACCTGCGGCCGGAACCGCATTCACCTTTTCCAGCTCCAGCCCAAATAACAAATTACAGTGCGCGCGGCGTTCTTTCAGCGGGTAGGACATCAGCACGTCAATGAACTGAGTGGCTTTTACATCCGCAAGATTGTGGTTGATAAGCCACTGGGTGCGTGAAAATTCCGCCGGAGAGACGAACCAGTCGGGTACGTCATTGAAACGTTTTGATTTTCCCTTACCGTCAAATTCAAGGAAGTGTGTCCCGTTGTCGAAGGCGAAATAGCAATTTTTGAAGCTGCCGATCGTGGTGTTCACGATGAGCGCCTTCTTAACAAAATCCACCACCTCTGCACCAATGACAAAACGCGTGAGTTCCGACGATTTGATGACTTCCATTAATGTTTCGACATCAGGAACACCAGGCTTCAGGGAAGGAAACTCATAAAAGATATGTGCCATGTCGCATACTTCCTGTAGTGATGGTGGTGACAAATAACAAACAAAAAGTTTAACACTTGCTTTAGCGTGAGGCTATTCGCTCTGTGCGGGCGAAAGGATTATGCTACAGACGGTTATGACAAAAAGCGGTTAACGGAAGCGCAATGAACGATAAAAAAAACGTATTACTTCTCAGGGATGTCGGATTTCGGGTCGGGGAAAACACGATCCTGCAGCACGTCGGGTTTAGCCTGTCGCCAGGTGAGTTTAAATTAATCACGGGCCCCTCAGGCTGCGGCAAAAGCACGCTGTTGAAAATCGTGGCCTCACTCCTCAGCCCGACGGAGGGAACCATTCTGTTTGAAGGACAGGATATTGCGTCGCTCTCTCCGGAAAGCTATCGCCAGCAGGTCTCCTATTGCGTGCAAACGCCCGTGCTTTTTGGCGATACGGTTTATGACAACCTGATTTTCCCGTGGCAAATCCGCAATAAAACGCCGGAGCCGGAACAGTTTATCAACGATCTGGCCCGCTTTGGCCTGGCGCAGGAGACGCTGACCAAATCCATCAACGCGCTGTCGGGCGGAGAAAAGCAGCGCGTCTCGCTGATCCGCAACCTGCAGTTTTTACCGAAGGTGTTGTTGCTTGACGAAATCACCAGCGCGCTGGATGACGTCAACAAGCGCAACGTCAACGAGATTATTCATCGCTACGCCCGGGAGCAAAATATTGCCGTGCTGTGGGTGACGCACGATGCTAACGAAATAACCCATGCGGATGACGTGATTACGCTTCAGCCGCACGGCGGAAAAATGCAGGAGGCAAACCGTGGGTGAACATAACATTACCAACGAATCGCTGGCCTTTTCGATGGTGCTGGTATTGATTGCGATTGTGGTCAGCTACCGCGAAAAGCTGGGGCTGGAAAAAGATATTGTGTGGAGCATCTGCCGCGCGGTGATTCAGCTCATCATCGTCGGCTATGTGCTGAAGTATATCTTCAACGTTAACCACGCGGTGCTGACGCTGCTGATGGTGCTCTTTATCTGCTTTAACGCGGCGTGGAATGCGAAAAAACGCAGTAAATACATTGATAAAGCATTTATCTCGTCGTTTATCGCCATTACCACCGGTACGGCGCTCACGCTGGCGGTGCTGGTGCTCTCCGGCTCGATTGAGTTTACGCCGATGCAGGTTATCCCTATCTCGGGGATGATTGCCGGGAACGCGATGGTGGCCGTTGGGCTCTGTTACAACAACCTTGGCCAGCGATTCAGCAGTGAACAGCAGCAGCTACAGGAGAAACTAAGCCTGGGGGCAACGCCAAAAGTGGCCTCGGCGCGGCTGATTCGCGAGAGCATTCGTTCATCGCTGATCCCAACGGTAGATTCCGCCAAAACGGTGGGGCTGGTGAGCCTGCCGGGGATGATGTCGGGGCTGATTTTTGCCGGTATCGATCCGGTAAAAGCGATTAAGTATCAGATCATGGTGACGTTTATGCTGCTTTCCACGGCAAGCCTGTCGACCATCATTGCCTGCTACCTGACCTATCGGAAGTTTTACAACGCGCGTCACCAGCTGGTGGTGACGCAATTAAAGAAAACGGGTTAAGCCTGTTTTGTAGGCCCGGTAAGCGTTAGCGCCACCGGGCATTTTTTGTTAGTAGAGCAACGCGTACAGCTGACGACGATACTTCGACGCCAGCGCGTCTCCGGTGCCCAGCGCGGCCAGGATCTCCTGGAACATCTTACGCGCCTGACCGTCTGCGGCAGCGAGATCCTTTTGCAGATGGCTGAACAGCAGCTCCAGCGCCTCTTCGTTACGCCCTACCTGGTGCAGCTGCAGCGCCAGCTGGCTTGCCAGCGCGGCGTCCGCCGGGTTGTCGGCAACCTGCTGCTGCAGCTGCTGAATTTCCGGGGTGTCCGCCGCCTGTTTCAGCAGCTCAATTTGTGCGACCAGCCCCTGGTAGCGGGTGTCCTGATCCTGCAGCGGAACGGTCTTGAGTACGGCTTCCGCGTCTTCTGAACGGTGCAGGGCGATCTGCGTTTCCGCCAGCAGCAGGCCAATCTGGCTGTTTTGATTCGACAGCTGCCATGCGTCTTTGAGCAGCGGCAGCGCCTCGTCGTATTTGCCTTCCTGCATCAGCGCCATGCCTTCCTGCGCCTTCAGCTCTTCTTCGCGCGGCAGCACCTTATCCAGCAGGGCGCGGATAGCCTCTTCCGGCTGCGGCCCCTGGAAGCCGTCAACAGGCTGACCGTTCTGGAACAGATAGACGGTGGGAATGGCGCGCAGACCAAACTGGGACGCCACCATCGGCTCGGCGTCGCAGTCCAGCTTCGCGAGAATGAACTGACCGTTGTACTGGGCGGCAAGGCTCTCCAGCACCGGCGTCAGCTGCAGGCAGTGTTGGCTGCGTTCAGACCAGAAGTAGAACAGGACCGGTTTGGTCATCGACTGTTCAAGGGTCTGTTGCAGGTTAGCTTCTGTAATATTGACGATATTCTGTACGGACATGCGGCTTTCTCTTTTGTCGGTTTGTTCTTTACATGGGGATGCGCGTCGTCGCTTCAACTCAGCCGTGTAAAATTTTGTCCATCATCCGGCCCGGCAGCAGGCGTTTTAACCAGCCTACGGCATGGGTGACCAGCGTCACCGGATAGCGCATTTTGGGATGTTCGCTCTCAAAAGCATGGCGCACTTTGGCCACCACTGCCTCTGGCCCGAGGGTAAAACGTGCGGCAATACCGGGGTTCTCGACCGGTTTATCCGCCTGCGTCTGGTTCACGTTTTCGGTAAAGCGGGTGCGAATTGGGCCGGGTTCAATCAGGCTGACCTTAATGCCGCTGTGGCGTAGCTCCATGCGCAGGGCATCGGACCAGGCCTCCAGCGCATATTTGCTGGCGGCGTAGGCGCCGCGTCCCGGGGTGGAAATCAGCCCCATCACCGACGACGTCATCACGATGCGCCCTTCACCGTGCGGCAGCATCGCGGGAAGCAGACGCATGGTGAGCTGATGCACGCCGAAGAAATTGGTCGAAAACTGCTTCTCCAGCGTTTCGCGGGAGAGGGTATCCAGCGGGCCATACACGCCGTAGCCGGCATTGTTAAACAGCCCGTACAGACGATTGTCGGTCAGCGCGATCACCTCATCGGCGGCGCGCTCAACGCTCTCCGGCGAGTCCATATCCAGCAGCACGCCGGTAAAGCCCAGCCCGTTCATGCGTTCGACATCGTCGGGTTTGCGGCAGGCCGCCAGGACCCGAAACCCCTGGCGCTTCAATTCGAGCGCGCTTTCCAGACCGATTCCACTGGAACATCCTGTAATTAAGACCGATTTTTGCATAACTTTACCTGTCAGGATCTCCGTTTAATCAGGAGTCATGTTTAACTAAAGGAGCCAGCCGCGTTGCCATCCAGTCGGCAATAAACGGCTGCGCATCGCGATTGGGGTGGATCCCGTCGTCTTGCATCCACTGGGGTTTGAGATAGACCTCTTCCATGAAAAATGGCAGCAGCGGAATATCAAACTCTTTGGCAAGCTTAGGGTAGATCGCGCTAAAGGCCTCATTATACCGACGACCGTAGTTGGCGGGCAGGCGAATTTGCATCAGCAGCGGCTGGGCGTTTGCCGCCCTGATGTCCTGCAAAATGGTGCGCAGCGTATTCTCCGTTTGCTGAGGCTGGAAACCGCGCAGGCCATCATTACCGCCAAGCTCCACCAGCACCCACCGTGGCTGATGCTGTTTGAGCAGCGCAGGCAGGCGCGACAGGCCCTGCTGCGAGGTATCACCGCTGATGCTGGCGTTGATTACAGACGTTTTGCTCTGCCATTTTTCATTGAGCAGGGCGGGCCAGGCCGCGCTGGCCGCCATGCGATAGCCTGCGCTCAGGCTGTCGCCAAGAACCAGTAACGTGTCCGCTGCCGCCGCGCGGAAGGTCATCAGAATCAAAAACAGGAAGGGCAAATGCCAGCGGAAAACAGTGTTGAAGTTCATCATCTTAAGAAGTCCGTCGGTCAGGGGGAGCACGAGCTTTCCATCCTTACCGGAGTTGAACTCGTTGTCAAACGCGCTGAAACCATCGCGCTGATTGGCGAATCCGGTTCCGGTAAGTCCACGCTGCTGGCGATTTTGGCCGGTCTGGACGACGGCAGCAGCGGCGAGGTCCACCTTGTCGGGCAGCCGCTGCATCAGCTTGATGAAGAGGCGCGGGCCGCGCTGCGCGCGCGTCACGTTGGTTTTGTTTTTCAATCTTTTATGCTGATCCCGACCCTAAACGCGCTGGAAAACGTCGAACTCCCGGCGCTTCTGCGCGGGGAAAATAGCCGTGAAAGCCGCGCTCACGCGAAGGCGCTGCTGGAACAGCTCGGTCTGGGGAAACGTCTCGACCATCTTCCCGCGCAGCTTTCTGGCGGTGAGCAGCAGCGCGTGGCGCTGGCGCGGGCGTTTAACGGTCGCCCGGAAGTGCTGTTTGCCGATGAGCCTACCGGTAACCTTGACCGTAAAACCGGCGACAGGATTGCCGACCTGCTGTTTTCGCTCAACCGCGAGCACGGCACCACGCTGATCCTCGTGACCCACGATCCGCAGCTCGCCGCCCGCTGCGACCGTCGCCTGCGGCTGGTTAACGGTATTCTTCAGGAGGAGGCATGATTACCCGCTGGTTCTGGCGCGAGTGGCGCTCGCCCTCGCTGCTGATTGTCTGGCTGGCGTTAAGCCTGGCGGTGGCCTGCGTGCTGGCGCTCGGCAGCGTCAGCGACCGGATGGAAAAAGGGCTCAGCCAGCAGAGCCGGGAGTTTATGGCGGGAGACCGGGCGCTGCAAAGCTCCCGCCCCGTGCCGCCGGGCTGGATTGACGAAGCGCGTAAAGAAGGGCTGAAGGTGGGGGAGCAGGTAAGCTTCCAGACCATGACCTTTGCGGGCGACACGCCGCAGCTGGCGAGCGTCAAGGCCGTCGATGACATCTACCCGATGTACGGTGACTTGCAGACCCACCCGCCGGGATTAAAGCCCACGCCCGGTACGGTGCTGCTGGCATCGCGTCTGATGGCGCTGCTGAATCTGAAACCCGGCGACAGTATCGACGTCGGCGACGCCACCCTCAAAATTGCCGGGGAAGTGGTACAGGAACCTGACTCTGGGTTTAACCCGTTCCAGCTTGCGCCGCGCCTGCTGATGAACACCGCGGACGTAGCAGCAACCCATGCGGTACAGCCGGGCAGCCGCGTTACCTGGCGCTATAAGTTTGGCGGCACGCCTGCCCAGCTTGACGCATATGAAAAATGGCTTCTGCCGCAGCTCAAACCGGAACACCGCTGGTACGGGCTGGAGCAGGACGAGGGGGCGCTCGGTAAATCTCTGGAGCGCTCTCAGCAGTTCCTGCTGCTGTCGGCCCTGTTGACCCTGCTGCTGGCGGTGGCGGCGGTGGCCGTGGCGATGGGGCACTACTGCCGCAGCCGCTACGACCTGGTGGCGATCCTCAAAACCCTGGGGGCTGGCCGGGCGCAGCTGCGCAAGCTGATTGTCGGTCAGTGGCTGATGCTGCTGGTCCTGTCCGCGCTGACCGGCGGAATAATGGGGCTGCTGTTTGAAAAACTGCTGATGGTGATGCTAAAACCGGTGCTCCCGGCCGCACTGCCGCCGGCCAGCCTCTGGCCGTGGCTATGGGCAATCGGCGCGATGACGGTAATTTCGCTGCTGGTAGGGCTACGCCCTTACCGACTGCTGCTCGCCACGCAGCCGCTGCGCGTGCTCCGCAGCGATGTGGTGGCGAACGTCTGGCCGCTGAAGTTCTACCTTCCGGTGATTATTGCGGTGGCGGTGGGGCTGCTGGCGTGGCTGATGGGGGGCAGCACGCTGCTTTGGGCGGTACTGGCCGGGGCGGTTGTGCTGGCGCTGCTGTGCGGCGTGCTGGGCTGGATACTGCTCAATGTCCTGAAGAGGCTGACGGTAAAATCCCTGCCCGTGCGCCTGGCGGTCAACCGCCTGCTGCATCAGCCCTGGTCAACGCTCAGCCAGCTGTCGGCCTTTTCGCTGTCATTTATGCTGCTGGCGCTGCTGCTGGTGCTGCGCGGCGATCTGCTCGATCGCTGGCAGCAGCAGCTTCCCCCGGAAAGCCCGAACTTTTTCCTGATCAATATTGCCCCAGAACAGGTCACTCCGCTAAAGGGTTTCCTGTCGGAGCATCACATTATCCCTGAGTCGTTCTATCCCATCGTTCGCGCGCGTCTGACGCAGATCAACGGGCAGCCAACGGAGGGGAACAAGGACGAGTCGCTTAACCGCGAGCTGAACCTGACCTGGCAGGAGAAACGCCCTGACCACAACCCGATAACCGCTGGCACCTGGCCGCCAAAAGCGGGGGAAGTGTCGATGGAAGAGGGGCTGGCGACGCGCCTGAACGTGAAGCTTGGGGACAGCGTGACCTTTACCGGCGATACCCAGGATTTTACCGCGAAGGTCACCAGCCTGCGTAAAGTTGACTGGGAAAGCCTGCGGCCAAACTTCTTCTTTATCTTCCCGCCGGGGGCGCTGGACGGTCAGCCGCAGAGCTGGCTGACCAGCTTCCGCTGGGAAAACGGCAACGGCATGCTGACCCAGCTTAACCGGGAGTTTCCGACGGTCAGCCTGCTGGATATTGGAGCGATCCTGAAGCAGGTAGGGCAGGTTCTGGAGCAGGTGAGCCGCGCGCTGGAGGTCATGGTGGTGCTGGTGACGATCTGCGGCGTGCTGTTGCTGCTGGCCCAGGTGCAGGTAGGCATGCGCCAGCGCCATCAGGAGCTGGTGGTCTACCGCACGCTGGGGGCCGGAAAGCGGCTGCTGCGGATGACGCTCTGGAGCGAGTTTGCGCTGCTGGGGCTGGTGGCGGGTCTGGTGGCAGCCATTGGCGCAGAGACGGCGCTGGCGGTGTTGCAGACAAAAGTCTTCGACTTCCCGTGGGAGCCTGACTGGCGTCTCTGGTTGATCCTGCCTCTCTGTGGCGCTGTGCTGCTTTCACTCTGCGGAGGCTGGCTCGGCACGCGGCTGTTAAAGGGCAAAGCCCTGTTCCGTCAGTTCGCGAGTTGATTTAGCACGGTGAAAGTTACGCACCGGTTTCAAATGCCGGTGCGTAGTGTTTAAAAAGCACAAAGTGATAATACCCACTCATTTAGTAGCACAAAACATTAAAAACCCGACCACACAGCCCGATTATTTCCAGTTAATATTCACCCGCTAAATATTTAGCAGCGTGTCTATTAAGGAAAAATAATGACTATAAAAAAATCAGCGCTGGCGGCAACGATCGGCGCGGCAGTGGCATTGACTACCTTCGCTTCTCAGGCGGAAATCACCGTTCTTAAGCAGGATCCTCAGGCGGGTAACCCGCTGAGCCGCCTGAACTTCACTGTGGGTGGGAGTATCCGTCCACAGTTCAACATGATGACCGGTGACGGCGACAAAGGTTCTTACAAGCGTAACGGCTTCGACGGCGGCACCCGTTTCCGTTTCGCAGCAGATTACTACCTGTTTGATGACATCAGTTGGGTAAGCTACTACGAGCTGGGCGTGAACTTCCCTGCAATGTTCAACTGGGACAACCACTACAGCGAAAGCGACCACGACACGACGCGTCGTATGCTCTACACCGGTCTGAAGAGCGACACCTGGGGTACGCTGACCTTCGGTCAACAGAACAGCGTTTACTATGATGTGGTGGGCGCGAAAACCGATATCTGGGACTACGACATGATCGGTCAGGCGCCAGGTAACGGGATCAAAGGCGATTACGACGGCTCTTACCGTTCACGTAATATGCTGAAATATAAGAAAACCGTGGGCGATGCTGACATTTATGCATCCTACCTGTTTGAAGACAGCGAATACCTGCCGGGCAACGGCCTGCGCTACAAGCGTAAAGGCGGCGGTTCACTGGGTCTGGATTACCACCTGACCACCGATCTGACCTGGGGCGCCGCGTGGAACTACACCCGTGCGGATATGCGTAACCCGGCCAATGGCGACAGCAAAACCTACGACCAGAACATCCTCGGTACCGCGCTGAGCTGGACCCCGGACAACTGGACATTCTCCGTTGGCGGCGGCTGGTATCAGAACTTCATGACCACCAAAAAAGTGTCTGTTAACGACTACTTCGCCGGTGATGCATGGGGTATTGAATACTTTGCGGGCTACAAGTTCCCAATTGGTCAGTATGCGGTTAAATCTATCCAGCCTTACTTCATGGGCGACCGTATTGACTACGTGAATGGCCGCAACTACCAGCGCATCGACAACGGCGTGGGTATCAGCTTCCAGCTGGATTACGGTTTCCGCGTGGACTACGAACACGTGTTCACCTCCAGCACCGACGACCTGGGCGACATGAACCTGGTGCGTCTGCGTTACGACTTCTAAGTGATCTTGTAGGGTGCGGCCTGATGCCCTCACCCTGACCCTCTCCCACGGGGAGAGGGAACAAACATTAAAAACGGCAACCCTGGTTGCCGTTTTGCTTTTACCTCGCCACCCGGCTTTCTTTTAGCGATTAAGCCAGTCAGCTACCTCGCCGTACGTCCCGCGATACACAATCTTCTCCGCCTTTTTCTCCAGCTGATAGCCGTACATCGGGTCGTAATAGTCGTTCAGGAGCGGTACAAGCCAGCTGAAGTGCGCGTCCGTGCTGCCAGATCGTTGCTGTTCCAGCAGCGCGGAATCTAACAGCACGGTGAATTCTGCATACCGCTGTAGCCCCAGACGGCGGCGTATGGCGAACAGGCCGTGGTGCAGGTACTCGCTGTACGCTTTCCAGCCCGCTTCCTCGCCGTAGGCAGCAGAAAAATCCGCCCACATATGGTCGAAATACTCTTCGCGCAGGCGTTCAAGACGGATTTCAAACGGATCCTCTACCACCACGATAGGCGCTTCAACCATCCGGTCGCGCAGGCACTCCGGCAGGTGGTTAGAGCCAATCATCCGACCTTCATCTTCCAGCACCCAGCGCGCGGCGTCTTTTTTCAATAGTTCAACCGCAAGGTGGTTTTCAAAGCTCGCCTGGGAAAGCTGCGGCGTGAGCGTGCGGCCAAAAGACGAACCGCGATGGTGCGCCAGCCCTTCCAGATCGATGCCCTGTGCGTGCTGCTTCACCAGCAGGGTTTTACCGTTTCCGGTACAGCCGCCGATAAGCACTATCGGCTTTTGTGACTGCTCAATCGTCACCTGAATCGCCGTCTGGCGCAGGGCTTTATAGCCGCCGCGGATCAGCGGGTAGTCGATGCCCGCCTCTTTAAGCCAGGCCTGCGAGATGTGCGAGCGCTGACCGCCGCGCGCGCAGCAGAGAAAGCCCTCAGGATGGGCAAGGCTGGCTTCACGCCAGGCGTTAATACGTGTCTCACGCGTCTCGCCGTTCACCAGACTATGGCCAAGCGCCAGCGCGGCCTCGGGGCCCTGGCGTTTATAGCAGGTGCCGACGGCGGCGCGTTCGTCGTCATTCATCAACGGCAGGTTAATGGCGGCGGGCATCGCACCCTGGGCAAATTCAATCGGCGCGCGAACGTCGATTAAAGGGGTATCAGACGCGAGGATCGCGCGATAGTCCGTTCCATCGTTCATGGTTATTCCAGAAGAAAACTCAGCAGCAATGGGCGGGGATTGTACGCCGGGGAAGGGGAAGGTCAACTCCCCGGCGCAGATGTCTTACTTGAGCTTTGACTGTGCCCAGACGATACCGCTCGCATATTCCGGCGGCAGGAGAGGGATCATGGCTTCCAGGGTGGCGCTCAGGCGGCCCGTGTCGCTGTCGTTCAGGTTCAGGTGACCGACCTTACGACCCGCGCGAACCTCTTTGTCATACCAGTGCAGATGCACCAGCGGCAGCTTCAGCCAGTCGTAGTTCAGATCGGTGCCGATCAGGTTGATCATCACCGACGGGCTGTCCACCACCGGCTGCGGCAGCGGCAGGTCGGTGATCGCGCGCAGGTGCAGTTCGAACTGGCTGATGGACGCGCCGTTTTGCGTCCAGTGGCCGCTGTTGTGCACGCGCGGTGCAAGTTCGTTGATCAGCAGACCGGACGGGGTGATAAAGCACTCCATCGCCATGACGCCCACATATCCGAGTTCGTGCATGATGGCAGAAAGCATCTCTTCTGCCTGCGCCTGCTGCTCAGCATTGGCGTGCGGGAAGGCGACGCTGGTGCGCAGAATACCGTCCTGATGCAGGTTATGCGTCAGCGGATAAAAGACGGTATGTCCGTCGTGCCCGCGTGCGCCAACCAGTGACACTTCACCGCTAAAGTTGATGCCCTGCTCAACGATGCATTCGCCGTAGCAGTCGTCCGGCAGCTCGGCAGTGTCGTCTGCGCGCAGACGCCACTGGCCACGGCCGTCGTAGCCGCCCACGCGGCGCTTCACGATGGCCAGCTCGCCCAGCATCGCGAAAACATCATTCCACTCGCTTTTATCGGACAGGAGCTGCCACGGCGCGGTCGGCAGGCCGAGCTTGTCGAACAGCTGCTTTTGCGTCAGACGGTCGGCAATGATCGGGAACACGTCGCGGTTTACGAAGGCGTTATGACGCGCCAGTTCGCGGGTCAGCGCGGTTTCCGGCCAGCGTTCGATCTCGGCGGTGATCACGCTCTGGTGGAACGGTACGGCTTCAGGTTCAGCGTCCAGCCCGACGGGCCAGACGGCAATACCCAGCGGCTCACCGGCCTGACGCAGCATGCGGCCTAACTGGCCGTTACCGAGGACGCAAACCTGCTTCATGCCGCACCCCGCGGGTCCGGATTGTCCAGCACTTCGTCGGTCTGGGCTTTACGCCACTCCGCCAGACGCTGATGTAACGCTTTATCGTGCGTCGCCAGGATCTGCGCGGCCAACAGGGCAGCGTTCGCCGCGCCCGCTTTGCCAATCGCCAGCGTCCCGACAGGAATACCGCGCGGCATCTGGACGATGGAGTAGAGGCTGTCCACACCGCTTAACGCGGCGCTTTGTACCGGGACGCCCAGAACCGGCACCAGGGTTTTGGCGGCAATCATGCCCGGCAGGTGTGCTGCGCCGCCCGCACCGGCAATGATCACCTCATAACCGTTCTCTTCGGCGCTTTCGGCGAAGCTGAACAGTTTGTCCGGTGTACGGTGCGCGGAGACCACTTCGACGTGGTGCGGAACATTCAGGATTTCAAAGATTTCGGCGGCGAACTGCATGGTAGCCCAGTCGCTTTTGGACCCCATCACGATGGCGACACGCGCCGGATTATTGCGGGAAGACATGCGTCTTAAAACTCCTGTGGTGCGAAACACACTGCTTTCGAGGGCACAGAGAATAGCATGTTATACGGGCAAGGAAAACGGTTGCGCGGTTAAATCTTGAGCCGTTGTTGCCATCAATTCATAACAAAACAGACCGCATTCTGGCGGTCTGTTTTTGTCGAAGGGCAATCATTATTTCGTCAGTTCTGCGGTCATATACACGCGGTTGTCGACCTTCGCGCTGGTGATTTTGTAAGACGCGCCCTGTTCAGCAGCCTGTGCAGCAATTTTCGCTTCTGCGCGGTCAAGGGTTGAACCGGTTGCGCTGACGCTCTGCGCGAAAGCGCCGAAGGAAGCCAGGGAAAGAGCGGTAACTGCAACGAAAGTTTTGATGGATTTCATGGTCGTATTCCTTAAGTAATTTATCTGGGATAGGGCGTGCTGCCCTGATGTGATAAATAATAGGCCGACCACGGGCTGATTAAAATCGAAACAATTTGCCAATATTGTTCAAAAAAATAGAATGAACTGTAAGGGGTTAAAACGGAAAAGCGATCAGCTCCACACCCTCTGGCGTGACTTTGACCATGGATCCTTCTGAGTGCCATGCACCCAACACCACGCGATGGGCCGGTTCGCCGTTGGCGATAAGGGAATGCACGTCTGGACGATGGGTATGCCCGTGGATCAACCACTGAACGCCATGTTTTTCCATCACGTTGACCACCGCGTGAGGATTAACGTCCATGATGGTCATGGATTTGCTGCTGTTGGCGGCTTTACTGCCCGCGCGCATTCTGGCGGCGATGCGGTTGCGGATAAACAGCGGCAGGGCAAGGAACACCTTCTGGATCCACGGGGTGTGGACTTTAGCGCGAAACGCCAGGTAGCCGGTATCGTCGGTGCAGAGCGTGTCGCCGTGCATGATCAGCACCTTGCGGCCGTAGAGGTCGAGCACCTGTTCTTCCGGCAGCAGCGTCATGCCGCTTTCACGGGCGTAGCGCTTGCCGATCAGGAAATCACGGTTGCCGTGAATGAAGTAGCAGGGGACGCCGGAATCCACCAGCGCTTTAATGGCCGAAGCCATTTCACGGTGCAGCGGGTTAGGATCGTCGTCGCCAATCCAGGCTTCAAAGAGGTCGCCCAGGATGTACAGCGCATCGGCGCTTTTCGCTTCACCGCGTAAAAAACGCAGAAAACCGGCGGTTATCGCCGGTTCTTCTGTTTGCAGATGCAGATCCGCAATAAAGAGTGTCGCCACGAATTACTCGCTGACGGTCACGCTTGTAATCACAACGTCTTCTTTCGGAACGTCCTGGTGCATACCGCTGCGGCCAGTAGAGACGGCTTTGATCTTGTCAACCACGTCCATACCTTCAACCACTTCTGCGAATACGCAGTAGCCCCAACCCTGCAGGCTTTCGCCGGAGAAGTTCAGGAAGTCGTTGTCCGCCACGTTAATGAAGAACTGCGCGGTTGCAGAGTGAGGTGCCTGAGTACGCGCCATCGCCAGCGTGCCGCGGGTGTTTTTCAGGCCGTTGTTCGCTTCGTTCTTGATCGGCTCTTTAGTGGCTTTCTGGTTCATGCCAGGTTCGAAACCGCCGCCCTGGATCATAAAACCGTTGATCACGCGGTGGAAAATGGTGTTGTTGTAGAAACCTTCGCGGCAGTAGTCCAGGAAGTTTTTAACTGTTTCAGGCGCTTTGTCATCAAAGGTTTTGATTACGATATCGCCATGATTAGTGTGGAAAGTAACCATTTTTGCATCCTGTTCCGTTATTGTGGTACGTCGACCCGCGTTCGGGTCATCTATAGGGGCTTGTTATAGCATAACCACAGGATGCGATCACCTTGCATTGTGTGCTGCTTCGGGTTTGAATTACGGGTAGAATAGCCGGTTTTCAACCACACACGTGTTTACATGGAATCTTCGATGTTAAAAATCTTTAATACAATGACGCGCCAAAAAGAGGAATTTAAACCTATCCATGCCGGGGAAGTCGGCATGTACGTGTGTGGTATTACGGTTTACGATCTCTGTCACATTGGCCATGGCCGTACCTTTGTCGCTTTTGACGTGGTGTCACGCTACCTGCGTTTTCTGGGCTATACCCTGAAATACGTGCGTAATATCACCGACATCGACGACAAAATCATCAAGCGCGCTAATGAGAACGGCGAAAGCTTTGTCGCGCTGGTGGATCGCATGATCGTCGAGATGCACAAAGATTTCGACGCCCTGAATATTCAGCGCCCGGACAGCGAGCCGCGCGCGACCCACCATATTCACGAAATCATCGAGATCACCGAAAAGCTGATCGCACGCGGTCACGCCTACGTTGCGGACAACGGTGACGTGATGTTCTCGGTGCCAACGGACCCAACCTACGGTTCGCTTTCCCGTCAGGATCTGGATCAGCTCCAGGCCGGTGCCCGTGTCGACGTGGTTGACGTGAAGCGTAACCCGATGGACTTCGTGCTGTGGAAGATGTCCAAAGAGGGGGAGCCAAGCTGGCCATCCCCGTGGGGCGAAGGCCGCCCGGGCTGGCACATTGAGTGTTCCGCGATGAACTGCAAACAGCTGGGCAAGCACTTCGACATTCACGGCGGCGGTTCAGACCTGATGTTCCCGCACCACGAAAACGAAATTGCGCAGTCCACCTGCGCCCACGGCGGCGAGTACGTGAACTACTGGATGCACTCCGGGATGGTAATGGTTGACCGCGAGAAGATGTCGAAATCGCTGGGCAACTTCTTTACCGTGCGCGACGTGCTGAAGTATTACGACGCGGAAACCGTGCGCTACTTCCTGATGTCTGGCCACTATCGCAGCCAGCTGAACTACAGCGAAGAGAATCTGAAGCAGGCGCGCTCGGCGCTGGAGCGTCTGTACACCGCGCTGCGCGGGACCGACAGGTCTGTTCCGGCGGCAGGCGGCGAAGCGTTCGAAGCACGCTTTGTTGAGGTGATGAACGACGACTTCAACACCCCGGAAGCCTACTCCGTGCTGTTCGACATGGCGCGCGAAGTGAACCGCCTGAAGTCAGAAGATATGGCGGCGGCGAATGCGCTGGCGTCTCATCTGCGTAAGATCTCTTCCGTGCTCGGCCTGCTGGAGCAGGATCCGGACGCGTTCCTGCAGAGCGGTGCGCAGGCGGACGACGGCGAAGTGGCGGAAATTGAAGCGTTGATCAAAGCGCGTCTGGAAGCGCGTCAGGCGAAAGACTGGGCGGCGGCCGATGCGGCGCGTAACCGTCTGACCGAGATGGGCATCATTCTGGAAGACGGCCCGCAGGGTACCACCTGGCGCCGTAAGTAAGTCTGTAACGCCCGGTGTCGCTTACGCTTACCGGGCCTACGGGTAAAAGTAGGCCGGGTAAGGCGCTGCCGCCACCCGGCTTTTTTTTACCTTCTTCTCCACCACAACATTCCCATCAGCACAACCCCCGGCAGCCACACCCACAGCAGTTCTGAAATAATCACCTGATGCCCGTACGGCGTGGTATAGCGTGAGAGTGCAAACGGCGCGACCTTAATCACCTGCCACGGCGCAAAAAAGCGTTCATCTGACCACGGCCACAGCCAGCCGACGCCTTTCCCGCCTGTAGTAATCGAATCCAGCAGGCTGTGCGACAGCAGTGACACCGTTAAAAACAGCCAGCACCGCGTCAGGCTGGCCCTGAACCATCGTCGTCCAGTCAGCACGCAAAGTATCGGCACCGCAAAGGCAAACAGCAGGGAGTGGGTAAAGCCGCGATGGCCGAAAACATTTCCATACGCGACGCCGAACTTAAACGCCAGCACGTCGGCGTCCGGCAGCATGGCGAGAACAATCCCGGCAAACAGCAGGCGGGGTGGGATAACTTTTGTCCCCAGGCCTAAGCCCAGACAAAGCGGAACAGCAGCGTGTGTAATGACGGTAGGCATTGTGATTATCCATGGCAAATCATGGAAATATAGCAGCCATTCCGCGCTAAAAAACCTGTGCGAAATTCTGATTTTACGCCGACTCGCGCGCGATAAGCTGCCCGGAAAGCGTAATGCGCTGGGTTTGCAGCGTCGGCTCCTTTAGCGTGCGAATAATCAGCCCGGCAGCCTGACGCCCCGTCTCTTCGCTGGCGGATGAGACATAGGTAAATGACGGCGAGGTGAGGTTAACATGGAGCATATCTTCGAAACCGACCAGCGCGACCTGCTGTGTTAAAAACACATCTTTACCCACCGTACGCCCGACCTGATGAATACCAGAGATGGAGCCGATCATGGCATCCGGCGAGTGGCAGAGCAGGGCGGTGATAGTATTGTTTTTTTCCAGCAGCTGGCGGGTGGCGAAACCCGCGGCCAGGGTGTCATCGCTGCAGGCCGGAGAGTATTCATCGCGCCAGACCAGCCCGTTTTGCGTCATCGCGCTGCGAAAACCGAGCAGGCGCTGCTCGCGGATAAGGCAGCCTTCGCGTCCGCCAATGTAGGCGATATTGCGATGGCCGCGCTCGATAAGATAACGCACCGCCAGACTGGCCGCCTGACGGTTATCGCGCATCACCAGATTGCATTTTTCATCCAGCAGCGACTGCGAGACCACCACCAGCGGCAGCGGGCAGCGGCGAATCTGTTCCGGTAGGGTAGAGGTGCGGGTATCCGAGGCCAGATAGATCACCCCTGCGACGCCCTGCTGCTTAAACGACAGCAGGCAGCGCTCAAGTTGGTCATGGTCGTTCTGGGGCTGTCCGAGAAAAACCATATACCCCTGTTTTTCAAGATCCTGAACGATACTCGCCATCACCTTGATGGAGAAACTGTCGCTAAAGTCACGGAGGATCAGGCCAATCAGATTGGACGTATTGGCGCGGAGGTTGGCAGCGGCAACGTTATGAACATAGCCCAGCGTATTGATGGCAGCGTTGACCTTCTCGATCGTTGCCTCTGAGATTTTCCCTTTCTGGCGCAGCACCAGCGAGACGGTTGAAACCGACACGCCCGCGTGCTTCGCGACATCAATAATGCTGACTTTCTTCAAAACCGCTCCCTGAAATTTACCGATTATCAGCCAGATAAAACACGTCTCCCAGCGTACAGGAGACGTGTCGTTCAGGCATCTTATTATTTGCCGATCATGGTGGACATGGTCTGGGCGATAAACTGTGCTCTGGCACCGAAAATCACCTGAATACCGTTGTCGCCGACAAAGACCACGCCGCGCGCGCCGAGTCCGTTCAGGCCGTCTTTATCCACCACCTCACTTTTTGTCACTTCCAGGCGAAGACGGGTGATACAGGCGCCGACGGAGTCGATGTTATGCGCCCCGCCCAGCAGGGTGATGATCTCGGTCGCGAGTTCAGAATCCGATTTCTCATCCGCGTTGGCGGTCACTTCAGTGCGGCCCGGCGTTTTCACGTCGAAGCGACGGATCACAAAGCGGAACGTGAAGTAATAAATCAGGCCCATTGGAATGCCGATGATAATGGCGCTCAGGAAGTGGGTCTGGTAGCCGTTAAACGACGGTAGGATCCCGAATGACAGATAGTCGATAAAGCCCGCGGAGAAGGACTTGGCGATATGCGCATGCAGCAGGTACATGGTCATGTAGGCCAGACCCGCCATGATGGCGTTAAAGACGTACAGAATCGGTGCCACGAAGATAAAGGTAAACTCAACCGGTTCGGTGATCCCGGTCAGGAAGCAGGTGAGCGCCGCGGAGAACAGAATACCGGCCGCGATTTTCTTATTCTTCGTATGGGCTTCGTGATACATCGCCAGGCACGCGGCGGGCAGCGCGAACAGCATCAGCGGGAATTCACCCTGCATGAACTTACCGGCGTTCTGGTAGGTGTCGCTGCTGAAAGATTTCACCCCCTCTTCTAGCATTTTGAACCAGATGGTCTGGTCGCCATGGATCACCTGGCCTGCCTGGGTGGTGTAATCCCCGAACGAGTACCAGAACGACGGATACCAGATGTGGTGCAGACCGAGCGGGATCAGCGCGCGCTCCACCAGACCGAAGATAAAGGTCGACGCCGCCTGATTATCGCCGTTCACCACCACGGAGAGCGCGTCGATACCGGCCTGGATATGCTGCCAGACGTACGGCAGCAGCAGCCCCATCAGGAACGAGAGGAACGCCGTTGCAATTGCCACGAAGCGCTTGCCGGAAAAGAAGCCCAGGAACTCCGGCAGCTGCATGGTGTGGAAGCGGTTATAGCACCAGGCCGCGAGAATACCGCAGATCAGGCCGCCAAAGACGCCCATCTGTAGCGTCGGAATGCCCACCACCATGGCGTATTTCCCGCCCTGGGAGGCCATTTCCGGCGTGATGCTCAGCACGGTGCTGATGGTGATATTGGTGACAAACACCGAAACGGCCGCAGACAGCGCCGCGATGCCGGATTCTGACGCCAGACCCACGGCGGAGCCAATGGCAAACAGCATTGGCAGGTTATCAAAAATAACCCCACCCGCGTTCATCATCAGCGGCAGATGGAACTTATCGCCGAAGGCCAGCAGCAGGCCCGCAGCGGGAAGCAGTGAAATTGGCAGCATTAAGGCGCGACCAATCATCGATAACTTAGACAGCGATTTAACAAACCCTGATATCAGACTCATGCTGATTTCCCCCGAGTAGCGCTTTTTTTGGCGCTGTTATTGTAAGTAGAACGTTTTAGTAGAACGTTCTACTTATCGTGGGCAAAGAGTGAAAAACGCGCAACTGAATTTTCACGTTTCAACAGATGAAATAGTGATTATTTGAAGTTGATCGATAAATAACCGTGATGGGTGTGAGGGGATGCTGAGAGACATTGCAGGGGGGCGGCTTCGCCTTACCCGGCCTGGAAACGGCGTTCGGACTGTTCCCTCTCCCCTTTGGGGAGAGGGTTAGGGTGAGGGGGCTCAGGCCGTCACGGTTACGCTCTGTCCTTCAAAGCTCACGGTCTGTCCCGCGACAATCTTGCAGCGCTTGCGGGTTTCCACCACGCCGTCGACTTTTACCAGCCCGTCGGCGATAACGATTTTCGCCTGCGCGCCGCTTTCGCTCCAGCCTTCCAGCTTGAGCAGATCGCACAGCTCAACGTGCGGATGTTTACCTAATGAAAAAGTCGCCATCTTACGCGTCCTCTACGTCGTGATATTCTTCGCATGCCTGCAAAGTATTCTGAATCAGCGTTGCGACGGTCATTGGACCTACGCCGCCCGGTACGGGGGTAATGTAAGAGGCGCGCGCGGCGGCATCTTCATACACCACGTCGCCAACCACTTTGCCGTTTTCCAGACGGTTAATCCCGACGTCCACGACGATTGCACCCTCTTTAATCCACTCGCCCGGAATAAAGCCCGGCTTACCGACCGCGACGATCAGCAGATCGGCGTTCTCAACGTGGTGGCGCAGGTTTTTGGTGAAGCGGTGGGTTACGGTGGTGGTGCAGCCGGCCAGCAGCAGCTCCATGCTCATCGGGCGGCCCACGATGTTGGACGCGCCGATGACCACGGCGTTCAGGCCGTAAGTATCGATGTTATAACGCTCCAGCAGCGTCACGATACCGCGCGGCGTGCACGGACGCAGGCGCGGCGCGCGCTGGCACAGGCGGCCAACGTTGTACGGATGGAAACCGTCCACGTCTTTATCCGGTGCAATACGCTCCAGCACCTTCACGTTGTCGATACCGGCGGGCAGCGGCAGCTGAACCAGAATACCGTCGATCTCTTTATCGGCGTTCAGAGTGTCAATAAGTTCCAGCAGTTCTGCTTCGCTGGTGGTTTCCGGCAAATCGTAAGAGCGGGAGACGAACCCCACCTCTTCACACGCTTTGCGCTTGCTGCCGACATAAATCTGCGATGCCGGGTTACTGCCAACCAGCACAACGGCCAGCCCGGGGGCGCGAAATCCTGCCGCTTTACGCGCCTTCACTTTTTCCGCGACCTCAGAGCGCACCTGCTGCGCAATCGTTTTACCGTCAATAATCTTTGCTGCCATCAGAGAGAAGATTCCGTCTGTAACGTTCGAAAGGGGGGATGCGTGTATTTTGTCAGAAGCGAGCCCCGCTGTCAGTCACCCTTTGCGCGTTTTTATCCGCAAGACGCAAAAACCCTTCTTAAGGGATGGTCAATTTCTTAGGCGGGATTAGGATGTGACCTGGTAAAATGGCAGCGTTTTGACATATTTAAAAATCACCTCCTGAGCTACTTTGTCTCCTCCGAAATAAGCTTTCAATTACTCAATTGAACGTATTTCTTATTCCCGATTTTTCGCGGGAAGGGTTATTTACATTTTAAAGGAATAGACATGAAACTCAGCAACATTGCTTCTACTGTTATTGCAACTTTGGCCCTGGTTGCGGGTGCCGCAAATGCAGCGGATCCTGCTGCGCCGGTTTCCGTAAATGGCGGTACCGTACATTTTAAAGGTGAGCTGGTTAATGCGGCTTGTTCAGTAAATACTGATTCTTCCGAGCAGACCGTTAATCTGGGTCAGTATCGTACCGCGAAATTCACCAAAGTGGGCGACACCACCTCTAATATTCCGTTCAACATTGAACTGAACGATTGCGATCCGCTGGTGGCCAAAACTGCCGCTGTTGCGTTCACCGGTCAGATCGACCCAACCGACAAAACCCTGCTGGCCGTCACCTCCGGCAGCAACGACAACACCGCGAAAGGCGTGGGTATTGAGATCCTCGACAGCAAATCCAGCGTTCTGACCCCAGACGGTGCGACCTTCTCTGCTGCGCAGACGCTGATCGAAGGGACGAACACCCTGAAGTTCACCGCGCGTTATAAATCCACGGCTGCGACTACCGAGCCAGGCCAGGCGAACGCTGACGCCACCTTCGTTATGAAATACGAATAATTCCTCCGCACAGGGATGTTCAGGCCTCAGGGACGAGGCCCGTCATACGCTATTGCCAGGAACAAAGGATGACAAGGACAGGAACACTACTGCTGTTAACCCTTGCGATGGCTTGCCCGGCATCGGCGCATACCGTGGTGATCGAAGGCGGCAAGGTTCATCTCAGAGGTGAACTGGTGAACGGCGGCTGCGCCGTGGCGCCCGACAGCCAGAATATGCGCATCGATATGGGGCAGTACCGAACCAATTCATTTTCCGGCGTGGGCAGTTTTTCCACGGTGAATGTGCCTTTCACCGTACGGCTGCTGGACTGCAGCGTTGATGTTTCGCGCACCGTGGGGATCCAGTTTCAGGGGGCCACACCCGCAGAAGATCCTCAGGTCTTTCTGGCGACATCGCGACCAGGTGAAACGCCTGTCAGCAGCGGCGTTGGGCTGGCGCTCTTTGACGAGCAGCAGCGTCAGATTATCCCAAATGCCACGGCCGTCAGCTGGCTGCCGATCGATACCCGCGAGCTGGCGTTCCATTTTAGCGCCCGCTATCGGGCTATTTCCGAACACCTCGAGCCAGGCAAAATTCAGTCGGATGTCTGGTTTACGTTGATTTATCCATAACACCTGCGAACACATTATTAAAGGTACGGTTGTGATGAATACCCTAATTAAACCAGGACTTTTTTTATCGTTTATTTTAATGATGGTTTCTGCCTGCGCGAATGCATCCGGCGGTATTGCGCTGGGAGCCACCCGCGTTATTTACCCGGCGGACGCGAAGCAAACGTCGCTGGCGATCACCAACAGCAATAAACAGGAGCGCTATTTAATTAACGCGTGGATCGAAAATGCGAACGGGCAAAAAGAAAAAACGTTTGCCGTCACGCCGCCCCTGTTTGTTAGCGAGCCGGACAGTGAAAACACGCTGCGCATTATTTACGCCGGGCCTGCGCTGCCTGCCGACCGCGAATCGCTGTTTTACATGAACGTGAAAGCGATCCCGTCAGTGAACAAAGCCAAAACGGAAAACAATAACGTGCTGCAGCTGGCTATCCTCTCGCGCATCAAGCTGTTTGTGCGCCCGAACAACCTGGCAATGCAGCCGGAAGAGGCGCTTTCCCAGCTGCGGTTTGAGCGCGCGGGTAACCATCTCAAAGTCAGCAACGCGTCTCCGTATTACATCACCCTCGTCAATCTGAAGCTGGGCGGGAAGACGCTGGATAACCTGATGGTGGCGCCGAAAAGCGCGGCACAGCAGGTGCTGCCAGCCGGTGTCGGCGGCACGCTCTCCTGGCAGAGCGTGAATGACTACGGTGCCATCACGCCGGCGCGTAGCGTCAACCTGTGAGCAGAGTCAGGGCGATGAAAAACCATCAGGGACGTTACTGCCCGGTTGCACTGGCGCTGATGGCTGCGCTCTGGCCGCAGGCTGGCTGGAGCGAAAGCTATTTCAACCCGGCCTTCCTGTCCGACGACACCGCCAGCGTGGCGGATTTGTCGCGTTTTGAACAAGGACACCAGCAGGCACCCGGCGTTTATCGCGTGGATATCTGGCGTAACGATGAATTTATCGGGACTCAGGACGTGCGTTTTGAGCAGGCAGAGAACACGCCGCCGGTGGCGGGCGGGCTATCGCCGTGTATTACGCGGGCGATGCTCGACCGCTTTGGCGTCAACGTCGCGGCGTTTCCCGAGCTGGCTCAGGTCCAGGGTGAGGCCTGCGTCCCGTTGACCACGGCCATTCCCGGTAGCGAAACGGTATTCAACTTTGCCTCACAGCGCCTGAACGTCAGCCTGCCGCAGGTGGCATTGCAGAACAGCGCCCGGGGCTACATTCCGCCGGAACAGTGGGATGAAGGCATTCCCGCCGCGCTGCTGAACTACAGCTTTACGGGCAACCGGGGCAGCGAAGACGACAGCTATTACCTCAACCTGCAGAGCGGGCTGAACTACGGCGCCTGGCGTTTACGTAACAACGGCGCATGGCGATACACGCAGACCAACGGGCAGCGGCACAGCGAGTGGCAGAATATTGGCACCTGGGCGCAGCGCACCGTGATCCCGCTGAAAAGCGAACTGGTCCTGGGCGACAGCAATACCGGCAATGACGTCTTCGACAGCATGGGGTTCCGCGGCGGAAGGCTCTTCTCGTCTGACAGCATGTATCCGGACAGCCTGCAGGGCTACGCGCCCACCGTGCGCGGGATCGCCCGGACGCCCGCCAAAGTGGTGGTGCGTCAGAATGGCTACGTGATCTATCAAAGCTATGTGCAGCCGGGCGCATTTGCGATTACCGATCTCAACCCCACCTCCTCAAGCGGTGACCTGGAAGTGACGGTAGAAGAGAAAGACGGTACCCAGCAGCGCTATACCGTGCCGTACTCCACCGTGCCGCTTCTGCAGCGTGAAGGGCGCTGGAAGTATGACCTCGTCGCGGGGGATTACCGCAGCGGTAACAGCGATCAGGATACGCCGTTCTTCACCCAGGGCACCCTGATTACCGGACTTGCCAACGGCTTTACGCTCTACGGCGGAACGCAGCTGGCGTCACGCTATACCGCGGTTGCCGTCGGGGCCGGAAAAAACCTGGGCGACTGGGGCGCGGTTTCGCTCGATATCACCCACGCCCGCAGCCAGCTCGCGGACGACAGCAAGCATGAAGGACAGTCCCTGCGCTTCCTCTATGCGAAATCCCTTAACGGCTTTGGCACCAACTTCCAGCTGCTGGGCTACCGTTACTCCACAAAAGGGTTTTACACCCTGGACGATGTGGCATGGCGCTCAATGGAAGGCTATCAGTATGCCGACAGCCAGGACGATAACGATGTGCCGGACGTGCAGAGCTATCACAACCTGACGTGGAATAAAAAAGGCCGCTTCCAGCTTAACGTTTCTCAGGCGCTGGGGGATTACGGCTCGGTCTATATCTCCGGCAGCGAGCAGACCTACTGGGGTACCGACGAGTCGAACCTCTGGTACCAGCTGGGGTATGCGGGGGGCATGAAGGGGATCAACTACTCCGTTTCGTGGTCGTGGAACAAATCCGTCGGGATCGACGGCACCGACCGGATCGCGTCGTTTAACGTCTCCGTGCCGTTCAGTATCTTTACCCGTCAGGGCTATCGCCGGGACAGCGCGATTGACCGTGCCTACGCCACGGCATCCGCCAGCCGGAACAGCGATGGCGACACAAGCTGGCAAACCGGCGTCAGCGGCACGCTGCTGGAGGACCGCAACCTGAACTACAGCGTGACTCAGGGACACACCAGCACCAACGGGTCAAGCGGAAGCGCCAGCGCCAACTGGCAGGCGACCTACGGCACGTTGGGCGTGGGCTACAACTACAGCGACGATCAACACGATCTCAACTGGCAGCTCTCCGGCGGGGTCGTCGGTCATGCCGACGGCGTGACCTTCAGCCAGCCGCTGGGCGACACCAACGTGCTGATCAAAGCGCCGGGGGCATCCGGCGTCAGCGTGGAAAACCAGACCGGCGTGAGAACCGACTGGCGAGGCTATGCGGTGATGCCGTATGCCACCGTCTACCGCTACAACCGCGTGGCGCTGGATACCAACACCATGAGCAACAACACCGACATCGAAAACAACGTGAGCAGCGTGGTGCCGACCAAAGGCGCGCTGGTGCGCGCCAGCTTTGATACTCGCATTGGCGTGCGCGCCCTGCTGACGGTAACGCGCGGCAACCAGCCCGTGCCGTTTGGCGCGGTGGTCCGCGAAACGCAAAGCGGGGTCACCAGCATGGTGGGGGATGACGGGCAAATTTACCTGAGCGGGCTGCCGCTGGAGGGCGAGCTGCTGATCCAGTGGGGCGACGGGGCGCAGTCTCAGTGTCGCGCGCCTTACAGCTTGCCTGAAAAGAGCCTGCAACAGGCAATCACAATGAAGGGGATTCGCTGTGAATAAAACCCACATCTTAGGCTTGTCGCTTCTGGCGCTACTGCCTGCGGCAAATGCATTCGCCACCGTGTGCGTCAATGAAAAAGGCGTGCCGACGGAGGTGCATTACGACCTGACGGACAAATTCAATAGCTCGAATAACCAGATTGGACAGGTCGTGACGCTCAGCGAGAAGTCGCAGTGGGTAGGGGTCAATGCCGTCTGCCCGAAGGGCACGGTCGGGAATACCACCAAGCGTAGCTATGTGACCGATTATCAGGTTACGGGAACGAGCGATGGCTATCAGTATCTGAAGCTGAACGACTATCTGGACGGAGCCATGAAAATCACGGACAGCTATGCTGGCGTGTTTTATCCGCCAAAAAACTATATCCAGATGGGGAGCCATCCTAACGTCTCCAAAAACAGGCCGTTTGGCGTTCAGGACTCCAGCCTTGTCTTCCGCCTTAAGGTAACCCGACGTTTTATTAATATGGTCGTGATCCCGCGCGCCACCATGTTCCGCGTTTACGTCACCACCACCTCCTCGGATCCGCTCACCACGCCGGTCTATACCATCAGCTACAGCGGTACCATTCAGGTGCCGCAAAGCTGCGCTATCAACGCCGGGAACGTGGTGGAGTTTGATTTCGGCGACATTGGCGCCTCCCTGTTCAGTAAGGCGGGCGTAGGTAACAAACCGGAGGGCGTCTCATCGCAAAGCAAAACCATTGCGATCAAATGCACCAACGTGGAGGCAAACGCCATGCTGACGATGCGCGTAGAGGCGGAGAAAGTCTCTGATAATGTGCTGGTGTCGGATAACCCGGACGTCGGGTTCATCATTGCCAACGAGAGCGGTGCGCCGCTAACGCCTAACAACCTGACAAGCAAAATTCCGTTCCGCCTCGACGACAGCGCGCAGGCAAAGGTGGGGATCCGCGTCTGGCCGGTGAGCGTGACGGGCAACAAGCCAGCGGAAGGGCGTTTCACCTCGCGCGGGTATTTGCGCGTGGATTACGACTAAGGAGCCGATATGCGAAACGGGATCCGTTTTCTCACCGTGGCGCTCTTTGCGCTTTGCACACAGGCTCAGGCGGACACCGCGTTGGGCGAAATTAACATTCGGCTCTACGGCAATATTGTTGATTTTACCTGCGTCGCGGAAGGCAGCGACAGCGACAAGACCGTCACGCTGGGCACCTGGCCCACGAAACAGCTCAGCACCACCGGGAGCCGCACGCAGCCCATGCCGTTTACGCTGAAGCTGACCGGCTGTCCGCCGGGCGCCGCGTCGATTACGTTTTCGGGCAAAGCCGACGGGAGCAATAACGGTTTGCTGGCGCTGAACGACGCCAGTACAGCGAGCCGTGTCGCGGTAGAGATCAGGGATGCGGATAAAACGCGTCTGGCTCTTCAGCAGGCCAGCCAGCCGGTGTCAGTTGATGCGCAGGGGAATGCTACATTGTCGTTTTATGCCAATTATATTGCCACCGCAGATAATCCTCAGCCCGGACGAGCCGATGCGGATGCCACCTTTATGATTAACTATAATTAGCACTGACCGCACTCCCTGCAGCTCAGATAAGCTGCAGGGAGTGAATTCAGGTTAAAGCAGTTCGTGCGCTTTGGCGTAGTCAATTAATTCCACGATGCTTTGCACACCCAGCTTGGAATAAATATTGGATTTATGCGCGCTAATAGTTTTGTTGCTTAATAGTAGCTGTTCAGCAATTTCCTTATTGGATAATCCATTCGCCAGATACCGTAATACCGTGACCTCACGATTCGATAATGGCATATCTACTGCCATCCCTTTCCCTGAACCCAGGTGGTTTATAAAGTTCAGCGTTTCCGACGGGAAAAAGGAATAGCCCATCAGGATCATTTCTACGGCGTTGTAGATCTCACCCAAATCTTTCCGTTTGCTGACGAAGCCATTTGCCCCGGCGCGAATGGCGCGACCCGCGTAAAATAGCTCTGATTTAGACGAGAGGAACAGAACCTTAATCTCTTTGTTTAAGTTTCTGATTCTCTTAAGTAAAGCGAAAGCATCCGTGCCCGTGAGTTCAATGTCAAGGATCACCAGATCGATAGGGTGATTGCGGATACAGTCAAGGACTTCATGGCTATCGCCAGACTTGAGCTTGACTGCGATATTCTTATTTTTCTGTAGCAGGACTTCTATCGACATTCTGACGATAGGATGTTCGTCCATAATGATAACGGATGCCGGTTTCATTTTTAATGCCTCAGATTGTTAAAAGCGTTATGCAGAGTTTGGTAAAACTCTCGAAATGCCGGAAGGATATAATGTGCAGATCCCTATACCGTAGTATTTCCCTGGAAAGAGCGAAAGCATCCTTGTTTACGTAATGAAAAGAACTATGCCTCAGCGCGGTCATCTCATTAGGCTGGTGTTGGCAAAAAGGTTTTTCTTATTCAAATTTGGTACGCATCTTATTATACAGGGTAAGTTTTTTCCGAAAACCCTGTAAATTAATATCCGCGTATGGGTTTGTATTATCTTCTGGATCTGAATCACTATTTTTTTAAAATTAGCGGAAATATCCTATTATCTCATTTACCGCATATTTTCATCTTTATGTAATAACAAAAAATAACAGATATCTCTGTATGTTGATCAATTGTTAACAAGAATAGACATCATTTCTGCGGGCGAACCCGCGACGCGGAGGTTAAAAATTGCCCTCACAGGCCGGTAGACCTTCATCCGAAAGTGCTTGCGTTGACCACGATAACGGCGCCAGGTCCGCAGGAGAACATGCTACCCGCTTCGCTTTTTACTCCTGGACGTTGTCGCTAAGCTGCTTGTTTTTACATCATTATCATCTTGTTAACGCTATCTGCATTCGCTTAACGGATGGAGGAAAGTGCTGCCGTTCATTCAATTTATGGCATTTCACAAGGTTTACGCCCATAAATTAGGAATAGTTATAAATTCGATTTTATTGTTAAAAATTAACATTTATGTAACGCAGTTGGTAAGTAAATTCCTAAACCGCTTTAGGAAATAAGGGGTTAGGACGTGAGTGAAAACGTGCAGTCTGAGAGGTTATTAAGAAGATGAAGCAATTCCTGGCGATGGCTCAGCCCCAGCTTCAGCAGGATGCAGCTGAGACGATAGATAATGCGGCTATAGGGGCGATTCTGCATCAGGGCAATCTGACGCAGCGTCTTGCCCCGTGAGAGCTCCTGCAGGATGGGCCATTCATTGCGCGAGAACCAGTCTTTGTCGGACCCCTGCGGGGGGCGGGTATCCAGCAGGCTGTGCTGGAGCGCGGCGGCGTTCAGTTGGCGTTCGAGCACATGAAAGGGACCTGCCGCTTTGCAGAAGAGGCGGGTGTCGTAATTATCGGCCCGGACTAACAGCCAGGGCGTCAGGTACGGAGGAAACAGGCTATGCCTTCTCAACTGATCCAGTTTCTCCAGCAGCCCCGTGGACCGGCTTTCTATATCCACGACCAGACGGGCGGAGGGCCACTGTGTCTGAGCGATAAGGGCGTCGTCCAGCGTGGCGTAGTCGCAGCAGCTGCTCAGAGGAAACTGCCCGTTGAGAAAGCCGGTGCGCAGGTAGTGATCCTCCGTCACCAGAAGGATAAAAGGGGCGTCTGTTTTGCGGGGCTGGCTGATGGACTGGCTCAAAAATTCGAGTCGGTCGAAAAAGGGGGGAGCAAAAGGTGAGCGCGTAAATCCCAGTGCATCACTTCCTGTACGCCGCCGCCGGTAACGGCGCACTGTCATTCGCATGGTCTCCCTCCTGGAAATGGCGTTTTAATCCTCCGGCCATGTCCAGGACGGCCAGTAATATCCCTGGCCGAGGTCTGCGCCTGCCTGCAGTGCCCAGGTACGATCGCGTTCAGTCTCAATACCTTCAATAAGCACTTTCCCGGCCAGCTGAAAGCAAAGGGAAACCAGTTGCCTCAGCGCAGGGGTGTCGCGTAAACGCCAGAATGCTTCCTTATCTATTTTGACGCCGCTTAACGGGAGTCGACAGGATAAAAACGACTGCACTAAGACGTCGTCCACGTCATCCAGCCAGATAGCGTGTCCCTGTCTGCTAAGTTGCTGCAGATTCTGAACCACATGCTGCTTCTGTGCGACAGATAGCGCCAAAAAGGACGCGAGGTCGACAATCTCAATATTGAGCGGCACGCCAGGTAACCTGATAAGTCGCTGAAAAGACGCAGGCTCCGTCAGGACGGTTATCGGCAGATTAATAAAAAGGTTATGTCCGTGCGGCGTATTTTTTAGCGTGGCAAGCTGCGCTTCAAGCAGGGTTATCGACCACTCAGCGGACCGATCGCAAAAAAAGTCCTCGCTGTGGCGCGTGTCGGACAGAACGCTAAGTACCTCCACGCCAACCTGGCGCAAGGAGGTGAGGGCGACGATAGGCTCAAGCTTAATGCCGACGATGTCCTGAGAAAGGTACTGTAACCGGGGGGGCGTATCGATCAGGTTTTGCGCTGTCACTCCATTGTCCTGTTGTCTGTCAGCCTCCAGGCGGCCGGGATACCTGACTCTAGTGTGACGAGCTGACGTTCAGGAAAACAGCAGGCGTTACTTAAATGCAACTAGGCCTTTTCGCAGCGCTAAATTTTACGGTGAAACAGGGAGAAATGTTGAGAAAATAGCCGTATTTACAATCGGCTAGCGGTAATTGCCCAGGAAAGCGGAAAAGGCATTGACTCACCTGCCATTGACCGTATAATTCTTCGCGTTTCACCACCGCGAAGCACACGCTTCTCAGTGCGCCCTTAGCTCAGTTGGATAGAGCAACGGCCTTCTAAGCCGTAGGTCGTAGGTTCGAATCCTACAGGGCGTGCCATTTCCTCTCAACGCACGTCTTTATTCATCGACATCACCCACGCTATGAAGGTTCTCAGCGGTGCTGGCAGATGTTTTCGGCTCGGGTAGTAAACACAAAAATTATCAGCGGGATAGGTATAATCAGGTAGCAAACGGACAAGTTTGTTTTCGCTAATTTTATCCTCAACCAGATTCTCATAAACAAACGCAATCCCTAACCCATATTCAGCAGCCTGGATCATTGCCGCGTCTGAATCGACAACCAGATCGCCATTAACAGATACCTCCATTGTTTCCCCTTGTGGATCCATAAACTCCCAGCGATACAGCTTTCCATCAGGAAAACAGCGATTTATACACCTGAAATTGACCAGATCTTTTGGTGAGTCAGGCGTGCCTGATTTCTTCAGAAAATCAGGGCTGGCAACGGGAATAAGAGCCATCTTGCCACCAAAGGGAATGGCAACCATATCTTTAGGAACATCTTGTGTATACCGTATTCCGGCATCGAAACCTGAGTCGATAATATTGATTTTTCTGTCAGTGGTGAACAACTCTAATGTAATACCCGGGTAATTATTTTTGAACGTAACGAAATGGCTTTGAAAAAAGAGATCAACCACGATCCGGGGTAAGTTGACTTTGATGACGCCTTCAGGCTTTTCTTTGTGGTCATTGAGATTATCAATGACGCGTCTGTAGTCATTCAGGACGGGCGTCACGTCATCAAGAAACGCTTTACCGACGGCCGTCAAAGACAAGCTTCGGGTGGAGCGATTCAAAAGTCTAACTCCAAGTTTTTCTTCAAGATTATTTATGGCGACAGTTAACGTCGGCGCTGAAACATTTAATTCTTTTGCGGCCTGACGAAAACTCCCGTGTTTTACAATAAGAAGTAATATTTCTATATGTTGTAATTCTGGTGCATTTTTCATTGTTAATTCTCATAAAATACTGCATTAAAAATATACTAATTGTTATGCGTTAAGAATGAAAGTATATATTTCCTGTCATTTATCAAAACAGGAATATAAGATGAAATCACGTTATCTGGGAAAAGATAAATTCCAGGTGTCAGCGCTGGGGTTGGGTTGTATGGGGATGAGTTTTGCCTATGGTGGTGCCGAAGAATCGGAGGCGATCAATACCATTCACGCTGCGGTCGATTTGGGCGTTACCTTCCTTGATTCCGCGGAAGTCTATGGCCCCTATGATAATGAAGTCCTGGTCGGGAAGGCGATTAAAGGCATTCGCGACAAGGTACAGATTGCGACAAAATTTGGTTTTCGCATCCTTCCCTCCGGACATGGTCTTGAACGTATGGCTGGTGTTGACAGCCGCCCTGAACATATTCGTGAAGCGGTAGAAGGTTCACTTAAACGTCTCAATATCGAGACTATCGATCTGCTTTATCAGCACCGCGTCGATCCGTCTGTACCTGTTGAAGACGTTGTGGGAACAATGGCTGATTTAATCAAGGAAGGGAAAGTTCGCCATATCGGGCTTTCAGAAGTCTCAGCCGACACGTTACGCCGGGCCTGCAAAGTTTATCCGATTACCGCCGTGCAAACGGAATATTCGCTCTGGACTCGCGAGCCGGAGGAAAGCATTCTTAACGCTTGCCGCGAGCTGGGCGTTGGGTTTGTGCCTTACAGTCCGCTGGGTCGCGGATTTTTAACCGGGAAAATCACGAACAGCTCCGGCTTTGGCGAGGATGATTTCCGACGGAACCTGCCTCGCTTCCAGAAAGCAGCGATGCAGAAAAACCAACAGCTGCTCGGCCAGCTACAGGATGTCGCGGATAAATACCGCTGTTCCCTCGCACAGCTGGCCCTCGCATGGGTGATGAGTAAAGGAGATGACATTGTTCCTATTCCGGGGGCTCGAAAAATAGCGCATTTGCAGGATAATGCGGGGGCGGTCAGCCTGAATCTTTCCGATTCTGATATTAAGTTCGTTGACCATGTCTTTACGCCTGACAATATTCAGGGGCAAAGATATAACCAGGGTGATTTTAATTTAATCGATAAATAACACACCGCATTACATTCTCCCGCTTCTCTGGCGGGAGAGTTCTTCATCTGTGCATTAAATATCGCAATAATAAATAGAAGGCTAATGAATTCTTCTTCCGTTCAGTCTTAAGGTTTTCTTAATTTTGAATTGAACTATCTTTCCCATCTGGATTTTTATCATTTCAAACCACGCAATAATGAAATTTTACACTTTTACGCGTAAACTGGATTGATACTAATTATCATTAGCGTTGTTGTGTGCTTTAATCCTGTCCCACAAAGCTATGAGTGGTTACTCCCGTTGGTCTATTAAGGATATGTTCATGAATTCTCGCCTGCTGTCCTGCTTCTCGCTTGCCTTGTTGTCGTCATCCCTTTTCCTTTCCACACAATCAGTTGCCGCCGATAACAACGAAGGTATCGTTGTGTATAACGCGCAGCATGAAAACCTGGTGAAGTCGTGGGTTGACGGTTTTACCAAAGAAACCGGCATTAAAGTGACTTTGCGCAATGGTGATGACAGCGAGCTGGGTAACCAGCTGGTTCAGGAAGGCAGCGCATCGCCGGCCGACGTATTCCTGACGGAAAACTCGCCGTCCATGGTGCTGGTGGATAACGCTAACCTGTTTGCGCCGCTGGATGCAGACACCCTGAAGCAGGTACCGGCAGAGTATCGACCTGCGCATGGTCGTTGGATCGGCATTGCCGCCCGCAGCACGGTATTCGTCTATAACCCGGCAAAACTGAACGAACAGCAGCTGCCTAAGTCGCTGATGGATCTGGCGAAACCCGAGTGGAAAGGCCGCTGGGCGGCATCACCGTCAGGCGCGGATTTCCAGGCCATCGTGAGCGCGATGCTGGCTCTGAAAGGCGAAAAGGCCACTCTGGAATGGCTTAAGGCGATGAAAGCCAATTTCGTTGCCTATAAAGGCAACAGCACGGTGATGAAAGCCGTCAATGCCGGCCAGATTGATGGCGGCGTGATTTATCACTACTACCGCTTTGTCGATCAGTCCAAAACCGGTGAAAACAGCAAAAACACTCAGCTCTACTACTTCAAACACCAGGATCCGGGCGCGTTTGTGAGCCTCTCTGGCGGTGGCGTGCTGGCGTCCAGCAAGCACAAAGCGCAGGCGCGGGCCTTCATCAAATACATTACCGGCAAAGAAGGTCAGGAGAGTCTGCGTACCAACAACGCCTTTGAATACGCTGTGGGCGTAAACGCGGCCTCAAACCCGAAACTGGTCCCGCTGAAAGATCTTGATGCACCGAAAGTTGAACCTTCAACGCTCAACAGTAAAAAAGTTATCGAGCTGATGACGCAAGCCGGTCTGCTGTGATCCTGAGAGTGAAGTGAACGTCTTATGTCTGGTCTGAGTCTCGACATCGGAAAAAACAGAGTGCAGGAGCCTGCCCGCAGGCGTCCTGCACTGCCGATGGTTGCGTTAGCTGTGTTGTTTTCATTAATGGCGCTTCTGCCTTTGGGTTTTATCATTGCCATTGGCATTGAGACCGGATGGGAAACCATTAAGGCGCTGGTGTTTCGCCCGCGTGTTGCTGAGCTACTCAGCAACACGCTGTGGCTGACGGCTTTAGCGGTTCCGCTGTGTATCGTGACGGGCGTGGCGATAGCCTGGCTCACCGAGCGCACGCAGCTTGCCGGACGAGGGATCTGGTCTGCACTGGCGGTCGCCCCGCTGGCGATCCCCGCGTTTGTGCAAAGCTATGCCTGGGTGAGCGTTGTCCCGTCCATGCACGGGCTCTCTGCGGGCGTGTTCCTCTCCGTTCTGGCCTACTATCCGTTTATCTATATGCCGGTTGCGGCGGTGCTGCGTCGTCTTGACCCGACGCTTGAAGATGTCGCCGCGTCGCTCGGCACGCCGCCCTGGCGGGTCTTTTTCCGCGTGGTGCTGCCGCAGCTCAAGCTGGCTATCTGCGGCGGCGCGCTGCTGGTGGCGCTGCATCTGCTGGCGGAATATGGCCTGTACGTGATGATCCGCTTTGATACCTTCACCACGGCAATCTATGACCAGTTCCAGTCTACCTTCAGCGGCCCGGCGGCGAACATGCTGGCGGGCGTGCTGGCCTTATGCTGTCTGGCTATTCTGGTGCTGGAAGGCGTAACGCGCGGAAAAGCACGCTACGCGCGCATTGGCGCCGGGGCCGCGCGCGAGCAAAAACGCTTGCCGCTGAAGCCTGCGGCTGCCGCGCTGGGCCAGCTGTTTTTCATCGTGCTGATCGTGCTGGCGCTGGGCGTGCCGTTGATTGTCCTGTGTCGCTGGATTTGGCTCGGCGGCGTGCAAAACTGGATGAGTCCCGATCTCTGGCACTCCCTGCGCCAGACGCTGATGCTCGGCGTGGGCGGTGCGCTCCTGACAACGGCGTGCGTGATCCCCATCGCGTGGCTCGGTATCCGCTATCCGCACCGTATCTTCCGGATGCTGGAAGGGTGCATCTATATCACCAGTTCACTGCCGGGCATTGTCACGGCGCTGGCGCTGGTCACCGTCACTATTCATTATGCCCGCCCCATTTACCAGACGGAAATTACCCTGTTCCTGGCCTACCTGCTGATGTTTATGCCCCGAGCGCTCATCAACCTTCGGGCGGGGATTGCGCAGGCGCCGGTCGAGCTGGAAAACGTGGCGCGCAGCCTGGGCAGCACGCCCGCGAAGGCGCTCTGGAGCGTTACGATGCGGCTGGCCGCGCCCGGTGCTGCGGCGGGTGCCGCGCTGGTTTTCCTCGGCGTCAGCAACGAGTTGACCGCCACGCTGTTGCTCTCTCCGCTGGGCACGCGCACGCTCTCCACCGGATTCTGGGCGCTGACCAGTGAAATTGACTATGTTGCCGCCGCGCCTTACGCGATGCTGATGATCCTGATTTCACTCCCGCTGACCGCCATTCTCTATATGCAGTCGAAAAAAATTGCAGGGCTATGACATGCTTGAATTAACCGCCATTTCTAAATCGTTTGCTGATGTGCAGGTGCTCGACAGCTTGAACCTGAGCGTTGCGCCGGGGAGCAGGACGGCGATTGTCGGGCCGTCCGGGTCGGGGAAAACCACGCTGCTGCGTATTCTTGCCGGTTTCGAAACGCCTGACACCGGGCGTATTGTCATGCAGGGGAGAAGGCTGTTTGATGAAAACCGTTTTGTCCCTGCCCACCAGCGCGGGATCGGTTTTGTACCTCAGGAGGGGGCGCTGTTCCCGCACCTCAATGTGGCAGACAACATTGCCTGGGGGCTGGACGGCACCCGCCACGAGAAACGCCAGCGCGTTGAGGCGCTGATGGAGATGGTGTCTCTGGACAGGCAGCTGGCAACGCACTGGCCTCACGAGATTTCCGGCGGGCAGCAGCAGCGCGTGGCGCTTGCCCGTGCGCTGGCCCAGCGTCCTTCACTGATGCTGCTGGATGAACCGTTCTCGGCGCTGGATACCGGCCTGCGCGCCATGACGCGTAAGGCAACGGCCGATCTGCTGGCCGAAGCGGGCGTGGCCTCGATTCTGGTCACCCACGATCAGAACGAAGCGTTGTCCTTTGCCACGCAGGTTGCCGTGATGCGCTCCGGACGCTTCACACAGGTCGGTACGCCTTATGAGGTTTACACCCGTCCCGTTGACGAAGAGACGGCGCTGTTTCTTGGCGACGCCGTGATCCTGCCAGCTCAACTCGCTGCCGGGTATGCCGTGTGCGCGCTGGGTGAAGTGCCGACGGACAACGCGCATGCGACAGGACAGGGCAGGGTGATGATGCGCCCTGAACAATTACGCGTGACGGCATGTGCCTCACATGAAAGCCCGATCTCGATTCTTGATGTGGATTTCACCGGACAGCTATCGACGCTCACCCTCGGATTAGCCGGGCAGCAACAGCCCGTGATTCTGAAGACCGTCAGCCAGCCAGGATGGAACCCGGGCACGGCGGTACGCATTGATATTGCTGGCACCGCGCGGGTATTCGAATATTCTTAATATTCGTTAGTAATTTCATGCAACGGGTTGTTATAAAAGAATTTTCCCGAACGTATGGCATTTCCTGAGATTCTCTACCATGCTCATAAAACCTCACCACAATGCGTGAGGTTTTTCGTAGTTGCTGATTAATCTCAAGGAAAAAAGGTTATGAAAAAGACGACTGCTATTTTGTTGGGAACGGCGTTACTGTTTACGACCAATGCTTTTGCTGCTCAGTTGCTGACAAAAAATGAGTTCAAGAAAGTTGCGTCTCAGTATCAAAAAATCGGTACGGTAAGTACCTCGAATGAGGTATCGGTTGATGATGCAAAAAAAGAACTGATTGAGAAAGCCGATAAGAAAGGCGCAGATGTCCTGGTGCTCACGTCAGGGAACACCAACAATAAAATTCACGGTACGGCCAATATCTACAAGAAAAAATAACGTCATTGCAGCCACCCCCGCAACGGGGTGGTTGTTCCCCTCATTTCTCGCCAAACCTCCTCATGAACGCGGTTACACTTGCTAACGCATATATAATGCGTATAGTTCTCATTTGCATTTCAATAAACACATTCTAAGGCCTGACAACGGGTCATTTTTGCGCGCACGTTTAAATGAGTTAACGATGAACAACACCAAAATAAACAACACGCTGTTGGCGCTCGCCGTTGGCGCGGTGACACATTCCGCCTTCGCGGCGGACGATCAAAAAGAGGACACCCTCGTTGTCCAGGCTGCGCCAGCCAGCGATTTCAAACCCGGTGGCGACCAGTTGGTACCGGCCTTCCTTGACGGGCAGATGGCGAATGGCGGGCGCATGGGGATGCTGGGCCAGCAGAACGCCATGGACGTGCCGTTCAACATCATCAGCTACACCTCGAAGCTGGTGGAAGATCAGCAGGCGAAAACCATTGCCGATGTCGTCGCTAACGACGCGGGCGTGCAGTTCGTCCAGGGGTTCGGCAACAGCGCGGAAACCTACCGTATCCGTGGCCTGAAGTTCGACGGTGACGACATGACCTTTGGCGGGCTGTCCGGCGTGCTGCCGCGCCAGGTGGTGGATACCCAGATGGTTGAGCGCATTGAGATCTTCAAAGGGGCAAACGCCCTGATGAACGGCGCGGCGAGCTCCGGCGTGGGCGGGATGATCAACCTTGAGCCAAAACACGCGGGCGAACTCCCGCAGGCGAAAGTGGGCGTGGACTACACCTCAGATTCTCAGATTGGCACCACGCTGGATGCGGGCCGTCGCTACGGCGACAACGACCAGTTTGGCGCGCGGGTGAATCTGGTGCACCGCGAAGGGGAAACCGGCATACCGAACGATCGCCGCCGCACCACGCTGCTCTCTACCGGCCTGGATTACAGCGGTGACCGCTTCCGCACCTCGCTTGATCTGGGCTATCAGAAGAAAACCTTCCACGGCAGCCCAACCAGCGTCAATATTTCGGCGGTGGATTTCGTGCCCGAGCCGCCGAAAAACGATCGCAACTTCTCGCAGAAGTGGGCCTACAGCAACATTGAAAACGAGTTCGGGATGTGGCGCAGCGAGTACGACATCACCGACGGCTGGACCGCCTATACTGGCCTGGGCGCGCAGCACGCGCATGAGGAAGGGATCTATAGCGCGCCGAAGCTGGTAGATAAAAGCGGCAAGGCAACGGTCAGCCGCCTTGATACCAACCGCATCAGCGATTCCGTCAGCGGCATGGCGGGCATTCGCGGTAATTTCAATACCGGTTTCGTCTCGCACAAGGTCAACGTTGGTTATTCGGCGATGACCAAAAACGAAAAAATCGCGTGGAAAATGTCGGCGACGAAGGATAACCCGACGACCAATATCTACCACAATACCGGCGTGGATATGCCGGACAGCAGCAACCTCAACGGCTCAGGCGGGAAATACAGCGATCCGCTGACCAGCGGACGCACCCGTACCCAAGGCTGGCTGTTGAGCGATACCCTGGGCGTGCTGGACGACAAACTGCTATTCACCGCCGGCGCGCGCCACCAGAAGGTGGTCATTCGCGGGTATAACAAAATTACCGGTGCGGAAAACGCGGCAGACGGCTTCGACGGCAGTCGCTGGATGCCAACCTACGGCGTGGTCTACAAGCCGTGGGAGGAAATCTCCCTCTATGCTAACCATACCGAAGCGCTGCAGCCGGGCAAAACCGCGCCTAATACCGCCACCAACTACGGCCAGAGCACCGGTATCGTGCACTCTAAGCAGAACGAAGTGGGCGTGAAGGCGGACTTTGGCCGCGTGGGCGGATCGCTTGCGCTGTTCGAAATCAAGATGCCGTCGGCGATCCTCGACGACAGCGGCCACTACGGCCTTGACGCCGAGCAGCGTAACCGTGGCGTGGAGCTGAACGTCTTTGGCGAGCCCATGCTGGGGATGCGTCTGAATGCCAGCGCCACCTGGCTGCAGGCCGAGCTGACCAAAACCAAAAATGGCGTCAATCAGGGGAACGATGCGATCGGTATTCCGAACTTTTACGCCGTATTGGGCGCGGAGTACGACATCAAGCCGATTGACGGCCTGACCGCCACCGCCCGCGTGAACCACTCCGGCGCGCAGTACGCTGACCTGGCAAACACCAAAAAGCTGGACAGCTACACCACGCTGGATCTGGGTATGCGCTATCGCTTCGCGGTGAACCACAATGCAAACCAGATGACCGTGCGCGCGGGCATCGACAACGTGACCAATGAAAACTACTGGGCCAGCGTGGACGATTCCGGTACTTACATCACGCAGGGTGAACCGCGTACCTTTAAGATCTCGGTTGGCTACGAATTCTAAGCGTTCCATCTCGTTATCCGGGGCAGGGATGCCCCAATCCCTTGCTACCTCCAGCATGAAGTGTTAAAACGTGCCCCTTCTAAAAAAGAGACAGGGGTAGGACGTGAAAGACGCGTCATCCGCTTCAGGCCATGGTAGCGCCGAAGCCTCGTCGGATCAGAATCCGACGCTGCAACGTGGTTTGCAAAATCGACATATTCAGTTAATCGCCCTTGGCGGCGCGATCGGTACCGGGCTGTTTCTCGGCATCGGCCCCGCTATTCAGATGGCGGGCCCGGCGGTGCTGCTGGGGTATGGTATCGCCGGGATTATTGCCTTCCTGATCATGCGCCAGCTTGGCGAGATGGTTGTTGAAGAGCCGGTTTCAGGCTCCTTCGCGCACTTTGCTTATAAATACTGGGGCCCGTTTGCCGGCTTCCTGTCCGGCTGGAACTACTGGGTCATGTTCGTGCTGGTGGGGATGGCGGAGCTGACCGCCGCAGGCATTTACATGCAGTACTGGCTGCCGGATGTCCCGACGTGGATCTGGGCGGCGGCCTTCTTCATCATTATCAACGCCGTTAACCTTGTTAACGTCCGCCTGTATGGCGAAACCGAGTTCTGGTTTGCGCTGATCAAGGTGCTGGCGATTATCGGCATGATCGGCTTTGGCCTGTGGCTGCTGTTCTCAGGCCACGGCGGCGAGCGCGCCACGATCGATAACCTCTGGCAGCACGGCGGCTTCCTGGCGACCGGCTGGAAAGGGCTGATCCTCTCGCTGGCAGTGATCATGTTCTCCTTCGGCGGATTAGAGTTGATTGGCATCACCGCCGCGGAAGCGCACGACCCGCATAAAAGCATTCCAAAAGCGGTTAACCAGGTGGTATACCGTATTCTGCTGTTCTACATCGGCTCGCTGGTGGTGCTGCTGGCGCTCTATCCGTGGGTGGAAGTGAAATCCGACAGCAGCCCATTCGTGATGATTTTCCACGATCTGAACAGCAACGTGGTCGCCTCGGCGCTGAACTTTGTCATTCTGGTGGCGTCTCTGTCGGTCTATAACAGCGGCGTTTACTCCAACAGCCGTATGCTGTTTGGCCTCTCCGTGCAGGGCAACGCACCGAAGTTCCTTACCCGCGTCAGCCGTCGCGGCGTGCCGGTGAATTCCTTGTTCCTTTCCGGTGCCATTACGTCGCTGGTAGTGCTAATCAATTACCTGCTGCCGAAAGAGGCCTTTGGCCTGCTGATGGCGCTGGTTGTCGCCACGCTGCTGCTGAACTGGATCATGATCTGCCTGGCGCACCTGCGATTCCGCGCCGCGATGCGCCGCAAGGGACGCGAAACGCAGTTCAAAGCGCTGCTTTACCCGGCGGGGAACTACATCTGTATCGCTTTCCTGGGGCTGATTCTGGTGCTGATGTGCACCATGGATGAGATGCGTCTCTCGGCGATGCTGCTGCCGGTGTGGGTGATCTTCCTGTTTGTGACGTTTAAGCTTTCCCGCAAAAAGTAGCACGTTTTTCACCCTCTCCCTGTGGGAGAGGGCCAGGGTGAGGGCACCAGACCGCACTTGCCTTCACGCCCGGTTGCCCACACAGATTACCTGGCGATGACCCCCGACAGGGCGCGAATATCGTTCCCGGTCGGGGACTGGTGAATACGTAACCCAAATTCATCCACCACCGCGAAAATATGGTCGAAGATGTCGGCCTGAATCTCCTCATATTCTGCCCAGACCACCGTATTGGTGAAGGCATATATTTCAATCGGCAAACCATTCGCGTCAGGTGCCAACTGACGCACCATCAGCGTCATATCTTTGCGAATGCGCGGGTGGTTGCGCAGATATTCGTTCAGGTAGGCGCGGAAGGTGCCGATATTGGTCATCTTGCGCAGGTTTAGTACCGATTCCCCTTCACCGTTCTGCTGATTCCATAGGTTAATTTCCTCATGACGTGCGGCCAGATAAGGCTTCAGCAGTTTCGCCTGAATGAGTTTCTGCTGCTCCTGCTCGTCGAGGAAATGAATACTGGTGGTATCAATATTCAGGCTGCGCTTAATACGTCGCCCGCCGGAGGCCGACATGCCGCTCCAGTTGATAAAGGCGTCGGAGACCAGGGCCCACGTCGGAATGGTCGTAATCGTATTATCGAAATTGCGTACTTTCACGGTGGTCAGGCCGATATCCGTCACCGTGCCGTTGGCGCCGTATTTAGGCATCTCCAGCCAGTCGCCGAGCTTGAGCATGTCGTTGGCGGAAAGCTGAATACCCGCCACAAGTCCGAGTATCGGATCTTTAAACACCAGCATCAGCACGGCGGCCATGGCGCCCAGACCGCTTATAAGAATCGCCGGGGACTGGCCGATGAGCAGGGAGATAATCAATATCCCCACCAGGATGGCGCTCACCAGCTTGATGCCCTGGAAGATCCCTTTCAGCGGCAGCTGTGACGCGGTGGCCATTTTCTGCGACAGATTGAAAATCACGTCCAGCAGCGAGAAGAAGGAGAGCAGGGCATAAACCATTACCCACAGCCTGGCGCAGGTAGTGAGAATTTCCGCCGCTTCGCTGCCTTTTTGCAGCCACAGTACCGCCTGGACGTTGACAATTATCCCCTGCAGGGTAAAGGCCAGACGGTGAAATAATTTATTCTGGGTGATGATCTGCAGCCATAAATGGCTGCTGGCCTGCGCGCGTTTTTCGAATGCGCGAAGCACCCCTTTGTGCAGAATAAAATGAACGATGATGGCGGTCAGAAAAATAATACCAAAGATAATCACTAAAGAGGTGGTGTGATTAATTTCAATGCCTAACTCTTCAACCTGAGCAATCAATTCCTGCATAACGTCTCCTGTATTTTTGCAGCCCCATAATGGCGGCTGCGGATCTATTATGCAAATTCACGAACTTATTTGGCGGCCTGGCAGACCTTTACCACCGGCAGGCACAGGCTATGGCGGATGCGCAGCGTCGCCAGAGCCAGCACCACCATCATGGCCGTTTCCACCATCAGGAAGACGTTAATCGCCTGGGTGTAATCCCCGTGATGGTTTTGCAGCGCGTGCAGCAAGATTGCGCCAAAAATGGCCGGGCCAAGACCCAGCGCGGCCTGCTGCAGCGTGCTTAAAATAGCGCTCGCGGCCCCCGCGTCGTCAGGCTGAATGTCGCGCATCCCGATGCGGTAGAAGCTGTTCACGATCAGCGCCTGCCCGTAGCCCACCAGTCCGGTGGCGGGTGCCAGCGTCAGGGCGGTATTCTCCATGCCCCAAACGCGGAACGTGGCGATCAGCGCCAGCAGGCCGGTAATCTGGATCGCCAGACCCGTCAGCAGGATAGTGCTGGTGCTGTAGCGGGCAATCAGCCGCGGTGCGAACCACGCCGACACAAAGTAGGTCACGCCCAGGGCGATAAAACTGTTCCCGGACTGCCACGGCGCCATCCCCAGACCGGTTTGCATGGTCAGGGCCATACAGAACATAAACCCGGACCAGACGCTGAAAAAAAGCATCGCAATCAGAATGCCAAAGCGCACGCTGCGAAGCGCAAGCAGGCGCGGCGGGATCAGCGGGTGGGCATTCTCACGCTCTTTTTTGCGCGCATTCAGCGCCATCAGCCAGGCCAGCGGGACCAGGGCGAGCAGCATCGTCTTCAGCGGCCAGGACCAGTGCCACTGCGGGCCGAGCGCCATCGGGAACAGCAGGCAGCAAAGCATGATGGCCAGCAACACGGTACCCGGCCAGTCGATGCGTGACGGCGTCTCGCGACGGGTTTCCGGTACGAAGCGGCGGCTCAGCGCCAGCACCACCAGACAGATCGGCACGTTGATAAAGAAGGCGTTACGCCAGCCCAGCCCGGCGATATCCGCCGACACCAGCCAGCCCCCGCCCATCTGCCCGACGATAAACGCAATCCCGCCGATGCCGCCGAACAGGCTGATGGCTTTTGCATGCGCCGTACCTTTCAGCGTCACGTGCAGCGTGGCAAGAATTTGCGGCATGATCAGTGCGGCACCCGCGCCCTGAACGATGCGCGCGGCGAGCAGCTGTTCAATGTTCCCCGCCATTCCGCACAGCAGCGAGGCCAGACCAAAGCTCGCCACACCCCACATAAACAGACGGCGACGGCCAAAATTATCCCCCAGCTTGCTGCCGAGCGCGAGGCAGACGGCAAAGGCCACGCCGTAGAGCGCGACGATCAGCTCCAGCTCGGTGGCGGTAGCGTGCAGTGAATGGGTAATGGCGTCCAGCGCCACGTTGGTGATTGAGGTATCAATCATCGGCAGCATCTGGCCGGTTAACAGCAATATCAGGCCAGCGCGACCCGGTGAAACAACTGACGTATTCATGGTAACTCCATTGCGTCATTCAACAGATGGTCGTAGCATCTACCATCAGATAAACGGGTACCAGTTCTTACTTATACTGGTACTGGTACTACCATGCAGGGGGATTTATGGCGCTGATGTCTGAACCCGTCGTTTCACTTCAGGATGACACCCGAAAACAGCTGGGGGCATTTTTACGCGCGCGGCGTGAAAGCCTCGATCCGCAGCGCTTAGGCCTGCCGCGCAGCGGTCGCCGCCGCACGCCCGGTCTGCGCCGGGAAGAGGTGGCGATGCTCGCTGACGTGGGCGTAACCTGGTACACCTGGCTTGAGCAGGGCAGGGACGTCAATCCGTCCAGCGCGGTGATGGCGGCCGTGGCAAAAGCGCTGCAATGTACCCCGACCGAGGCCCGGCATCTGTTTGTGTTAGCGGGTTTGCCGCCGGGTGAAGCGCCGCAGGCGGTCTGCTGCGAGGGCATCAGCGAGGGCACACGCCGCCTGCTCGATACCCTGCTGCCAAAACCTGCCAGTATCCAGAAGCCCAATTTCGACATCGTGGCGTGGAACGACAGCTTCGGCCACCTGATGGGTGTGGATTTCAATGAAATCCCGCCGGAGGACCGCAACTGTATTTACCTGTTCCTCACGCATCCGGCGTGGCGCGCGCGCCTTGGCAGACGCGACGACGTGCTGCCCATTTTTGTCTCCTATTTCCGCGCGGCGATGGCCGAGCACCGGGGCGACCCGCTGTGGGAAGCCAAACTGGCGCGCTTCTTTGCGGTGTCCGAAGAGTTTAAAACCCTGTGGCACCAGCGTAACGACGTGCGCGGCGTGGAGAATCAGCTCAAGCTGTTTACCCATCCCGAGCTGGGGGAGTTTACGCTGCAGCAGATGTACTGGTATTCCGCGCCGCGAAACGGGTCGCGTTTGCTGGTGTATCTGCCGGTAGATGAGGCGGGGGAGCGGGCGATGGCGTGGCTGGCGGCGCAGGGGAAATAGTTTTTTTGCGAGGGGCTTTCAGGGAGTAAGAGCCGATTCTGCTAAGTGGATGAGACAGGTGTAAGGTGGGTTTAACTTAGCCAGTCGACTGAATCGACATCATTTCGATGAGGTGTTAAGTCGTCTATACTCACGCCATGAGAAACCACCATGTCGCCACTGATGATTGATTCCGCAGATTTCAGCCAAAAATTAGGCCTTATCTCCCGCAACGTGGAACATACTGAAGCGTTTCTTGCGCGGGGCACGGTGGATTTTCATCTGCCCGGATTTATGCTGCCGGTGGGATATCGCCTGTTAAAATCGCGCTACGGTGATGAATATCGTCTCGTCACCACCGACGACGGAAAACCCTATACGGCGTATGCCGTTAAGTTGACGTTTCATAAAGAAATTACCTTTCCCCACGGGGCTGCGACACAGGTTATGGTCTGGCGTACGCCACGCGCTGTCCATCAGCGGGTAATCAGTGGATTACCCCAATCCTTCTTCCAGTGGGTGCTAAGCGAATACGACATTGTGGTTTCTGACAGCGAACAAACCGGTGACGGACAGCGGTTTTGGTTACGCATGATCGACTGGGCGTTCAGCATGAATTATCGGATAAGCGTGGCGGACGGTACGGTAGGTGAAGAGTGGCACTTAACACCGGTGAGTTCATACGCCGAGCTGGAGGAGCGCTGGATTGCGTTTGCCTGGGGATACGATCGCGACGTGCATCCACATCGCAGGTTAGTCATCAGTAAAGCGTAACGGGCCGCACAGAGCGGCCCGTGTTGATTAGCACTCAGTCACAATCGTGCTCAGCGGCAGGCGAGATTTCGGAAGCGTGGCGTTGAAATCTTCCACGCTGTGATGCCCAACCGGCACCACCACCAGGCTGGTGAAGCCCTTCTCTTTCAGGCCAAACTCTTCGTCGAGGATCGCAGCGTCGAAACCTTCGATCGGTACCGCGTCCAGGCCCATTGCGCCCACGCCCAGCAGGAAGTTGCCGACGTTCAGGTAAACCTGTTTCGCCATCCACTGGTCGTCATCTTTCAGATCCACGCGGTGCATGTCGGCGAAGTAGGTACGGCCCTTATGGTTCGCGGCTTTGGCTTCCGGCGTGTTGAAGCGACCATCGGCTTCTTCCTGATCGACAACGCGCTCCAGCCAGGCGTCATCCATCGCGGTTTTCGCGCAGAACACCACCACGTGAGAGGCATCCAGCATTTTGCGTTCGTTGAACACATAGGTGCCTGCCGCGGATTTCGCCACGCGCGCTTTTCCTTCCTCGGTGCTGGCCACAATGAAGTGCCACGGTTGGGAGTTGGTGCTGGACGGGCTGTACTGCAGCAGGGTTTTGATTTTTTCCGCTTCTTCAGCGGTCAGTTTTTTGCTTGCGTCGAACGCCTTGGTGGAGTGGCGTTTCAGCGCAACAGAAATGATATCCATAACAACTCCTGATGATGAAATTCGCCCGCGTGCGGGCGCGAAAGATGAGCAGATTACAGCGGGACGGGGAAAAAGATAAGGGCAATTCGAGCGTTTAATCTGTTCGTCTCAGACGAACAATCAGACCGGCCGGATCCACTTCTGGTCTTTTTTCGGCAGTTTATCCACCACCAGATGCCAGGAATCATTGATGAGGTCGGTAACCAGTTCCGGCGTCACGTCGTCAGTGCCGTAAAGGGAAATCCAGTGCTTTTTGTTGAGGTGATAGCCCGGTTCAACGCCGCGATAAATCTGCTGATTTAACAGCGATTTCTCCGGGTCTGACTTCAGGCTGACGTGTGGACGCCCGTGCGCGACGGCCACAATCATGAAAATTTTTCCGCCCACTTTAAACACGTCAAACTCCGGCCCAAACGGCCAGCAGTGTTCGGTGAATGGCAGTTCCAGCGCCACGCGTTTTGCGTGCTCCTGCAACGTTTTACTGTCCATCGCTCTCTTCCTGGGCAAGCCCGCGCCACATCACCTCAAAGCCGAGCGCTTTAAACTCAACGGCGCGGGACGGATCGCGGGTAGCAAATTCCATCGTACTTTCGGCCAGCGATAAGAAAAGCGCATCGCCAAACGTTTTAAATTCATCAGACATAAACACCTGACGCACCGAACGGCGGCAGAGTTCATGCAGCTCCGGAAACATCTCTTTCACCGCCTGTTCCGTTTCGACGCTCAGCTTTTCACTGACGCCAATCTGGCGGATCGCCGCATGTGCAACGGGGTTACGAATACCCCAGTCCACATAGCTGTTCCAGATATTGCGGGTATGTTCTTTAGGCAGCGTGATGGTGCGATCGAGGTTTGCCAGCATGGTCTGGCAGAGATCCTGCTTCAGATGCAGATAGAGGGCATTCAGCAGATCGTCTTTCGTAGCAAAGTAGCGGAACAGGGTGCCTTCGGCGACGCCCGCCTTACGGGCAATAAGCGCCGTTGAGGCGGCAATACCTGACTGTGCAAACGCCGCCGTTGCGGCTTCCAGTAAGGCCTGTTTTTTATCTTCACTCTTCGGACGTGCCACTAAATTTTTCCTCCTGTCAATTGTAAAAACCCTGATTGAAACACGTGCTTTGACACGCTGCAACGCGGAATGTCAAAGATCGAAAACGTCTTGACGACTTTATCATCATATCTATAATGAGTGCTTACTCACTCATAATCAAGTTTACCCTGCGCACGCTATCGGATGGGGCGCGTTTTCGGGTCAGGATATGAAAAAACCTCTCTTCATCTGCGTGGTGTTAATCATGATTATTGCTTCAGCCGCGAGTTTACCGTTTGTTCTGAATGCCGGATTCGGCCAGCCGCCGCAGGGTGAACGTCTCACTGAAGTGGAGGCCTCCCCACAGTATCGCGAGGGGAAATTCCACAATACGCTGCCGACGCCGGGATATAACGGTGACAAAAATATGCTGGTCGCGATGTGGGAGTTTCTGACTAAAAAAACTGAAAACGCCCGCCCGGCCCAGCCGCTACCGCTGGTGAAAACCGATCTTGCGAGCCTGCCGCTGGAGCAGGACACCCTGGTGTGGCTCGGTCACTCTTCGTGGTATCTGCAGCTCGCAGGCAAACGCATCCTGATTGACCCGGTGCTTGGCAACTATGCCGCGCCGTTTTCGTTCCTCAATAAGGCCTTTGCCGGCGAGTATCCGTGGCGTGCTGAACGCATGCCGGAGATCGACCTGCTGATTATCTCGCACGATCACTACGATCATCTGGATTACGCCACTATCAAGGCGCTACTGCCGAAGGTGAAGCGGGTGGTGACGCCGCTGGGCGTGGGCTCCCACCTGCGCTACTGGGGGATGAAGCCCGAGATTATTGACGAGCGCGACTGGAACCAGTCGGTACGCATCAGCGATGCGCTGACGGTGCACGTTCTGCCAGCGCGTCACTTCTCCGGTCGCGGCATCAAACGCGATCGCACCCTGTGGGGCAGCTTCATGTTCGTCACGCCAGAGCAGAAGGTTTACTACAGCGGAGATTCCGGTTACGGCCCGCACTTCAGGGCCATCGGTGAACAGTTTGGCGAAGTGGACGTCGCCATCATGGAAAACGGCCAGTACGACCAGGACTGGAAGTACATCCACATGCTGCCGGAGGAAACGGCGCAGGCCTCGGCGGATCTGAACGCGAAAGCCGTGGTGCCCGGACATAACGGACGCTTCGTGCTGGCGAAACACGCCTGGAACGATCCGCTGATCCAGCTGGCAAAAGCCAGCAAGGATAAAAATTATCGGTTGCTGACGCCGGAACTGGGCGAGCCCGTCCGGGTAAGCGACAGCGCACAAACCTTTCGTGCGTGGTGGGAATAATGTTTAAGCGAGAAGCAGAGGGGGACAGCAGTATGACCATTTCCGCTCAAGTCATCGACACTATCGTCGAATGGATCGACGACAATCTGCACCAGCCATTACGAATAGAAGAGATTGCCCGTCACGCGGGTTACTCGAAATGGCACCTGCAGCGGCTGTTTATGCAGTACAAAGGGGAGAGTCTGGGGCGTTATATTCGTGAACGTAAGCTGCTGCTGGCGGCGCGCGATCTGCGAGAATCCGACGCCCGGGTGTACGACATCTGCCTGCGCTACGGGTTTGACTCGCAGCAGACGTTTACCCGCATCTTCACCCGTACGTTCAACCAGCCGCCGGGTGCGTACCGTAAAGAGAACCATAGCCAGACACATTAACCTGTCGCGTGCAGGCCGGGTAAGGCGTAGCCGCCACCCGGCTTTTTTGTGAGCTCAGGACGCGAGTGAAAACCAGCGTCGCCAGACGAAACGCAGCACGAAGAATTCAATCGCCCCGAGCAGTAAAAACCACACGCAGAACAGAATGGTATAGAGCTGGTTAAGATCGACCATATGAAAGGTCTGAACCAGCTTCTGCGCCAGCACCAGCCCAAGCGAAGGTGCAGGGAGCAGCAGGCACGAAAGCAGGGCCAGCAATAAAATGCCGCCTGCGGTGAGCAGCGATTCTAGCGGGTGTTTCATCGTAATGTTAATCGTCAGTTAAAAATGTCATTGTCCGGCATTCTGTAACGTAAAGCAATATCAGCCCCGCTGGCCTTTTTGAATAAAACAAAGACATTATTACTGCGAATTAATAACAACATACGACCCGGCGTTTATATTAATATCGCGTTATGTAAATAAACGTCCGCATCAGGAAAATAATTTTACAAATGTATAGGTGCTATAACCAATTAACGTGGCAATAACAATGGCCGCGATAACGTATAACACCAGTCTGCGCCCGCGATAAATACCCCACATGGTTCCCCCTCGTTTAGTATTGGTTTAGAAATATTTTGTAAAAATCAGGTCATCGAAATAGTTTTAATCAGTTTTGAATAACCGAGAAGTCATTATATTGCGGTAGATCAATTTTACCCGCAAGACTTTAAAATGAATTTATTTAAGCCCGAAAGGAATTCAGGCTTCTGTTCACCGGAAATTGAAGGAAAAATACGATGACTGAAAAAAAAGTGATTCCGAACATGCCGCCTTCCGGCGGGCTGGCATACCAGCAGACCGTAGAGCAGGTGCTTGCATACGCGCAGAGCCAGGCCAGCGGTCTGGACCGTGCAGAGGCGCAGGCGCGTCTGCAAAAAACAGGGCCGAACGCGCTGCCGGAGAAAAAAGGCAAACCCGCCTGGCTGCGTTTCCTGGCCCATTTTAATGATGTGCTGATTTATGTCCTGCTGGCCGCCGCCGTATTAACGGCAGTAATGGGCCACTGGGTTGATACGCTGGTTATTTTGGGCGTGGCGGTAATCAATGCTTTAATTGGTCATATTCAGGAAAGTAACGCGGAAAAATCCCTGAAGAGTATTCGTAATATGCTCGCCAGCGAGGCGCGCGTTATTCGTAACGGCAACCATGAAACAATCCCCACAACTGAAATAGTCCCGGGCGATATTATTGTATTACGCGCGGGGGATCGTATTCCGGCGGATATGCGTTTAATTGAAGCGCATAATTTACGTGTGGAAGAGGCGATTCTGACCGGTGAATCCACCGTGGTGGATAAACACGTTAATCCGCTGAGCGGCGAATTACCGCTGGGCGATCGCACCAATATGGTCTTCTCCGGGACGACCGTCAGCGCGGGCGGCGGCATCGGTGTGGTCACCGCGACCGGTCAGGATACGGAACTCGGCCACATCAACCAGATGATGGCGGGTATCGAAAAGCACCGTACGCCGCTGCTGGTGCAGATGGACAAGCTGGGTAAAGCGATCTTCGCCATTATTCTGGCGATGATGGCCGCGCTGTTTGTCTTCAGCCTGGTATTCCGCGAAATCCCAATGGGCGAGTTGCTGCTCTCCCTGATTAGCCTGGCGGTCGCCTCCGTACCGGAAGGTCTGCCGGCCATTATCTCCATCATCCTCTCCCTGGGCGTGCAGGCGATGGCGCGCAAGCGGGCGATTATCCGCAAGCTGCCGACGGTTGAAACCCTGGGCGCGATGACCGTGGTCTGCTCGGATAAAACCGGTACCCTGACCATGAACGAGATGACGGTTAAAGCCATCATCACCGCCGACGCCTGCTACCGCGTGGACGGTAACAGCTACGAGCCGGTGGGCAACATCTACCTGGAAGGCAGCGACGAGCCGGTGCAGATCCAGCCGGGCACCGTGCTGGAGCAGTACCTGCGTACCATCGACCTGTGTAACGACAGCCAGCTGATTCAGGACGATCGCGGGCTGTGGGGCATCACCGGTGGGCCGACCGAGGGCGCGCTGAAGGTGCTGGCGGCGAAGGCCAGCCTTGAGCCGGTGATGACCACGCTGGTGAATAAGATCCCGTTCGACTCGCAGTATAAGTACATGAGCACCCACTACCAGATTGACGGTGAGGAGCAGATCCTGATCACCGGCGCGCCGGACGTGATTTTCGCCCTCTGCGCGCAGCAGCAGACCCGCAACGGTGCGGAAGCCTTCAACCGCACGTACTGGGAAAGCGAGATGGAGCGCTATGCGCGTCAGGGGCTGCGCATGGTCGCCGCGGCGTTCAGGCCGGCGAACGGCGAGCAGGAGCTGACGCACGATGACCTGAGCCACGGCCTGATCTTCCTCGGCATCGCAGGGATGATGGATCCGCCGCGTCCGGAAGCGATTGACGCGATTAACGCCTGCCAGCAGGCGGGGATCCGCGTGAAGATGATCACCGGCGATCACCCGCAGACGGCGATGAGCATAGGCCAGATGCTGGGGATCACCAACAGCGAGCAGGCGGTTACCGGCTACGAGCTGGAGAAGATGGACGACGCCGCGCTGGCGGACGCCGCGGTGAAGTATGACATCTTCGCCCGTACCAGCCCGGAGCATAAGCTGCGCCTGGTGAAAGTGCTGCAGGACAAAGGTGAAATCGTCGGCATGACCGGTGACGGCGTGAACGATGCCCCGGCGCTGCGTCAGGCTGACGTGGGCATCGCGATGGGCATCAAGGGCACGGAAGTGACCAAAGAGGCGGCGGACATGGTCCTGACGGACGATAACTTCGCCACCATCGCCAGCGCGGTGAAAGAGGGGCGTCGTGTTTACGACAACCTGAAGAAGACCATCCTGTTCATCATGCCGACCAACCTGGCGCAGGGGCTGCTGATTGTGATTGCGCTGCTGGCGGGGAACATCATTCCGCTGACGCCGGTGCTGATTCTGTGGATGAACATGGCCACCTCCGCCACGCTCTCCTTCGGCCTGGCCTTTGAGGCCGCCGAGCGCAACATCATGCGCCGTCCGCCGCGTCAGACCGGGCAGCACGTGATGGACGCCTACGCCGTCTGGCGCGTGGCCTTCGTCGGCACCATGATTGCCATCGCCGCCTTTGCGCTGGAAGCCTGGCTGGCTCCGCGCGGCCACAGCGCGGAGTTCATCCGCACCGTGCTGCTGCAGATGCTGGTCTGCGCCCAGTGGGTATACATGATTAACTGCCGCAACACCGAAGGGTTCTCCCTCAACCGCGGTCTGCTGGCGAACAAAGGGATCTGGCTGGTGACGGGCGTGCTGTTCCTGCTCCAGGCGGCGATTATCTACCTGCCGTTTATGCAGATGCTGTTCGGCACCGAAGCCCTGCCGCTGCGCTACTGGTTTGTGACCCTGACCGTTGCAGGCGTGATGTTCTTCGTCGTCGAAATCGAGAAGCGACTGACCCGCAGGTTCCGTAAGGCTGCATAACGAAAACCTTACCCCTCACCCTAACCCTCTCCCTTGGGCTCGGTTTTCTCCCTCTCCCCTTTGGGGAGAGGGCCGGGGTGAGGGGAAACAACGCTGAGGTACTCCCATGAAACTCCCGGTCCTGTTTGCACTCCTTGTCAGTACCCTGCAACCCGTATTCGCCGCCGCCATCCCCGTGCGCATCGCCACCGTGGAGCAGACCGCCCACGCCGCCGAGCGCCAGATCCCGGGCCGCATCGAAGCCATTCACACCGTTGAGCTACGGGCGCGAACGGAAGGCGCGATTGCCAAAATCCACTTCCGCGACGGGCAGTACGTGAAAAAAGGCGACGTACTGTTTGAGCTGGACGACTCCGAGCCGCGCGCCGCCCTGCGCCTGGCGCAGGCCGAAGTGAAAAGCGCCGAAGCCACGCTGCGCCAGGCGCAGCAGCAGCTTTCCCGCTTTGAAAGTCTCGGCAGCAGCAACGCCATCAGCCGTCACGACGTGGACAACGCCCGCATGCAGCGCGACGTCGCCAGCGCCGCTCTCGAGCAGGCGAAGGCCCGGCTCGAAGCCCGCAACGTCACCCTGAGCTACACCCGTATCACCTCGCCGATTGACGGCCGCGTGGGGCACAGCAGCTTCCACGTGGGTAGCCTGATCAACCCGGCGAGCGGCGTTTTGGTGGAGGTGGTGCAGCTCGATCCGATCCGCATCGCCTTTGCGCTGGAAGAGGGGGCGTTTGCCGCCAAAGCCGGACAGCATGCGGATATCAATGCCATGAAGCGTGCCTGGCAGGCGCTGATCGACAGCAACGGCCAGCGCGTCAGCGGCGAGCTGACATCAGTGGATAACCGCGTTGACCCGCGTACCGCCAGCGTGATGCTGCGCGCCGAGTTTGCCAATCCGCGCCATCAGCTGCTGCCCGGCGGCAATGTGAACGTGTTTTTGCGCCCGGCAAGTGAACAGCCGGTGCTGACCCTGCCCGCCGCCGCGGTCCAGCAGAACGGCGACGGCTACTTTGCCTGGGTCGTTAATGCCGACGGCAACGCCGAAATGCGCCCGCTGAACGTGGCTGGTCAGATTAGCCAGCAGTTCCAGCTCACCTCTGGCGTGAAGCCCGGTGAGCGAGCGATTACTGACGGCGCGCAGCGCGTGCAGCCCGGCGCTGCTGTCCAGATACTGAATTAAGGAGCCATCATGCTGACGTTTTTCATCAAACGCCCGCGCTTCGCGATGGTGATTGCGCTGGTCATCACCCTGCTGGGGGCCATTGCGCTGAGGATTATCCCGGTGGAGCAGTACCCGCAGATCACGCCGCCGGTGGTGAACGTCTCTGCCAGCTGGCCCGGTGCCAGCTCCGCTGACGTGGCGGAGGCCATCGCCACGCCGCTGGAGACGCAGCTGAACGGCGTGGACCATATGCTTTACATGGAGTCCACCAGTTCGGACGAAGGCACTTACAGCCTGAACATTACCTTTGCGGCGGGCACCGATCCGGATCTTGCCGCCATCGACGTGCAAAACCGCGTGGCGCAGGCCGTGGCGCAGCTGCCGACCGAGGCGCAGCAAAACGGCGTGCAGGTGCGCAAGCGGGCCACCAACCTGATGATGGGGGTAAGTCTTTACTCACCGAATAACACCCACACGCCGCTGTTCGTCAGCAATTACGCCAGCACCCAGGTGCGCGAGGCGCTGTCGCGTCTGCCCGGCGTGGGGCAGGTGCAGATGTTCGGCGCGCGCGACTACAGCATGCGCATCTGGCTGCGCCCGGACCGCATGAACGCCCTGAACGTCACCACCGATGACGTGGCGCAGGCGCTGCGCGAGCAGAACGTACAGGGCGCGGCGGGTCAGGTGGGCACGCCGCCGGTGTTTAACGGCCAGCAGCAGACCCTGACCATCAACGGGCTGGGGCGCTTAAGCCAGGCCGAAGAGTTTGCCGACATTATCATCCGCGCCGGGGAGATGGGCCAACTGGTGCGCCTGAAGGACATCGCCACCATCGAGCTCGGCTCGCGCAGCTACAGCTCCGGCGCGCAGCTGAACGGGCATGACTCCGCCTATTTGGGTATCTACCCGACGCCGTCCGCCAACGCCCTGCGCGTGGCCGATGCAGTACGCGCGGAGCTGGAACGCCTCTCAACGCGCTTCCCGGACGACCTGGTTTATGAGGTGAAATTCGACACCACCTCTTTTGTCGCCGCGACCATTAAAGAGATCGGCGTCTCGCTGGCGCTCACCATGCTGGCGGTTGTGGTGGTCGTTTCCCTGTTCCTGCAAAGCTGGCGCGCCACGCTGATTGTCGCGCTCGCCATTCCGGTGTCGCTGGTGGGGACGTTTGCCGTGCTCTATACGCTCGGCTACTCCGCCAACACGCTGAGCCTGTTCGCCATTATTCTGGCGCTGACCATGGTGGTGGATGACGCCATCGTGGTGGTGGAGAGCGTCGAAACGCTGATGGCGGAAGGGCAGAGCCGCACGGCGGCGACCGCGCTGGCCCTGCGCCAGATCGCCGGACCGGTGATCGCGACGACGCTGGTGCTGCTGGCGGTGTTTGTGCCGGTGGCGCTCCTGCCGGGGATTGTCGGCGAGCTGTATCGCCAGTTCGCGGTGACGCTCTCTACCGCCGTGACGCTCTCAAGCCTCGTGGCGCTGACCCTGACGCCCGCGCTGTGCGCGATGCTGCTGCGTCCGCGCCCGGAGAAACCAGCGGCCGTTTATCGCGCCTTTAACCGCGGGCTGGACGCCACGCGCGGTTTCTACACCCGCATCGTGAATGTCTTAAACCTGCGTCCGTGGCTGGCGCTGCTGGCCACCGCAGGCGCGGCGGCAGTCGTGCTGTTCAGCTTTACGTCGATGCCAAAAGGTTTCCTGCCGCAGGAAGATCAGGGTTATTTCTTTGCCAGCGTCCAGCTGCCGGAAGCGGCCTCGCTGGAGCGTACCGAAGCGGTGATGACCACCGCGCGGGAGCTGATCGCCAAAAATCCGGCGGTGGAGGATGTGATTCAGGTCTCCGGGTTTAACATCCTCAACGGCACCAGCGCCTCCAACGGCGGGTTTATCTCCATCATGCTGAAGGACTGGAGCGAGCGCCCGCCGCTGGAGGAGGTGATGGGTACCCTGCAGCGCCAGCTGCTGGCGCTGCCGGAAGCAACCATCATGACCTTTGCCCCGCCGACGCTGCCGGGGCTGGGCAACGCTTCCGGCTTTGACCTGCGCATCCAGGCCCAGGCGGGGCAGAGCCCGGCGGAGCTGGAGCGCGTCACCCGCGAGGTGCTGGCGAAAGCTAACCAGCATCCGCAGCTGAGCCGCGTGTTCACCACCTGGAGCAGCAGCGTGCCGCAGCTGACGCTGACCGTTGACCGCGAGCGCGCCGCGCGTCTCGACGTGCCGGTATCGCGCATCTTCAGCAGCCTGCAAACCGCCTTTGGCGGCACGCGCGCCGGGGATTTCAGCATCAACAACCGCGTCTACCACGTGGTGATGCAGAACGAGATGCAGTGGCGCGAGCGCGCAGAGCAGATCGGCGAGCTGTTCGTGCGCAGCAACAGCGGCGAGCGGGTGCGCCTGAGCAACCTCGTCACCATCACGCCGACCGTCGGCGCGCCGTTCCTGCAGCAGTACAACTAGTTCCCGTCGGTGTCGGTGAGCGGCTCGGCAGCGGCTGGGGTGAGCAGCAGCACCGCGATGGCGGTGATGGGTGAGATTCTGGCGGAGAGCCTGCCGGCCGGATACGACTACGCCTGGAGCGGCATGTCGTATCAGGAGCAGCAGACCGGCAATCAGGCGATCTGGATCGTGCTGGCGGCGGTGGTGATGGCGTGGCTGTTCCTCGTCGCCCAGTACGAGAGCTGGACGCTCCCGGCGAGCGTGATGCTCTCGGTGCTGTTCGCCATCGGCGGGGCGCTGGTCTGGCTGTGGATGGCCGGATACGCCAACGACGTGTACGTGCAGATTGGTCTGGTATTGCTGATCGCTTTAGCGGCCAAGAACGCGATTCTTATCGTGGAGTTCGCCCGCGCGCGGCGTATGGACGGAATGGCGATTGTCGATGCCGCGCGGGAAGGGGCCTCGCGCCGCTTCCGCGCGGTGATGATGACCGCCGTGTCGTTCATTATCGGCGTTCTGCCCATGATGCTGGCGACCGGGGCGGGTGCCCAGAGCCGCAGCATCATCGGCACCACGGTGTTCAGCGGCATGCTGGTGGCGACCGTGGTGGGGATCCTGTTTATCCCGGCGCTGTTCGTGCTGTTCCAGCGCCTGCGGGAGTGGGGCCACGGCCTTACGGACTCGTCGCCCACAGCTCGCAGTGCTTCTGCACCAGAGAAATAAGCGAGCCGCCGTCGGCGATAAACTCCCGCATGCGCTGCGCCTCGCTCTTGCCCTGCTTTAACAGCAGGGCAATTTCATTAATTGCGCTCGTCGCGCCAAGCTTCTCGGCCGACGGCGCCACCTGCTCCAGCAGCCAGGCGATGTCTTCCGCCACGGTTTTGTGCTCGCCGGTATGCACGTCCGTCAGGATCCCCTCCAGCCCGTAGCGACAGGCCTGAAAACGGTTAAAGCGGTACAGCAGAAAATCCCGTTCCTGATGCTTATAGGGCCGCGCGGTCAACAGCCAGTGGGACGTCGCCTGAATAAGTCCAGCGATGTTAATCGCGTGGCCGAGCGTCAGCGGCGTATCCATCACCCGCACCTCCACGGTGCCAAAATGCGGGCTGGGGCGAATATCCCAGTGCAGATCCTTGATGCTGTCGATCATGCTGGTGGAACTCAGGCGGCGGAACAGCCCCTCGAACTCCTGCCAGCTGTTGACCCACGGCATCTGGCCGTTATCCGGGAACCCTGAAAAGATGTTGAGCCGCGACGAGGAGAACTTCGTGTCCGTGCCCTGCATATACGGCGAGGCTGCCGCCAGGGCGATAAAGTGCGGCACAAAGCGCGACAGGCCGTGCAGCAGGTAAATCGCGTCATCCCCGGTCCGGCAGCCGACGTGAACGTGCTGACCGAATACCGTCGCCTGCAAAATCAGATAGCCAAAGCGCTCCAGCGTGACGTTATAGCGCTCGTCGTCGCACACCTCCTGGCGCTGCCATTTCTGGAACGGATGCGTCCCGCCGCCGCAGATCTGAATGTGCTGCTCCGCCGCGGCGCGCAGGATGCTCTGCTGCATCACCGAGAACTGCGCCGCCGCCTGGTCGATGGTCTGGCACACGCCGGTGGCGATTTCGAGCATGCTTTCGGTGATGTCGTGTTTGACTTCACCGCCTTTGATGTCGTCTTTGACGGCGGCGATGAGCGCGGAGGAGTCCTGGCTCAGATCGTAGCCCGGCGGGTTAACCACCTGCAGTTCGAGCTCGATGCCAAGGGTGAACGGTTCAGAGGATTTGAAATCGGGTAAAGGCATGGCGCACTCCGTTGTCTGTGAATGTTGAGTATAGACAACGGGTGTGGCGCACTCGTCTCAGGGTGGTATAACTGATAGCAGGCTTAGCAAAAGGGGAGTGACTCATGTCTGACTATCCAACGATTGCGCTGATAGGACCGGGTGCGATTGGTACTACCATTGCCGCGGTACTGCATGATGCTGGCCGCACGCCGCTGCTCTGCGGACGGACCGCACATGCGGCGTTACGCCTGCGCCACGATGAGGGTGAAACGGTGGTGCCCGGTCCGGTATTAACCGATCCGACAGCCATCGCGCGCCCCGTGGACCTCGTGTTTATCGCGGTGAAAACGACGCAAAATGCCGACAGCGCCGGGTGGCTGCGCGCGCTGTGCGATGAAAATACGATGGTCTGCGCCCTGCAAAACGGCGTTGAGCAGAAAGCTCAGCTTGAGCCTTTGGTCAGTGGCGCGACGGTGCTGCCGTCGGTGGTCTGGTTCCCGGCGCAGCGCGAGCCGGATGCCTCCGTCTGGCTGCGGGCGAAGCCGCGCCTGACGCTGCCGGACATGCCGCAGGCGCAGCGGGTGGTGGAGGCGCTTCGCGGTACGCGCTGTGAAGTTGCACTCTCGGCAGATTTCGCCACCGTCGCCTGGCGCAAGCTGCTGCAAAACGCGGTCGCCGGGCTGATGGTGCTGGCCAACCGCCGCGCCGGGATGTTCAGGCGCGAGGATATCAGCGAACTTTCACTGGCCTACCTGCACGAGGGGCTTACTGTCGCCCGCGCGGAAGGGGCGAAGTTGAACGATGACGTAGCGCAGGAGATTCTGGCGAACTTCCAGCGTGCCCCTGAGGACCTCGGCACGTCGATCCTGGCGGACCGTCAGGCCAACCGTCCGATGGAGTGGGACATCCGCAACGGCGTGATCCAGCGCTACGGCCGCAAGCACGGCATTGCGGTACCCATCAGCGACGTGGTGGTGCCGCTGCTGGCGGCGGGGAGCGAGGGGCCGGGTTAACGGCCGCTGTTTTTCCGTTCGGCAAAGTAATGCGCGGGCGTGCTGCCCATCGCTTTTCGGAACATGGTGATAAAGGCGTTCACGGATTCGTACCCGAGCGTTGTCGCCACGTTCTGGACCGGTACGCCGCTTGCCAGCTCCCGTAGGGCAATAATCAAATGCAGCTGCTGGCGCCATCGCCCGAAGCTCAGCCCGGTCTCGCGCTGCATCAGGCGTGCAAACGAACGCTCGCTGAGGGCAAGCCGTTTCGCCCACTCCTTCAGGGGGCTTCGGTCCTCAGGGCGGCTGACCAGCGCGTCGGCCATGGCGCGAATTTTCGGGTCGGTTGAGACCGGCAGGCTCAGCTTCTGCTGCGGCATGCTGGCAAGCTCATCAAGCGTGACCCTGATTAGCCTGGCGACATGGCTGTCGGGCGGATAATCAACGCCCTCGCGGGTTAGGCGATCGACCAGCTCCTTGATCAGCGGCGAGATCGCCAGCGTGCAGCATCTCTCCGGCAGCGTCGCCGCGCCGGGCTCAATAAACAGATAGTTCAGATGCGCGTTCCAGGTCGCTTTGGCGCTGTGCGGGATCCCCCCTGGGATCCAGACGGCGCAGTCTGGCGGCACGATCCAGATATCGTTTTCCGCATAACAGCTGACCGCGCCGTAGCGGGCAATAATCAGCTGCCCCTTGCGGTGGGTGTGTACCGGCACTTCCGCGGCGTAGTCCACGAAGTCCAGATGACGCGCCACGGCAGGAGAGGCGCTAGAGTCAGGGTCATACAGCGTAGTAGCAGATTGAGGCTTCACGATTCTGGCAACATTCAGGTATTTTTTGACAGAATAGAGTATTTAAGCGGGTCTGCAAGCCGGTAATAATTCCGGCATGAAAAACGTCCTCTCTTATCCCGTGCGCCTGCCCGCCGCGCTGCAAAACGACGCGGGGGCGCTGATCTACGCCGCAAAGAGTTTCGCCGCGGCGATGCTCGCTTATTACATCGCGCTGTCTATCGGCCTCGAACGCCCCTCATGGGCGATTATTACGGTTTACATCGTGTCGCAGACGTCGGTCGGGGCATCGCTCAGCAGAAGCCTCTACCGGCTGGCCGGTACGGTTGTCGGGGCCAGCGCGACCGTTCTGATTGTGCCCACCTTCGCGAATACGCCGATCCTGTGCAGCATGGTGCTGACGGGCTGGATCGTATTCTGCCTGTGGCTCTCCCTGCTGGAGCGCACGCCCCGGGCCTATGCCTTTGTGCTGGCGGGCTACACCGCGAGCCTGATTGGTTTTCCCGCGGTATCCGATCCCGGCGGCATCTTTAACGTCGCCATTGTCCGCGTGCAGGAGATCGCGATCGGGATTTTCTGCGCGGCGCTGATTCACCGCTACGTGCTGCCCGCGCGGGTATCAGGGCTGTTCAACGCTAAATTATCCCAGACGCTACAGGCCACGCGCGAGCGGGTGGCGGATACCTTAGCGGGCAAGCCCGATGCGGCTTCCGGCCCGCTGTATCTGGCCCTGGCGCTGCAGTTCCTGCAGGGCATAAGCCACCATATTCCGTACGATTTTGCCCTCTCCGCCCCGGTGCGGCAGGCCAGAAAAGCGATTCACGACCGGCTGGCGCGGCTCGTTATCGTCAACTGTGAACTACACGACCGCATGCCAACGATCGGAACCCTGCCCGCCGACGTGCAGGCCTTGCTGGAGGATGTTCAGGCCTGGGTGGCCGGTGAAGGCGCTAGCCTCAGCAGTACGGCAGAGGCGCTGCGGCTCCGCTGTGCGCTTCTCATCGATCGGTATGCCGCGCTGGCGCAGACGTTTGACGACGCGCGGCTGGTCAGTTTTATCCGCTACCTCGCGGAGGCGATCGCGCTTCTGCAGCAGTGCGAGCGTCTTTCCGGGGCCATCCTCCACGCCAAACCCGTCTTTGGGGAGAGGCAAACCCGCGCGGCGAAAGGCTACGTTTTCCACCGCGATCCTCTTACCGCAGCCCGCACGGCGCTGGGGGCTTTCGCCATCATCCTGAGCGGCTGTCTGGTCTGGATCTTCTCAGCATGGCCGGATGGCGGTACGGCGGTGTCTATCCTGGGGGTCTGCTGCACGCTGTTTGGCAGCTTCGACACCCCGGCCCCCCACATTGTGAAATACATCATTGGCTCGTTCTGGGGCGTGGTAATTAGCCTGTTCTACAGCTTTGCGCTGCTGCCGCTGGTGAGCGATTTCCCGGTGCTGGTGGCGGTGCTGGCTCCTGCGTATCTGCTGGCCGGGTCGCTTCAGGCGCGTCCACCGACCACGTTTATGGCGATGGGCATCACCCTGACGCTGCCCATTCTGTGCGAGCTGGGGGCGCACTACAGCGGAGACTTCGCCGTTGCGGCCAACACCGCCATCGCGCTATTTGCCGCGACCGGCTTTGCCGTTATCAGCATGAGCCTGCTGCAAACCGTGCAGGCGGATGGTGCCATCACGCGTCTGCTGAACCTCTGTCAGCGCGACATTCGCCGCAGCGTGAAGGGCACGCTGCGGGTTGACGAAACGCACTGGATCAACCTGATGATGGACCGAACCGCCCTGTTGCTGCCGCGGCTGCAGCGCAGCGAGCGCGCGCCAGAGCAGGCGCTCGATCGGCTGTTACATGCGCTGCGTCTGGGGCTGTCGGTCATGCATTTACGCCGCAGTGACGCACCGCCCGGCAGGGAGGTTGACGCACTTTTTCATAGGATAAACGCCGCAGACCGCAACGCCTTACGGGAACGCATCGTCACCCTTGTCGAGAGCCATCTGCCTGCGGCAGATGAACATACGCGCCAGTTTGTCTTCAGGCTGGTGGATCTGCACTGTGCATTACGGGAGCCAGACCATGGTTAACGATCTCAATATCGGCGGGGTTTTTATCCCGGGGTTGCTGACGGTCGCCCTCGCGGCGCTGGTCTGTACGCTAAGCCTCGTCGCGCTTTTCTCTCTTAGCAGGGGCTACCGGCGCTTGCCGTTTCGCCCGCTGATGGATGTTTCAACCTGGATTGTCACCTTTTTCCTGCTGATGCAGGGCCTGACCGCGTTGGGGTTATTGTCATGAAATCACTGCTCTCTTTACTGGCTCGCTATGCGCTGACGTTAAGCGCCGTCGCGGCGGCTACGCTTCTGGCCTTTAAGATGTGGAAACACTACGCAGAAACGCCGTGGACCCGCGACGGGCGCGTGCGTGCGGACGTGGTGCAGATTGCGCCGGACGTCTCCGGGCCCGTCATCAGCGTGGCCGTTCGGGATAACCAGTGGGTGAATCGGGGCGATGTGCTTTACACCATCGATCCGCGCTGGCTCAAGCTGGCGGTGGCAAGCGCGCAGGCTGATGTGGAGTCGAAACGCCATGAGATGCTGATGCGCCAGGACGCGGCCCATCGCCGCACGCTGATTAAAAACGCCATCTCCGGCGAGGATTTGCAGCAAACCGGCAGCGCGGCGAACGTCGCGGCGGCCAATTATCACGGCGCGCTGGCCGCGCTGGATCTGGCTGAGCTTAATCTGGCGCACGCCACCGTCCGTGCGACGGTTTCGGGGTACGTTACGCACCTGCGGCTGCGGCCCGGAGACTACGCGACGGCGGGGGAGACAAAGGTCGCCATCGTCGATGCCCACAGCTTCTGGGTGGTGGGGTACTTTGAAGAGACCAAGCTGCGCCATATTCGCGTTGGGGATGCTGCGCAGGTTGTGCTGATGGGATACGAGCCGGTCATCACGGGGCACGTGGAGAGCATCGGACACGGGATTGGGGACAGCAACGACGAGACGGGCGGGCTGGGTCTGCCCGACGTCGAGCCTACCTTTAGCTGGGTGCGGCTGGCGCAGCGCGTGCCGGTGCGTATTCATATCGACAGGTTGCCGGAGGGGGTTGAACTGGTGGCGGGGCTGTCGGCGAGCGTGGCGGTGGGGCGATAATCTGGGGATAGTCAGCCTTAAACACATATGCGAAACTTACCGCTTCTGAAAATATGTGGTGGGACCCGCTCAATGTCAGAACAACATTCGCAGTGCCTTTTCAGTGAAGGACTGATCTCTTTTCCTGAGGGATATCAGGATCGTACCGTCAACGTATTTGCGCCGCCCGCTGCGGATGCACCGGCGTTCAACATCTCCCGCGATGCTCTCAACGCCGGTGAAGCGCTTGCCGCGTATATCGATCGCCAGCTCGCCCTGATGGAAAAACACATCAAGGGCTGGAAGCAGGGTGAGCGCAGCGCCGCTACGCTGGGTGACGATCTTTTACAGGGTGAAACCGTTCATGCTACCTACCTGCGCGACGGGAAACGCATATGGCAGCAGCAGGCCGTATTTAACGTCGACAGCAATAACATTCTGGTGTTCACCATGACCTGCACCCGCGCGCTGGGCGATGCTGACAGCACGCTGTTTGGCGGTCTTCTCAGGAGCTTCCGCTTCCACCATTAACACCAGGGACAGTTGTTATGTTTGAAGCAGCACGCGTTGGTGATGATATCGGCCACTCCGGTGCGCTGGCCGGGATGATTGCCGGAACGATTGTCGGCGGCCTGATTGCCGCCGCCGGGGGCATTCTGGCGGGGGCCATGTTTATTGCCGGACTTGGTGCATCCTGTCTTGGCGTGGGCGTCCTGCTCGTCGGCGCCAGCCTGGCCGTGGGGTATTACACCGGGGAGCTGGCGACCGCCGCCCGGGACAGCATCGCGGACGCCGGGGCATCCAGCATGACGAAGAAAGGCGTCATCACCTCCGGCTCGCCCAACGTGTTTATCAACGGTAAACCCGCCGCCATGGCCACGGACAGCGCGGTGAAGTGCTCTGACGATGGCTCGCAGCAGATGGCCGAAGGCTCTTCGCGGGTCTCTATCAACGGCCTGCCTGCGGCACGCATCGGGGATCGCACCACCTGCGACGCGAAGGTGATGACCGGTTCGGACAACGTCATTATCGGCGGCGACCCGCAGCAAACCCTCCCCATTCAGTCTGAAGTCCCCGAGTGGCTCTACAAAGTCTCCGATCTTACCCTGCTGTTTGCCGGGCTTATCGGCGGGTGGGGCGGTGCCGCTGGTAAAGTCGGGGCGCTCTCTAAGCTGCTGGGCAAAATCCCCGGCATCAATAAGCTGGCCCGTATCGCCTGTCGCGCCGGCACGCTGATGACAGGCGTGGCGGCCGCAGGGATCATCGCCCGCCCGGTGGATATCGTCAGCGGACAAAAATTTCTCAGCGGGGATGATGAGCTGGACTTCGTCCTTCCTTCCCGCCTTCCGGTGCGCTGGCAGCGCTACTGGCGCAGCGGCAACCCCGGCGACAGCGTGCTGGGCCGCGGCTGGAGCCTGTTCTGGGAAAGCCGCCTGGAGCCTTACCAGGACGGCCTGGTGTGGCGCGCGCCGTCCGGCGATTACGTCGCCTTCCCGAAGGTCCCGAAAGGGATGCGCACCTACTGCGAAAGCGAAAAAAACTGGCTTGAACATCACTCTGACGACAGCTGGTCGGTGTATGACGTCAGCGGCGAGCGCTGGCACTATGCGCCGCTGCGGGATGATGCTCCGTCACTGCTTCAGCGCATCTCTGAACCCTGCGGCAACGATATCCTCTTCGAGTGGAATGCGGATCATACCCTGCATGCCCTGACCGACAGCGCGAGCCAGCGCGTGGTCTGCCGCTACGACCGTGACAGGCTCGTCGGCGCATGGCTGGATGACGAGATCTGCCTGGTCAGTTACGCTTATGATGAACAGCGCCAGCTGGTCTCCGTGACCGGCCGGGGCGGTAGCGTGCGCCGACGCTTCCGCTGGCAGGACGGGCTGATGAGCGCCCATGAGGACGCCAACGGCCTGCTGAGCGAATACCGCTGGCGGGAGATTGACGGCCTGCCGCGCGTGGTCGGCTTCCGCCACAGCGGCGGCGAACAGCTGGCGTTCGAATACGATTTTGAAAATGGCATCCGCCGTGCTATCCGCGATGACGGCGCCCAGGCGCACTGGCTGGTCGACGACGACAACGTCGCGCGCTTCACGGATTACGACGGTCGCCAGACGACGTTTGTTTACCGCGACGGCGAGCTCTGCGACGTTATTCTGCCCGGCGGCGCAATGCGCCGCAGCACGTGGGACAAATACGGCCGCATGACCAGCGAGACGGACCCGGCGGGCCGCCGCACCGAGTACCACTGGCATCGCCTGACCGACCGCATCACCCGCACGGTGTACCCGGACGGCACCTCATCGCAGGCCATGTACGACCTTCGCGGTCGCCTGCTGTCGGAAACGGATCCGGCCGGTAGCACCACCGCGTATGGCTATCCTGACGATGAAGAAAACCTGCCTGAGAGCATCACCGACGCCACAGGTGGCGTTGTGCGCCTGGTCTGGAACCACCAGGCGCTGCTGACGCAGCGCACCGACTGCTCCGGCAGCGTGACCCGCTTCACCTACGATCGATTCGGGCAGCTGATTGCCAGCGAGGATGCGGAAGGGAATATCACGCGCCGGGAGTGGAGTCGTGCCGGGCTGCTGAGCGTCGTGATCCATCCGGACGGCAGCCGCGAGTCGCTGGTGTGGAACGAACGCGGCCAGCTCACGGGCTGGCGCGACCCGCTGGAAAGCGAGGTTAGCTGGGCCTACAACGCGCTCGGCCTCCCGGTCAGCCTCACCGACCGTATTGGCCGCGTGCGCCAGTGGCGCTACGACCCGCGCGGTAACCTGCTGCGACTGGATAACGGCAATGGGGCGGAATACCGGTTCACCTACGACGCCGTGGGCCGCCCGCTCAGCGAAACGCGCCCGGATGAGACCGTGCGCTATATGGAATGGGACGCGCGAGGGTTCCTCTGCGCGCTCGAAGAAAACGGACGGCCTGCCGCTGACGGCGGTATCGCCCGTCGCGTCCAGCAGTTCAGCTATGACGACAGCGGGCTGCTGATCGGGCGCACACAGCGCCACGCGGAGTACCGCTACTTCCGCGACCTGAGCGGCCAGATTACCCGCATCCGCCGCACGCCCACGGCCGAAGGCGTTGCCCTGGGTATCGAAAGCGATGAGATCGCATACCGCCACGACGCCGCCGGGCGCGTGCTGAGCGAGTCCGGCATTAACGGCGCGGTGGGCTACGAGTGGGATGCCCTGAGCAACCTGACCGGCCTGACGTTGCCCGGCGAGCAAAAGCTGGCCTGGCTGCACTACGGCTCCGGCCACGTCAGCGCTATCCGCTTCGGGCAGCAGCTGGTGACCGAGTTCACCCGCGACCGCCTGCACCGCGAGGTGCGCCGCACTCAGGGCGCGCGCGAGC